>QHUK01000048.1 GCA_003222085.1 Gemmatimonadota bacterium
CCCCGATTGGCCCTCAATTACGATTTGCGGGGGGCTGGGCGCACGTTTCTGCGCGGGGGCATTGGCCTGTTCAGCGGTCGTCCGCCGTACACGTGGCTCGGGAGCGCGTACCGCGACGAGGGGACGCAGCAGCTGTTCCTGCTCTGCGTCGGAGCCGCCGCCCCGGCGTTCGACCCCGTGAACCAGCCGACCGTCTGCGCAAATGGGGCAGCACCGACCCCGCAGCTCAGTTACTTCGACGCGAATGTGCCTTTTCCCCAGACCCTGAAGATGTCCCTCGGCCTGGATCATCGGCTGCCCGGGGACGAGGTGGTGACTGTGGACCTCTTGTACACCCACGCGGCTCATCAGTGGTACTACGGCGCCGCGAATCTACCCGCGCCCGTCGGCGTGGCGCAGGGGGAGGGGAATCGCCCGCTGTATGGGACGATCGGCGCAGCGACTGGGGTCGCGACGCCCGCTTGGCTGACACCGACGTTGGGCCAAGTCGTCCGAGTGTCGGACCGGAGCGGCGACCGTTCGCTTACGCTGTCCGTGCAAATGCGCAAGCGGCTTGGCGATCGTGTGGAGCTGAACGCGCTATACGCGCACACACGGGCCCAGGACCGCATGTCCCTCGCCAACTTCCAGGCACGGCCCAACCTGCAGAACACGCCACTCGATGGTACCCTGGAAGGTCGACGCTTGCGGACATCCTACTTCGAGATCCCGCACCGCCTCGAATTGAGCGCTGCCGCACGGCTGCCGTACCAGGTCCGACTCTCCCTCCTGTACGCCGGCTCGTCGGGAATGCCGTTCACGTACACCGTCACGGGCGATGCCAACGCCGACGGTATCGGCACCGCGCAGCCGTTCTTCAACGACATCGTCTATGTGCCACGCGACCGCACCGACATCGAGCTCGACGGTAACGGTGCGGCACCCGGCTTCGGGACCGCGGCGCAGCAGGACTCGGTCTATGCCCTGCTCGACGGCTTCATCCGGGCCGAGCCTTGCCTGCGGGATCAGCGCGGCAGGATCCTCGCGCGCAACAGCTGTCGCAATCCGTGGTCCGGGATGCTCAACGCGCGCCTGACGAAGGCGTTTCGGACGGTCTCGAGCCACTCCCTCGAGTTGACGGCCGACGTCTACAACGTGCTCAACCTGCTCGATCGACGATGGGGACAGTCTCGCTTCACTGCTGGTAACCCGCCCACGCTGTCTATCCTGCAGTTGGCGGGTTACGATGCTGGTGCGGGGCGCGGAGTATACCAGGTGCCGCCACTCCCAAAGCTTCGCCAGGCGGCGGATCTGGCATCGCGGTGGCAAATGGAGCTCAGTGTCAGATACGTCTTCTAGGCGCGGATGCCGATGACGGTTTGGTGACGGTTTCGGGGTCGGTCTTCCGCTCGGCGTGCGTCTGTTCGGCGTCCGAGGCATCGCTTAACTTCTTGTCTCGCTTGGTGCGATGCGGAGCGCGTTTGCCGCGCGACTTTGGAAGTTGGAGGTTCGAGTCCTCCCGCCCCAGTTCGCCAGTTCGGATTCCGAGTCGGCCGACTTCGATTCCTCATCATCGTCCGAGTTGCCGCCTTGGCTCCGGTCCTCCCAGGCGCCTCAAGCGCCTCTTGCGCCGCGGGTCCCAGCCGGCACTTTGGTAACAGGCGAGTGCCATCGGCGAGCGCAGCACACTTCGTCAGGGAGGAGGCAGGGCCATGGAACGGAATGGGACTTGGACGCGGCGAGACTTTGTTCGCGCCGGCTCGTGCGCAGGGGCTGTTGTGCTGCTCGGGTCCTCCCGAGCCCGTGGGCTCGGGCGCTGGGTTGCTGCGCCGCGTGGGAGCGCGCCGCCCGTCGTCGACCGCCTGGCGGTGCGCGTCGTCGTCGACAACGCGCAAGATGCGCTCCAGCGGTCGGCGCGGGTGGGCAACGTAGAGGTCGAGCGCGTGGGCATGATCATGGAGCCCGACCTCGGACGCCAGGTGGTGAGCCAGTTCGGGCTGGGGTATCATCTCGAGTCTCGGCGGGGGGACGAGACGCGGAATTTTCTGCTTGACTTCGGCCCGACCGCCCAGAGTGAGCTCGAGAATCTCGATCTCTTCAAGATCGACACCGCCGCGGTCGACGCGCTCATCATGAGCCACGGCCACTTCGATCACTTCGGCGGGCTCATGCCGCTCCTGGAACGGGACCGTGCGAAGATGCGTCGGGACTTGCCGCTCTACGTCGGGGGCGAGGATGCGTTCTGTTACCGCTGGTTTGAGCGCCCGAATGGCGAGCGGAAGAGCGCCGGCGTGGTGAGCCGGAGCGCCCTCGACGGCGCGCACGTGCGCCTGGTGATGGCGGACCAGGCCGCGGTCATCGCAGGGCAGGCGTTCACCACCGGGGCGATTCCGCGGAACAGCTTCGAGCAGGTCTTGCCGTCCACCAAGGTCGAGGTTGGTGTGCGGGGCGGTGCGGGCTGCGACGCCTCTCACTTCACGCCCGAAGAGCGCGCGGGGAAGATCGTGTTCGACCGGTTCCCCGGCGAGCACGCCACCTGCTTCAACGTCAAGGACCGCGGCCTCGTGATCCTCTCCTCGTGCAGCCACTGCGGGATCATCAACACGATCCGACAGGCGCAGGCCGTGTCGGGCCAGACCAAGGTTCATGCGGTGATGGGGGGCTTTCACCTGAGCGTCGCCCCACAGGATTACGTCGCACAGACCGTCCAGGCCTTGAAGGACATCGATCCTGACTACGTGATCCCGATGCACTGCAGCGGCGCGACGTTCACGTGGATGGTGCGCGACGCGCTGCCCGGCAAGCTCATCATGTCCTACACCGGGACGCGATTCGCTTTCGGAGGTTGAGCGGGGCGCCGGGCGGTTCTCGGGATGCCTTCCGGGCGCAGCAATTCGTCGTCCCGGAGTGCTGTACCTCGTCAGCGGCCGCAATCTCCGGGTGTCCGTGATCGCGCACGGCACGACGGACTCCGTCGGCTTTCTCCTGCTCTTTCTGGGGAAGTACCCCGGGTCATGACTTGACCGGCGAAGCCCCTGAGCTCGTCACCGTCTTCCAGACCGCGAACCCGATCTCGCTGGCACTCGCGAAGGGGGCGCTCGAATCCGAGGGCGTACCGTTCGTGACCCAGGGCGAGGGGCTACAGGACTTGATCGGGCTCGGGCGATTCCCTGGGGGCTTTAACGTCGCCGCGGGCCCGGTGAAGATCCTGGTCGACGCCGGCGACGCCGAGCGCGCCCGGGACGCGCTCGCGGACATCGACAACTCCTGAGCAAAATCTCGTTGCCTGTCGGCAACGGAGCGCGTGTTGCGACGGCGCACGAGTGTGGCGCTGCCGCGGTGTTGCCGCATTGCGACGCGTGGATCGGAGTTGCGTGCGTCGCTTCGACAGTCGACGCGACCGTTGACCCTTCTTACCTTGCCGGCATGCATCCAGAATCGCGCCTTCGACGAGCGTGGTTCGCGCGAATCGGCGGAACACACTCGCTGCCATTTCCGACGACGAGTCAGGACACGGCCCCTGGAGACGGTGGCGTACAGACGGCCGCAGGCGCTGCCCCTGTCGTAGCGCCCCGGCGGCTGCGGTGGGACACGCTGCAGGTGGTTCTGACCCTCCTCGTGCTCGTGCAGGTGTGGCGCATCCAGGACCTGTTTCCCGGGATTGCGATGCCGGGCCTTCCCGTGCTGGGCACGGTCGCAGTGCTGTTCCTGCTGGGGCTGGATCAGGATCCGCGGCGCAGATTGGACACCCTCGAGCAGTCCGTCGTCCGCGCCGCGCTCGCGTTACTTCTGTTCGCCACCCTCTCGATTCCGGGCAGCCTCTATCCCCGATACAGCGTGATCTTCGTGGTCACGGACTACCTGCGGAGCGTCGCGTTGATGCTTATGATCGCCGCCAGTGTTCGCGGCGTCGGCGATCTGCGGCGGCTGGCCTGGCTCCAGATCGTGGGCGTCACCCTCTTCTGCGCAGTCAGCTTGGCGCGCGGCCAGGTCGACGTCGACGGTCGACTCGTTGTAAACGCGTACTACAATTCGAACGACCTGGCGTTGTTGATCGTCAGCACGTTGCCACTCACCCTCTACGTTTGGCGCCGGCCGACAGGTCTGGTGGGTCGGGCAGTGGTGCTCGCCGCTACCTCGTGCGTCGTGATGACGTTGGGACGCACCGGCTCGAGGGGGGGGTTCTTGGCGTTCGTGGTGGTGGCGGGCTACCTGTTGGCGGGATTTCGCGGCATTGCCACGTCGAAGCGGCTCGCCGCTGTGGCGCTCCTCGCGATTCTGCTCGTCGCCCTCGCGAGCGACCGCTACTTCGCACGCATGCAAACCATTCTGCATCCTTCAGCGGATTACAACTGGCGCGGGAAATCCGAGACCGGTCGGATGGAGATATGGAAACGCGGCATCGACTACATGCTGACAAATCCCGTCCTTGGAGTCGGGGCGGGTGCGTTCCCGATGGCAGAAGGCACTCTGGCGCCGGAGGCCCGCGAGCTGCGGCAGTACGGCAGGGAGTTCAAGTGGTCCGCGGCCCACAACCCGTTCATCCAAATCGGCGCCGAGCTCGGCGTCCTCGGCCTCATAGCGTTTATCGCGCTACTCGTTGGAGCGTTCCGCACGCTCGCGAAGGTCCGGCGCGGGCCGCCCGCGGAGGCCGCCGTGTTGGCGCAGATCCTCACCGCCTGCCTCGTCGGGTTCCTCGTGGGTGCGCTCTTTTCATCTATGGCGTATGCCCCTTACTTGTACATGCTCCTCGGGATGATCGTCGGGCTGGCGCGCACAGCGGCTCCGAGGCAGGGACACGTGCTTGGTGCGGGGCCAGGCTTGAGCCGCTCGGCCCCGGATCTGATGGGCGTCCCGCAGTTCTGACCGGACCCTTGACCCGGCCCCACCCCCGCGGCTTTGTTTGACAGAGGCCTTACCTACGCGGTCTGCATGGTCCTGCCGCTCGCTGTGCTCTTGCTCCAAGTCCCCCAGGCGTCCGCTGCCCCGCCGGCCGACGCGCGACCGGTGCGTGTCTGGCTCGGCTCGAGCGGTGCCCTCACCCGCGGCACTCCAGTCCGGGTCTACGTGCAAGCGGCGCAAGACGGCAACCTGATCGTGCTACACCGCCGCACCGACGGCCGCATCGACGTGCTGTTCCCCGGCAACCCGAACGCCGACCCCTTCGTCCGGGCGGGCACCTACGAGATCCAGGCGACTCCAAGCCGCGTCGCCTTCGTGGTCGCGGAGCCCGATGGCTCGGGACTCGTGCTCGCCGCCCTGGCGCCCCGGGCGTATCGGTTCGATGAGTTCGTGCGCGCCGCTGCCTGGGACCCCGACGCCCTCGCACCGTCTTGGGACGGCTCGGACGGCGAGGGCGTTCTCTCGGACATCGTGCAACGCATGCTCGGCGACGGCTATTTCAATTACGACATCGCGACCTATACCGTCGCGCCGCCCGTCTACGCGATGCAGCAGGACACAGGCGTCCAATATCCGATGTACCCGACGTGCACCGATTGCACGTTCATCGGGTTCCAACAGAACGTGTTCGAGTGCCTCGCGCTGTGCGATCCGTTCTGGTCGCCCTGCATCGCGGACGGGTGGTTCCACCAGCGCGGCCGGCGGCCCGACGCGGCACCTGCCGCGGCGCCGAGCCGCACGCTCGCGCTGTCGATGCGGGGATCGTCCGCCGGCGTGATTCCGCGGGACGGGAGGGCCGCGGGCCGGTCGCCCACTGGGCTCAACCGCCCGATCCAACCCCGCGGGCGGGATCCGGTCCTTCTTCCCCGTGGACAGGCGAGTCTCGCGATCCGCGCGGTGCCGCTCGGGCTTGGGCGATCCCGGCGCCCGAGCGCAGCGGTACGCCCAGCAGACGCGACACGGCGCCGCACCGTGAGCGCGCCGGCCGAGCCGGTGCCCGGGCAGGGGCGGGTGGCGAGCCTGACCCTCACACCCACCCGCGTGCGGGAAGAGCCGGTCGAAGCGCCCAGGAGCAGCGGTTCACTCGCGCTGACTGGGCTAACCGTAGCACCGCCCGTCCAGCCGGCAACACGCTCGCGGTCGCCCGTGTCGCGGCGGGAGACGTTCGCTCTCCAGGCGACTGCTCCGATGATCGTTTCGGGGGAACGGGGACTGGCGGTGGCTGGAAGCGGATCGAGGGCGGGAGGGGAAGCGGCGGCGCCGGCGCCGGGACGCATCCAGGCGGTCGCGCTCCCACCCGCGATCTTCCACGGGGCCCAGGCGCGCGTGCCCGCACGTATCGCTGTTCGGCGACGCTGACGGACGCTACGTCGCTACGTCGTACGACGTGCTTCATCGGACAACGTAGCGTCGTACCGTCGTGAGTCGGTTACTGGCCTACCGTAAAGTCGATTCTCTTCAGCACCCCGCCCGCCGCATCTCTTACCTCGACGTGCCAGGCTCCGGTCCAATCGGTGGGCACCGTCTTGCGGCTCCAAGTGCGCCAAGGCGATCCCGCCACCTGCAGCTCGACGTCGCCCACCTGCGTGTCGCCGTGGAACCACACGTGGTGGATGCTCGAGCCGCCGGCGCCCTCCACCTTGGTCCAGCAATTCAGCTGACCCACGTCCACGGGGAAGGTGGCGCCGGTATCCTGCGGCTGCCGATCCACGACCGACCGCGCGACCACCGCCTCTACGACCGTCACCTGAGGCGCGGCCGCGGCGGGTGCGGCGGCCTGGGTGGTGTCCTGCGCGGCGAGTCCCCGCCCGAGGAGCAGGGCCGACGCGGCGATCATAGCCATGCGCTTCATGACGGCTCTCCTTCAGAAGGTGTTCCTTGTACGGCGCGCCGGCGGCGATGTTCCAGCCATGCGCCCAACGTCGCCGCGATCACGGTCCCGGCCGCGGCCCCACCGAGCTGAAACCTCGCCTGGTACTCGCGCTGCCGCCCGGCGCACTTGCCGGAGAACAACGCGCCCACCATGGCTCCACACGATCCTTGGATCGTCGTGAAGTAGTGACCCGCGCCCGCGCCGAACAGGACCGGCAGCGAGCACAGAACGAGGTGACGGAGAAAGATCTTCATGGCGAGCCCATGACGTGAAGGAAGAAAACGTGCTGGGACGGTCCGCTCGATGACGGTGCTCACAGTCCTCGGGGTCGCATGTCGGGTCATCGCCCCCGCTCGACCTTCCAGCGATCGACCACCCGTGCCGCGTCCCCCGTCCCTCTCACGACCTGGTACTGGTCGAAGTGGGCGACGGCGAGACACGAGTGGTTCGGGATGATCTCGAGCTGCTCCCCGACTGCGAAGCGACCATCGAGCGCCGCTGGAGATTCGGCGCGGATCATGCCGTGTTCCTGTGAGAGCGTGGCGACCGTCAGCTCGGGCGACCCGCGCACCGCGCCCATCGCCTCCGGGGCCACGTGCGCTGGCCCGGGATCCTTCGACAGCTCGAGCGCGCCGGCGTCGACGATGAAGTGCGCCGCCCCCGGTTGATGCGACACGACCGTTGCGAGCACCGTCACGCCGACGTCTGCGGGCTCGCAGCACCCGATCAGGACCATCGTTCGGTCGTAAAACACATAGTTGCCGGGGCGCGCTTCGGTCACGCCGGCGAGGTTCTGGGCGGCCGCCATCGCCGGCGTCGAGCCGACACTCACCTCTCGCACGGGGACGCCGGCTTCGCGGAGGCGTCCGGCGAACCCGACCATGATGCTGCGCTCCTGCTCCGCCACCCGGGCCGCTTCCGCCTTGCTCGTGGTGCGGTAGGCATGACCGGAGTGGCTCAGGAGACCGTCGAACACGAGCCCCCGCTCGTTCCCCAATTCGGCGGCGACCTTCAGGGCGTAGGGTGATCCCGGGTCCACGCCCGCCCGGTGATACCCGCAGTCCACCTTGAGCCACACGTGCAGTCCCGACTCCGCGAGCGCGCGCGCCGTGTTCTGGTCGTCGACGACGACACGCAGGGTCGCGCCCGTCTCTGCCGCGATGCGGCACGCATGGGGCACGTGGCTCGGATCAATGGGAAACGCCCAGGTGAGGTCGCCGAACCCGGCGCGCGCGAACACTTCCGCCTCGACCAACGTCGACACCGTGAGCCCCCGGGCGCCGCGCCCCAGCTGCAGGCGAGCGAGCTCCACGCACTTGTGCGTCTTGGCGTGCGGCCGCAGGGCGACACCGAGCTGTCGAGCACGCGCGGCCATACCCGCGAGATTGCGCTCGACGACATCTAGGTGGAGCAGGAGGGCCGGGGTTTCAACGTCGTAGACGTTCACGTTTCCCCTTTCCCGTTTCCCCTTTCCCGTTATTTCACGACGTGGAACTCCGTCTGGCGCCGCAGGATCCAGTGCATCCCGCCGTCGGCCCCGAGCTCCGCGTCCTCTTCCTGCGCGGACCGCACCGGCTGGTTGCCCCATTCCGGCGATGGCGTCGTGGCCTGGAGCTCGATGGAGAACCAGGTGTTGGGAATCAGGGTGACGTCCCCGCGTCCGGGCACGCCCTCTTGGTGGTCCCACAGACCGATGAGCGGCCCGGCGCCGTGCCCGCGGTCGCCGATCGGGTGGGTGTAGATCGTGCCGGTGATCCCGGCCGACCGCATCGCCTGCAGTGCGGCGGCGAGTACCTCGTTACCCGTCCGCCCCGGCCGCATCTCGGTGAGCAGGATGTCCTGCAGCCGGTTGGAGTTCTTGAGGGCCTGCTTCAAACCCTCCGGGACGTCACGCTCGCCGGGCCGCAGCACGTAGCCCATGTGCTGGGTGTCGGTGTTCAGTCCCAGCGCGGTGATGCCGAAGTCGCAGTGCAGCACGTCGCCGCGCTGGATCACGACGGCCCCGGAATCCGAGAGGTCGACACCCCGCCGCTGTACGTCCACGTCGGTGTGGAACCAGGTGCCGAACCCGAGATCGTTCACCCGTTGACGCATCCACCACGCGACGTCGTCGGTGGTGGTCTTGCCGGGCGTGACGACCTTGCTCGAGAACGCGGTATCGATGGTCCCCCAGACGACCTGCATCAACCGCCGGTACGCGGGGAGCATTGCCGGCGCCCGGATCTCCTGGTACTCGAGCGGCAGGCTCTCGGCGCGCACGACGCGGGCCCGGTACCGCTCGGGGAGCGCGGCCTGAAGCTGCTCCCACTCGCCAGCCGACAGCCCGTCCGAAAAGGCGTGGGTGTGCGAGATGTCCACGGCAATGCTCTGTGGGTCGCGTTCCTCGATCACCCGCCGGAGGAGATCCCACTGCGCTTGTCCCACCAGCTCGGGGCGGCGGCCGATCGAGGGATCGATCGCCTCTCTCGCGTGGTAGGCTTCGTACAGCCCGCCCTGTGACGTGCCGCCGAGCGCGAGCCGCTCGACGCCCCGGTCCGGCCCGCGATCGAAGAAGACGTAGATCGTGCGCCGCCGCGCGAAGAACGCGGTGGCCGAGACGAGCGACCAGAACACCGGGTCCTCGTTGTACTCGCGCATCGGCACGACCCACATGGCGACCTGATGCTGGCGCATCAGCCGCGGCAGCACCGAGTCGAGCCGATAGCGCAGCCACTCCTGCTGGAGGGCCGCCTGCTCCCGCAGGGTGCCGAGCGGTCGTCCCGGCGATGTGGTGAGCGGGAGGACGGGGGCCTGGAGGAGGACGGTCGAGACGACGAGAGTGGCGAAGATCATGTCGAGTGCAACGCTCCGAGGGGGTATCGATCACAACTCTTCGCGGTCGTTCAGTCGAGCCGGCGACCCTTCACTTCGATGCGGCGGTAGCGCTCGATGCGGCCGGACCCTCCGACGAACGCGGAGGCGAACCAGCTCGTCAGTCCCACGACGATGGACCCGAGGATCGCGGCGCCGAGGCCCGAGAGCGCGAAGCCCGGCATGATCCACGCAACCAGGGCGAGCGAAATCCCGTTCACGACCAGAATGAACAGCCCCAGCGTCAGCACCGTGAGCGGGAGCGTGAGGATGAGGATGATCGGCCGGATGACGGCGTTGACGATGCCGAGCAGCAGTGCCGCCACGACCAGGTTGCCCCAGCCGTCGATCCGGACGCCCGGGACGACGGTCGCCGCGGCCCAAAGCCCGAGCGCGGTGATCACGAGGCGGAAGCAGAACCCCGTCATGCGCTCAACATACTAGCGTGCCGCCCGCCGCGCCCGGCCGGCCACGAAGCGGGCGGTCACTCCGGGGCGCACCTGCACGCCGAGCTGGGCGTCGAACAGGATCGCGCCCACGAGCGAGTCGCCCACGCGCGACGCGCCCACGCCGGCGAACGGCCCCAGGTCTGCCGGCCAGCCGTAGATCAGGGCCTGCTCCGGGGACCCGTACCAGGTCACGGCGAGCGTTTCGGCCCGCGGCACCGCGAAAACCAGGGTGCCCTTGAAGCGACACGTCCGGCCGACCGCGACGCGCGCCGTATCGAGTATCACGTCGGTGAGTTTGAAGCGATCGCCCATTTCAGGCAGCGTGACGGTGTCGCCCCGCGCCACCACCCAGTGGCCGACGTAGGCTTGCGAGAAACGCGCGCGCAGGTGCATCTCCGACGCGCCACACGGATTCGTCGGCCCACACGCGGCGAGCGCGGCGAGCAGGGTGGACGTCAGGGGGTGAGGCCTCACGGGGAGACACTGTCCGTGGCGCGAACCCGAGCGCTCGCGGAATCCGCCGCCCGCATCGCGCGCCCCACGCCGCTCGCGCCGGGGATCCGTGACTGCGCGAGGATCGAATCCCGCTGGCGCTCGGTCAGGGAGTCACGACCGGTGGCGGATTTGGCCGGTTTGCCGCCGGAACATGCCGCGAGGAGCGCGAGGGCCAGGGTGAGCGAGCGGGTGCGCATTGGGCCTCCGATGGGACGTAAAGATGTGGGGGCGGACGTAAAGATGTAGGGACGGACGTAAAGATGTAGGGGCGCAGCATGCTGCGCCCCTACACATCCTGTGAGTCATTTGCGTCGCACCAGCACCCCGTACGCCACAAGATTCACCAGCAGCACGAGCGTGCCCAGCACCGCCTGCGTGGGTCGGGCGAGCCCCGCCGGATAGAGCGCCGGAATCACATAGTGCTCGACGAATCCGCCGCGATACCCTTCGAGGCCGGCGCGAGCGCGCAGCGCGTTCTCGAGCGGGGTGAGCGGACAGACCCAGCCGCCGTACTCGATGGCGATCCCCCACAACGCGCACGGGACGTGCGCCAGCACCACCCAGCGCCACCGCCACGTGAGGAACCCGCCCAGCACCACGAACGTGACGAACGCCACGTGCACCAGCACGACGCAATCGGCGAGAATGCGGTAGAGCATCTTCAAGCTCCCCTTATACGACGAAAACCCCCGCCGGACCAGAGTCCGGCGGGGGCTCGTATTCCCACGCGCGGTCTAGGCGCCCATCAGACGCTGGCAGGGGCTGAACAGACTCTCGATCGCGAACTCGATAGCCCGAGGGAGTCCGAACAAATTCCCGAACGCCTGACTCTCCGCCGACGAGAGCTCGCTGCCGTCGGCGTGGCGCACCGCGATCCCGTTGTCGGTCCCGCTGATACGGGCCCAGGGCACGTCGTTCACGTCGACGGTCACATCCAGCGTCACCGTCTCCGTCCCCGCCGACAGCAGGGCGATGGTAATAGCGCCGTGCATGGACACCGTCTGGGCGCCGTGGGTGACGCTGCAATCGGTGATCGTGAGGGTGAGGTGGTTCGCGTCGGGCAGCACGACCATCTCGCGTAGCACGACGTGAATGGCCGGATTGTCCAGGTCCCACGTGATATCGATCTCGACGTCGGCATTGTCGGTGTCGAGCTGCGTCGCCCCAAACGTCGCGCTGAACGTGAGTGTGTGCGTGCCGTCGCTCACGAACCCGGCCGCCGTCGCAGTGAACGCGGACGCCGGGTTGCCGGTGACCTGACCGCTCACGGTGTAGTCGGCGTACACGGTGCCGGGACTCGCGGGTGTGCCGCCGCTGACGATGACATGGAGCTTGTCGACGGCCGGCGCTGTGGTGCTCTCATCCACGAGATCGACGAAGCCCGTGGCCGTGAGCGGAGTCTCGACGACGTCATGGGTGAACGGGTCCACGGCATACAGGATGATTCGGACCCGGTCGGCTGAAGCCGCCGGGGTGAAGGTCCCGTCTTGCTCGTATGCGTGGGTGGTCGTGTTCCACACCCAGGTCGTGCCGAGCAAGGGCTGGGGGACGACGCTGGCACTGATCCCGCCGGCGAAAGTCGCCGCGCTGCGGCGCAGCGCCAGCAGGCGCGCCGCCGTGTTCGCGTCGAGTGTGCTCGATGTGCGCGGCGGCATGATCGGGGCGGCGCGGAGCAGCGCGCCGACTCGACTCGGCGCCGCCGCCGGCGAGCCCGTCGCGGCGCTCACCGCGCTGAAGCTCAGAAACGTGGGCGACAACAGCACGTCGGACACGGTCAGCAGATCGCTGGTCAAGCCCGCGGGGTCGGACAGCTGAGCCTGTGGGCCCGTGCTCTCTTTGCACGCTGCGACGACGAGGACGGCGGCGACCGCGAGGCCCCACCGCGTGTGACGGTGATGTGCTGGCATGCTGCTCCTCCAAAGTGGGGACGTGGGGCAGGGCCGGGGCGGGGTGCTCGGGCCTCGTCCAAGTTGCAACGTACCCCGGAACGCCGCCATCGGACCGTGACGGGGCGCACGGTGCGAGCGGCTTGACGCGGCGCGAGTTAGGTGATGACACCCCCGCCGAGCAGGCGGCCGTCCGGGTCGTACAGGGCGCCCGACTGTCCCGGGGTGATCGCTCGCACCGGCTGGGCGAGATCGACGGCGATCGTCCCGCCCGTAACCTCCCGCACGCGGCCGGGCACGGCCGGGGCCCGGTAGCGGCACTGCATCAGGACCCCATCGCCCGGCGCCCGCGGCTCGGCGAGCCAGTTCACTTCGCCGAGCGTCACGGTGTGGCCGAACAGCTCGTCCCCGGAACCGATCACGACCTCGCGCGTCTCGGGTCGTATCGCCACCACGTACATCGGCTCGCGGAATCCGCCGGGGAGCCCGCGACGCTGCCCGATGGTATAGCGCGCGAAGCCCGCGTGCTCCCCCACCACCGCGCCGCCGGCGGTCACGAGCGGCCCCGGAGTGAGGGCGGGCGCGTCGGCGGGCAGATGACGCTCGAGCACGCCCACGTAGTCATCGTCGGGGACGAAGCAGATCTCCACGGACTCCACCTTGTCGGCGGTCACGAGGCCGAGCCGGCGGGCGACGTCCCGCGTCTCGCGCTTGCTGAGCGCCCCGACGGGGGTGAGCATCCGGGCGACCACGGTCCGGTCGATGCCCCAGAGGAAGTATGACTGATCCTTGCGGGGATCGCGCCCGCGAAACAGCGCTCCGTCCCGGGCGATCGCGTAATGGCCGGTGGCGATGTACGCGCAGTCGAGCGCGTCCGCGTGGTACAGGAAGTCGCGGAACTTGGTGAACGAGTTACAGCGCACGCAGGGGATCGGGGTGCGGCCGCGGGCGTACTCGGCGACGAAATTCGCGATCACGTCGCGGCCGAAGCGGTCCTCGAAATTCAGGACGTAGTGCGGGATCCCGAGCTTGTGCGCCACCAGCCGGGCGTCGGTGATCGAATCGAGGGAGCAGCAGGGACGGTCGGGGACGGCGTCGCCGTAGCAGAACAGCTTCATGGTGGCGCCCACGACGTCGTACCCCGCCTCGACCAGCAAGGCGGCGGCTACGGACGAGTCCACGCCGCCCGACATCGCGACGAGAACGCGCTCCCTCACCGCGCCACCCCCCCCAAAGGCGAAACGCGGAACGCGGAACGCGGAACAGAGCGCGCGATCGTCGAGATGCGAGGCCGGCTCTTGCGAGGGAACTCGCCCCTGCTGTTCCGCGTTCCGCATTCCGCGTTCCACGTTTCGATCATCGGTGCAAGACCGCAGCCAGTGCCCTGACCTTTTCGACAATCTTGGGGAGCGCGCCGACAACCGCCTCCACGTCCTCCGCCGTGTTCTGCTTGCCGAACGAGAACCGCAGGGCGGCGACGCCCAGCTCCCGCGGCACGCCCATGGCCGTGAGTACGTGCGACGGCTCGACCGCCCCGGTCGAGCACGCGGAACCCGAGGAGCAGGCGATCCCCGCGAGGTCGAGGTGCATCAGCAGCGCCTCGCTGTCGGTACCGGGAATCGACACGCTCGTGACGTGGGGGGCCCGCCGGCCGTGAGCGCCGTTGATCACGGCGTCGGGCACGACGGCGAGCAGCCGGCGCTCGAGCTCGTCGCGCAGCGCGGCCGCACGGGCGGCGAACGCCGCCTGCTCGCGGGCCGCCAGCTCCACGGCCGCCCCGAGCCCCACGATCCCCGGCACGTTCTCCGTGCCCGGCCGGATACCGAACTGCTGGCCGCCGCCGTGGAGGATCGCTTCAACGGCGTGGCGATCCCGCACGACCAGGGCCCCGATGCCCTTGGGGGCGCCGATCTTGTGGCCGGAGATGGTGAAGAGCGTGCAGGCGACGTCGTGCAGCGACGCGGGGATCTTTCCGAACGCCTGCACCCCGTCCACGTGGAACGGGACGCCGGCCTCGCGACATCGTGCCGCGAGCCGGCCGACCGGCTGGACCACGCCGATCTCGTTGTTCACCCACATCACGCTCACCACGGCCACGCCCCGCGCGAGCGCCTCGCCGAGGGCGTCCTCCGACACCTCGCCGAGTCCGTTCACGGGGAGAATGATCTCCTCGCCCCCGAGATGCGCCACCGCATGCGCCGCCGCCAGCACCGCCTTGTGCTCGATCGCCGACACCGCGATGCGGAACGGACCACCGCGCTCGCGCGCCGCCAGCGCGCATCCGATGACCGCCAGGTTGTCCGCCTCGGTGCCTCCGGACGTGAAGATCACCTGGCCCGGGTCGACACCGAGCGCCGCGGCGATGCTGCGCTTGGCCTCCTCCACGCCGGCCCGCGCCGCCCGCCCGAAGCGGTGAGGGGAGGATGGATTCCCGAAGGCGTCCGGCCCCAGATAGGGCAGCATCGCCTCGAGCACCTCCGGGCGTACCGGCGTGGTGGCCGCGTTGTCGAGGTAGACCAGGCGCTTGGGCATGCGGGGAAATCTAGAAGCTAGAGGGATTGCACGCCAAGCCGTACGACGTCGTCGACGGCGAGCGTTTCGTGGCAGAAGAACGGCTCGCCGTACGCCACGCGGATCAGCGAGCCGTAGTGCGCCGACTGGATCCGGATCAGCTCGTAGAGATCCTGCCCCGTGGGGTGGATCTCCCCTGCCGCCTTGGCGCCGTCGAACTGCGACGCGTAGCAGCGGATCGCCGCCATTTTCGTGTCGAAGCTGTCGGAGATGTCCACGACAAACGACGGCTTCACCGGGTCCTCGCGGTACGCGAGCGCATAGAGGACTTTGAACGGCCGGTGCGGGGCGGCCGCGCCCGCGGGTCCGTACTTGGCGAGCCCGGCGAGATAGCAGGCGTCGCGGCCCAGCTCGGACGCGATGCGATGGTCCGGGTGCCGGCCGACCGGGAAGGGAAGAATCACGACACGCGGCTGTGCTTGACGTATCAGCGTGACGACGTTCAGGCGTGACGCCTCATTGTTTTCCAGGTGGGCGTCGGGGAGCCCGGCATTGAGCCGCAGCTGCACGCCGAGCGTCCGCGCGGCGCGCTCGGCCTCTGCGGCGCGAAGGCCTGCGTCGCCGCGGGTGCCGGCCTCCCCCTGGGTCAGGTCGAGGATCCCGACGCGATGGCCCGCCCGTACGGCCTTGGCGAGGGTGCCGCCGCAGGTCAGTTCCACATCGTCGCGGTGGGCGGCGATTGCGAGAAGATCCACGGTTTGCGTCAAAAAGGACCTCCTCTCGTCGGGAAACGGGACACGGGAAACGGGACACGGTGGTCACCAGAGGTCACGTTTTCCGTTTCCCCTTTCCCGTTTCCCGACTATTCGTACCTCAACGCCTCAACCGGATCCAGCCTGGCGGCTCTCGCCGCCGGGGCGATCCCGAAGACGAGCCCGACCGCGATCGACACGACCGTCGCGATCGCGGCGCTCCACACCGGCACGGTCGTGCTGAAGTCGAGCAGGCGCTTGAGGAACTCCCCGGTGCCGATCCCCACGATGATGCCGAGGATGCCGCCCATCAAGGTCAGCGTCGCCGCCTCCACCAGGAACTGCCACAGGACATCCCGGCGCGTCGCGCCCATGGCCTTGCGCAGTCCGATCTCCCGCGTTCGGCTCGTCACCGACACCATCATGATCGCCATCACCCCGATCCCGCCCACGAGGAGCGCGATGCTCGAGAGCACGAGCATGACGAAAAAGAACGCGAACGTCAGGCTGTCGAAGATGCCGAGGACCTGGTCCGACGTCAGCAAGTCGAAGGTGTTGGGCTCGCCGACGCGCAGCCCCCGCAGGCGCCGCAGCTGCAGCGTGGCGGCGTCCATCGCACGCGCGACGCTCACCTCGGGCCGCGGCTTGACGAGGATGATCAGGCCGTTCACCCGGTCGATCGGGAAGCGCGCGTGAGCCGCCTCGAACGGCACGATGCCCGCGATCTCGGGTGCACCCGGCACCTCGAAGATGTTGGTGGGTCGCTGCCACACCCCGACCGCGCGGAAGGGGCGGCCGCCGATCCGGACGACCTCGCCGATCGGGTCGTGCGCCCCGAACAGCCGGTCCACCGTGCGCTGCTCGATGACCGCCACGGGCGCCCCGCTCCGCAGCTCCGCCGTCGTAAACACCCGGCCCGCGACCAGCCCGCCGCCCAGGATTTCCATGTACCGATCGTCGGCGCCGAACACCCCGAGAACCTGGGTGCGGTTGCCGGCGTACTCGAAGCGGTGGAACACCTGCGTCCAGATCGCCGCGTAGTGGATCTCGGGCAAGCGAGCGATCGCTTCGGCCTCCTGTGGTGTCAGGGCCGGCCGGATCCGTACCTCGCGTGGCAAGGCGTCCGGATTGAGCGGTGTCGACGAGAAAAACCGGAGGACGCGAAACGTGGTGGGTCCGACGACCTCGAGCGTGTTGACGATCTGCTCCCGGAAGCCCGCCACGATCGACGCCATGGCCATGACCGTGGCGATCCCGATGACGACGCCGAGGATGGTGAGCCCGGAGCGCAGCTTGTTGACCCGGAGCTGGTCGACCGCGATCAGCCAGCCTTCACGGATGGAGTGGAGCGCCATGCTACTCGGCGCGCAGCGCTTCGATCGGGTCGAGGCGCGCCGCGCGGTGCGCCGGGTAGACGCCGAACACGATGCCCACGCTGACGCCGAGGCCGAGCGCCACGGCCACCGACCACCCCGTCACGCGGGCGGGCAGAGGCGAAGCGATCTCCACCAGGGCGGCGAGCGCGCTGCCGCCGAGCAGTCCGGCGACGCCGCCGAGCAGGGAGAGCATGGCCGACTCCGCGAGGAACTGGCGCCGAATGTCGCGCCGGGATGCACCGAGCGATTTGAGGATCCCGATCTCGCGCGTCCGCTCGGTGACGCTCATCAGCATGATGTTCATGATCACGATGCCGCCCACCACGATTCCGATCGCCACCACGGCCGGCACGACCGTGAAGATCACCCGGGTGAGCTTGGCCCAAAACGCGATCAACCCCTCGCCGGTATCGACCGTAAAGTCGTCCTCCTGTCCCGGCCGGAGCCGGTGCGCGATGCGCATCGCCTCCTCGGCGCGGAGCATACCGTCCGCCACGCCCGCGGCCGCCGGCATCTTGACCGAGATCACGGTGGTTTGACGCCGTCCGTACAGCGCCTCGAAGGTCGTGAGCGGGAGCATGACGAACCCATCCCAGGACTGCCCCAGCACCGTGCCCTTCTTGGCGATGACACCCTTGACCGTGACCTGCGCACCGCGGACGCGAATGGCGCTCCCGACGGCGAGCTCGGGCGCGCCGAACAGCTTCTCGGCCACGTCGAAGCCGAGCACCGCCACGAGCCGCCGCTGCCGCTGGTCCACGTCGGTGAATGGCGTCCCGGCCGCAAAGGCATAGTCCTGCACGACGACGAACGGCGGCGTGACGCCGAAGACGAGGACATCCCCCACCGTGCGGTTTCGCCACTGCACATCCGCCATCGGGGTCGGCCACCCGGATTGCAGGGAGATCGCCCGCGCGTCGGGCAACGCCCGTGCCACGTAGGAGACATCTTCGGGCGCGATGATCGGCCGGCGTTGGATTTTCCGCCATTCCTCGTCGTCGATGAACCCGACCTGGATCGGGTCCCGGCGGATCTGAAAGGCGTTCACCCCGACGATCGCGCCCGCGATGCGCTCGCGCACGTACGCGTTCATCCCCTGGATGACGGCCACGACCGCAACGAGGAAGCCGACCGACACGATGATCCCGAGCAGCGTGAAGAACGAGCGGAGCTTGTGGCTCCACGCGGTCTGGAGCGCCTGGAGAATGGCTTCGGAGAGGGGCATGGCGCTAAAACCTAACGGGAAACGGGACACGGGAAACGGGAAACGTGCGTGTCGACGCCATACGTTTCCCGTTTCCCCTTTCCCGTTTCCCGTCTATTCGTATCTCAGCGCCTCGACCGGGTCGAGCCGCGCCGCCCTGCTGGCCGGATACAGGCCGAAGCCGATCCCGGTGAGGGCCGACGCACCCAGCGCAGCGACGATCGACCACAGCGGGACGTGGGCCGGGATCGGCGTGAGGCGGGAGACCGTGAACGTGACGCCGCCGCCCACGAGCATCCCGACGGCGCCCCCCACCAGGGTGAGGGTCGAGGCCTCGACGAGGAACTGCCACAGGATCGCGCGCCGCGTCGCTCCGAGCGCCTTGCGGACGCCGATCTCCCGGGTGCGCTCGGTCACGGAGATCATCATGATCGCGACCACGCCGACGCCCCCCACGATTAGGCCGATGGACGAGAGCACGAGCATCACGAGGAAGAACATGCCGCTGATCTTGTTCCAGGAGTCCAGCAACTTGTCTTGCGTGACGATCGAGAAGTTGTTCTCCTGCCCTGGCTTGAGCCCGCGAAGGGAGCGTAGTGTGGCCACCACCTCGTCCATCGCCTCCTGTTGGGTGTAGGCGGGTCCCGGCGCGACCGCGAGCCGCATCAATCCCCTCACATACGGCACGTGTTTGACGAACGCGCCGTGCGGGATGCCGACGAACGGGGGCGTCGCACCGCTGAACAGGTTCGGCGGCGGCACGTAGACGCCGATCACCTTGAACGAGGCACCCGCGACATGGATCGTCTGGCCGATCGGGTCGCGCCCGCGGAACAGCTGCTCCTCGAGTTTCGTGTTGATGACCGCCACGGGATCGTTGGCCAGATCTTCCAGTCGCGTGAACGTGCGCCCGGGATGGACGTCGCCGCCGTTCACCTCCACCCATTGTGCGGACAACCCCGACACCTCGACTGATTCGAGGCGTCGATCGCCGTACTCCACGGTCGCGGAGCTTTCGTCGCGCCGAGTGACGTAGCGCACGGAAGGCAGCAGGGCGATCCGGTCCGCCTCGACCTCCACGATCTCCGGATTCCGCCGCCAGGGGCTGGATTCGTCGGAGCCGTCCGAGACGTTCACCCCCCCCTGGAAAAAGCGCCACACCAGAAACGTCCGCGGGGCGATGGATTCGATCACGCTCGAGACGCTCTGGTTGATCCCGCTGATCATCGCGGCGATCACCATGACGACCGTCACGCCGATGGCCACGCCCAGAATCGTCAACGCCGCCCGCCGCTTGTTGCCGCGCAGCGAATCGAGCGCGATGCCGACCCCTTCGAAGAGGGCGGTCACGTCTCGTGCCGCAGGGCGGCGATCGGATCGAGCCGCGCGGCGCGGCTCGCTGGGTACACGCCGGCGACGACCCCCACGCCGGCGCCGAGCACGACGCCGACGAAGATCGACCAGGGCGCGACGGCGGCGGGGACCGGGGTCAGCGCCGCCACCGCGCTCGCCAGTCCGATGCCCAGGACGACGCCCCCGGCGGCCCCCGCCGTGGCGAGCGCCGTGGCCTCGACCAGGAACTGTCGCAGAATGTCGCGTCGCCGGGCGCCCAGCGACTTGCGAATCCCGATCTCGCGGGTCCGCTCGGCCACCGCCATCAGCATGATGTTCATGATGACGATGCCCCCCACGACGAGCGACACGGCCACGAGGCCCGGCAGCGCCACGAACAGGACACGGCTGATCTTCCCCCAGAAATCCAGCACCTCGTCAGCGGTTTCCAGGGCGAAATCGTCGGCCTGGCGCGGCCGCAAGTGGCGCCGGTTGCGCATGATCGCCTCGGCTTGCGCCATCGCCGCGCGCATCTCCGGCTGCGAGCGTGCCTTCATCGCCACGGCGTCCACCACTCGCGGTTCGCCGACGTAACGCTTGAGCGGGGCGCTCGCCGGGGCCACCGCGAACTTGTCGAGCGACAAGCCGAACAGGTTGCCCTGTTTCTCGACCACGCCGATCACCCGGTAAGGAAGGCCGAAGACCCTCACCTCGCGGCCGATCGGATCCTGACCCTCGAACAGCTTGTCGGCCAACTCGTGCCCCAGCACGAGCACGGGCACTCCGGCTTGAACTTCCTGTCCAGTGAAGGGGCGGCCCTGCTCGACGGGGAGAGCACGGATGTCGAAGTAGAGCTCGGTCGCCGCGGTGACCTCCACATCCTTTGCTTGCTTGCGCCCGGCCACGAGCGTGGTGCGGGTGCTCGACTCCCACGCGGCGAGCACCGGGACGGTCACGCCGCGCATCACGGCTTGCGCATCTTCGTAGCTCACTCGAGGTCGGCGGCGCCACACCCGCCACGTCGAGTCGGTCACATTGCCGAGCTGCACGTCGGGGAACTGCCGCAAACGGAACGTATTCACGCCGAGGAGCGTCCCGGCGAACTTGTCGGTCATGTAGCGATTCATCCCTTGCACGACCGACACCACCGCGATGAGAAACATCACGCCGATGAACACGCCGATGATCGAGAAGGCACTCTTGAGCTTTTGGGCTCGGATGGTCTGCAGCGCGAGCCGCACGGCCTCCCAGAACGCCACCTATTCGTAGCGCAGCGCCTCGACGGGGTCGAGACGCGACGCCTTGCTCGCGGGATAGATGCCGAACAGCAGGCCGGTGACGGCGGCGGCGCCCAGGGCGAGCACGACGGAGCCGAGCGGCACGTACGCGGGAACCGGCGTGGCGCCGGCGAGCACCAGCGAAATGAGCCAGCCCACGATCATGCCGATCACCCCGCCGACCAGCGTCAGGGTCGCCGCCTCGACCAGAAACTGCCATAGGATCTCGCGCCGCGTGGCGCCCAGCGCCTTGCGCACGCCGATTTCCCGAGTGCGCTCCGTCACCGAAATCATCATGATGGCGACGACCCCGATGCCCCCGACCATCAGGCCCACCATCGAGAGCGCGATCATCAGCACCCGCGCCACCAGCGTGAAGCTGTTGATGGCCTTCACGTAGACTTCCTGCGTGACCGCATCGAAGTTGTTCCGCTGCCCCGGCCGGAGCCCACGCATCGTCCGCAGGGCCATGGTGACGTCGTCCATCGCGCGCTCGACGGAGACCGAATCCTGGGGGACGACGAACATGTCCATCCAGCCTCGCCAGTACTGCAGGTCCTTGGTGAACGTCCCGTGCGGGATCATGGCCTGAGGCTGGTCGTCCCCGCCGAACAGGTGGGGCGGCGGGTCGTACACGCCGATCACGTCGTACGGCACGCCGCTGATCTTGATGCGCCGCGCCATCGGGTCGCGTTGGCCGAACAGGTTCTCGGCGAGCTTGGTGTTGACGACCGCGACGTGGCTGTTGGCGGCGTCTTCGACGTGCGAGAACGAGCGACCGGGGTGGATATGCCCGCCTTCGATCTTCGGCCAGTCGGCGTTGCGGCCCCGGATGCTGATGGCCGCCATGCGGTGGCCTTCGAAGTCGATGTCCGCCGCAGTGTTCTCGTCCACGACCACGAAGGCGACCGAGGGCAGTTGCCCGAGGCGGGCGGCTTCTTCCATGGTCAGCGGCGGACGCCGACGCCACGGATCCGGGTCTTCCGGATCCACGTCGCCCTGCCCACCCCAATAGCGCCCCACCCAGAACGTCTTCGGGCCGAGCGAGGAGAGCATGTCGGAGATGCCCTTGTTGAACCCGCTGATCAGCGCCCCGATGACCATCACGACCGTGACCCCGATGGCGACGCCCAGGATCGTGAGCGCCGCGCGCATCTTGTGGGCCCGCAGTGACGTGAGGGCGATGCCGACGCCTTCGAACAGAGCGGTCACGCGCTACTCCTGGCGCAACGCCGCAATGGGGTCGAGTCGTGCGGCGCGGCTGGCCGGATAGACGCCGGCGACGACGCCGACGCCCGCGCCCATCACCACGCCCAGCACGACCGACAGCGGCGACACGGTGGCGGGGAGCGGGCTCGCCGCGTTGATCAGCAACGTGAGTCCGATGCCGGCGACGATCCCGAACGCCGCGCCGACGGTGGCGATGGCGGCCGATTCGGCCAGGAACTGCCGCAGCACGTCCCGGCGCCGCGCGCCGAGCGCCTTCCGCAACCCGATCTCGCGGGTCCGCTCCGCGACGGACATGAGCATGATGTTCATGATCACGATCCCGCCGATCACGAGCGACACCACCACGATATTCGGCAGGACCACGACCAGGATCCGGCTGATCCCGGCCCAGAACCGTTGCACCCCCTCGGACGTGTCGAGCACGAAGTTGTTGTCCTGGTTGGGGCGCAGGTGCCGGCGGCTGCGCATGACCCCCTCCGCCACCTCCATGGCCTCGCGCATCTCGATCTCGGACTGCGCCTTCACGAGAAAGGCGTCCAGCACGCCGGGCGGGTTCACGAGGTTCTGGGCAGGGGAGAGGGCCGGCACGACCACGAAGCGGTCGAGCGGGAATCCGAGGATGCTGCCCTGCTTCTCCACCACGCCGATGACCCGATAGGCGATCCCACCGATCCGCACGCTGCGCTCGAGCGGAGTCCGATCGACGAACAACCGCTTGGCCACCGCGTCGCCCAGGACGGCCACGGGCACGCCGGAGCGGTTTTCCTGGGCGGTGAACGGTCGGCCCAGGGCGAGCCGCAGGTTCTTGATGTCGAAGTAGCGCTCACTGGCAGTGGTGAGCTCGATATCGCGCGCTTCCTTGCCGCCGTAAAAGACGGAGACGTTCTCGCTCGACTGCCAGGCCGTGACCACGGGCATGGTGAGGGCGGCGCTCACCGCCTCCGCGTCGCTGAACTTGATGCGGGGGCGCCGCCACCACGCGCGCCACACCGAGTCGGGCACGTTCGGCGTGAACATCGGGCGCCGCCGCAGCTGAAACGTGTTCACCCCGAAGAGCGTCTGGGCGAACTTCTCGGTCATGTAGCGGTTCACCCCGTTCACGATCGACCACGCGGCGATGAGCGAGGCCACGCCGATGAACACACCGAGCAGCGAGAAGCCGCTCTTCAACTTCTGGGCACGAATGGTTTGGAGTGCGAGCCGGAGCGCTTCAAAGACCGGCATTCAGGCGGCCTGGCGCTGGTCCGTGGCGATCAACCCGTCGCGCAACGTCACGACCCGGGCGGCATGCGCCGCGATGTCGTGCTCGTGCGTCACCATCACGATCGTCTGGCCCTGGCGGTGCAGCTCCGCGAACACCTGCATGATCTCGCCGCTGGTCGTGGAATCGAGGTTCCCGGTGGGCTCGTCCGCGAGCAGGATCGAGGGCTCGTTGACCAGCGCTCGGGCGATGGCCACCCGCTGGCGCTGCCCGCCCGACAGCTCGTTCGGCCGGTGCTCCATCCGGTCGGCGAGGCCCACGCGCTCGAGGGCGTGCACCGCCCGGGCGCGCCGCTCCCGCGCGCCGTGCCCGGCGTAGATGAGGGGCAGCTCCACGTTGTGCAGTGCCGTGGCGCGCGGCAGCAGGTTGAACGTCTGGAACACGAACCCGATTTCCTTGTTGCGGATGCGGGCGAGCGCATCGTCGTCCAGGTCGGAGACTTTTTGGGTATTGAGCCAGTACTCGCCGGCAGTGGGCGTGTCGAGGCAGCCGATCAGGTTCATGAGGGTGGACTTGCCCGACCCCGAGGGACCCATGACGGCCACGTACTCGTTCTTCCTGATCTGCAGGCTCACGCCCTGCAGCGCGCGTACCACCTCGCCCCCCATGTCGTATGCCCGCGTCAGCTTGTGCGTCAGGATGACGATGTCGGGCAGCGGTGTGTCCCCGGTCCGGAACGCCTGGAGCGCGGGCGCCGTCATGGCGTGGCCTTCTTTTTCGCCGAGTCGGCCGACTGCTTCATGGCGCGCACCCGTGCGCCTTCCTTGAGATCGCGGATCGCCTGGTAGGGTCCCGCGACGATCGTCTCGCCGGGCTTGAGGCCGTCGGTCACCTCGAAGTATTCGTCCCCGGCGATCCCGACCTTCACCGGCCGGAAGGTCGCCATCCCGTCCTTCACGACGAACACGCCCTCGGTCTCCTTCTTCTTCCGGGCGGCGGTCGTGTCCGCCGGGCGACGCTCGGGCGCCCCCGGCTTGCTCTCGCGCACCGTCAGCGAGATGATCGGGATCGACAACGCCTGTTTGCGCGTATCGGTGACGATCCGCGCCGTGGCGGACAGATCGGGGCGGATGTCGGCGGGCGGCTTGTCGAGCGTGATCTCGACCTCGTAATCCACCGCTCGGTCGCTTTGGCCGGTCGCGGCCGTGGTTGCGTCACGCACGCTCGAGTTGGAGACCTTGGTCACGCGGCCGATGAAGGCCGTATCCGGAAACGCGTCGATCGAGACCTCGACGGAGTCGCCGAGGTGCACCCGGACCACGTCCGTCTCGTCCACCTTCACCTTGGCCTGGATCACGGACAGGTCGGACACGGTCAACAGCAGGCCGATGTCCTTGGAAAAGGTGCTCGGCACCGCCACCTCACCTTCCTCTACCGCCAGCCGCGTCACCCGGCCCGTCATCGGAGCGATGAGCGTCGTCTTGCGGAGATTGTCGCGCGCCGATTGCACCGCGGCCCGCGCCTGGTCCACCTGGTGCTGCGCGGCATTCAGGTTGGCCTCGGCGACGTCGAACGCCGTCTGCGCCTGCTCGAGCTGCTCCGTGGAGATCAGGTTCGGGCTCTGAGTGTGGAGCTCCTTGGTGCGCCGGAGGGCGCGCTCGGACTGGTCCAGGTTCGCCTTGGCCTGTACCGCCGCCGCTTGCGCCGACGCCATGGTGGCCGCGGCCTGCTGCAGGTTCGCCTCGTAGATCGTCGGGTCGATCTGGATCAGGAACTGGCCCTGCTTCACCGGGTCGCCTTCGCGCACCGCGATCTTCGTGATGCGTCCCGTGATGTCGGCCGAGACGTCGACCTTCTTCTTGGGCTGGATCTTGCCGCTCGCGGTCACGGCGGCGACGAGGTCGCGCCGGCCCGCGGTCTCGAACCGCACCTCCTGGCCGCGGTCCCGTCGCGCGGCGGCGCTGATCGCCACGATCGCGACGATGAGGACCGCGGCACCCGCACCCACCAGCACTTTGCTCCGTTTGGACATGGCGGTCGGATCCTCCGGTTACCGCAGCGGCCGGCCGACCGCGGCTTCGAGCGCGGCCAGCGCCTTGTGATAGTCGTACACGGCGTTGATGTAATCGGTCTCGGCCCGCAGCGCCGCGACCTGGGCATCGAGCAGCTCGAAGAACGTCCCCGAGCCGACGCGGTAGCGCTCCGTGGCGAGCTGCAGCTGCTCGCGCGCCGCCGTGCGGTTGGTATCCTGAATGGCGATCGTCTGAAACGCCGTCTCGAGGGTCAGGTACGCCTGGCTCACGTCGGTCTGCACTTGGAGCCCGCGCGCCCGCACCGATTCCTGGAGGTCCTGCTGCTGGGCCTTGGCCTGCGAAACCAGCAGCGGTTGGTGAAAATTGCCCCACAGGGGGATCGTGACGGTGAGCCGCGCCTGGAACGGCTGCGGGGTGAAATGGAAGGGATAGCGGCCGTTCTGGTCGCGGAGCGCCTGCTCCGTGCCGGGACTGAAGGCGTACTGCGTGCAGTCGAGCAGCGGCTGCCCGGACCCGGTGTTGAACCAGGCGCTGTTCGCGTATGCGCACGTGGCCGAGTCCGCCGCCGCACTGGCGCGCGCTCCCGCGATGGTGGGATTGATGTCGGACAGCTTCTGCGTAAACCCGGACCAGCCGGCCGACAGCGCCACCGACGGACCCCAGCTCGAGGAAGCCGCCTTCACGCCCCACCCCGCGGCACGCTCGCGCTCCCGCAGCGCCTTGAGCGAGGGGTTCTCCTGCTCGGCCATCCGGAGCAGGTCGCTCAACTGCCAGGTCGGGGTCTGAACACTGAACGTGTCGGTGAGCTGCACCGTCCCGAGGTCCACCGGCGCCGACACGCCGATCTGCTGGAACAGCCGCAGCTTCTCGACCTGCACCGCGGTGCGCGCGCGCAGCAGCGATACCTCCGCCGCGCCGCGCGCCACCTGGGCCTGCCGCACGTCGATGAGGGACGCGCGCCCAACGTCGTAGCGCGCCTGCGCGAGCTTCAGGAACTGCTCGTCGTGCTGCAGCTGCTGCTGAGCCACCTCGGCGTTGTCCCGCGCCTGCAGCACCGTCAGGTACTGCTGGCGTACGGCCGTCACGAGATTCGTCTCGGCGCCGACGACGTCCGCCTGCGCCGCGTTCAACTCCGCCTTCTTGAGCCCCGGCTGACTGAGCGTCTGTCCGTTCAGCGTCCAGTCGAGGAAGAAGTTGTAGTTCGAGGACCACGTCGAAACGCTCTGCGAGAAGCTCGAGGTCAGGAAGTTCTGCTCGCCGGGGCCGGCGTAGGCGACGCCGCCCGATGCGGTCACGCTGGGGAGCCACAGACTCGACCAGGCGTTCCGTACGCCCCACGCCGCCGGCGACCGGTCGTGTATGGTCTGCTGGTAGGCGGGGTTATGCTGCCGGGCGAGCGCGATGGCGTCGGCGAGAGAGAGGGTTGCAGGGACGGGTTGCTGGCAGAAGGCGAGGGTTGGGCAGACGACGAGCCCGACGGACAAGAGCAAAGGCTTCATGAGCTTCCTCATACGCGGCGCGCCCGCTGCTGGTTTCGAGACGCGACGAATGTAACCTCAGGACGCAGGGGCCCGCTCGGCGACGAGCCGTCGCGACGGCACTTCGACCTTCGCGAGCCGACCGTCGGCCCCGAGCCAGAGATGCACCAGGCGGTTCTCACCGCCCGTTACCGTGATGTGCCGCAGGGCCGCCGGGTCGTGGTTCAAGGTCGTGGACTGGATGCCGAGGTCCTGCACGGTCAGGAGCTCCCGCCGCCCGGCGCGCGGGAAGACGGCCGTGACCGTCACCGGCCGGGGGCGTCCCTGCCAGGCGACGGGAAGGTAGAGCGCGAACACCGAGTCGTCGACCACCGCCGCGGGAGGCGGAAGAGGAAACTCGCGGGCCCGCTCGGTGCGGCGGCCCAACAGCCGGACGACCAACCGCCCGCGCGTGAGCTGCCCGAGGATCCGCATGGGCTCGCGCGGGTCGGCGACCGTGTATTCCAGGCTGACCGGGCTCGAATCGGGGCCGAGCTCGAGGATCGGATCGAGCACCACCACCGGGCGGCTGCGATCGTAGCGGATGGTCGTGGCGAGCGTCCAGCGGGTCACCCCGGTGCCGGTGCGCACCGCCGTGAGGCGGAACGCCTCACGCGCGATCTCGACCGTGTCCTCACGGACGACGAGGGTGCCTTCGTCCACCGGGCTCTGGAGCAGGAGCAGCGCGAGCAGGAGCGCGGTCACGAGACGGGCACTCCGAGCACTCGCGTCGCGACGCGGTCGTAAATCATCTTATAGAGCCGTTCGCCCTTGTCCCGCGTCGCGATCGATGGCCGTCCCAGCGATCCGGGAGAGCGCTTGGGGAGCGCCCCGGCGCTCGTGCGTAGGAAGCGGGTGCGCTGCTTCTCCGGGAGCACGAAGTCCTGGGCGCGCTCCATGCGGACGAGGTCTGGCGCGAGGTAGAGCAGCAGGGACGTGTCGAGCTCGCTGCCGTGCATCGGCCCGTCGGCGTCCTCGAGGTCGTCCGAGAAGTCGAGGGCGAATACGTCGACCGTGAAGATGCGGGCCTGGCGGGTGCGCAGGGTGGAGAGCGCCTCCTGGTGGGGGTCGTGGCCGTGGGCGGTCAGGATGATGAAGCTTTCGACCCCCGCCTCCTCCCACGATCCGAGCAGGTCGTTCATCCAGCGGTGCAGCGTCTTGCGGCGGACCGAGGCGTTGCCGGGGAAGGGCCGCCTGGTGACCGTGTTGACCCCATATTCGATCGTCGGGGCGCGCAGGATCTCGAGCGCCCCGGAGAGGTCGTCGGCCAGGCGCTCGACGATGATGGTGTCGCAACCGAGCGGGAGGTGGGGGCCGTGCTGCTCGCACGTTCCCACCGGGACGAGGAGGCGGGCATCGCGCTCGAGAATGAAACGCACCTCGTCGGGGACGAGGGTCTTCAAGTGCAGCGGCGCGCTCACGTCGCGCTCGCCGGCTGCGCGACCACCATCGCCGCCGCCGAGTGGCTGCACGGGAGCGCGCCGGGCTGGGCGTGGGCGGCGGGCGCGGCCAGCATCGCGGTCACGCTGCTCGCGATTAGGACGTCCCACCGGCCTCCCGCCCTCCGGCTGGCGGGCCTGGCGGCCCTGGCGCTCGCCTGCCTGAGCCTCGGCGCCACGCTGGTGCGCGGGGTGCTGCAGGTGCAGCGCATCGAGTGCTGCTGGCCTGAGGTGCGGGAAGGGCGGCTGCCGCGGGACTCCTCCGAGCTTAAGGGTGCACTGGCCGCCGCCGTCGCCGAGGCGCGGCGGCTCGCGGAGCGCGGCGTGACGGCGGCGTTGCTGCCCCGCGAGGCCGCCTTCGAGCGCGTGCGGGACGCCATGCACTCCGGGTCGCGGACACCGGGCGTGGAGCGGGGCGTGGTGATCCTCGCGCCCGACGGCGAGCCCGTCGCCTGGGCGGGTCGCCACCGGTTCGTTCCCGCGCGGGACACCGCGGAGCTGCGCGCCGTCATCACACCATTCTACGTGTCGCTGGAGGCCCGCCGCCAGACGCAGGGCGGCGGCAGCGCGGTCGGAACGGTACTGCTGGATGCGGTGCCGGCGGCGCCGGATCGGAGCCGCGCGGTGAGCGCCCGGCTCGAGGACGCCTACGGCGTGGCCCTGCGCTTCTACACACCCGGCCTCGCGCCGGACGACCCGGATGTGTTCGACTACTGCCCGATCTCCTGCGAGCACGGCGACACCCTGTTCAGCGTCCAGCCCGTGGCGCCCGCCCAGGGTGACGCGAAGCTCGCCGCGCTGCGGGGCGTGACCGAGCGGGCCGCGATCGCCCTCGTCGCCGCGCTGCTGCTGGCGTGCCTTGTCGCGCCACGCGGCCGCTGGCGCTGGCTCGTCGTGCTCGTGGCCGCGTGGTGCATGGCCCGCGCGCCGATCGGCTACTCCCTGCACATGGCGGAGCAGTTCTCCCCCGCGCTGTTCTACCGCTCCATGCTCGGGGTGTTCAGCGCGTCGGCCGGCGCCCTCACGGTGCTCGGCGTGGTGGCGCTCTGCGCCGCCAGCGTGCTGTGGCGGCGGGGGCTCGCGCGGCGCTGGTGGAACGTCGTCGGCGCGGCCGGGCTGGTGCTCGCGGCGCCGTTCCTCGTGCGCTATCTCGGCCGCGGCATCGCGCCGCCGGCGGGCGGCGTGGGGTTCGCGTTGTGGATGTCGTGGGAGGCGGCCGTCGCCACCGCCGCGATGGCGCTGGTGCTCACCGCCGCGGCGCTGGTCCGCGGCGCGCGCGACCCGCATCGCGTCCCCTGGACGCTCCCCGCGGCGTGCGCGTGGGCGGCCGGCGCCGCGCTGGCGGGGCTGTGGCTGTGGAGTCCGTACGGTGCCTGGCCCGACTGGTACACCTTCGCGTGGCTTCCCGCACTAGTCGGCGTGCTCGTGCCGGCGCCGCGTCGCTGGGCCGTGCTGGGCATCGCGACCGTGGCCGGCACCGCCGCCGCCCTCGTCACGTGGGGTGCCGCGGTGGAAGGTCGCCTCGGGCTCGCCGAGCGGGACGTTCAGGGACTGGGCGGCGCGGCCGATCCCCGCGCGGTGTCGTTGCTCGAGCGGCTCGGGCGGGACCCGCCCGCCGAGGCGCCACGGACTCCGGGTGAGCTGTACGCGTGGTGGCTGGCGTCGCCGCTCGCCGAAGACGACTATCCGGCGAGCCTCGCGCTCTGGACTCCCGCGGGGGAGCCGGAAGCGGAGATCCGCTTGGCGAGCGTGGACCTCCCGCCGTCGCTGATGGCGGCGCTCGTCCGCTCGCCCGAGACCGCGCGCGGCCCGCGGGTCGAACGGTTGGATCGGAACTACGGCGTTCACTACGTGCTCGTGCTGCCGCTCGGGGGAGGCGCCGAGGTGCTGACGGTGGGTGTGGGGCCGCGCACCCGACTCATCCCGGCGGCGCGCGTCGCCCGGTTCCTGCAGGGGGCGGCCAGCGTCCAGCCCCCCTACCAAATCACGCTGTCGCCGCCCGTGCCGGCGCCGGCCACCGCGAGCGCCCGGGTGATCTGGACGCGGACCGGCTGGTCGACGCGGGGGGAGCGCCGCCTCGAGTTGCCGGACGGCGTACACCACGTGCATCTGACGGTCGACCTGCGGGATCCGTGGGCGTTGCTCGTCCGCGGCGTTCTGGTCGTCGTCGGGGACGCGGGCGCCCTCGCCGCCTGCTGGCTCGTGAGCCTCCTCCTCGCCGGCGGGTGGCGGCCGCGTCTGCCGCCGGTCATGGCCGCGCTGCGCACCAGCTATCGCGTGCGACTCGCCGCGGCCCTCAGCGCCTTCGTCGTGCTGCCGGTGCTGCTGTTCGCCCTGTGGAGCTTCGCCCGGCTGGGCGACGAGGCGCGGCGGGCGGGCGATCTGCTCATCAGCCAGACGCTGCGCGATGCGGCGGCTACCGCGGGGACGTTGGTCTCGGACCGCCCCGGCGCGGTCGCGCGATCCATTGCGGAGCTCGGCGAGCGGCTCGACGCCGACCTGTGGTTGTTCCGCGACGGGGTGCTCGCCGGCACGAGCGCGCCCGTGCTGGGGGAGCTCGGCCTGGTCGATCCGTTTCTCGCACCGGACGCGTTTGTGCGCCTGGCGCTCCGGGACGACCTCGAGCTCACCGCTGACGGCCGTACGGCCGGCCGCTCGATTCGCGTCGGGTACCTGGTCGTCCGCTCGGAGTCACCGCAGGGCCAGGAGATCCTGGCCGCCCCGCAGCTGCTGGACGACGAGCGCGTCCGGCAGCAGCAGGAGGACCTCGCGCTCGCGCTCATCCTCGCGACGCTGGCGGGGCTCGTGGCCGCCGTATATCTGGCGGGACTCGCCGCGCGTGGACTCGCGCGCCCGGTCGCCGCGCTGCGCGACGCCGCGGGCGCGGTCGGGCGCGGCGCTCCGCTGCCGTCATTCCCGCCGGGGGCGCCACGCGAGTTCGAGCCCGTGATTTCGGCGTTCGAGCGCATGGCGGCGGATGTGACGCGCAGCCAGGGCGCGCTCGAGGAGGCGCGGCGGCGGACCGCGCAGGTGCTCGCGAACGTGGCCACCGGGGTCATCGCGGTGGACGACGGGCTTCGCGTCACCATGGCAAACCCTCGCGCGGCGGAGTTGTTGGGGGCGCCCCTCTCCCCCGGCGACCTCCTGGCGCAAGCCGCGCCGGCGGAGTGGCTCTCCGTATGGAGCGCCGTGCGGGAGTTCCTCGACGGTGCGACCGAAGGCATCGTGGAGCGCGAGTTCGCCGTGGGCGCGCGTCAGATCCGCGTGCAGCTCGCGTCCTTGGGTCCGGCGCCCGACGGCTGCGTCGTGGCGCTCGACGACGCGACCGCCCTCACCCGCGCGGCCCGCGTGCTCGCCTGGGGCGAGATGGCGCGGCAGGTGGCACACGAGATCAAGAATCCCCTCACTCCGATCCGGCTCGGCATCCAGCACCTCCAGCGCGCGCGCGACAAGAAGGACGGCCGGGATTTCGACGCGACGCTGGCGGAGACGGCCGGCCGGATCCTGGCCGAAATCGACCGGCTGGACGCGATCGCGCGCGCGTTCTCCCGCTTCGCATCGCCGGCGGCGGAGGCGCTCCCGCTCGAGCCCGTCGACGTCCATGCCGTGGCGCGCGAGGTCGTGCACCTGTACACGCTCGGCGCTGCCGTGGCGGAGACCACGATCGAGCTCATGGGTGCGCCCGGCGCGCCCGCGTCCGCCCGGCGAGACGAAGTGAAGGAGGTCCTCATCAACCTGCTCGAGAACGCCCGCAATGCGGGCGCCCGGCGCGTGACGGTACGTGTCTCGGAGGACGGGTGCGGGCTCGCCGTGGAGGACGACGGCCGCGGCATCGCCCCCGACATCCTCCCGCGCGTCTTCGATCCGGCGTTTTCCACCACGTCGAGCGGATCCGGCCTGGGGCTCGCGATCGCGCGGCGGCTGGTCGAGAGCTGGGGCGGGACCATCGGCTTGACGAGCGTGCAGGGGCGGGGCACGACGGTCACGATCCGGTTCCAGGGGTCGCCGTCCCGCCCCGGTACGTGACGGGGCTCACGTCCGCCCCGGGCGGAAATGTCGATCATTCACCCACTTCACGGGGAGCATCGTGCGCATACTCGTCGTGGGCTTGGGGCTGGTGGTTCTGGTCGGCGGCGCCGCGGCGCCGGCGACGGCGCAGTGGCTCGTGACCGACGCGCGCCGGATCGGGATGGGCGGGCTGAGCCTCGGTCGCTCCGGCAGCCTCGTCCGCTACAATCCGGCGTATCGGGCGGTGCAGGCCCGGGCGGACCGCCGGGGCCAGCCGAAGGTGACGATCCCGATCCCGCTCGGGATCATTCAGTTTCTCCACGACCACCCGCATCTCTCCAGTGACCCGGCCTTCGATCCGAAGTCGCGGGGTTTCAATCCGATCCTCGTGGTGAATACGATACTCAACCTGCCGCTCTATCTCGAAGTGAAAAAGGCCCCGACGCCGACCAACGACGTCGCCTTCGTCATCGGCGAGGACTCATTGATGGTGAACCTGGGCCTCGCGGCGAGCCTCGTTCCGGAGGATCAGTTCGGCATCAGCGGCTCCAGTCGCCCGTTCGCCCCGGGTTTCGGATTCAAGGGTGTGCGGGTGGGGGTCATGGGGTGGGTGCACGACGACGTCGAATTTCAGCTCGGTGACACGCTGCTCGGCTTCCTGCGAGATTCGCAGCCCGCGCGACACAACACGCGGTACAGCGCGTTGGTGCACGGCCTGGTGGAAGGGGGCTTCGCCCCGACCGTCAGCTATGCCGGGCGGATCGCAGGCGACTCGACGCAGGGGTTCTATGCGGGCGGCGCGGTCCACTACTATGTGGGCGTGGGCTACGCGCGGACCGACGGCGACGCGGGCTTCATCACCGGAAACACGATTTTCGGCGGCTCGAACCCCGTGACGCCCGACGGGCGGGCCCTGACGCAGTACTCGAAGCCGGGGAACACCTTCGGCCACGGCGTCGGTGGCGACATCGGCGTCGCCTGGGTCTCCGGGCCGATCGAGCTCGGCGTCGGGGTGAACGACATCGGCGCGACGATCACCTGGCCCGACACGCGCCAGGATAGCGCCTACTACAGGGATTCGACCGCCGCGGGGAACGGCTCTATCGTCAGCTACTCGGTGCCCATCGCGAATCATCGGGAGACGAAGACCAAATTGCCCGTGGCCTATATCGCGAACGTGGCGTATACGGTCGGCAACACGACACTCGGAGCGGACCTGCTGAACACCGGGCGCGGCGGCGTCGTCCACGTGGGCGGCGAGCAGCGGATCGGCCTGTTCGCGGTGCGCGGCGGGGTGGCGCGCGACCAGCGGAAACGGATCGAGTTCGGGTTTGGCGGAGGGTTGCGATTCGGCGGGCTCGGTCTCGACGTAGGCTTCTGGACGCACACCAACTCGTTGTCCAACGAGCGCGGCATCACGATGGCGACGTCGCTCTCGATTTATTAGGAGGTAGGATGCGAGCGAAGTGGCTCTGGGTCGTGGCGCTGAGCGCGGCGGCGGCCGGCTGCGGGGAAGGGCGTGCGATCTTCGACATCGACGTCTTCAGCTTCCTCAGCGCCGCGAACGCGGCCTCGCTGCCGTATTTCGGGCCGCTGCCCCCCGGCGTCCCGGACACGATCCCGGTGCAGACCGTGAACTCGCTCGGAATCGGTGGCTCGTCCATCGTGGACACGGTTCGGCTGACCGGCACCGTCGACTTCGAGAACGCCACCGGCACGGGCAGTGTGAGCTTCCAGGTCTATTTCGACACGGTCAAGAGCACGGTGTACACCGGAGCGCCGGCGTTCAGCGTGAGCGGCGCGGTCACTCCCGGTGCGACGACCACCAGCCCGTTCGACATTCCGAATCTCCCGGACGCCCTGAAGCCGTTCTTCCTCGCCTCGACGGTGTACGTGGGCATCAGGGCGTCCGCCACCGGCACGATACAGGGAACCGCGAAGCTCACCGCGTTGCGGGCGAGAATCGTCATACAAGATAAAATCTTCGACGTCGTTCCGTGACGTAGTTGGCTTTATATTAGACGCGTGGACTCTCAGCGGAGACAAACCGTCGTCGTCGATGTAGGCGGCGTGAAGGTAGGCGGCACCCACCCGATCGTCGTCCAGTCGATGACCAACACCGATACCGCCGACGTGGACGCGACGGCGTCGCAGGTGCGCGCGTTGCACGAGGCGGGCAGCGAGCTGGTGCGGGTGACGGTCAACAACGAAGCCGCTGCCGAGGCGGTGCCGGGCATCGTGGCCCGCGTGGCTGTGCCGGTGATCGGCGACTTCCACTACAACGGCCACCTGCTGCTCACCAAGTATCCCAAGTGCGCGGCCGCGCTCGCCAAGTACCGCATCAATCCCGGAAACGTCGGCGCGAAGCGGCGCGACGAAAATTTCCGCACGATCATCGAGATCGCCCTCGCGCACGGCAAGCCGGTGCGCATCGGGGTCAACTGGGGGAGTCTCGACCAGCAGCTCCTCACCGAAATGATGGACGCCAACGCCCGTCGGTCGGATCCGCTGGACGCGCGGGCGGTGATGATCGAAGCCATGTTGGCGAGCGCGCTGCGATCGGCCGAGCTGGCCGAGGAATGCGGGCTGCCCCATGACCGCATCATCCTCTCGGCCAAAGTGTCGGGCGTACAGGATCTGGTGGACGTGTACCGGCGGCTGGCGCGGCGCTCCGACTACCCGCTGCACCTCGGACTGACCGAGGCCGGGATGGGCGCGAAGGGCATCATCGCCAGCACGGCGGGTCTATCGATCCTGCTGCAGGAGGGAATCGGCGACACGATCCGCGTGTCCCTCACGCCGCGGCCCGGCGGACACCGGACCGAGGAGGTGCAGGTGGCGCAGCAGGTGCTCCAGTCGCTGGGCCTGCGGAGCTTTACGCCGCAGGTCTCCGCGTGTCCGGGCTGCGGTCGCACCACTTCCACGTTTTTCCAGGAAATGGCCGAGGACATTCAGACGCATCTGAAAGCGCAGATGGCCGCATGGCGCGAGCGGTATCCGGGGGTGGAGGCGCTCCGCGTCGCCGTGATGGGGTGCGTCGTGAACGGCCCCGGCGAATCGAAGCACGCGGACATCGGCATCTCGCTGCCGGGGACGTTCGAGGAGCCCAAGGCCCCGGTATACGTGGACGGCAAGCTCAAGGTGACGCTCAAAGGCGATTCGATCGTCGCGGAATTCTTGAAGATTCTGGAGGAGTACGTCGAAGCCCGTTACGGGGCCTCACTCCCTGTCCCAGGCGACCTCATCTCTCGCTAGCCAATCCGGCTCCCCAGCGGCACCTCGCGCTCGGGATGCACCAGCACGATGTCCCCGTCACCCAGCACCACGCCGAGCGTCAGCACTTCGGAGAAAAAGTTCGCAATCTGGCGCGGCGGGAAGTTTACCACCGCCAGCACCAGCTTCCCCACCAGATCGGCCGTGTCGTAGTACTTCGTGATTTGCGCGCTCGAGCTTTTCACGCCGAGCTCGCCGAAGTCGATGCGCAGCTGGTAGGCGGGCTTCTTCGCCTTGGGGAAGTCGGCGACGTGAACGATCCGACCTACGCGGATGTCGACCTTGGCGAAGTCGTCGTATGTGATGGGCGTCATGCCGCAATCTCAGTTCGGTCTCGGTCCATGTCGAGCATCACCTCCGACGCGAACGCTGCAGGTGTCGCGGCGGCGCAACGCGCATCGGCGTGTCCGGTGTCACGTGTCTTGCGCGGTCTTTGCCTTGCGTGATTTTTGCAAGGGATAGAACGTGCGCGCCGGTTGAAGGGTAGAAGACGCGCAAGAGGGTCTATACCATGCGCAACAGAAAGGGAAGAGAGCGCGCGGCAGCAGTCGTGGCGGCCTTCTTGGCTCTCTACGTGCTGGGCGCCGCCTGCCACTTCGATGCGCTGTTGGGTTCGGGAAGCAAGGGCAAGGGCGGGAGCGGGGGCGGGAGCGGGGGCGGGGGCGGGGGTGGTGGAGGGGGCGGTGGTGGAGGTGGCGGGGGCAATGGCGCTGCGCCCGGGCTCGCGTCCCTGGCACAACTGCGGAACGATTCCGTCACCCCGATCCCCACCGGCGGCTCCGCTCCCGAGCCGAGCATGGTCCTGGCCGCCGTGGTGCAGGACACGAACGCCGCCGCGACCCTGCGCTTGGAAGTGGAGGTACAGCCCGTCGGCACTGCCTTCCAGGACCAGACGACGGCAGTGAGCGATCCGGCGGTCGCCGGCACGCGCGCCTTCGTGTGGGTCGGCGGTCTCCAGGACAACACCGGCTACCACTGGCAGGCGCGCGTCGTGGACGCCACGGCGGCTAGCGCGTGGGTGGCTTACGGCGGCAACGCCGAGAACGCGGCCGATGTGCGGGTCGCCCTCCCCGTCGCCGTCAACCACCTCGAGTTCACCCAGCCGCCTTCGACGACGACCGCCGGCGAGACGATGGCTCCAGTCGACGTCACGCTGAAGGACGGCCAAGGCAAGGTGATCACGAGCTTCACCGGCAACATCCATATCGACCTCTCTCCGGACGCGAATCCCGGGGGCGCCACCTTGGGGGGGCAGCAGGATGCCAACGCCAAGGCCGGTGTGGCGACGTTCTCCAACTTGATGATGACCAAGGCGGGGAGCGGATACCGGCTCGAGGCGACGGCGGATGGCGTCACCCCGGTCACCAGCGCCTCGTTCGGCGTTAACCCCGCGGCCTGGATCGATCCGAAGTTCATCGTAGAGCCGAGTAATACGACGCCGAACCGGGCCATAACGCCTGCCGTGAAGGTGGCAGTCATGGACCGTTTTGGGAACGTTGCCACGTCGTACCCGTACACCCTCTGGATGCAGATCGCTACCGACGGCAGCCCTGGGCGCAACGCGACTCTGGACCAGAGCGGGAACGGGCGTGCCGCAACCGCTGGCATCGCGACGTTCGATAACCTCAAAATCGACCAGCTGGGCGTCGGGTACACCTTGTATGTTGCCGGCACCGGGGTTCACCGCGCGGACAGCCAGTCTTTCGACGTCCTCGTCACCCTCCCGTAAGGTGTCTGAAGGCATGCCCATGCCCGGGGGCCTGGCAGGGGCGTTTCGCGCGATTCCGCCCCCCGCCGCGTGACTTCGCCTACCTCTCGTCCGCCTTCACGTCCTACCGTCTCCCCATGCTCGCCCGCGTCCGCTCCGCCGCGGTGCTGGGGATCGACGCGTATCTGGTGGACGTCGAGACCGACATCGCGAACGGCCTGCCCACCTTTGCCACCGTGGGGTTGCCGCAGGGCGCCGTGAAGGAAGGGCGCGAGCGCGTCTACGCCGCGCTCGCGAACACCGGTTACACGTTCCCTTTGAAGCGCATCACGGTGAACCTGGCCCCCGCCGACATCCGCAAAGACGGCTCGGCGTTCGACCTGCCGATTGCCGTCGGGATCCTCGCGGCCACGGAGCAGATCTCCAGCGAACGGTTAGGACGGGTCGCGGTGTTGGGCGAGCTTGGTCTGGAAGGCGCGATCCGACCGGTGCGCGGGGCGCTCCCGGTCGCTCTGGCGGCGCGACTGGCGGGGCTCGAGGCACTCGTCCTGCCGCGCGAGAACCTTCCGGAGGCGGGCGTGGTCTCCGGGGTCCGTGTGCTGGGGGCCGGCAATCTCGCCGAGCTGGCCGACTTCTTGGACGGCCGGGCGGAGCTGCCCGAGGCGCGGGTCGATCTCGCGGGGCTCTTGGCGGAGCGGGCGAAGCACGACGTCGACTTCGCCGAAGTCAAAGGCCAGGCGCACGCGAAGCGGGCGCTCGAGGTCGCAGCGGCGGGCGGGCACAACATCCTCATGATCGGTGCACCGGGGACCGGTAAGACGATGCTCGCGCGCCGGCTCCCCACGATTCTCCCCCAGATGAGCCTGGACGAGGCGCTCGAGACCACGAAGATCCATTCCGTGGCGGGCGTGCTGCCGGTCGGCGAGTCCCTCGTGGCGCGGCGACCGTTCCGCGCGCCGCACCATACGATCTCGGACGCCGGGCTGATCGGCGGTGGCTCGTATCCGCGACCGGGCGAAGTGAGCCTCGCCCACGGCGGCGTGCTGTTCCTGGACGAGCTGCCCGAGTTCCGCAAGAACGTGCTCGAGGTGCTGCGCCAGCCGATGGAGGACGGCGTCGTGACGATCGCGCGCGCCGCGATGAGCCTTACCTATCCGGCGCGCTTCATGCTCGCCGCGGCGATGAATCCCTGTCCCTGCGGCTACTTCGGCGATCCGCAGCACAACTGCGTCTGCGGACCGCTCGGCGTGGAGCGCTACCTCGCGCGCGTCTCGGGACCCCTGCTCGACCGCATCGACATCCATCTGGAAGTGCCCGCCGTGAAGTACCGGGCGCTGGCGGACCAGGGCGTCGGCGAGCCGAGCGAGGCGGTCCGGGAGCGGGTGGACCGGGCGCGCGCGGCGCAGCGGGAGCGTTTCGCGAGCCGGCCGGGCGTCTACGCCAACGCTCACATGGCGGCGCGCGACATCCGCACCTTCTGCCGCGTGTCGGACGGGGCAGACGCGCTGTTGCGCACGGCGATCACACGGCTCGCCCTCTCAGCGCGGGCGTATCACCGCATTCTCAAGATCGCGCGCACCATCGCCGACCTCGAAGGGGCCGCCGATCTCCAGCCGAAGCACGTGAGCGAGGCGATTCAGTATCGCAGCCTCGACCGGCGGGGCTTAGCGTGAGGAAGGAGGGGAGAGTGGAAGCACGGTGCGCGGACTTCAGATGTGCCCCTATCTGGATTGCGATGGGGACGCCGTCATCGACGCCGTGGATTGGGCCGTGATCCGGGACCACCACGCGCAGTATCCTGAGCGGCCGAGGTGGGGAGACGTGTACCACTGGGAGTAGGGGCCGGCGAAGGTTTGACATGCTGAGAGCATGTTTGCACGTTCGATCCCGGCATGACTGGCCGCCCCCTCGGCACTCCGACCCTGCTCGGCCTCCCCTACGACGCGAGCTCCTCGTTTCTCAAGGGCACGGCGGCCGCTCCGCCGCTCATCCGTCAGGCGCTGCATTCGCCGGCGGGAAATCCTTGGACCGAGACGGGAATCGATCTTGGCGCCGACCGGGCGCTCGCCGACGCGGGCGACGTCCCGCTCGGCAGCTCCGCGGCCGACGCACGGACGAAGATCGAGGAAGCGGTGCGTACGCTGCTCGAGTCGGGAGGCCGGCCGATCGTGCTCGGCGGCGACCACTCGGTCACCTACCCCATCGTGCGGGCCGTGCGGTGGTTTCACCCCAAGCTGAGCATCCTGCATTTCGACGCCCACCCCGACCTCTATCCGGAGTTCGAGGGTGACCGGTACTCCCACGCCTGTCCGTTCGCGCGGATCCTGGAAGAGAAGCTCGTGGATCACGTGGTGCAGGTGGGTATCCGCACGATGAACGCGGTGCAGCGCACGCAGGCCGAGCGCTACGGGGTCGAGGTGATCGACATGCGCGCCTGGGTCGCGGGGCAGCGCCCCACGCTGCACGAGCCGGTGTACCTCTCGATCGACATCGACGCCTTCGATCCGGCGTTCGCGCCCGGAGTGTCGCACCGCGAGCCGGGCGGCCTGACGGCGCGCGAGGTGCTGACGGTGCTGCAGGGGCTGACCGTCCCGATCGTCGGTGCCGACATCGTGGAGTTCAATCCCGCGCAGGACCCGAGCGGCGTGACGGCGACCCTGTGTGCGAAGCTCGTGAAGGAGATCGCCGGAAAGATGACTTAGCTTGCGCCCCGTCTGCGTAGGCCATATGTGTAAGAGCTCATTCAAGCTTCAGGCTCCTCCCTTTTGCAGAGGTGGCGTATGCACAAGCTCTGCCCGACTCTCGGCGCGCTCGCTCTGTGTTTCGTTGGCGTTGCGCCGGCCCGCGCACAAGACCCCGTGCAAGTGGCACCAAATAACTTCAAGGTGCTTCTGGAGAACGACCAGGTGCGCGTGCTCGACTTTCACAGCAAAGGTGAGAAGGTCCCGATGCATTCCCACCCGACGTATTTGACTTACGACATCTCTGGGAGCGGCAAGACGATATACACGTCGCCGGACGGGAAGACGACGGAGCGGGAGTACAAACCTGGTCAGACAACTTGGAACGGGGCGACGACGCACGCGACCCAGTCGAACGGCGAAATTCATGTTTTGCTTGTCGAACTGAAAACGCAACCAGCCACGAAGAAGTGAGGGCGAAGATGACTTAGTTGGGGGGGATCGTCAGCTGGATGACGTCGCCGGGGTGCACGCTGATGGTCTCGGTGACGGGGTTCGACCGACCGCCGATCGGATGCAGCTCGAACTGCAGCTCCGTACCGTAGCCGATCAGATCGGGTCGCACCATCAGAATGCGCGACGAGAGGCCCGGCACCATGCCGAGGCGGACGCGCTGGCCGCCCCGGATGAGGAACACGTTCATGTCGAGGAAGTTCTGGTTGTCGACGGTCACGGCGACCTCGGCCTGAGGATTGATCGGCGCGACGGCGCCGCGGTGACAGGCCGCAGCGGCGAGCGTGAGGAGCAGGAGCACGAGCGCGCGCATTACGAGACAATGTACACCCCGGCGGCTGGCGCGCCGCCCGGCCGCTCCCTACTTTCCCGACACGCCTCATGATCGACTGGCTGCAGGCTCACCTCGGCATGAACCCTCAGCTCCAGACGCGGCTGCTCGTGACCGCGGGGACGATCGCCGGACTCTGGCTCGTCCGCCACTTCGTCCTGGGTTTCGTCTACCGGCGGGTGCAGGACCCGTGGGGCCGGTATCGCTGGCGCAAGGGCGTGACCTACGCCCTCGTCGCGGTCGGCGTGATCCTCGTGAGCCAAACGTGGTTCGTCGGAACCGGCGCGCTCACGACCTACCTGGGGCTGGTGTCCGCGGGGCTGGCCATCGCCCTCAAGGAGCCGCTCTCCAACGTCGCCGGCTGGGCATTCATCATCTGGCGCCGCCCGTTCGAGGTGGGCGACCGCGTGCAAATCGGACCCCACGCAGGGGACGTGATCGACCTCGGCTTGTTCCAGTTCACCCTCAACGAGATCGGCGCCTGGGTCGACGCGGACCAGTCGAGCGGACGGATCATCCACATCCCGAACGGCAAAGTCTTCACGGATCCCGTCGCCAACTACAACAAGGGATTCCGCTACATCTGGAACGAAGTGCCGGTCGTGGTCACGTTCGAAAGCGATTGGAAGAAGGCCAAGCAGATCCTCGGGAAGATCGCGATCAAGCACGCGGAGCACCTCACGGCGCAGGCCGAGCAGGAGCTGCTCGCGGCTTCCCAGCAGTACCTCATCAACTACCGCAAGCTCACGCCCATCGTGTATACCAGGGTGGTGAACGATGGCGTGCAGCTGACGATCCGCTACCTGATCGAGCCTCGCAAGCGCCGGGGCACCGAGCACGCGATTTGGGAGGACATTCTCACCGAGTTCGCCGCCGCTCCCGACATCGACCTCGCGTACCACACCACCCGGGGGTTCAAGTACACGGACGAAGGGAAGCCGGCCCTTCGGGCGCCGTCAGTCACGCCGTATGAGACCGGCGTGCCGCCGGCCGATGAGTGACCTCGTGACGCTAGATCCGCTCGAGCTCGCTGACCGTGCGCTCATTGCGGACGTTCCCCGTGTTAAGTGTGGACTTGGGCTCGAGCAGGAGGACGTGCGCCTCCTCCGAAGCCACCGGCAGGTGCTCGACCCCCCGCGGGACGATCACGAACTCGCCCTCGCCCACCGACACGTCGCGGTCCCGAAACTTGAGCAAGAGCCGTCCTTTCACGACGAGAAACAGCTCGTCCTCGAGCTCGTGGTGATGCCACAGGAACTCGCCTTTGACCTTGACGAGCTTGACGTAAGAGTCGTTGAGCTCGCCCACGATCTTCGGGCTCCAGTGCTCGTTGAACTGCCGGAATTTCTCGGCGAGGTTCACCCGGTTCATGGCGACGCTCCTCAGGAGGCGGTCTGGCGGACGGGCGGACCGGCGGACGGGGAAGGCGAGCTTGACGTTTCAGTCCGCCGGTCCGCCTGTCCCACCGACCGCCCGATCTTGTGCGAGAACTGGATCCACACGACCGCGCCGAGGATCAGCGCCATCGCGAGAAAGGTGCGCGCGCTCACGGGCTCGCGGAGGATCAGCCAGCCGAGCAGCACCGCGATCACGGGATTCACGTACGCGTAGGTACCGACGATGGTGGGCGACGCGTGGCGCAAGGCGTACGTGTAAGCGCTGTAGCCCAGGATCGAGCCGACGACCACGAGGTAGACGAGCGCCCCGGCACCCCGGGGCGTGAGGTGCCAGCGGCTCCACTCTCCGACGACCGTGCCCACGAGGGCGATCGTGGCGCCGCCCGCGATCATCTGGATCGCCGCCCCGACGTAGGGGCTCGTCTCCGTGCGATGGCGTTTGCTGTACACCGAGCCGAGCGACCACGAGGCGCTGGCGCACGTGAGGGCAATCGGTCCGCGCAGATCGGCGCGCAGGATCTCCGCCGGGCTCGCCCCCACGAGGAGCGCCGTGCCGAGGAAGCCGAGCAGGAGCCCGGTCACGACACGCCAGTTCAAGTCGCCCGAGCCGCCCGGAATGATCGCGTCGAAGAACGCCATCCACAGCGCGACCGTCACGACGAAGATGCTGGCCACGCCGGATGCCGTGTACTGCTCGGCCCACACGACGAACGCGTTGCCGCCCGCCAGCAGCAGGACGCCCACGATCGCCTGGGTCCGCCAGTCTACCAGCCGCTTCGGTAGCGTGTCGCCGAGCGCCAGCACCACGGTGAGCAGCAGCAGGCCGGCGATGAGGAACCGCAAACCGGCGAACAGGAACGGGGGCAGGACTCCGACGCCGACCCGGATCGCGAGGTAGGTCGACCCCCAGAACACGCAAACGACGAGGTAGGCGATGAGCGCCTTGCCGCGCAATCCGGCCATCAGTCGAGCTCCGTGGGGACGAACCCCGGCTTTTCGAATACGGTGCCGAGCACGATCGTGGTGCGCGTGCTCATCTCGACGGTGGGTGACGGACCGCGCAGGTCGCGCAGCAGATCCTGGAGGCGCTCGAGATCGGGCGCCGCGACTTTGAGCACGTAGCAGTCCTCGCCCGCGACGTGGTGACACTCCAAGACGCCGGGATGCTTTTCCATCTCGCGCATTCGTGGCTCATCGCCGACATAATCGGAGTTGGCGTAGCGCACCGCGACAAACGCGGTGACCGGGAATCCCGCCTTGGCGCGATCAACCCGCGCGCCGTACCCGGTGATGTAGCCGGCTTCCTCCAGTCGCTTCACCCGCTCCATCACGGCGGGTCGCGACAGCCCGACCTCGTCCGCGACGGCCTGGTAACTCGAGCGCCCGTCGGTCGCGAGCAGCCGGAGGATCTTCCGATCGACGGCGTCCAGCTCGGTCTTGTGCGCCATTTCGGAACTCCGTTACGCTTGGTTGCCTACTAGAAGTAGACCTTTGCGATGATTCTCTAACGTATTATAAGCGTAACAGGTTTCCAGCCTACGAACTATCCGAAAACGTCCTTTGATGGAGACAGTGTAAGCCGCTACTATTCCGCCATGTCCGCCACCCCCCAGCCACTCGCGACGTTGCGCGCCCTTGTCCGGACTTATCCGTCCGCCCTGGTCGGGTACTCGGGCGGGGTCGACTCGGCCCTCCTGGCGGTCGTGCTGCGGCAGGAGCTGGGGCGCGAGCGGATGCTGGCCGGGGTAGGCCGGAGTGCCTCCTACCCGACGGCCCAATGGACGACGGCGCGTGCCGTGGCGCAGCGCTTCGATGTGCCGCTGGTCGAGCTCGACACGCATGAGCTCGAAGATCCCGACTATCTGGCGAATCCGACGAACCGCTGCTTCTTCTGCAAGGCGGAGCTGTGGCGCCGGCTCGTCCCGGAGGCGCGGGCCCGGGGGCTCGCCATCGTGTGCGACGGGACGAACCTGGACGATTTGGGGGAGCATCGCCCCGGGTACGCCGCGGGACAGGCAGCGGGGGTGCGGTCGCCGCTCGCCGAGGCGGGGCTCAGGAAGACGGATGTGCGGCATGCCGCGCGCGAGCTCGGGCTTCCGGTATGGGATGCGCCGGCGGCGCCGTGCCTTTCGAGCCGCGTAGCCTACGGCATCCCGATCACGTCCCAGCGTCTCGCGCAGGTGGAGCGCGCGGAGGCGTACCTGCGCGCGCTCGGCGTGACGGGGGACGTGCGGGTCCGCCATCACGGCGACCACGCCCGTATCGAAGTCGAGCCGCGGTGGGTTCCGTGGGTGACGGAGCGGCTCACCGCGGTCAGGGAGCGGCTCACGGCCCTCGGTTTCGCGGTGGTTGAAGTCGATCCGCGCGGCTACCGCCGCGGTAGTCTCCTCACCGAGCGCGCCGGGCGCGCGTGAGGCTGTTCGTTGCCCTCAATCTTCCCGAAACGGTGCGCCAGTCGCTGTGCACGTGCGTGCGGCCACTGCAGAGCATGGGGTTCGCACTTCGCTGGATGACCCCCGAGCAGGTGCACCTCACACTCAAGTTCCTCGGCGACGTGGAGCCCGAGCGCGAACCCGAACTCGTGGCGGCGCTGTCCCGCGCCTGCACGGGAGCGCGGCCCGTCACGCTGTCGCTCAGTGGATTCGGCGTGTTCCCCCACTATGACCGGCCACGCGTCGTCTGGGTGGGCGTCGCGCCGGAACCGGCGCTCGAGCTGCTGCAGCACCGAGTGGAGCAAGAGTTCTCATCGCTGGGCTTCCCCACCGAGGCACGGGCCTTCCGACCGCATATCACGCTGGGGCGGGCGGCGCCGGGAGCGAGGCGGGGCGGCTTCAGCAAACTCGAAACGGCCCTCGCCACTCTGTGCTTCGACGCAGCGGCGGTGATCATGACGGTCGACTTGATGGAGAGCACGCTCCAATCCGGAGGGGCGGTGTATCACGTGAGACACAGTGAACGGCTGCCTTAAGGGACTGCTCCGGCTCGCGTTCCTCGCTGTCGCCCTGGTGGCGGCGCTGGGGGTCTGGTGGTTCCGGGAGCCGATCATGCGTCGGGCCGCGCACCTGTTCGGTCCGCACTCCACCAAGCTCCCGCCGGTGGCGGACACGGGAGTCGGCGCTCCCACGCCCAAGGCGCTGTCCAGCACGCAAACCAAGGTCGAACGCCTGAAGCAGACGACGGGACCGGACTCGGTCGTGCTCTCCGCCAACGAAGTGGCGTCGCTCATCGGGAGCTCGATGGATTGGTCCGTGCGCAAGAGCTTCGACTCGTTGCGGGTCGAGCTATCGGAGGGGTCCCTGGCCGTTCACTGCCGGCTCGACACGCGGGTGATTCCGCCGGACGCGCTGGGGCCCATCGCCGGATTCTTGAGCCCGCGGGAGCCGCTGCGGATCGCGGGCCCGCTGCGGATCGAGCGGCCTGGGCTGGCCCGGTTCACCGTGCAGGAGCTGAGCCTGCGCGGCTTCCCGTTTCCCCCGCCGCTGGTGAAGCAGCTGGCCCAACGGGTGGCGGGGGCGGACTCGAGCGGCGCGGTGCCGTTGCGCGTCTCGCCGGGGTTCGCCGACGTCCGCATCCACCCGACCGCCGTGGTGCTGTACCGGTTGAAGCGGAGCGAACCGTGAGCCGACGCGTCCTGGTCGTCGATGACGAGAAGGGCATCCGCGAGGCGCTGACGCAGGTGCTCGAATACGAGGAGATCGACGTGCACGCGTGCGCCTCGGGATCCGAGGCGCTGCAGCGCTACCCCGAGTTCCGGCCCCATCTCGTTTTTCTGGACGTGAAGATGCAGGGCATGGACGGGCTCGAGACGCTGCGGAAGCTGCGCGAGCTCGACCCACACGCGCAGGTCGTGATGATCTCCGGTCATGGTACGATCCAGACCGCGGTCGAGGCGACCCAGCTCGGCGCGTACGATTTCCTCGAGAAGCCCCTCGACACCGACCGCATTCTGCTCACGCTGCGCAACGCCCTGCAACACGTCGATCTCGCGAGCGAGAACGTACGGCTCAAGGCGGAGGTGCACGCGCAGTATGAGATCGTCGGCACGAGCCGGACGGTGAAGCAGATGATCGAGCGCATCGAGAAGGTCGCGCCCACCGCCGCGCGCGTGCTCATCACCGGGGAGAACGGCACCGGGAAGGAGCTCGTGGCCCGCGCCATCCATGCGCTCTCCCCCCGCGCGCGGGGGCCGTTCGTGGAGGTGAACTGCGCGGCGATTCCGACCGAGCTGATCGAGAGCGAGCTGTTCGGTCACATGAAGGGGAGCTTCACCGGCGCGTTCGCGGATCGGTCGGGGAAGTTCGAGCTGGCGGACGGCGGCACGCTGTTTCTCGACGAGATCGGGGACATGAGCCTCTCGGCGCAGGCCAAGGTGCTGCGCGCGCTCGAGGAGGGGGTGATCTCCCGCGTCGGGTCGGGGAAGACGTTGGCGGTGGACGTCCGGGTCGTGGCCGCCACCAACAAGGATTTGCAGGCCGAGATTGCGGCGGGCCGATTCCGCGAGGACCTGCTCTACCGGCTCAACGTCGTGCCCATCGAGGTGCCGCCGCTGCGCGCGCGGCGCGCCGACGTGGCGCAGCTCGTCGCGCACTTCGTAAGCCAGATGACCCGAAGCGGCGGGCTCCCACCCAAGCTGTTCGACCCGGACGCCGTGCAGCAGCTGGCGGCGCGCGACTGGCCGGGGAACATCCGGGAGCTGCGCAACGCGATCGAGCGCCTCCTCATTCTCACCACGGGGCCGGCGGTGACGGCGCAGGACGTGCAGCGGATCGCCGGGCTGGGAACGGAGGACGCGGGACGCGGGACGAGCCCCGCCGATCTCGCCGGGGCGCCGTGGATGCGCGCGGCCACCTTCGAGGAATTCAAGCAGGTGGCGGAGCGGACCTACATCCTCGCCAAGCTGAAAGAACACGACTGGAATGTGTCCGAGACCGCGCGCACATTGGATATGCCGCGCAGCAATCTCTACAAGAAGATCGAGCGCTACCGGCTGGCGCGGGAGGCGTAGTGGCGGACATCGAGAAGGGCCGCGACTGGGACAAAGAGATGGCCGAAGTGGACCGGCTCCTCAAGAAGCTGCCGGCGGCCGACCCGACGCTCGGCCGGCCGAGCGGCGGCGAGCCGACGGTCCGAAAGCCGGCTGCGGCGCCCGCCAGCCGATGGAGCGACGGCACGGCGGCGCCCAGTGCCCGGGAGCGGGTCGGGACCTGGGCGAAAGTGGCGCTCGGCCTGCTCGTCGCCATCGGTGTCGCTCCCGGCGTCTGGCCGTATTCGCACGGCTGCGGCCTGCGACTGATCTTTTACCTGCTGGGCGTGACCACCGTGATCGCCGCGGGGTTGTGGGCGAGCATTTCGTCCTGGAAGCGGCGCCTCGGCTTCGCCCATGTGGTCTCCCAGATCCTCATCGTCTGGGGGATTCTCCTCATGACGCGGGAAGTCCTGCCGCGCCTCGGCCCCAAGGCGGAACCCCTGTGGCTGTGCCCGGACGTGCCGCTGCCGCGCTGACACCCACGACCTAACACCCAACATGCCCGAGAACTTCAAGAATTTCATCGCCGGCGAGTGGGTCGCCCCTCGCACCGGCGCGTACTTCGAGAACCGCAACCCGGCGGACTCGGACGACGTGATCGGCTGCTTCCCGCGCTCGGGCCCGGACGACGTGACTCGCGCCGTCGCGTCGGCTCAGCGGGGGTTCGCGCAGTGGTCCCGGACACCCGCGCCGATCCGCGGCGAGGTGCTGCACCGCGTCGGCGATCTGCTCGTCCAGCGCAAGGAAGACATCGCGCGCGCCATGACGCGCGAGATGGGGAAGGTCCTGGCCGAGACCCGCGGCGATGTGCAGGAGGGAATCGACACCGCGCATTACGCCCACACGGAGGGGCGGCGGCTGTTCGGTCGCACCGTGCCGTCGGAGCTGCGCAACAAATGGGCGATGAGCTTCCGCCGGCCGATCGGCGTCGCCGGCCTCATCACGCCGTTCAACTTCCCGCTCGCGATCCCGACGTGGAAGATGTTCCCCGCGCTGTTGTGCGGGAACGCCGTGCTCTTCAAGCCGGCCGAAGACGTACCCCATACGGCGCACCTCTTGGTGGAGATCCTGCTCGAGGCGGGGCTGCCACCCGAGGTCGTGCAGCTGGTGCACGGGGAGGGCTCCGTCGTCGGCAAGGCCATGGTGGAGCATCCCGAGGTCCCCGTCGTCTCGTTCACCGGGTCGACCGAGACGGGGTCGATCATCGGCGCGACCTGCGGCCGGATGCACAAGCGTCTGTCGCTCGAGATGGGCGGCAAGAACGCGATGATCGTGATGGACGACGCGGATCTGGATTTGGCGCTCGACGGCGTGCTGTGGGGGGCGTTCGGCACCACCGGCCAGCGCTGCACCGCCACGAGTCGTCTGATCGTGCACGAGCGCGTGCACGACAGACTGGTCACGATGCTGTGCGATCGGGCGGAGCGGATGCGCCTCGGTCCCGGACTCGACGCCAAGACCGATGTCGGCCCCCTCATCAACGAAGACGCACGCAAGAAGGTCGAGTATTACGTGGGGGTGGGGCGTGACGAGGGAGCCCAGGTGCTGACCGGCGGCGGACGGCCGGCCGCCAAGGGGCTCGAGCGCGGGTGGTTCTACCAGCCCACCGTGCTCGCCGGGGTCCGGGCCGGGATGCGGGTGGAGCAGGAGGAGATCTTCGGCCCCGTGCTCTCGGTCATCAAGGTGGGCTCGCTCGACGAGGCCGTCCGCGTGAACAACGACGTGAAATACGGGCTCTCGAGCTCGCTGTACACACGGGACGTGAACGCCGCCTTCCGCGCGATGGGCGAGCTCGACACAGGGATCACGTACGTGAACGCGCCGACCATCGGCGCCGAGGCCCACTTGCCGTTCGGCGGCGTGAAACAGACCGGGAATGGGCATCGCGAAGGCGGGTGGGAGGTCTACGATTTTTACTCGGAGACCAAAGTGGTCTACGTGGACTTCTCCGGAAAGCTGCAGCGAGCCCAGATCGACACCGAGACCTGACGTCCCGCGACGAATTGGACCGCCCCGCAATGGGACGGTGATGGCGCTCACACCGGCTGCATTAGCGTGCGGCCGGTGGATCACGAATCGTTGGTGATCGTCCTCTCGACCGGTGGCTCGCCGCTCGACGGATCGGCGCTCAGCGGGCTGGCGGATGTCCGAGTGGCGTGGGTCCGCGTCGAGCGCGAGGGCGACGCGGCGTGCCTCGCGGCCCGGGTGTTGCATGGCGACTCCCCGGACCTGTTCCGGGACCGGGTTCGCCGCTGGGCCGGGGCACGCGGATGGGCGGTGACTGTTGCTTCTGGCGGACGGCTTGGCTAACGTAAGAGCCATGCATCACTTGGGGGCCCCTCGGCCGGGTACGAGCGCGCGCACCGCGCCGGTGCCCTTCGCCCCCCCTCAGCAGCGCTCCCGGCTTGCGCGATGGTTCGACAATTGGATGCGCTCGCTGGGCATGGCCCTGGTGCTGTTCCTCATCATCCGCACGTTCCTCGTCGAAGCGTTTCAAATTCCCTCAGGCAGCATGGAGCGCACGCTGCTCGCGGGCGACTTTCTATTCGTCAACAAGGCCGTCTACGGCGCGCAGATTCCCGGGACCCACGCCCGCCTTCCCGGCTTCGAGTCGCCGCGGCGCGGCGACGTCATCGTGTTCGCCTACCCGAAGAATCCCGAGCTCAACTACGTGAAGCGGGTCATCGGGGTCCCCGGGGACACGGTGGAAATGCGCGGCGGCGAGGTGCGGGTGAATGGCCGGCGGCTGGCGGAGCCCTATGTCCAGCGGGTGGACCCGCGCGACGTGTACGATCCGGAGTTCAACTGGCAGCGGGACTATCTGCTCGGCGGCCCGGGGGTGGCACGCGACTACCACCCGACGCGGGACACATGGGGTCCCCTCGCCGTCCCGGCCGGGAAATACTTCGTGTTGGGCGACAACCGAGACAACTCAGCGGATTCCCGGTACTGGGGCTTCGTGGACGCGGCCGCAGTCAAGGGACGGCCGCTCGTCGTGTATTTCAGTTACGACCGGGAGGCGCACGATGCGCTTCCTTGGCTGACCGATATTCGCTGGCACCGGCTCGGGTCGATTATCCGGTAAGAACCGGCGACTGGAGCCTGGAGTCCCGTGCGGCGGCGTCGTGCGCGCCTGGAGGGGTGACTCGGCCATGCAACTGAACACGGCGAAACGAGCCTCGTTCGACGAGGGATCGCTCGACCAGTACCTGCGGGAGATCAGCCAGTATCCGTTGATCACCCGTGAGGAAGAGGTGACGCTGGCCCAGCGGATCAAACAGAGCGACGCGGAGGCGCTGGACAAGCTGGTGCGCTCGAACCTCCGGTTCGTCGTCTCGGTGGCCAAGAAGTACCAGAACCAGGGCGTCTCCCTCTCGGACTTGATCAACGAGGGCAACCTCGGCCTGATCCGAGCCGCCCACAAGTTCGACGAGACCAAAGGCATCAAATTCATCTCCTACGCCGTCTGGTGGATCCGGCAGGCGATCCTCCAAGCGCTCGCCGAGCAATCGCGTATCGTGCGCGTGCCGCTGAACCGGGCGGGCACGCTGCACCGCATCGGCAAACGCTCGGCCTCGCTCCTGCAAGAGCTCGGCCGCGAGCCGACCGTGGAAGAGATCGCCGAAGGGATGGACATCTCCGAGGAAGAGGTGGCGAAGACGCTGTCCATCTCGCAGGCCCACCTCTCCCTGGACGCCCCCCTCACCCCCGGCGAGGACAACAAGCTCCTCGACTACCTGCCGGACACGACCAGCCCTGGTCCCGACGACGAGATCTTCGAGCACGCCCTCACCGAATCGATCGAGGAAGTGCTGGCGACCCTCAAGGAGCGCGAGGCGAAGATCCTGCGGCTGTACTTCGGGCTCGAAGGCCAGGAGCCGATGACGCTCGAGGAGATCGGCTCGCTGCTCGGGATTACCCGGGAGCGGGTAAGACAAATTAAAGAGAAAGCCCTGGCGCGCCTCCGGCACGTGTCGCGGGCCCGGGCGCTGGAAAGCTTCCTGCTCTAAAGACGAACTGCGTGGTGTGTGGTGCGTGGTTGGTGACGGTTAACCACTCACCACGTACCACGCCTTTATATTGTCTCACCATGGCCGCTCTCGCATCCTTCGACATCTCCACCGGTGCCGACCTCCAAGAGGTCGACAACGCGGTGAATCAAGCCACCAAAGAGGTGGCTCAGCGCTACGACTTCAAGGGCTCGAAGGCCTCGATCGCGTTCGACCGCGCCAAGGCCGTCCTCACGCTCGTCGCCGACGACGACTTCAAAATGAAGGCGCTGTTCGACGTGCTGCAGGCGAAGCTCATCAAGCGCAACGTGCCCGTGAAGAACCTCGAGCTGGGCCCCGTCACGCCCGCGGCGAACGACACCGTGCGTCGGGAGATCAAGCTGACCCAGGGCATCCCCCAGGAAAAGGCGAAAGCGATCGTCAAGGCGATCAAGGACAGGAAGTTCAAAAAGGCGCAGGCGTCGATCCAGGGCGAGGAGATCCGCGTCCAGGCGCCGGCCAAGGACGAGCTCCAGGAAGTGATCGCCTTCCTGCGCACGCAGGACTTCGGACTCGAGCTCCGATTCGGGAATTACCGCGGATGAAGCTCGGCGTCGTCTCGCTCGGCTGCGACAAGGCGACCGTCGACTCCGAGCGGCTGGTCGGCCAGCTGGTGGGCCACGGTGCCGTGGTGACGCCGCACCTCCCGGACGCCGACGTGATCCTCGTGAATACGTGTGGCTTCATCGACGCCGCGAAGCAGGAGTCGATCGACGCGCTGTTGTCAGCCGCAAGCCTCAAGGCACACGGCGGTGTGAAAGCGGTCGTCGCGGTCGGATGCCTCGTCCAGCGGTATAAGGAAGAGCTGCAACGGGAAATCCCGGAGGTCGACCTGTTTCTCGGGTTTTCCGATTTGCATCACCTGGTGCCGGCGCTCGCCGAGCGGGGGTTGATCGACGACCCGCTCGCGACCCATCCGGGCGTCCGCCAGTTCCTCGGTGATGCACGCCACGTTCGCTATCTCAAGATCTCCGAGGGTTGCGACCACACCTGCGCATTCTGCGCCATCCCGTTGATGCGCGGGAAGCACCGCTCCGAGCCGCTCGAGCGTCTGGTGCGCGAGGCGCAGGCCCTCGAGGCGCAGGGTGCGCAGGAGATCAACCTGGTAGCCCAGGACCTGGGACACTACGGCCGGGACCTGGGATTGGGGGGACCCAAGCTCCCCGACCTGCTCGAAGCGCTGCTCGCCGGGACATCCGTCCCCTGGTATCGCCTGTTGTACGTCTACTCGGCGGGCCTCACCGAGCGGCTGGTCGAGCTCGTGGCGCGAAGCCCGCGCATCGTCCCGTACATCGACATCCCGATTCAGCACGCCGCCGACCGTATGCTCGAGCGGATGCGCCGTCCCGAGCGCCAGCGCACGCTGCGGGACAAGCTCGGCTGGCTGCGGGGGGCGATTCCGGACCTCGCGATCCGCACGACCTGCCTGGTGGGCTTTCCCGGCGAAACGGACGACGATTTCCGGGAGCTGCTGACCTTTCTCGAGGAGGCGCAGTTCGACCGGCTCGGCGCCTTCGCCTACTCGCCCCAGGAGGGCACCCGCGCGACCCAGTACCCGGACGACGTCCCCGACGCCGTGAAGCGCGAGCGCCTGGAGGAGTTGCTCGAGGTGCAGCGTGCGATCTCGGCCGAGCGTCTTGCGCGGTTCGTGGGGCGGGACGTCCGCGTATTGGTGGACCGCGTGGCCGATCCCGACGAGGAGCGTGCCACGCATGTGGGGCGCGTGGCCTGGCAGGCGGACGACGTGGACGGCGTCACCTACGTGGAGCGGGGCGGCTGGGCCGACTCAGGATCCTTCGTCCACGCCCGACTGACGGCGAGCGAGGACTACGATTTCCGGGCGGTCGCCCTGACGTGACCCGCTCGGAGGAGCTCTTCGAGCGAGCGAAAGCGGTGCTGCCGGGCGGGGTGAATTCGCCGGTGCGGGCGTTCCGGGCGGTGGACGGAACGCCCTTTTTCGTCGCCCGCGCAGCCGGCGCGCGGCTCACCGACGTGGACGGCCGTACGTACCTCGATTACGTCTGCTCGTGGGGCCCGCTGATCCTGGGACACGCGCACCCGGCGGTGCTCGACGCGGTCCGCGCGGCGGCGGCTGCGGGGTGGAGCTACGGCACGCCGTGCGAGGCGGAGGTGGAGCTCGCCGAACAGGTGCGGCGGCGGATGCCGGCGGTCGCAATGGTGCGCTTCGTGAACTCGGGGACCGAAGCGACGATGGCCGCGGTGCGGGTCGCCCGCGCGGCGACTCGCCGCGAGCTGGTCCTGAAGTTCGAGGGCTGCTACCACGGCCACGCGGACAGCTTCCTCGTGAAAGCTGGCAGCGGCGTCGCGACGCTCGGCTTGCCCGATAGTCCCGGCGTCCCCGCCGCGCTCGCCGGTCTCACCCTCACGCTGCCCTTCAATGACACCCTCGCCGTCGGAGAGCTGTTCCGGCGACGGGGTGACACGCTGGCCGCAGTGATCGTCGAGCCGTACGTCGGGAACTGTGGGTTCATAGCGCCCGAGCCGGAGTTCCACACGGCGCTCCGCGCCCTGTGCGACCGCCACGGCGCCCTGTTGATCTTCGACGAGGTGATGACCGGCTTCCGGGTCGGGCCGGGCGGCGCCCAGGAACGACTGGACATCCGGCCCGATTTGACCACGCTGGGAAAGATCGTCGGCGGCGGCTTCCCGGTCGGCGCATACGGGGGCCGCGCGGAGCTGATGCGCCTCGTCGCGCCCGAGGGACCGGTCTACCAGGCCGGGACGCTTGCGGGGAATCCGGTGGCCATGGCCGCCGGCCTGGCCACGTTGCGCGAGACGGAGCGGCCCGGGTTCTACGAGGCACTCGAGCGGCGAACCGCGCGGCTGGTCGCGGGTATAGGGGACGCCGCGCGCCGCCACGGGATCACGGCCACCGCGGGGCACGCGGGCTCCATGTGGGGCATGTACTTCGCGCCCGGCCCGGTCAAGAACTTCGCCCAGGCGAAGGTCGCAGACACGGCGCTGTTCGCGCGCTGGCACCGGTCGGCACTGGCGCGCGGCGTGTTCCTCGCGCCCTCGGCGTTCGAGGCAGGCTTCGTCTCCAGCGCGCATACCGATGCGGACATCGACTTCACCATCACACAACTCGACGCGGCACTGGGCGAAGCGCGGGCTCGCTAGCGCCCTCGCCCTCGCCGGCGCCTGTGGCCGGCCGCAACCCTCGCCCCTCACCCCGGGGGCGGAGCCGGAGCTGCGCGTCGGGCTCGTCGCCGGTGCGCCCAGCGTCACTCTGGGAGGCGATGGAGAGCTGTTCGTCACCGACGACGCGAACGGCGAGCCGATCGGCTCGATCCCCGCCGGTACCGTGTGGACCGTCGTGATCGACACCCCGGGCGTCAGGCTCGTGAAGGCGGACGGCGCCCGGAGCGAGCGGCGCGCCGGCATCTCCGCGGTGAGCGTCACGGAGAACCGCTTCGCCATGGCCAACGGCCGGCGGTATCGCGGGCGGCTGAATGTGCTGCGTGACCCGACGGGCCTCACCGTGATGAACCGGGTGCCGGTCGAGAGCTACCTCGCGGGCGTGATCGGCGGAGAAATGGGACCGCGACGCGCCGACGAACGCCAGGCGATGCTCGCGCAGGCCGTGGTGTCGCGGACGTTCGCGCTCAAGAACCGGGGCCGCTGGGAGCCGCAGGGCTTCGACGCCTGGGCCGATGTGCGAGACCAGGTGTACGCCGGAGTCGCGGGGGAGACGGCCGAGGTGTGGGGCGCCCTGCGCGCCACCAGGGGGGAGGTGCTGCGCTATCACGGCGACCTGATTTACGCCTACTTCCACTCGACCTGCGGGTTCTCGACCGCCGGCGTGGACGAGGCGTTCAAGACGGCCCAGAGCCAGCCGTACCTGCGGCCGATTTCCGACGCGTCCGGGGGCGGGCACTATTACTGCGAACTCTCGCCGCGCTTTCGCTGGCGCCAGGAATGGGACGGGGCCAAGCTGCGCGCTATATTGTCGCGGACGCTGCCCGCGATGATGAACGCGGGCGGGGGCGGGCTGCAACGCATCACCGACATCGAAGTGACCCGCATGACGGCCTCGGGCCGGGTCGGCGAGCTCCGTATCGCGTTCGAGCACGGCGACGTACGCGTGCTCGGCCCCGACGTGCGCGCGGTGCTGCGGCCCGAGGCCGATCAGATGCTCGGCAGCACTTCCTTCGCCCTCTCGGTGACGAAGGACGGCGGCCAGGTCAGCCGGCTCATCGCCGCAGGCGCGGGGTGGGGCCACGGGGTCGGCTTCTGTCAGTGGGGTGCGGTGGGCCGGGCCCGCGCCGGTCACGATTACCGCAGGATCGTCACCACCTACTTTCCGGGGACCAATGTCGAGCGCCTCTACTAAGGCAGGCGGACGGTCGGACGGCCGGACGGTCGGACCGTGGATTCCGCTTGCGGTGCTGCTGTCGGTCAGTCCGACGGCTCGCCTGTCCGCCCAAGGTTTTCTCTCGCAGTTCTCCTACGACAACCTGAAGCCGAGTGCCCTCCAGGTCGATCTCGGCCCGGTGGGCGGGAACAACATCCGCGGGACGCTCACCGGCGGCCTGCGGCTCGATTACGGGTTCATTGCCCCGCACGTGCGCGTGCTGCTCGGCGTCTCGTATTACAAGGCCGATTTCAGCTCCGCAGCGCGCGCGCGCTTCGCGCAGAGCCTCGACAGCATCGTGAACCCGGGCACGCCGGATGCGATCAATCTGGGTCGCATCACGTGGAGCGACGTCACGGGGGACATAGACCTGCAATACGTGCTGCCCCAAGGGCGCTCCGTGACGACCTATCTGGGCATCGGGCTCGGCGCCCACATCCGGCACGGCAGCGGCCCCGCCATCAACGGCACCTTCGTGCAGGACGCGCTGAACTCGATCACCGCGGGCTTGAACGGCACGATCGGTGCCGAGGTCGGGGCCCAGCGCTGGCGCTTCACCCTCGAGGCCCGCGGCGTGCTGTCGAGCGGCGTCTCGACCGCCTCGCTGCGGAGCGGCGTGATGTACCACTGGGCGGGGACGAGAGGCGGGGGACGGGGGACGGCGAAGTGAGCGACCCGGTCCGCGTCGCGGTGATCGGGGCCGGCGCGATCGCACAGGTTGCGCACCTCCCGGTGCTGCGGCGCTTGCCGGGCGTGGAGGTCTGCGCCATCTGCGACTCGGACTTGGGTAAGGCCCAGGCCCTCGCGGGGCGATTCGACGTCAAGGAGACCTTCGACGACATCGAGGAAGTGCTCAAGTATTCCCATCCCAGTGCGGTCGCGATCTGCACTCCGAATCACCTGCACGAGATCCACGTCGTCTCCGCCCTCGCGGCCGGCGCGCACGTGCTGTGCGAGCGGCCGCTCGCGCTCACGCTCGCCGGAGTGGAGCGGGTGCTCCAGGCGAGCGAGAAGTACGGCCGGCGAGTGATGGTCGGAATGAACCACCGCTTCCGCTCCGACGTGCAGGCGGTACGCGGCTTTCTCGCGGGTGGCGACATCGGCGTGCTGCAGGCGATCCGCTGCGGCTGGTACACCTTCCAGCCGAGCCGGAACCTCGTGGCGTGGCGACTGCGGCGCCAGGAGGCCGGCGGCGGCGCGTTCCTCGACCTCGGCCTGCAGCTCCTGGACTTGGGGCTCTGGCTCGCGGGATGGCCGGCGGCCAAACGCATCGCGGCGCATACGATGGGGCCGGGAAAAGACAGCGTCGAGGACATGGCGACGGCGCTGGTCGTGTGCGCGAACGGCGTCTCCCTCTCGATCGACGTGAGCTGGCGTCACATGGGTGAGGCCGAGCGGTTTTGGTTCGACCTGGTCGGTACCAAGGGCTCGGCCCGAGTCCAGCCCCTGCGCGTCTTCAAGGAGATGCATGGGACGATCACCGACGTGACCCCGACCGGAGCGAGCGGGCGGGAGACGCCGTTCGCACAGTCCTACCGCGCCGAGTGGACGTACTTCCTGGCCGTGATGAAGGGGGATGTGAACGCCCCGCCGCCGCGCGACCAGCTCGCGTTGCACCGCGTGCTGGATGCCGTCTATCGCTCGGCGGACGAGGGGCGCGACGTGCTCCTGTGACGACGCCGACCCGGCAAGCCGCGGCCCTCGTCGCGCTAGGGACCGTCCTCCTCGCCGCCAGCTACCCCCCGTTCCGCCTTCCCGTGGTGAGCTTCCTCGCCGTCGCGCCGGCCGTCGTCCTGCTGCGCCGGTTCGAAAGCGAGCGCGACCCGGGGGGCGCGGTGCGTTGGGGGTTCTGGTACGGCTTCGTGACACAGGGCGCCGTGCTGTACTGGCTGGTGGTCGCGCTGTGGCACTTCACGCCGCTGTCGGCACTCGGCTACCTCGCCACGATCGCGATCTACGGTCTGTGGTACGCCCTGATGTTCCGGTTCGTCGTCGCGCTGCGGATGCGACTGCCGCGGGTTCCGCTGTGGGTCGTGTTCCCCGTGGCCTGGACCACGGTCGAATGGGTCGTCGGCCACCAGGGGGACATCCGCTTTCCCTGGCTTGGGCTGGGCACGTCGCTCGCCGACGCGCCCCTGCTGGTGCAGTGGGCCGACCTCGCGGGCGCCCGGGGGGTGACCCTGTGGCTGGCGTGGTGCAACGTGATGCTCGTCGACGCGCTGCTCGGGAGCAGGGAGCAGGGAGCCGGGAGCGGGGCGCTCCGGTGGCGACCCGCGGCAGCCATGCTCGCGAGTATCGTCTGCGCCGGGGCGTACGGCGGGTGGCGCGAGCGGACGCTCCCGATTCACGAGCTCGGCACCGTCGGACTCATCCAGCCGAACGAGGGCTTCCGGGAGAAATGGGATCCCCGCCACGCCGACAGCGTAGTGACGAAGCTCGTGACGATGTCGAGGGCGCTCGAAGCTCGCGGACCCCTCGATCTGCTACTGTGGCCCGAGGCCGCGATTCCCGGATGGTTGGCGGAGATGCCCGCGTGGGACACGGCCTTCGCCGCGCTGGCCCGTGAGGGCCGCACCCCGATTCTCACGGGCGGCATTCATGCGGTGCGCTCCGATGTCTATTACAACGCCGCGTTCTTCTACGACTCGACGGGTCAGTGGCGCACGTACCCGGTGTACGGCAAGCATTATCTGGTGCCCGTCGTCGAGCGCGTCCCGTTCGTTCCCGTTCGGCTGTTCCGGAGCGTGCCCGGACTGCGGCAATGGTCGGGCGGGTTTTCCCCAGGGCCCACGCTCCCCGTGTACCAGACCAAGATCGGTCGCCTCGGCGTCGTCATCTGCTACGAATCCGCGTTCGAAGAGCTCGCGCGCGCCTACCGCCGGGCGGGCGCCGCTTTCCTCGTGAATATCACGAACGATGCGTGGTACGGTAGGACCGCCGGCCCATACCAGCACGCAAGCCATCTCGTCCTGAGAGCGATCGAGACCCGCGCCGGAATCGCACGGGCGGCGAACGACGGTATCTCCGAGTTCGTCGATCCGCTGGGGCGGACCTACGCGGCCACGGGTCTCGAAGTGGAGGCGACCGTCGCGGACCGGCTGCGCACCAGCGACGTGATTCCGCTGTACGTGCGACTGGGTGATTGGGTGGGGACGCTGTGTGTGCTGGCCACCCTCGGGCTCGCCGGCGCATTGGCAGTGCAGCACTGGGGACGGACCGCTTGAGAAACGTGGAACGTGGAACGCGGAACGCGGAACAGAGCGAACCCAGTTCGTTCACCGAACCTCGTGTCCGTGATCGAACTCCGCCCGATCTGTTCCGCGTTCCGTCTTCCGCGTTCCGCGTTGAAGTGGGGCGGGGGGTGGCGGGCCGATGAGGGTGGGCGTGGATGTGGGTGGAACCTTCACCGATCTCGTCGCCCTCGCGGAAAACGGGACGATCGAGGTCCGGAAGGTCGTGACCACGCCGGACGATCCCGCGGTCGGGCTGTTTCGAGCGCTGGACGCCTTGTCTCCGGTCCCGGTCGATGTCCTGATTCACGGAACCACGATCGCTACGAACGCCCTCCTCGAGCGCCGCGGTGCCCGCATCGCGCTCGTGACGACGAAGGGCTTCGAAGACCTCCTGTGGCTGCGGCGCCAGGACCGGGCGGCGCTCTACGACCTCACCCGCGACCACCCGCCGCCGCTCGTCGCGCGGTCCGACGTCGTGGCGGTCGCCGAGCGCACCGGCCCCGACGGCGTGCTCGAGCCGCTCGGCGAGGACGAGGTCGTGCGGGTGGTCGCGGCGGTACGCGCGCTCGCGCCCGCTCCCGAAGCGCTGGCCGTCGCCTTGCTGTTCGCGTTCCGCCACGCGGAGCACGAGCGCCGCCTCGTCGCGGCGCTACACGAGGCCCTTCCCGACGTCCCCGTGGTTGCGAGCCACCAGGTGCTTCCCGTGTTCCGGGAGCTCGAGCGGACCAGCACCACGACCGTGGAAGCGTATCTCCGTCCCAAGGTCTCGGCGTATCTCGGCCGGCTCGAGCGCGAGGTGCGGGCCCGCGGCATCGGACTGCTGCGCGTCATGACCTCGAGCGGCGGGACGCTCCCGCCGGGGCCGGCGGCCACGCGGGCGGCGTCGCTCGCGCTGTCGGGCCCCGCGGGTGGTGTCGTGGGCGCCCGGCTGGTCGGCACGGCCGTGGGGCTGCGGGAGCTGTTGACGCTCGACATGGGCGGCACGAGCGCCGACGCGAGCCTCGTCACGGGTGGGACCCCCCTCGGAGACGGCGGCGGGAGTGTCGCGGGGCTCGTCGTCGCCCTGCCGGCCGTCCTGATCGAGACGGTGAGCGCCGGCGGGGGGAGCATCGCACGGGTTGACGACGGCGGTGCCCTCAAGGTCGGCCCGGAGAGCGCCGGGGCGGTCCCGGGTCCGGCATGTTACGGTCGGGGCGGCGACCGACCCACCGTCACCGACGCGTGCCTGGCGCTGCGATGGCTCGATGCCCAGCATCGGCTCGCGGACGCAGTGCGACTCGATCGCGACGCCGGGGAGGTTGCGCTCCGATCTCTCGGGTCGGTGGGGGGGAAGACCGATCCGGCCGCGATCGCGGCGGGCGTCGTGGCGGTGGCGGCCGCGGTGATGGCGCGGGCGCTCAAGCGCGTCAGCGTGGCGCGCGGGCTCGATCCTCGGCAGATGGCGCTACTCCCGTTCGGCGGCGCCGGGCCGCTGTTCGGGTGCCAGCTGGCCGAGGCGCTGGGGATGCGCACGATCGTGATCCCACCCCATCCGGGGGCCCTCTCGGCGCTGGGCCTCGCCTCGGCCGCCGAACGCGTGGATCTGCTCGCGTCGTTTCACCGCTCCCTCGACGGCTTGTCGTCCCGAGACCTCGGGAACGCCTTCGCGCCGCTGCTCGCGGAAGGGCGGAGCCAGGTGCCCGACGGCACCGTCTGGCCCTACGCGGATTGCCGGTTCGCCGGACAGGGCTACGAAGTGACGGTGCCCATAACGGGCGACGATCCCCAACGGATCGGGGACGCATTTCTCGTCGAGCACCGCGCGCGGTTCGGCCATGCGGGGAGCGATCGGAGCGTCGAGATCGTGAACCTGCGCGTGGTCGCGCTGCGCGAGGGGCCGCTCCCGCGGTTCGCGGACCCGCGGCGCGTCGTCCAGCGGCCCGGCGCCAGTCGCCCGATCACGGTACGAGGGGTTCGGGTCAGCGCCTCGGTCTGGGCGCTCGACGAGCTCGCCGCGGGCGTCACCATCGCCGGCCCGGCGATCCTGGCGGGGCGAAACGCGACGGCCCTGGTCGAGCCCGGGTGGCGCGGCACGGTGCATCCATGCGGCGCCGTGCTGGTGGAGCACACATGACCCTCGACGCCGTCGGGCTCGAGGTGATGGGACACGCCTTCGCGTCCATCGCGGAGGAGATGGGCCTCGTCCTGATTCATTCCGCGGTGTCCCCCAACATTCGCGAGCGGCGCGACTGCTCGGCGGCGCTGTTCGACGCCGCCGGTGAAATGATCGCGCAGGCCGCCCACATCCCGGTGCATCTCGGTGCCATGCACGAGGCGGTGGCGGCCGTGCGCGCGCTCGCCCCGCCCCCCGGCCCGGGCGACGTGTTCATCCTCAACGATCCGTATACCGGCGGCTCACACCTCCCCGACATCACACTCATCGGGGCCGTCGAGGTCGATGGCACGGTGGGCGGCTACAGCGTGGTGCGGGCGCACCACTCGGATGTCGGCGGCGTGCAGGCCGGGAGCATGCCTGCCGGGGCACGCGAAGTCTTTGCCGAAGGCGTGATCGTCCCGCCGCTTCGCTTGACGGCCGACGTCGAGCGGTTCCTGCTCGCCAACGTGCGGACGGCCGAGACGCGGCGCGCGGATCTGGCGGCGCAGCGAGCGGCGGTGGCGCGGGGAGGGGAGGGTCTGCGCGCCCTCGCGGCGCGCTACGGATGGGCGGCGGTGCGCGGGGCGGCCACGGACCTCCTGGACTACGCCGAGCGACGCGCGCGGGACGCCCTCGGGCGGTTGACGGCGACCGCCCTCACCGCGACGGATTGGCTCGAAGGGGACGGCGTGGACGACGCGGACCTGGCGCTCAGCGTGCGGGTCGACATCACAGAGGGGGTCTTCCACGTCGACTTCACGGGCACCGCTCCCGCGGCGCGCGGCAATGTGAACTGCCCGCTCGCGGTGACGCGCTCGGCGGTGCTGTTCGTGGTGCGAACGCTCCTGCCCGACGACGTTCCCACGAACGGCGGCGTGCAACGGGCGGTGCGCGTGACGGCGCCCCCCGGGTGCCTCGTCAACGCCCGCTTCCCGAGCGCCGTGGCGGCCGGTAACGTCGAGACGTCGCAGCGCATCGCGGACACCGTGTTCCTGGCGCTCGCCGCCGGCGGGATCGGGGTACCAGCGCAGGGGCAGGGCACGATGAATAACGTGACGTTCGGTGGTCAACTTGCAACGGGCAACGTGCAACGGGGTGATGGGGTGGCGGGTGGCTGGACCTATTACGAGACGATTGGGGGTGGCCAGGGAGCGAGCCAGGGCGCCCCGGGACCGGCCGGCGTGCACGTCGGCATGTCGAACACGCGGAACAGGAGGCGAGCATTCTGGCCGAGCGACGGCGCCACGCCCCGCGCGGAGCCGCGGGCGGGCGCGACGGGGCGCGTGGGCGCACGCTCTTGAACGGCGTGCCCCTCGCTCCTAAAGTGAGCGTGTCGCTCGAGCCCGGCGATGTGTTGCGCGTCGAGACGCCGGGAGGCGGGGGCTGGGGCGGGGGCGGGGGCGGGGGCGGGGGCGGGGACGACTCCGAACGCGGAGACAAGCAATGACGTGGCTGCTCGTGGTTCTGATCGGCCTGGTGGGGGGGGTGGTGTCGGGATTGTTCGGCGTCGGGGGAGCGATCGTGATCGTGCCCGCCCTGGTACTGCTCGGGAAGTTGCCGCCGCACACGGCGAGCGGCACATCGCTGGCGGCGCTGCTGCTGCCGGTCGGCCTGTTGGGGGCGATCGAGTACTATCGGCGCGGCCAGGTCAATATCCCGTATGCGATCCTGCTGGCCGCAGGGCTGTTCGTGGGGGCGTTCATCGGAGCACATCTCGCGGGGGGGGTATCGGATGTGGCCCTGAAGCGGGCGTTCGGCGGGCTCCTGCTGCTCGTCGCCGGCAAGCTGCTGCTCGGCTAAGCCTTCGCTTCGAACACTTTCCCCTCGACAAACAGCCGGAACAACTCCTGGTCGAGCTGCCCGGCGCGCACCTCCTCCGCCATGATGTCCAGTGCCCGTGCCGGCGCGACGGCCGCTTTGTAGGGGCGGTCGGCCGCGCTCAGCGCGTCATAGATGTCGCTGATGGTCATCATGCGCGTCTGAATCGGGATCGCCTCGCCGGTCACCCGTCGTGGGTACCCCTTGCCGTCGAGCTTCTCGTGATGTCCATAGGCGATCATGGGGATGTGCTGGAGCTCGCGAGTCCAGGGGATTTGCTGCAGGAACCGGTAGGTATGCGTGACGTGGCTCTCGATCTCGAGGCGCTCGGTCTCGTCGAGTGACCCCTTGGGGATGGTGAGATACCGCATCTCCTCCTCGGTGAGGTAGGGGTGCGGGCGGCCGGTAGGATCTTCATAGGTGCGGCGCGCCAGGTGGAGCAGCGCTTCGAACCGTCCGGCCGGCAGCACGGTCGGCTCGTTCGCGCTGAGCACCGCGTCGAGGAAGCCGTCCAGCACCGCGATCTCGCGGGCGTGCTCCGCCTCCAGCGCTCGCAGGAACGGCTCGTAGTCCTTGCGCTCGTGCGTCTCGAGGAACTCGGAACGCTTCCTCCAGAATTCCCGCTCCGCGGTCCGTCGCACGAAGTGGTGGCGCTGCTTGATGAGCTCGAGCTGCAGGGGATAAAGCTTCTTGGCTTTGACCAGCACCTGCTCCCGCACGCCGACCTTGCCGAAATCATGGAGCAGGCCGGCATAGCGGATCTCCTTGATCTGCTGCCGGGTGAACGTCACGCCGCGATAGGCGCCGTCCTCCGCGCGGTCGACGACGGCGGCGAGTCCCACCGTCATGTTGGCGACCCGTCCCGAGTGGCCGAAGGTGGTCGGGTCCCGCTGCTCGATCGCGTGCACCGCGGCCCTTACGAACCCCTCGAACAACCGCTCGATCTCCTCGTACAGCCGGCTGTTTTCGATCGCGACCGCCGCCTGTCCGGCGAGCGCGGTCACGAGCTCCACGGTGCGCTTCGAGTACGGCACGACCTGCTGCTCCACGTCCGCCGGCGTCGCGAGCACCGCTTCGGGATGGCGCTTGCGGTTGATCAGCTGGAGGACGCCGATGATTTCTTCCTTGTGATCCTTCATCGGGATGACGAGCATCGACTTGGTGCGGTAGCCGTAACGCTCGTCGAAGGAGCGGTTGATGCTGTACTCCACGTCGGGCGGCAGGAAGTACGCGTCGTCCATCACGAGGGGCTCGCCCGTCACCGCCGTATAGCCCGCGAGGCTCGTGCGGTCCACGGGAATGGTGAATTCGACGAAGGACGCCTCGGGCTTGGAGAAGGTCTCCGCGTGCTTGAACCGCAGGCGCTTCTGCCCCTCCTCGCCCGTCTCGACGAGGTAGAGGCTGCCCGCGTCAGAGGTGGTGATACGGCGGGCCTGCTTGAGGATTTGGTCGAGTAGCGCTTTCAGGTCCCGCTCTGTGCCGAGGGCGACGCCGATGCGGGTCAGCTCGCCGATCTCGCGGCTCCGGCTCGCGGCCTCGGACCGGGCGCGCACCGTCTCGGCGCGGGCGGCGGCTTCGCGATATCCCGCCCGCACCGCGACCAGCAGCTGGCGCGACCCGACCGGCGGCTTCACGAAGCCCGAGAGCAGCTCGGACGGCATCTCCGCGGGGAGATCGGGCTCGCCATCGCGACCGAGCGCCACGATCGCGCCCCCCGCATCCACGAATGCCCGCAGCACGTCGACGGTGAAAATCGAGCGACTCTCCGAGTCGAGCACAAAGACCGTGGGGCGCTCGTCCACTACGAGCTCGCGGGGCACGCGCGCTTCGCGCGCTTCGATCTGGGCGCTCTCGAGCGCCGATCGAACGCCTGCGGGAGTCCAGGCGGGCGTGTGCAGCAGGAGATATCTCACGGCGTGGGGCTGGGCACCGCGTCGCCCCGGGACGTCACGTCACGAGTTCTTCACGCGCTGGAGGCCCTGCTGCGCCTCGGTATACTCCGGGAAAACGGCCAGCGCCCGCTGGTACATCTCCGCAGCCTTCTCCTTCTCGCCGCGATCCTGGTACAAGAGCGCCTTGGAGTAGAACGTCAGCGCCTCCGTCGGGACCTGCCGGTGCAACCGCTGATCCGAGGCCTGCCGGGGGAGCGGGGGCAGGTTGGTGTCCTTCATCAGCCGGGCGGCGACGGTGCGGATGATGTCGAACAAGTGGTCGCGCTGCATGCGGTCCGACTCGACCTTGACGATCTCGCTGGTCTCCACGTTGACGAGCCGCGCGTCGAGCCGGAAGTCACCGTAGAAATCGATGAATGTGCCGGCGATGACGTAGCGCGCGCCGACGAGCTTCCCGATCTTCGCCGCGGTTTCCGGGGTCGCCTTGCCCGACGCGCCGAGGCTTTGCTCCCCGAGCAGCTTCTCGATCTCCTCGCGCTCGACCACGCGCGCCGCCGGATTGGCGGCCAGCTCCGAGATCAGCATCCCGGCGATCCCCTTCTGCAGCGCGTCGAAGTTCTCCTTGTCCTGCCCGTACGAGCCGCCGTTGTCGAGCGGCAGCACAGCGATGCCCGGTCGGGTATCCTGGCCGCGGCCCTGCCCGCCCAGCTCGCGTGTCATCGAGCCGAGCAGTGCGAGCGACAGCAATGCGGGGACGAAACGCCAATGCATAGAGTCCGTTCCTCAGATCAGAGGGTCAGTGTCATCCCTTCCTGCGCCGCCACGACCTCGGCGGGCAGGCCCTTCGTTCGCGCCTGACGGCGGGCGGCGGCGACCAGGGCGTCGATCGCCTCGTCGCCGTGCTCGGGCTCATGGTGAAACAAGACCAGGCGCTTCACGCCCGCATCCCCCGCCAGCGCCACCGCCTCCTCGAACGTCGAGTGACCCCACCCCCGATGCTCCTCCAGCTCCTCGGGCGTGTACATGGCATCGTGGATGAGCAGCTCCACACCCCCGAGGAACGTCACGAAGTCCCTGCGCCACGACCCAGGGGTCCCGTAGTGCCCGCCTGGCCCGAGTTCGTTATCGGTCACGTACGCCATGCTCGGGCCGCCCGCCGCGGGCGTGAGCCGGTATCCGAGGGTGGTGCCGGGGTGGCGCAGGCGCATTGCCTGCACCCGGAACGTCCC
>QHUK01000049.1 GCA_003222085.1 Gemmatimonadota bacterium
TGCGCGGTTGCAGCCAGCGCGCCGCCTCTGGCGGCGAAGATTGGCGGGCCGACCTCTCCCCTGGTTCGCTAGCGAAAAGGCCGAGCAGGGTGCCTTTGCGGCTTTTCTCGGCGTCGAGATTGACGCTCACAAGAACCGTTGGACGGCGCTGGCCGTTGGTGACTGTTGCCTTATGCAGGTCGATGACGTCGGTAAAGGGATGCGTGCGGTCGAAACGTTTCCCTTGCAGAGATCTTCGCAATTCACGATGAGCCCGTATCTGATCGGCTCCAGGACGGACGGCGAATCACTGAAGGATCGAATACAAGTCAGCAAGGGCAGCCTCCGCGATGGAGACATGCTGCTGCTCGCCACCGATGCGATGGCCGCCTGGCTGCTTAAACGGCATGAAGAGGGGCGACCATTATGGAACTGGCTTTACCGGAAGCTCGGTACGCCTGAGAGCTTTGCCGCAATGGTCGCCTACGGCCGCAAAAATGGATTGCGCAACGACGACTTTACCCTTGTCCGTATCATTCATCACGATTCACCGGTTGAAGCGAAGGAGCGCTAGCGATGGGGGCATGGCCAGACCTGACCGAATACCATGAGGCGGTTCAGCACCCGCCAAGGGCTTTTGCCGACCCAGGGTTAAAAGTGGTCACCCTCGAGCTCGACCGGTTCGGTATGCCCAAGCCGGCCACCGGCGCCAACGCCGTGGTCTACAAGGCCAAGGAACCGGGTGGGTTTTTATCATTCAAGAAGACCTGGGCGATTCGCTGCTTCCTGCGCCCGATCAGCGACCATGCCGAACGTTATGAGGCGATTTCCAAACATCTTGGCAAGGTCCGCCTGCCCTACGACGTTAATTTTCGGTTTCTCAAGCAGGGCATCCAAATTCGCTCCAGCTGGTTCCCGATCGTCAAAATGCAATGGGCGGATGGCGACCTTCTGCACAGTCATATTGAGAAGCATCTACGCTATCCGGCCGCACTGGCGGCATTGCGGGCAAAATGGGTCACACTTGTTCGCCACCTCGAAGCCGCTCAGGTGGCGCACGGCGATTTACAGCACGGTAATATCATGGTGCGCGGCGGATCGATCCACTTGGTGGACTACGACGGCATGTGGGTGCCGGCGTTGAGGGGCCGCCACGCCACGGAAATCGGCCACCGTGCCTACCAACATCCCGAACGTAGCGCGCAAGACTACGGCCAAGAGATTGATCGTTTTTCAGCTCTCGTCATTTATCTATCGCTGGCGGCGCTGGAGAGGGACGTCAGCCTGTGGGAACGGTTTCATACCGGCGACAATCTGATCTTCGTGCGCGAAGATTTCCAGCAGTTAGGTCGATCGCCGATTTGGCAACACCTACGTCGTATCGAATCGCGGGAAATCGATCAACTCGCCGCGGCCCTGGCGGCCATGGTGCAGCAGCATCCGATGAAGGTCGGCAATCTCGATAGCGTTCTCAAAAATCCGGCGAGCTATCCGGCGAGCTCCAAAGTCCCGACCTCGATTCCGGCGTCGACTCCGGCCCAGCGAGTCGCTGCCAAGCCGGCGCGCGTGCCGACGCCGGCAGTGCCGAGCTGGATGAAAAAGAGCGGTTATCGTGATCATTCGGATGACTGAGGATCATCGGTCGAACCCTTCTGTAACAGTTAGTCCCCACTTAAGTTCTAGTCGCAGCAAGTAGTTGGCGCCGTAGCCAAGTGGTAAGGCAGAGGTCTGCAAAACCTCTATTCGTCGGTTCGATTCCGACCGGCGCCTCTCTCGCCCAGCAAGCCGCCCCAACCCTCAGTCGTCCGGCGTCTGCGCGCTCGCCTTCCGGGCGCGCTCGCCTCCGGCGATCGGCCCCAACGTGAGACGCCCCTGCAGGGCGATCTGGAACGGGACGATGATCCCGCCCCCGGCACTTTGGAGCGAGCCGAACCGGCCGTTCACGGCGTAGCGGAACCGTCGCGTCGCCGGGTCGAAGCCGCGCACGTACAGCAGCACGGGGTCCGGCGTCGTAGCATATCCCCAGCCGAGGCGGTGGGCCGCGCCGTGCCACCATTCGTCGAGCCCGCCGAGCAGGTTCACCGTCAGCAGCGAGACGGTGAGCCGGCGGTCAGTGCCGAACCAGGTGGGGTGCCAGTTGAGCTGAAGGTCGAGGGACGGTTGCCACGGGCCCGCGCACGAATTGCGCGCTGCCACCCGCTGCAGCTGGCGCTCGAGGCAGCGCTGCACGCCGGACGGCGCGCTCGTGAGCAGGGCCCGCATCCCGTTCGCCACCGCCGTATCGCTCGCGGTCACGGGGTTGAACAGAAACGCGCGGTCGTTGCGTGCGCCGTCGCCGTTCACATCGGATCCGACGAGCGGCGTGAACGGCGCTCCGGACAGGAGCCGTCCGATCACACCGATCTCGAGCACGTCGCTCACCGGATAGTTCAGCGTCGCGAGCACGGCATGACGCCGCTCCAGATCGCTCGTCGCCCATTCGGGCACGTTGGGATCGGCGGCGGTGGTGGGGGCCGCGAACCCCTGCGAGGCGGAGCAGCACGCGAACGACGACTGATCGACGGAGCGGGTGAGCGTGTAAGAGGCCCGCACCGTCGCGCCCCGCTTCGTGTTGCCGGCGAGCGCCACGGTGATCTGCTTCGTCTCGGACTGCAAATCCGATCGGATCAGGAGCACCCGGCCGAATTCGGGGTGCGCGCGTGACGCCGTGAGGCTCAGCGCGCCCGTGGACGGCACGATCGAGTCGGCGGGGACGTAGACGGGACGATCCGCCTCGTCCGGGAGCGCGAAGCGCGGCGTCCCCATCAGGTTCAGGTCGCGGAATCCGTATTGGCTCTTCCCCCGGGCATAGCTCGCATCCACCGTCAACGAGAAATCGCCGACCCGCTGCATCACGCCGAGTGACGCCCGCCACGCGTGGGGCGCCGTGAACCGCGGGTCGAACGTGGTCACGTCGGGCCGGGCGGCGGCGGAGGCACCATTCGTCGAGTCGGCGCAGCGCGCGGGGATGGCGGCCGGGGTCGCCTCGTAGGCCGCCCAGTCGGGCGTCGGGACGCCCGCACCCACGCACGCGAGCTGCGTCTCCGCGGTGATCGTCCCGGGCGCCTTGAGCACCGTGCTGTACAGGCCCTCGGGCGCGGGGCTGCGGAAGTCGCCGACGCCGCCGCGCACGTACGTCGTGTGCCGGGTCTCCCCCTCCCCGCTCCCCAATCCCCACGTGAAGCCGATGCGCGGCGAGAAGTGCCGCTCGCGTGGCAGCCGATCGACCCGCACCCCGAACAGCGAGTCCACGGCCTGGTTCGCCGGGGGCGCGCCGTCGAATCCGGCGGTCTCGATCCGGACACCGTACATGACGTGGAGACCCGGAGCCGCATGCCAGGTGTCGCCGGCGTACAACGCGGCGTTCCAGGCCGTCCCGTCCACGTCCTGGGGGGCGAGGGTACGCGTGAACGTGGCTGGGCTGTCGGCGGCGAGCGCCGCGAGCGAGGGGAAGGTGAATGTGCCGAGCTGGTTCGGGGTCTGGTCGTCGTGGCCCCGGATACGGTTCAGGTAGCTGCCGAGCTTGACCCGGTGCTTCGTGTCGCCCGACAGCCAGGAGAGCTCGTCGGTGAGCTCGATGCTCCGGTCGTCCGTGCGCTGCGGCGCGGTGCTGTTACCGCCGAAGGTGAGTATCGCGACGTCCTGGCCGCCGTCCCCCAGGGGAGACGCGACGTCGACCTTCGCCGTGGGCAGCGCGAGCAGAGGGCTCACGTCCTTGTGCAGGGCCGCCACGTATCCGCGCGCCTCGTTGATGAAGTTCGCGCCGAGGTACGACGTGAGCGACGCCATGACACCGCCACTCCGCTCCGAGCGCCGGGCGCCGGTGGCGGGCAGGGCGAGGGTGCTCACGTGGGTGGGCTCCTGCGAGATCCAATGCCCGTCGAGGCGCAGCGTGACGATGTGCACGGGCGACAGCTGCCAGTCGAGGCGCAGCAGGCCGAGTGTATTGTAGCCAGCGCGGTCGTCAAAGCCGGGGAGCACGGCGGGCATACCGGTGGCGCCGGCGAGAGCGCGAAAGCGTGACGCCGAATCGGGACTCACGCCCAGGCGATCGAGGGTCGTGGCGTCGGCCGTGGCGAGCGAGGGCAGGGCCTGCGCGCGCCAGCGTCCCTGCAGGGCGGCGAACACGAACAACCGGTTGGCGACGATCGGGCCGCCCACCCCGCCGCCGACCTGGGTCTGGGTCATCCCCTGGCCGAACGGCGTGGAGGTGGCGTCGCCCCAGGCGACGGTGCGGTCCCGCAGCGTGGCGGTGAACGACCCCTGCGGCGTGTTGGTGCCGCTGCGCGTGGTGGACGTGACGAGGCCGCCCGAAAACTGGCCGCGGGCGACGTCGTAGCTGCTCGTCACCACGCGGACCGCGCGCACCGCGTCCTGGGGCACTTCTCCCGAGCCGAGCGACATGCCGTCGAGCGTGACGTTGTTGGCCGTGGGCCGCTGGCCCGCGACGGAGAAACCGGCAGTGCTGGTATCGCCGCCCCCGATCGCGAGCACGCCCGGGGCGAGCGTGGCCACGGTGTTCAGGTCCGACGCGTCGGTCGGGAGCCGCGCGACTTCGTCCCGGCTCAAGCCCTGGCCCGTGGCGCCCCTCCCCACGCTCTCGGCGCGCCCGCTGCGTCGGGCGGTGACGCTGACGGCCTCCATCGTTATAGCGGCGAGTCCCATCTGCACGTTCGCGACGATGCGGTCTTCGTCCCCCTGGCGGGCGACACTCAACTGCGCGGGCGCCATCCCGATGTAGCGCACCACCAGCTCGTAGCGCCCCCCGCCGTCCGGAAACAGCAGGGTGAAGCGCCCGCGTGCGTCGGTCGCGACCTGGCGCGAGGCTCCGGTCTCGCGCGACGTGACCTCGACCGTGGCACCGCCGAGCGGCTGGCTGTCCGGCCCCGTCACCGTTCCGACGATGATGTCGGTCGTGGCGCCGACCTGGCTCGACGCGGTGCGAGGCACCGGGAGCGCGAGCAGGGCGAGCAGGACCAGCGGGGCGACGCGCGCGAGTGGCGGTGTCACGCTATGGTCCCGCCGCCGAGCAGCTGATCGCAAAGCTCGCTTGGGTCGTGGCCCCCGCCGTGATGGTGACGACCTGGGGGTTGGGGCTCGCAAGGGTGCAGTTGCCGGGCACGCCGGAGAGCGTCAGCGTGTGGTCGCCGGTGGGAATCCCGGTCGCTGTGACGCTCTCGTTCGCGCCGATCGCTCCCGATTGGCCGGTGTCCAGAGTCACGGTGTAGCCGGCCGGAAGGTTCGACCCGGTGGTGGTCGTCGTGACGGTGAGACTGCCGGTCGCCGCGACGCAGCCGATCGTGAAGGTGACTCGGGCGGCGCTGCGGGCCGCTACGGTGACGGGTTGCGGGTTGGGACCAGCCACGGTGCAATTGCCGGGCACCCCGCTCAGCGCCACCGTGTGTTCGCCGGCGGCGATCCCGGTCGCGGTGACGCCGTCGTTGACGCCGATGGGAGTCGCCGGGCCGCCGTCCAAACTCACGGTGTAGCCGCTCGGCAGGCTCGAGCCGCTGGTCACGGTGGTGACGACGACGTCGCCGGTGGTCGGGGGCGGCGCCGCGCAGGCGATGTCGAAGCTGGCCTGCGCGGTCTCCCCGCCGGACACGCTCACCGTGTCCGGATTGGCCCCGTGGATGACGCAGGTGGAGGTGACGCCGGCGAGCGTCACCGCGTGGCTGCCCGCGGCAAGGCCGACGAATGTCACGACTGCGTTGATCCCGATCGGCTGCGAGATGCTGTCATCCACGGTGATGGTGTAGCCGCTCGGGAGATTGCTGCCCGACGTCGTGGTCGTCACCGTGAGGCTCCCAGTCGACGGCGCAAGGATATTGAACGGCTGGCTTCGCGCCGGGGCGAGTGCCGTCCCGGGCGCGGAGGCGACGAGCCAGTAGCCCGTTCCCGCCTTGTCAATCCGCAGGTGGCGGAACGTCGCGACGCCCGCTGCCGCTGCAACGCTTGTCGAGTCCCCGAGCGAGCCCGCGGCGTGGTTCGAGTCGAGGGCGACCGAAACGACACCAGCGAAGCCGGCGACGATGTTGCCCTGATCGTCGCGCACGGCGACGCGCACCGGCGCGAGCGTGTTCCGGGCCCGGGTGGTCTGCGGCTGATCCGCGAACCGGAGGTCGGCGGGGGGGCCGGCTACGGACGTCGCGCCACCGCCCGACCCGCCGAAGAACGTGTCGAGGCGGCAGCTCGCAACCAGGGCGATCAGCGCCAGAACGGCGAAGGTCTTCATTGACGTGCCGTGACGACTGCAATCGCCGCACCGGCCTCGAACCCGCCAATGGCCCTCGGCGTGTGCGGCCCAGCGGCAACACCTGTGTCGCGCGTTCCTCAAGGTGGAGAGGACCGCTGTTGCAACGCCTCGGCATTTCGTATGATTCGGCCTGGTGAATTGCTGGACTGCGGTGAGTCGGCGCGAGTTACCGCGAATGCAGGAACATCACGGTTCGATTCCGACCGGCGCCTCTGTCCCCCCTCAGTGCGTCAGCGCGCCCGTCTGAAAATCCTCCCTCGCCCACCGACTGGCGACGAAATGCTGCTTCTTGCCTGTCGCCGTCACCGGCAAAAGAAAGGGGAGAGGGCCACCGACCCTCTCCCCTTTGACTTCCAGCTCTTCCGGCTCGCTCTAGTGGTGCCACCGCCCCGGACCGAATAACGGCCCGCCGAACCGTAAGCCGAGACCCAACCGCGGCCCGTACCAGTAGCCGCCGTACCAGGGGTCCCACCAACCGTTCCACCCGTACGGGTGCACCCACCCGACATAGCGCGGCGCCGGTGACACCGTGTACGTAGCCACGTCGTAATCGAAGTGCCCGCCGGTCTCACTCCCCTGCATCCGCTGGGCGAGCCCCATCAGGCCGGCTTCGGGATCGGTGTGCACTGTGGAATCGTTGAGCGCGCCGTAATCCCAGTGCCCGTTCTTCTCGAACTCGTCGAACCGGAACGGCGTCTCGGCGACCGCGGCGAGCACCGTTCCGTGCCCGGTCGTGTCGTCGGCGACGAACGCCTCGCGACCTCCGCGTCCCTTCAGCTCGTACTTCTTGCCGGCACGGACCCGCTGATCGGCCGCGGGATCGACGGGAAACAACACCCGCACATGCCCTCCGGCGTCGGCCCGCAGCACGACCAGATTGCCGTCCTCGGCGGCTTGGGCGTAGACCTTTGCCCGATCACCGAACTCATAGTCGCCGTCCGAATTGAACCACACGCGCACGGGGGGGTCCGCGGCGACCTGGCGTGTGGAGGCGGGCGCGACAGGGCCGCCCAGAGAATGCAGCAACAGCAGTGGTAACAACATATCCTCTCCCTTCACCTGCAACGTCGACGACGGCACGGTGTGCAGTGTATACAACGCCGCGACGCCTCGAAATGTGCCACGGAGCACGCGGACCGTTACATTGTGCAGCGAACGAAGACCGGTGAAGCATGGCCCGAATCCTGATCATCGACGACGACGTCACGCTCCGGCAGGCTCTGACGAAGCATCTGGAGCTCTCCGGCCACGAGGTCCGGCAGGCCGCGGACGGCGACGCAGGGATCCGCGCCTTCGAGCGACACGCCGCCGACGTGGTGATCGTGGACATCTTCATGCCCGGCCAGGGGGGCCTGCAAACCATCGGTCGGCTGCGCCGTGAGTGGCCGGCGGTGAAGATCCTCGCGATGTCCGGGGTCAAGAGTGCCGGAGCGATCGACGTCGGCGGGCACGCAGTGGCCCTGGGTGCCGATCGCTTTGTCACGAAGCCGTTCGAGGCCGCGACCCTGGCAACGCTGGTCGACACCCTGCTCGGCGAGAAGGGCGCGTCCAGCGCACCCTGACCGGGCGGAAGCTACGACGTCGGGTGCGAGTCCGAAGTGCTCACGCGCCGCGCCCGGGGCCGTGCGGCCTGCTTCGCCGCGACGAAGCTCGCGATCTGGTGCAACGTCCGGAAGTCGTCGATCTCGAGCTCCTCGAACGACACGTGGATGGAGAAATGCTCTTCGAGGGACGCGAGCAGCTTGACGAACGTGAGGGAGTCCACGATGCCCGCGGCGAACAAATCGACGTCCGCCGCCGGCACGTCGATCTGCAGGTGGTCGGCGAGCAGCTGCGCGATTCGCGTCTCGAGCTCGCGGGCATCACGCATCCGGCAGCTCCCGGTGCTCGCTGGCGAGGAGGTCGTACAGCAACCGGTCGTAGGGCCGGCCGTCGATCCAGTGGCAGCGCCGCTGGCGCCCGATGTAGCGGAAGCCGAGCCGCTCCAACCCCCGACGGGCGGGCACGTTGATCTCGACGGTCCAAGCACCGACGGATTCGAGCCCCAGCTCCGTGAACCCCAGGGTCAGCAGCTTGGACGCCGCCCGCGGCCCGTAGCCGCCGTACCGCTTGCGCCCGAGCACGGCCCACATCGACGCGGCCGTCTTGAAGCGGCGATCCACATTCGAGAGGCCCACCACGCCGATCGGCAGGTCGCTGTCATGGGGCGTGAATACGCGGAGCACGTGCAGGTCGCGCTGCGTCATCACCTTGAGGGAAACCGGTGACGGACTGTGGACGCCGTTCCCGAAATCCAGCCACTTGCAGTTGTCCTCCTGGCTCAGCCAGTTGGCCACGAGCTCGATCAGCTCAGGGCGGTCCAACGGCAGGAGCTTCATAGCTGTACCAATTTTCCTTCCAGCTCTAACGGCGCTTCCAGCCGCCCCCCTCACAACGCAGAGTTCGGGCCACGCTGCTTCCGGGCCTCAGGACCGTCGCGCTTGGCTGCCACACCTTGAATGTTGCCCGTGCGCCACAACACGAACGGACACACCCCAGCCGCGGGGCACCAACCTGCATCACGGCACAGTGCCCCCTCGCACCGCCTTGGAGCATGACTGCAAACGGCGTTCCGGGCCGCGGTGCGGCGATCGTCCTACAGGGACGCGCGTGTCATCGGGGCTTCCACCGTGTCGGGGGCGAACAACTCCTTGAGTCTGCGACGATCGATCTTGCCGTTCGTGGTCTTGGGAAGCTCGGGGAGCTGGCGCCAGCGGGACGGGAGCATGTAGGGCGGCAATGCGCGCGCCAGGGCCTCGCGCAGGCTCGCCGGTGTCACTTCGGCTTCCGCGAGTGGCGCGTACGCGCAGGCGATCGCAACGCCGTCGAAATCCCGACTCGGCACGCCGACCACGGCGCATTCCCGCAGTGTACCCAGCGCATGTAGCGCTGCCTCGACTTCGCCCAGCTCGACCCGATACCCGCGCGTCTTGACCTGAGAGTCCGCACGGCCGAGGAACCGCACGAGCCCGTCCGGGCCGAGGGTCGCGAGATCGCCCGTGCGGTAGATACGGTCTCTCGCGTCGGTGGCGCCGGGATACCGTAGGAATGCGGCACTCGTCTTCGCCGGATCGCGCCAGTACCCCGGGCTCAAGCCCACACCCCGGATATAGAGCTCTCCGACTTCGCCGGGAGGGACGGGCCGCAGCGCCTCGTCCAGGACCAGCAGCTCTTCGCCGCCGCAAGCCTGCCCGATCGGGATCACCTCGTCCTCGCTCTCCGGGCACGACGGGACGGTGTAGTAGCTGCTCGCGATCGTCGCTTCCGTGGGACCGTACAGATTCGTGAACGTCGCATGAGGCAGCCGCCGCATCCAGTAGATCAGGGCGGGGGTCGGAAAGACTTCGCCGCACCACAACACGCGACGCAGGCTCGGGAAGTCGCCGTGCCGGACGACGTCGAACTTGGCCATGTAGTTGAGCACCGACGGCACGGAGAACCATTGGGTCAGCTCGGCGCTGCGGATCAGCTCGGCGAGCTTGTGCGGCAGCAGGTTCGCCTCCGGCGGCACCAGGTGGAGCTCCGCGCCGGCCGCGAACGTCCCGAACATGTCGAAGGTGGACAGGTCGAAGTGGAGCGGCGGATGCCCGGAGATGCGGTCGGTCGGCGCGGTGCCGAAGTAGGCCACCGCCCACTCGATGAACGCCCGCACGCTGGCGTGCGTGATCACCACGCCCTTGGGCAGTCCGGTCGAGCCCGACGTGAACAGGATGTGGGCCGCGTCCTGCGGCCCGTTCGCGGTGGCGGGGAGCGTCGTGGGATACCGGGTCAAATCCGCCGGAGAGAACTGCGCGGTGATGGCGGCCGGCGGCTCGTCGGCGCCGAGCCAGCCGATCGAGTGGGTGTCGGCGAAGCCGGGGGACGCGAACAGCGCCTCGAGCGTCGCGCCGACGGGCCCGCTCGCCAGGATCCAGCGGTTGTCGCACGAGGCGATCATCTTCTCGAGCCGGGGGGCCGGGCTCGCGGGATCGAGCGGCACGTACACGGCGTCGGCTTTGAGCACGCCGAGGATCGCCACGATCGCGGCCGGCGACTTGGGGGTCAAAAGACAGACGCGATCGCCGCGGGCGCAACCCGCGTCCTTGAGGAGGTGCGCCACCCGATTGCTGGCGAGCTCGAGCCCTTCGTAGGTGAGGCGCTCCCCCTTGAACACCAGGGCGCCCGCATCGGGGCGCCGGCCGGCCTGCGCGGTGACCCAGTGATGCAGCAGGGAGGTCATGACATCACACGCTCGGCAGCGCGCTTGCACACGACGCGCCAGCGGGCCACGTCCACCACCTCCCGAAGGTAGGTAGCGAACACCTTCAACCCGGTATCGAGTAGTCGGCCGGTCATTGACACCTCAACAAACGGTGCGGGAGGCTACGAGCGATGCCGGCTATCTTTGCAAAAAGCGGGCTGTGCTCTCGATTTCGTCGAGAATTGCTACGGTTGTAGCGTGGGCGCAACAGACCTACGTTCCCAAACTGCTGTGCAGGAAGGCATAAAGCCCGCGTGCCCGACCTTATGGTCGGGCACGGAGAACTCGTGGGATCGACTGTTCCTGCTAGCCCGCGACGGCCGCCGCTTTTGCGGGCTCCGGGGGCGCAGCCGACACGATCACGCCCTGGCCCAGGGCCACGCCGGGCGCGGGCGTCGCCCCCTGCTCGCCGAAGTATGCCTCCTCGCCGTGCTCGCTCAGGTCGAGTCCGGAGAGCTGCTCCCGCACGCCGGCCTTGGCGCCGAGGGTAACCTGCACAAGCACCATGATGATCGCCGTCCCGACGGCGGCGATAACGACCGCGGCGAGGATCGCGACCAGCTGCACACCCATCTGGGCGAAGTTGCCGGCCAGCCAGCCGTCGCCGCCCGCGGGGTTCGCCAGCTTCGTGGCGAACACACCCGTCAGCAGGGCTCCCGCCATTCCTGCGAGCCCGTGACAAGAGAACACGTCGAGCGAGTCATCGAGCCGCGTCTTCGCGCGGATCTGGATGGCGGTGTAGCTCACCAGCACCGCCAAGGCGCCCACGGCAAGTGAGGCCGGCGCGGTGATGTAGCCGGCCGCCGGCGTGATGCCGACGAGGCCGACCACGAGGCCGGTGGCGGCGCCAACGGCGGTGGCCTTACCGGTGCGCAGCAGGTCGAGGCACACCCACGCGACCAAGGCAGTCGCGGCCGCGGTGTTGGTGTTGGTGAACGCGAGGGCGGCGAGCCCGTTCGCGGCGAGCGCGGAGCCGGCGTTGAATCCGAACCAACCGAACCAGAGGAGCCCGGCGCCGAGCAGCACGAGCGGCACGTTGTGGGGCACGATCGCCGTGCGCTTGAAGTCCTTCCGGGGCCCGAGCATGCGCGCGGCCACGAGCGCCGACACCCCGGCGCTGATGTGGACCACCGTGCCGCCGGCGAAGTCGAGCGCGCCGAGCTTTGCCAGCCAGCCGCCCGACCCCCACACCCAGTGGGCGAGCGGGTCGTATACGAACGTGGCCCAGAGGACGAGGAACACGACGTAGGCGCGGAACCGCATGCGCTCCACGATCGCGCCGGAGATCAGCGCCGGCGTGATGATCGCGAACATCAGCTGGAACATCGCGTGCGCCTGCAGCGGAATCGTGGCGCCGTACGCGGGGTCGGGATCCACGCCCACGCCCTTGAAGCCGAGCCAGGAAAGCCCGCCCCACCAGGGCGTGCCGTGCCCGAACGCGATGGAGTAACCCACCAGCACCCACTGCACGCTGACCACTCCCAGCGCGACCACGCTCATCATCATGGTATTGAGCGCGTTCTTGGGCCGCACCAGCCCGCCGTAGAAGAACGCGAGGCCCACCGTCATCACCATCACCAGCGCAGTGGACGTGAGGACCCAGGCCGTGTCGCCCGCGGAGATGGCATTCATGGTGCGTCCTCGCCCGCCGCGGCACCGGCGTGGTGCGCGCTCTCGAGCGCCGCGCGCTGAACGGCGTCCGCGTTCACGGCGGTGAGCGCGGCGTTGTCGTTCTCGCCCGTCCGGATGCGGATCACGCGCTCGATGGCCTGGACGAAGATCTTGCCGTCACCGACCTCGCCGGTACGGGCAGACGCCAGGATGGCCTTGATGCACGGTTCCACGAAGGGCTCCGAGCACACCATCTCGATCTTGACCTTTTCGTGGAACTCCATGACGACCGTGGTGCCGCGGTATTGGCTCACGATCTCCTGCTCGCCCCCGTGGCCGCTCACGCGACTGAGGGTGATCCCCGTGATGCCGGCCTGGAACAGCGCCGCCTTGACCTCGGGCAGGCGTTCGGGCCGAACGATGGTTGTGATGAGTTTCATGGTGGAAAACGTAGCCCCCGTACCGCACAGTGTCAACGGAATCGTGCATATGATGCACAGATCAGACATCAACTGGCAGAGTTGTACGCACAGCATACTGTGTGCCGTCGCCGCGAACGTGCAACATGCGCACAACACGCCATCCGGGCGGGTTGGGGCCATTCATCCGGCCCCGGGGGCCGTTCCTATCGGATCCGTATGCCGTTTCGCCCCAGGCGTTTGCCTGACCGCGCGCGAGGACACCTCGGCCTCGCGCTCGTGCTCGCCGCTTCGGGCATGGAACTCGCCTGACCCGGGAACCGACACCCGCCAGGGAGGGCGCATGCACACGACCCGCGTGGTCGCATTGCTCGCCGCGTTTTCCTGCGCCGCATCCGGGGCGCGGGCGCAGTACCCGCAGCGGCACGACGGCTTCTGGATCGGCTTCGGACTGGGATATGGATGGGCGAACATCACCTGCGACAACTGCGTGGACAGCTCGAGTGTGGGGGGCATCACCGGGTTCGTGAAGCTCGGCGGCGCCCCCAGCCACCACCTGCTCGTGGGCGGGGCGATAAACGGCTGGGCGCATTCCGACGGCGCGGCCACCGAGACCCTGACGAACGTAACGGCGTCGCTCTACCTCTACCCCGCCGCGAGGAGCGGTTTCTTCCTCACGGGCGGCGTCGGCCTATCGAACTATCACGTGAACTCCACCCCGTCCTTCAACGGCACGGGTTGGGGGTTCACCGCCGGGGCGGGTTATGACGTCCGGGTGGGCCGCGACCTGTCGCTGACGCCGGTAGTGAACTATGTGTACGGCGGCGTAGGCGACGTGAACCAAAGTGGCGTGGGGACGGCGGCCACCGGCTGGAAGCAACACGTGATCGACTTCGGCCTGGGTGTGACCTTCCACTGAGGCAGGCGGGGGGGGGTGTGTGCCGGTCTTTTCATTATCTTGGCCCACCGGCTCATGCTCCTCTTGCTCCTGGCGCTCGGCTCGCAGGTGCCCGCGCCGTGCCCGCAAGCCGCGGCCGCCGCCCGCGAGACGGACGCGGGCTGGCGGGCATACCGCCGCGAAGCCATCGGAGAGGCCGCGACCCACTTCGCGGTTGCCGATTCCCTCTGCCCCGGTGATCATGCCACGCTGGTCGGACTCGGTTTCGTGTTTCTACGACACGGCCAGGCGCGCGCCGGCGCGGAGCGCTTCCTGCGGGCCGTGGCGAGTGACGCGAGCGACGCCGACGCCTGGTACGGGCTCGGCCTGGCGCGCTCGCGCCTCGGCCAGCGCGCCGCGGCGGTCGATGCATGGCGGCGCACCTTGCGCCTCGCTCCGGCCTATGCGGACGCCGAGCAGCAACTCCTGGCGCTCGGAATCGACAGCGGCCTCGCGCTACCCGCCGTGGTGCGGCCGGTGGACCCTGATGTGGCGGCGCGGACGGCGGGCGATGGCTTCGAGATCCGTGTAAGGGGCGGGTGGCGGCCGCTGTACGTGCAGGGTATCAACATCGGCGTCGCCCTCCCAGGCCATTTTCCTTCCGAATTCCCCACCGACGATTCGACGTACCATCGCTGGCTCGAGCTCATCGCCGAGGCGCGTGCTAACGCGCTTCGTGTCTATACGATTCTTCCGCCTGCCTTCTATCGGGCCCTCAAAGCGTGGAACGACGCCCACTCCGATCGCGCCCTGTGGCTGTTGCACGGAGTGTGGACCGAGCCACCACCGGGCGGCGACTACGACGCCCCGGCGTGGAAGGTGCCGTTCCGTGCCGAGATGCGCCGGGTGGTCGATCTGGTGCACGGGCATGCGCTCATCGGGGCGCGGCCCGGGCACGCTTTCGGCCGCTACGACAGCGACGTGTCGGGTCACGTCCTGGGGTTCATCATCGGCCGGGAGTGGGAGCCGTTTTCGATCCGGGCGTACAACGTGCGGCGGCGCGATCGCACGGCATTCGCGGGCCGCTTTCTCGCGCTGGACCGCGGCACGGCGGCCGATGTGTGGATGGCGGAGCAGTGCGATTATCTGCTCGCCTACGAGTGGGACACCTTTCATGCCCAACGGCCCATCGCGTACACGAACTGGCCCACCCTCGACCCGCTGTCTCACCCGACGGAGCCCACGCTCGAGGAGGAGCAGCGGCTGCGACGCCGCTACGGCTTCCCGCCCAACCCGCGGCTCAAGGAATACGACAACGACCGTGAATCGCTCGATGCCATGCTGGTGCGCACCACGCCGGCGAGCCTGGCGGGCTATTTCGCGTCGTATCACGCGTACCCCTACTATCCCGACTTCATCGACCTCGATTCGGCCTACGGCGCGGCCGGGTCAGCCGAAGGCCGGTCTCGCTACTTCGGCTACCTGCACGCCCTCAAGCAGCATCACGCGGGGCGACCCCTCTTGATCGCCGAGTACGGCGTTCCCTCTTCGCGTGGCGTGTCGCATTTGCAGAGCGACGGGATGGGCCACGGCGGGCACGACGAGCGCGCGATGGCCGATATCGACGCGCGGCTCACGCGGGAGGTGCGCGAGGCGGGGGCTGCGGGAGGGATCCTGTTCGCGTGGCTGGATGAGTGGTTCAAGCACACGTGGGTGACGATCGATCTAGAAGTTCCGGCCGATCGGACCCGACTGTGGCACAACGTGGAGAACGCCGAGCAGCACTACGGGCTCATGGGCGAATACGCGGGGCCGGCGGATCAGACGCCCGAGCCCGGGGGCGCACCGGCCGCGTGGCAGGCGCTCCCCGTGCTCGAGCGCGGCGGCTCGCTCGTCTTGCGTGTCGGGGCCGACCCATCCTATCTGTATGTGGCGCTCGCCGGCCGACCGGAGTTCGATGCGGCCCGCTACGTCATCGGGATCGACACCTACCGCCGCGACCGCGGTCAGTTCCGCCTACCGGGCGAGGCGGGGCCGACAGGCGAAGTGGGATGCGAGTTCGCGCTCGTCCTGAACGACACGAGCGACGCGCAGCTCATGGTGGCGCCGTGGTACAACCCGTTCCTCGGGCCGCGCGGGGATACCGGGCCCACGGGCCTCGATCGGTTCTATAACCAGGCGGCGAGCGTCGACCATGCAGGGCGCGACGGGGCGTTCGATTCGCTCTTCGTCACGACCAACCGTTGGCGCATCGGGCGGAGCGGTCGGACCTACGCCGCGCGCGGCGTGAATCGCGGACGGCTGCGCTACGGGCGGGCCGCGGAGTCGAGCCTCGCCGACTGGTACGTGGACCGTGCCGCCGGACTCGTGGAAGTGCGCATTGCCTGGGGGCTTCTCAACGTGACCGATCCGTCTTCCCGGCGGGTCATGGTGCGACACCGGCGCGACGGCACGTTCGAGACGGCCGTGACCGAGGGGTTTCGGTTCGAGGTCGCCGCGCTCCACCGGTCGGGCGGCGGCGTGGTGGCCCGACTCGGTGCCGGGCAGACCTACGCCTGGCCGACCTGGGAGGTGCCCACGTGGCACGAGCGCTTGAAGCCCGCGTACGCGGCGATGCGCGACGTGTGGGGGTCGTGGTGAGCCGGGCGGCGCGGGCGCTCAGGGCGGCCGGGGTGCTCGCGCTGCTCGTCTGGCCGGCTCTGCTGGCGGCCCAGCTTCCGGAAGCCGATGCGGCGTTTCGCGCGGGGCACTATGCCGCCGCGCGCGCGGCCTACACACGCGTCCTCGCCGGCGATTCGTCCAACGAGCGGGCGCTGCACCGGCTGGCGATCCTCGACAGCTGGGACGGCAAGCTGATCCGTTCGCTGGCGGGCTTCGGCAGGCTGCGACGAATCGATCCCCGCGATCCCGACATCATGGTGTCTCACGCCCAGGTGCTGGCCTGGGCGGGCAAAACGGCGGCGTCCGAAGCGCTGTACGACTCGGTGCTCGTGCGATTTCCCGACCGCGCCGACGCGCTGGCCGGCCGTGCCCGCGCGATCGCCTGGAGCGGGGATTTGGATCGCGCCGAGGAGTTGTGGCGCAGGGCACTGGAGCGGCATGCCGACAACCCCGAGCTGTTGATCGGGCTCGCGCAGACGCTGTACTGGAAGGGACAGCCCGGGCTCGCGGAAACGTATGCGGTCCGCGCTCGGGCGGTGGCGCCGGAAGATCGTACCGCGCGCGACCTCGAGCGGGTAGTGCGGGCCGCGCTCCGCCCGGAAATCGCCACGACCGTGGACGGCGCCACGGACTCCGATCGAAATGCATTCGTGGCGCAGCAAGGCACGATCGCGTCTTCGCTTGGCTCCGATCTCCGCGGCACCGTGCGCGCAGGGTGGCGACACGCCACCGACCAGGCGGGCGACGGCTCGAGCTATTGGGCAGGTGGCCACCTCATCGCGGCGCTGGGGCACGGCGCCGTGCTGCGCGCGGGCGTAGGGGCACGGCGGGTGCAGCCGGACGTTGGGGCCGCGCGTACGCCGCTCACCGCCGAGTTGGGCGTCGGGCTCCGGCCCGCCCGCTACGCTGCGGTGAGCATGGGCTACTCCCGCACGCCGTTCGACGAGACCGCCGGTCTGATGCGGCAGGATCTGACGATCGATGCCGTGGACCTGAGTTTCGATGTGTCGCCCACGCCGGGCTGGTCGATCTCTGGGGGCGGTGGGGGTGCCTGGTTCTCGGACCGCAATCGACGCTACTCGGCCGTCGGGGCCGTGCTCGCGCGCGTGGCGCGTGGTCTGCAGCTCGGCCCCTATGCACGGATCCTCGGATATCGGGACGCGCCCGGTGGCTACTTCGCTCCGGACCGCTTCAGCGTGATCGAAGGCCGCGCGGTCTACGTCGGGCAGCGAAACCGCTGGGGCCTGCGCGCCGATGGCGGCGTGGGCTCGCAGCAGGTATTCAAGGGAGCAACGCGGCAGACCGAATGGCACATCGGGCTGTCACTGTCACGCGGCTGGGGTGCGAACAACGAGATCGCACTCGTCGGCTCGATCACGAACAGCGCCGCTGCGACGACGCCCGGGACCGTGCCGACCGAGGGATTTCGCTACCGGACGCTCGGCCTGCGCTTCCGGCAGGGGTTGTAGCTAGACGGGCTCCTTCGCCTCCAGCCGCTTGGCCGCGCCCAAGCCCAGCGCGCGCAGCAACCGGACCGCCCGCGCCTGGTCGCTCGGCGGGAGTGCCGCGACGGCCCGCCGCATCGCGTGCGCGTGGGGCGGGAAGATGCGCCGGATCAATCGTCGTCCCGCAGGGGTGAGCGCCAGCAGCACCACGCGGCGGTCGCTGCCGCTGTGCCGACGGCGCACCAGCCCGCGCTTCACGAGCTTGTCCACCACGTAGGTCGTACTCGACGACTCGACCAGGATGCGGCGTTGCACGTCGCACACCGGGAGCTCGCCCTTGTGATACAACACTTCCAGCACCCCGAACTCGGTGGTGCCCAGCTCGAAGCGAGCGATGCTGGCCCGCGAGTGGCGCTCGACGGCGTCGAACGCCCGGGCGAGGACCACCCACAGTTGTAGCGGCACGTCCACACGACTCGGCGATTGCTTCATGACACTCCTGGAACCATTGTCTCGGCCAATTTGTTCTCCAGGTGCTTCGATGTCAAGTATCTCGATTTCGAGATAATTTCTTTTAGGGAGGTGCCTGATGTTCGCAGATGTGGGGTTGCTGGCCTTGCGCTTGGCGCTGGGCGCCGTCTTCCTGGCCCACGGGGCGCAAAAGGGGTTCGGCGCGTTTGGCGGACCGGGCTTCGAGGGAGCGACGGGGTTCATCGGGAGCCTGGGCTTCCGCCCCGCCCGCCTGTGGGCGGGGCTGGCGGTCGGCGGTGAGCTGGCGGCGGGGTTCTTGTTCCTGCTCGGGCTGCTCACACCCGTGGCGAGCTTGCTTGCGCTCGCGACGATGGCGGTGGCGATCGCCAAGGTGCACGGACCGAAGGGCTTCTTCATTCAGAACGGCGGGTACGAGTACAACCTGGTCCTCATCGTCGCCGCCCTCGCGGTGGCCGTGATGGGCCCGGGGGCGTTGTCGCTCGACCATGTGCTGGGGCTCGCGCGGTAGCGGCGACAGTGTCGTAGATTCCCCGCGTCGCTTGCCCGGCCAGGGAGTCTGGACAGGCTCGTCCCAAAGCTCGTCACTACGCTCGCGGGTTACACCCGCGAGCAATTCCTCGCTGATCTCACCGCGGGGATCATCGTCGGTATCGTGGCGCTCCCGCTCGCCATCGCGTTCGCGATTGCGAGCGGGGTCGGCCCCGAGCGGGGGCTGTTCACCGCCATCATCGCCGGATTTCTGATCTCCGCGCTGGGGGGCTCGCGCGTGCAGATCGGCGGGCCGACGGGCGCGTTCGTCGTCATCGTCTACACGATCGTCCAGCGCCACGGGGTGGAAGGGCTCGCGATGGCGACCCTCATGGCGGGCGTCATCCTGGTGGGCTTCGGCCTCGCCCGGCTCGGCGGCGCGATCAAGTTCATCCCCTATCCCGTGACGATCGGCTTCACGAGCGGTATCGCCCTGATCATCTTCTCGGGGGAGGTCAAGGATTTCCTCGGGCTCGAAGGCCCCGTGCCCGCCGAGTTCCTGGCGCGCTGGCGCACGGTCGCGGCCCATTTCGGCTCGCTGAACCCGTGGGCGGTGGCGGTCTCGCTCGCCACGGTGGCGATCATCGTCCTCTGGCCCCGGCTCAACCGGCGCATTCCCAGTCCGTTCGTGGCGCTCATCGTGACGACGGCGGCGGTGCAGCTGTTCCACCTGCCGGTGGACACGATCGGGAGCCGGTTCGGGGTGATCAACGCGGCCCTGCCCGCTCCCTCCCTCCCCGCGGTCACGTTCCACCAGATCCCCGGCCTCGCGGGCGCGGCGTTCACGATCGCGCTGCTCGGCGCCGTCGAGTCGCTGCTCTCGGCAGTGGTGGCGGACGGCATGATCGGGGGCCGCCACCGCTCGAACATGGAGCTCGTGGCGCAGGGGATCGCGAATATCGCGTCACCGCTGTTCGGCGGGATCCCGGCCACCGGCGCCATTGCGCGTACGGCGACGAACGTCAGGAACGGCGGCCGGACGCCCGTCGCCGGCATCACGCACGCGGTCACGCTGCTCCTCATCACGTTGTTCTTCGGCCGCTGGGCGGGTCTGATCCCGATGGCCGCGCTGGCAGGGATCCTGGTGGTCGTCGCCTACAGCATGAGCGAATGGCGCACGTTCCTGGCCGAGTTCCGGGCGCCGAAGAGCGACGTGGCCGTGCTGCTGACGACGTTTCTGCTGACCGTGTTGTGGGACCTGACGGTCGCGATCGAGGTGGGGATGGTGCTCGCCGCGTTCCTGTTCATGCGCCGCATGGCGGAGGTGACGAACATCAGCGTCCTGACGCACGAGCTGCAGGACCCCACGGACGATTTCGAGAACGATCCCAACGCGGTGCGGCGCCGGGTCGTGCCGCCGGGAGTGGAGGTGTACGAGATCACCGGGCCGTTCTTCTTCGGCGCGGCGGAGACGTTCAAGGAGCGGTTGGGGCGCATCGCGGTGCGGCCCAAGGTGCTGATCCTGCGGATGCGACACGTCCCGGCGATCGACTCGACCGGCCTGCACGCGCTGCGCGACCTGGTGCGGCGCAGCCGCCATGACGGCTCGCTGGTGATCCTCTCCGATGTGCACGCCCAGCCGGTGGTCGCGCTCGAGCGGTCGGGTCTGTACGACGACCTGGGCGAGGAAAACATTCACGGCAACATCGATGACGCGCTGAATCGCGCGCGGCAGCACCTTGGTGTTCCGGTGCTGCCGGCGCCGGCGTTCGCGACGCCGACCGTGGCGCGGGAGAAGTAAACCGGGGATCGTATCGCCGCCCTGGCGGAACGAGGGGTCACGGGGTGAGCGTTGGGGGAGGGGGGAGGAGGATGAGCGGATGGCTCCGCCGACAATCGCCCAGGGTACCTGTTACGTGCTGTTCGCGTACGACGCGGCGCACGCCATCGATCTCGTGACGGCGGAGCGCCGCCTCGCGAGCGTCACGGAACGCCAGACCGTCAAACAGAAGCGGCGCGCCCCGGCGTTTTTCGAGTACGACCCCGCACCGCTGCGGGTGACGGAACCGGCGGAATCGCTGCGAGTCGACGAGCACTCCACGGTGCCGAGCGTCGAGTTCGTGCTCTACGACTTCGGCGCCGTCTCGGTGAGCTATGCCATTCCCCTACAGGGTCGCCTCACGTGTCTGCCCGCGCTCAGCGCGGCCCTGTACGGGAACGAGCAGCTGCTGGCGGACTCACGGCGCCGGGTGCAGCAGCTGGTCGAAGCGCTGGGCGAAGCCGCGATCCGGTCCCGTCTCGCCGAGTTCGTCGAGGACTACGTCGTGTTCCAGATCGAGGCCTTCAGCGAGCCGCTCGAGGCGTCGATGCTGTGGACCGAGCACGCGCAGACGGTGGCCCAGGTGCTGCGCGCCGAGTCGCGCCCCTTGTCGCAGCAGGAAATGAGCGACGCCCTCGCCTCGCGCCTCTCGTTCGGGCCGAACGACGCGACGCTGATCGACACCGACGTGACGCTGCTGTTCGACCCGGAAGGGGAGGACGTGCGGGCGGTGATCGAGTTCGCCAACACGCAGCTGCTCGAGATGCGGTACCTGGACGCGCAGCTCGACGAAGCGCTCGAGCAGGCCTACGACCTGCTCGGCCGCTCGCCGGGCCTGCGCCGGTTCCTGCCCAGTCCCTATGGACTGCCGCTCCGCCGGCTCGGCCGGCTGCAGCTCGACGCCGCGGTCCTGTTCGAGCAGGTCACGAACGCCCTGAAGCTGATCGGCGAGCAGTATCTCACCCGCGTGTACGGCCACGTGTCGCGTCGCTTCCATCTCGCGGAGTGGGACGTGAGCATCACTCGCAAGCTGCAGACGCTCGACGGCATCTACGGAAAGCTGGCGGACCGGGCGGCGACGCAGCGCATGGAGCTGCTCGAATGGATCATCATCGTGCTGATCGCGGTGTCGATCGTGCTCCCGTTCTTCACGGGGCTCGTCGGGAAGTGACTCAGTAGGGCCGCTCGCGGACGCGCTGGTCGCGGGGCAGAATCATCGCCCGTACCACCGCGGTGGCGTCCACGGCGATGAGCAACCCCTCCTGCGGCAACGACTGGACGCCGATCACGATTCCCGCCGGCGGGTTCCGCTGAGGAAAGAAATCCGGAGCCGCCTGCCGGATCAGGTCGAGGTCCTTCGGCGAATAATTCACCACGTAGATCGTGAGCTTCGCCACGTCGGCTGGGGCCGCGCCCCCGATCCGCAACACTGTCGCAAGGTTGGCGAACGCCTGGGCAGCCTGGGCGCCCACGTCGCCGGGACCGACGAGACGGCCGGTGCTGTCGAGGGCAACCTCGCCCGACACGTACAGCGTCGGTCCGATGCGCACGGCGTGCGTGAAGCCCGGCAGCGCCGCGAGGGTTCCGGGATTGATGTAGCGCGTGGAGACGGGATCGGGCACCTGGCGGACGGCGCCCGGGGTCGGAGCGACGCAGGCGGCGAGCAGCGGGACGGCAACGATGCTGGGCAAGGCGACGCGCATGCGATGCTCCTCTGGAGGGCGGGGGTAGGGACGTCACGCCACTCTGTATACGCCGGCCAGGGCTCGGAGTTCAGGCGTCCGGCGGTTGCGCGTCAGGGCAGGGCAAGGCGCAGCGACAGCTGCGTCGAGACGTAGCGCCATTGCGCGGTCGTCGCCGACTCGGCGGCGACGCCGGAGTCGTCGCTGTCCAGCTCGAACC
>QHUK01000003.1 GCA_003222085.1 Gemmatimonadota bacterium
GTACGCCTTCTTGAGCCGCTTCGCCAGGTTGTGGTAGAACCAGCTGTCGGTGCGGCAGTCACCAGGCGCCTTCGCCGCGAAGGAGTGCCACTGCAGCATCCGCTGCGTGTTCGTAAAGCTGCCGTCGTATTCGGCGATCTGGGTCGAGGGGAAGAAGAAGATCTCGGTCTTGATGTCCGCGACCTTCACCTCTCCGTTTTTCACCTCGGGGCCGAGATACCAGTGCGTGGCGGTCTCGGTGAGCCAGTTGTCCTTTACCACGAGCCAGTCGAGCTGCCGCATCGCCTGCCGGGTCGCCCCGCCGTTGAGCGACGTGGCGGGGTTTTGGCCGACACAGCACATCCCCTTGACCTTGCCGTCCGCCATGGCGGCGAAGGTGGCGATGTGGGAGTGGTCGCCCAAGATCTTCGGGTGCCAGTCGTAGCCGAAGTCGTTCTCGGTGGTCGCCGCGGTGCCGTACATCGACTTCAGATACGACACCAGGAACTTCGGCGTGTTGCCGTAATAACTGGTGGGGCTCGTCTCGGCCGCCATGTAATCCCGCAGCGACTCGTGCGGCCGGAGCGCCGACGGCGCGTTCATATAACCGTGGATGCTGTGGTACAGCGTCGGCACATCGGTCGAGCCCTGGATCGCGGCGTGGCCGCGCAACGCCATCACGCCCGCGCCGGGGCGGCCGATGTTGCCCAGCAGCAGCTGGAGCAGCGCGCAGCAGCTGATCATCTGCACGCCGTAAGTGTGCTGCGTCCACGCGACCGCGTAGGCGAACGCGCTGGTGCGGTCGCGACCGGAGTTCTCGAGCAGCATTTCGGCGACCTTGACGAACTTCTCTTTGGGGGAGCCGCACACCTGCTCCACCATCTCGGGCGTGTAACGGGCGAAGTGCCGCTTCAGGATCTGGAACACACAATGCGGGTTCTGGAGGGTCGGATCTTTCTCGGCCGGCCCCGGCTTGAGCGACCGCACCAGGTCGTCGAACGGCGGACCGGCGCGCTTCGCGATCAAGTCCTTCGTGGCTGGGCCCGGGGGCTTCGGCCCCCGCTTGTACGCCCAGCTCGCGTTGTCGTACCGACCCTCGAGCCCGTTGTACGGCCAGAACGCCGGCTCGGTGAACTTCACCATTCCCGAAAAAACGCCCTCCAGATCCTCGGTGTCCTTGAAGTCGTCGCCGATGATCGTCGCGGCGTTGGTGTAGTTGACCGCGAACTCCTTGAAGAAGGGGTCCGTGTTCCACCGCTTCGAGTTGATGACGTAATTGATCAGCCCGCCGAGGAACGCGATGTCCGAGCCGGCGCGGATCGGCACGTGCAGGTCGGCGACGGCGCTGGTACGCGTGAACCGGGGATCGACGTGCACCAACTTCGCCCCGTTCAACTTCGCTTTCATGGGCCAACGGAACGCCACCGGGTGGCATTCCGCCATGTTCGAGCCCATGATGACGAAGCAGTCGGTGTGCTCGAGGTTGCGCGGATACAGCGTCGCCGCGCCGCGACCGAACCGTGTCCCCAGACCGGGGACGCTAGAGCTGTGTCATATCCTGGCCTGATTCTCGATGGCGACGACCCCGAGCCCACGCCAGAATTTCTGGCACACGTGGTTGAACTCGTTGTCGAGGGTGGCGCCGCCGAGCGCGAAGATCGCGGGCGTCATGTTCACGAGCTTCCCGTTCGGGAGCTTTTCGATGAACGTCTCGTCGCGCGTCTTCTTGATCAGCTCGGCCACGCGATCCATGGCCCACTCGAGCTCCACCACTTCCCAGTCACTCGCTCCCGGCTTGCGGTGCAGGACCTTCGTGGCCCGGTTGGGATTCATGTGGAGCTGGTAGATCGCCGCGCCTTTGGGGCAGAGGGTGCCCTCGTTGTGCGGGCTGCGCGGATCGCCTTCGATGTTCACGATCTTGCCGTCGACCGTGTGGATCAGGGTCGCGCACCCCACCGAGCAGAACGGACAAATGCTCGGCGTGGTCTTGGCGTCCTTGATCCGCAGCTCCTGCGCTCGCGCCGTGGCCGGCGCCAGCGTCACCCCGAGCCCGACCAGCCCCCCGATCGCCGTCCCCGCCCCCCCGCTGGCCGTGAGGCGCAGGAAATCCCGTCGACTCACCTGCATAGATTCCTCCGCGCTCGAATCGAATGGTGAGGTGGGTGCGCGAAGCTGCGTCGCCGACTCCGGATGATATAGAGACATCGTTCCAAGGGCGCAACCCCTGTTTCGACACGCAGCGGCAGGCGTTCCGTCGGGTCTGGCGAGATCGCTGTCAGTGCTCTAGCGTCTCGAAAGAATGGATCCCTTGCCCGACTTGACCCCCGAGCATTTCGAGATCCTGGTGACGCGCGAGCTGCGCAAAATCGGGCTCGACGTTTCCGAGCTGCGCACGCATCGGTGCTCGCAGCTCCCCGAGCCCGAGCGCGGTTATCTCCTTGAGCTCAAAGGCGTAGTGAGGGGCGCCGGCTGGCAGCGGCGTGTCCTCATCGCGTGCCGGCGACAACACCACGCGATCGTCGCCGCCGACGTCGAGCTGCTACGGGAGCACCTCCAGGAAGCGAACGCCGAGGCGGGCCTGCTCTTCGGGGCCGCCGACTTCGATCCCACTGCCCTGACTGCCGCCCAGGACAGCCCCCTCGCCCTCCTCCGGGTCACGGACGGCCGAACGGCCTTCGACACGAGCGGGTGGGGCACACCGGGCCACTATCCCGCCTGGCTTCCCGCCTACTGCGCTCAGTCGGTGGAGCGCGATCCGCTCGGTCAGCCACGCTACCAACTGCTCGCAACCGGGCAGGCCGGCGTGATCGTCGAACCGCTCCGCCCCCGTACTAAGGAAAGGCGAGACGCATGACCGAGCCGCGACCGCAGAAAGATGCGATGGACGTGCTCCAGGCCTTCGTGGACGACTACAACGCTCGGGCCCGGCCGGCGATTCCGCTCGGCGCCGCGGGCGAAGCGGGCGGCGCGCAGTTGCGGCTGCGGTACAGCCCGGCCGAAGGTCAGGTCTCGATCTTCCACATGGTGGCCGTCAACCGCAACGGTCGCGCCGCCATCCTCGTGCAGCGCTTCGATGGACCGACGGCCGACACCGCCGTCCAGGCAGGCCTGTGGGCCAGCAAGCAGCTCGGGCGGCGGTAGTTTCGATGCGCGAGCTTGGCACGCTGGGGGGCGCGGTGAGCCAGGCAAAGGCCGTGAACCGGCGAGGCCAGGTGGTGGGCACGAGTCGCGACGGCCTGGGTCGCACCAGGGCGTTCCTCTGGCAGGAAGATCTGGGAATCGTAGACTTGAAACCGCTCACGGGCGTGAACACCTCGGCCAACGACATCAACGAGAACGGCGAGATCACCGGCGGCGGGGACACTGGCTTCGGCGACTTTCATGCCTACCTCTTGTCCGAGGGCACGAGCTTCGACCTCGGCACGCTGGGAGGGAACGAGAGCGAGGCGCTCGCCGTGAATCGCCGGGGGCAGGTGGCGGGGCACAGTCGGCTCGGTGGAGCGGTGGCGAAACATGCGTTCGTGATCCCGGAGCCCGGCACCATGGTCGACGTGGGCAGCCTTGGAGGAGCCGGGACCACGAGCATCGCGCACGACGTGAACGACGAGGGCGCGGTGGTGGGCCTGACGGAGACGCGGACCGGACAGCCGCACGCATTTCTCTGGACTCTGGTCGACGGCATGCGGGATCTCGGTGCGTTGGGCGCGGGCTCCAGCATCGCGCTGGGCATCAACAATCGGGCCGAGATCGTGGGCGGAAGCGGTCATGCGTTTCTGTGGACGGAACAGGACGGCATGCTCGATCTCGGTACTCTCGGCGGACGGACCAGCTGCGCGAATGACATCAACGATCTCGGCTGCATCGTGGGCGTGAGCCAGACTGGTGGGACCGACGCGCGGAGCCTCCCGGTCACCCGGGCGTTTCTCCGGACGCCGGATGGGACCATGCTGGACCTGGGCACGCTCGGCGGGGAGCATAGTTCCGCCGCGGCCATCTCCGAGGGCCATGACGGCGTGGTCCGGATCGCCGGGCACAGCCACGACGTCGCAGGTGCGGTTCGCGCGGTCGTCTGGACGGTACGCCTGACGTAGCGAACGGATGTCTAACTAGGAGGCAACCATGGCGTGGACCCAGGTCTACGATCCGCTGCACAACTGGATGCTCTCTACTCTCGTCGCCGCGCTGCCGATCCTGGTGCTGTTCGGGTTGCTGGCGGGGCTGCGAGTGAAGCCGCATTGGTGTGCGATTGCCGGCGCCGGCACGGCGGTTCTGGTGGCGGTCCTGGTGTTCGGGATGCCGCTCCGTCTGGCGGGCATGAGCTTCGTCTACGGGGTCGGCTTCGGTATCGTCAAGATCGCCTGGATCGTCTTGGCGGCCGTGTATCTGTACGACGTGTCCGTTCACACGGGTCAGTTCGAGATCATGAAGGAGTCGGTCGCCGGCATCACCGCCGACCGACGCCTGCAGCTCCTGATGGTGGCGTTCTGCTTCGGTGCCTTCATCGAGGGCGCGGCGGGATTCGGGGCACCGGTGGCGATCGCGGGCGCCTTCATGATCGGCCTCGGGTTCAAGCCGTTCCACGCTGCCGCGCTCAATCTGCTCGCCAACACGTCGCCCGTGGCGTGGGGCGCCATCGGCACACCGGTGCACACGCTGGCGGCGGTGTCGGGCCTGCCGGAATCCGACCTGAGCGCGATGATCGGCCGCATCCTCCCTATCACCGGCGTCATCGTGCCGTTCTGGCTGGTCCGGGCTATGGTGAGCTGGAGCGAGACCCTAGAGGTGCTGCCCGCCATTCTCGTGGTGGGGGTGTCGTTCAGTGTGACGCAGTACCTCTGGTCCAACCACGTGGACTCGAATCTCGTCGATATCGCGGGCGGGGTCATCTCACTCGCCGCGACGGTGATCTTCCTGCGGTTCTGGCAACCGAAACGCATCTGGCGGCTCGAGCACGAGCGCGCGACGGCGGCTGCGTCGCCCAGCGTGCACCGGCACACCCCGGGTCAGATCATCAAGGCCTGGATGCCGTTCGCCATCCTCTCGGTCTTCGTGCTCGTGTGGGGGCTGCCCACCGTCAAGGGAGCGATGAACAGAGCCACGACTCCGGTCTGGGACGTGCCCTACCTGCACCTCGCGGTGACACGCGCCGCGCCGGTCGTGACCAAACTCACCCCCGAAGCGGCGCGGTACGATTTCAACTGGCTCTCGGCAACCGGCACCGGGTGCTTCTTCGCCGCGATCGTCGCCGGCCTGTTGCTCGGGGTGGGACCGGTGCAGCTCGCCAGGATCTTCTGGTCTACGCTCAAGCGCATGAAGCTGGCGGTCATCGCGATTTCGTTCATGCTGGGGTTGGGGTTCACGACTCGCTATTCGGGCCTGGACGCGGTGCTCGGGTTGGCGTTCACGCGCACCGGCTGGCTGTTCCCCTTCTTCGGCACGTACCTGGGCTGGCTCGGCGTCGCCCTGACCGGCAGCGACACGTCGTCGAACGCGCTGTTCGGCAGCTTGCAGCGGATCACCGCGCAACAGCTCAACCTCGACCCGGTCCTGATGTGCGCGGCCAACTCGGCCGGCGGCGTGATGGGCAAGATGGTGGACGCGCAGTCCATCACCGTGGCGACGTCGGCGACGAATCAGGTGGGCAACGAGGGCACGATTTTCCGGTGGGTGTTCTGGCATTCGGTCGTGCTGGGTGCGGTCGTCGGCGTGATCGTGCTGCTGTACGCCTACGTCTTCCCGGGCGCGGTGCCGCACGGCCTGACGATCGTGAAGTGAGAGGGCACGCGGGCACGCGGGCACGCTCGGCAACGTGGCTGTTTCGTGGCGGTGTTGTGGTGCTGGCGCCACGCGCCGGTCAGCGCTACCATAGGAGCCGACCACAGGAGCCGAGCACTTCGGCTCGGCACGGAGACTGCGGGTTTCACCCACACACCCACACCCTCGAGGGGGAGTAATGACGGCGCCCAGTCTCTCCACCAAGGAACTTCGTCGGGTTGTCATCGCCGCAGCAGTCGGGAACGTGATCGAGTGGTACGATTTCTACATCTTCGGCAGTCTGGCGGCCATCTTGTCCGTCCAGTTCTTCTCGAAGACCGATCCGGTCGCCGCGTTCCTTTCAACCGTCGCGATCTTCTCGGTCGGCTTCCTGATTCGCCCCCTTGGGGCCTTCGTCTTCGGCCGAGTCGGCGATCTGGTGGGGCGCAAGTACACTTTCCTCATCACGCTGAGCGGCATGGGCCTCTCGACGGCGCTGATCGGCGTGGTCCCGAGCTATGCCAGCATCGGGGTCGCGGCCGCCTTCATTCTGTTCTTCCTGCGACTCATACAGGGCCTCTGCCTGGGCGGAGAGTACGGCGGTGCGATCACCTACGTCGCCGAGCACGTCCCCGATGAGAAACGGGGCTACTACACCGGCTGGCTGCAGACGTCTCCCACGCTCGGCATCGTGGTGTCCCTGGCCGTGATCATCGGGACGCGGGAGACCGTCGGCACCGAGGCATGGAACGCGTGGGGATGGCGGATTCCGTTCCTGCTTTCGCTCCTCATGGTCGCGATCGCCATCTACATCCGGCTCCGGCTCCAGGAGACGCCGATCTTCCAGGCCATCAAGGCCAGGGGGCAGACGGCGACCAATCCGTGGCGCGAAGCGTTCCTGAGTCAGAACTTCAAGTACGTCGTGATCGCCAGCGTCGTCGTGCTCGGCGAGGGCGTCGTGTGGTATTCAGGCCAGTTCTGGGCGCTCTACTTCCTGCAGCAAATTCGCAAGCCGGACGTCTTGACGCCGGCCGTCATTACGGGCATTGCGCTGCTCATCGCCACGCCCACGCTGATCTTGTTCGGCTGGCTCTCGGACAAGATCGGCCGCAAGCCGATCATTCTGGCGGGGTTCGCGCTCGCGGCCCTCACCTACTACCCGCTGTACACGGCGCTCGGCAAGGCCGCGGACCCGGCCAACACCAACTATCCCTTGGCGATCTTGATCGTCGCGATCATGGTTTCCTACGTGGGCATGGTGTACGGCCCCATCGGGGCGTTCCTCGCCGAGTACTTCCCGGCCCGGATCCGCTACACCTCGGTGTCCGTGCCCTATCACATCGGCAACGGGTGGGGCGGGGGGTTGGTGCCAATCATCACGACCACGGCCTATTTGAACAGCCACGGCAATCTCGGCTCGGCGCTGCTCTATCCCATCATCGTCCCGGCGGTGGCGTTCCTGCTCAGCCTGTTCCTGATGCCGGAGACTCGGAAGATCAGTATGTGGAAGCCCGAGGAGGTCGGCGCCGCTCGCGCCTGACCCGCGGCGTACGGCTCACGCGCGAGGCGCCCTGCCACGACTGCAGCAGGGCGCCTCGTTTTTCGTCTCGATCATCTCCGCGTCCGCCCCCTAACGGCCGTGTGCGTACTTGAGTGCCGCCTCGGTGCGGTTCTTCACCCCGAGCTTCGAGAAAAGATGCTGCACGTGGAACTTTACCGTGTTGTCGGACAGGCCGAGCCGCTCGGCGATCTGCGGGTTGGTGAGTCCGCCCGCGACCAGCGCCCAGACCTCGCGCTCGCGCGGCGTCAAGTCGCCCGGCGCCCCCCCTCCCGCCCGGCCCTCGATCCAGCGGCGGGCGGCCTGGGGAAACACGAGCTGGCCGGCGTGCACCTGCCTGATGGCGGTCAGGGTCTGCTGGGGCGACTCGGTCTTCAGCGCGAGGCCTTCGGCCCCGGCGTCGAGGGCGGAGCGGAGCGACTCGCCGTCGTTGTAGGCGGTGAGCACGAGGACTCGCGGAGGCGTGCTCCGCTCGCGCAACGCGGCGATGACTTCCGTCCCCTTGATGCTCGTGAGCTCGAGATCCAGCACCACGACGTCCGGCTTGTGCTGCTCGACCAGCCTGACGACTTCGGTGCCGTCGGTGGTCCAGGCGGCGACCTTGATGTCGGGTTCGCCGTCGAGCAGCGCGCGCAGGCCCTCGATCACGATCGCGTGGTCGTCGGCGAGCAGCACGCGGATCATGGGCCTCGCCTCATTCCGCCGGCAGCTCGACGGTCAGCGACGTTCCCCGGCCGGGCGCGCTCTCGAGGGTGAAGGTGCCGCCCAACATCTCTACGCGATCCTGAATGCCGCGCAGCCCGAAGTGCCCCCCCTCGACGCCCACGTCCTCCTCGCGGGCCAGCACGCGCTGCGGGTCGAAGCCGCGCCCGTCGTCCGAGACGGTCAGCGCGAGCGACAGGCCTCGCCGCTCGACACTCACGCGTTGCCGGGTGGCGCCCGAGTGCCGGTGGCCGTTCGCGAGCGCCTCCTGCAGGATCCGGTAGATCGCGATCTTCGTCGGCAGGGCGCAGTCGCCCAGCTCGCCGGGCAGCTCCAGCTCCACCGCCTGCTCCGTCAGCGTCTCGTGCTGGACGGCGAGGCCCTCGATGATCTGACCCAGCTCGCGGCGCTCGAATCCGGGCGGCCGGAAGGCGCCGATGAAGTTGCGGATCTCGCCGAGCGCGCGCTCCAGCAGCCGCACCGCCTGACGGGCGCGCTGCGCGGCCGACGGGTCCGCCGCGAGGGCGCGCTCGAGCACTTGGAGCTGCGACAGGGCGGCGAAGATGTCCTGGACCGGCCCGTCGTGCATGTCGAGCACGATGCGCTGCAGCTCGCGCTCGCTGGTCGCGAGGAGGCGCCGCGAGGCGGCGCGGGCCTCGGCCTCCCGCAGCTCGGTCACCCGCGCCTCGGAGGCAGCGCGCGCTCAACTCGTTCGGCCACGAAGCCGAGCGCCCCCCCGATCGCGAGGGCGATGGCTACGCGAACGCCGCCCTCGATCGTGACCGCCCGGAGTCCCATCGCGACGCCCGCGCCGGCCAACGCGCCGGCGGTGTAGGACAGGACGGGGAGAAACTGCGCCTGCAGCACCATCCCGAATGCCGCCGCGCCCAACACCAGCGCCTGGACGATATCCTGCCCTCCCAACGCCCGCGACACCGCGTGGGCGACCAGCGCCCAGACGACGCCGGAGATCGTGCTCGCGAGCGTCTTCTGAAAGCCGGAAACGCCGCCGCCCGCGGCCAGCGAGCACCCCAGAGCGACGATCACCGGCCACAACGAGAGATTCACCCTCGCGATTTCTGAAATTGCGGTCCAAACGGCTACCACCGCTGCCAGACTCAGCCCTCGGGCGGTCATCGCGTTCATCGCTCTGCCTCCTTCGGTGTGAGAATGCGGTAGGCTTCCATCGCGAAGTACTCGGGCAGTCCCAGCCGGTCGGCCCGAGCCGCGGTCTCCAGGTTCCGCGCCTCGACGCGCTGCCAGAACTCGCGGTCGTCGTGTCCGCCGGGGAAGGGCGCCGTGTCCTTCTGGGACTGATGTTTGAAGATGGCGAGGATCTTGGCACGCAGTTCGTCCTGCGAAAGCGGCACCAGCACGTCGGCCTCGGTGAGCGACCACTCCTGCCACGCGCCGCGGTACAGCCACACCTCGGGCGGCGCCGCGTCGTACTGGTCGAGCGCGCCCGCGACCGCCGCCCGGCACATCCGATGGGTGCCGTGCGGGTCGGACAGGTCGCCCGCGACGAATACCAGGTCCGGGCGGGTCTCGACGAGCAGGGCCCGCACGATCGCCACGTCCTCGGGACCGATCGGATCCTTGCGGACCTGGCCCGTGCGGTAGAAGGGCAGGTTCAGAAAGCGCGCCGCGGTGGGCGGCAGGCCGACCTCCTCGAGCGCCGCGACCGCCTCCGACTCGCGGATCACCCGCTTCAGCTCCTGCACCGCCGGCAGGTCGACATCGCCGGGCGCTTTGCGCTCAAAGCTCGCTTCCACGTCTCTCCGCACGCGCTGGGCCGCCGCGCGCTCGAGCCCGAGCGTGGTCGCCGCGCGCTCGACGAAGTCGAGATGCCGCCGCACGTCGTGGTCGAAGACCGCGATGTTGCCGCTGGTCATGTAGGCCACGACAATCGCGTTTTCGTTCTCCCACAGCTTGCGCAGGAGCCCCCCCATCGAGATCACGTCGTCGTCGGGGTGCGGGGAGAAGACGAGTACCGACTTGCGCGTGGGGAGCTTGCGGCGCCCCCTGATCTTGTCCCGCAGCCGGTTGAAGATGACCCCGTTGATGGGACCGGCCGCGCCGTGCTTGGCGAGCAGCGGACTCAGGTGATGCTCGGTGTAGTCGCGCTCCGTCAACTTGAGGATCGCCTTCCCGGTCCGCTCGGCGAGCCAGACGACCGCCCGCTCGGTGAGCTCCGGCGTCCACTCGACGGGGCCGAGCACCCATGGCGTCTTGATGCGGGTCAGCTCGGCGGCGGCCGCGAGATCGAGGTAGGCGGTGGCGTTGGCATGACGCTGCAGGAACGTGGCCGCCACGTCCTGGGACACCTCGCCTTCGACGGCCCGCGCGACAATGTCGGCCTTGTGCTCGCCGGTCGCGATCAACGCGATCTCCCGCGCCTCGAGGATGGTCGCGATCCCCATCGTGATCGCTTCCCGCGGCACGTTGTCCTCGCCGAAGAAATCGGCGGACGCATCCTTGCGGGTCACGGTGTCGAGCGTCACCAGGCGGGTCCGCTCGTCGGGCGACGAGCCCGGCTCGTTGAAGCCGATGTGCCCGCTCTTCCCGACCCCCAGCATCTGGAAGTCGATCCCGCCCGCCTCGACGATGGCCCGCTCGTACGCGGCGCAGTGCTCCGCGAGCGTCTCGCGCGGCACGCCGCCGTCGGGGATGTGCACCTGCTCGGGCCGGATGTTGACGTGTGCGAACAGGTTCTCCCACATGTAGCGCCGGTAGCTGTGGGGGCTGTCCGGCGGCATCGGGTAGTATTCGTCGAGGTTGAACGTCACCACCCGCGAGAAATCGACCTCCCCCGCCTGGTGGCGCCGGATCAGCTCCCGGTAGATCCCGAGGGGGGTGCTCCCCGTCGCGACGCCGAGCACGCACCGTCCTTTGGCGGCGGTTTCCCGGGCGATGATCTCCACGATGCGGTCGGCGAGGCGCAGCGCGAGGTCGTCGTGGTCCGGGACCACGAGGGTGTGGATGAGCTCGCGATCACGCGGGCCCTCGATGGGGCCTCGCGGGACGCGCCCGACGCGTGGGGTGGGGGAAGCTTTCGGGGGCGTCACGGGTCGTTCCTTTCGCCGGGGGCGAACGTCTACTCCCGGAACAATAAGCCCGGCCGCCGCGCGGGGCAAAACCACGTGCCGCCTCAGCTTGACGGTTTGTGCGGTTTGTCGCATATGTACAGCGCGCCCCCTTCTGCCAACGGATGCCCTCGTGATCGCGGCTCGTGTGGCCGCCCGGTCGCGTCGGGGTGCGCGTGGGAGCTCGGGTGACGCAACCGGAGACATTCGTCGAAGGCCGGCGCGAAATCCTCCGCCAGGCGAGCGTTGCTCTCGGCGGCCGTCCCGTCACGGTCTGGGAGGTGTCCGTGCGCGCCGAGCTGGAGCCTCAGGCCTCGAGCGAGCCCGCTCCCACCCATCACGCCACCAAGCTCGACGTGGACGCCACCCTGCGGCGATGGAACATCACCATCGTGCAGGGCAGCCGCTGGGTGGGGTGCCGCGGCGCGGGCGACGGCGATTGGGTGGTCGCCCCGGTGCGGACGCGGCCGCCCGCGCCACCCCCCGAAGGCCGGGAGCGCCGCAGCCGCGAACGGCTCACCCTCGAGCTCGCCGGGCTGTGCCTCGGGCTGCTCGATCGGCGCGAGCCGACGGCCGGCCACGTCCCGGCGGCCCGATCGGATCCGCTGCACGACATCACCACGCTCCCCGGTATCATCGCGCACGAGCTGTCGAATCCCCTGACGGCGGCGCGTGCCGGCCTGCACCTCGCGATGGAGTCGCTCGGGCGCTGGACGGAGGTCGCCGCCGGTCGGCGGCTCGAGCTGCTCGACGAGCTCGGTCAGGTGGTGGAGGATATCGACCGTTCGGCGAGCTTCCTGCGCGCCGTGAAGGACCGCGCGCGCGGCGCCCTGGCGCGATCGGAGCGGTTCGATGCCGTGCGCGTCGTCCGCTCCTGCTGCACGCTCGAGAGCCGCGTCCTCAAAGAAAAGAAGATCCCCCTCGAGTTCGACTCCACCCTCGACGTCGTGTACCTGAAGGGCGACCCCAACGCGCTGTACGATCTGCTGGTCAACCTGATCCGCAACGCCGCGGACGCGAGCGCCGCCCGGCCCGCACCGATCCGGGTCGGCTTGACGAAGGTGGGGAACGCCCTGCGGTTGAGCGTGCGGGACGAGGGGGCGGGCATTCGGCCCCAGGACTTGGAGCGGATCTTCGAGCCCGGCTTCACGACCAAGGCGTTCGGTGAAGGGAGCGGGATGGGGCTCGTCGTGGTGCAGAGCGTGGCCCGAAACATGTTCGCGGGCGGGGTCGCCGTCGATTCGACCGTGGGCACCGGCACCACCGTGACTGTGACGCTGCCAATTCCTGCGCAGCGCGCCGTCGATTCGCGGTTCGAGGCACCGGCGTCATGACGAGAGGATTCATCGTGCGTCTGCACGTCCTGGCGGTGGCCGCCGCGTTGGGTGTGCTGCCGATCCGCGCCCTGCGCGGGCAGGAGCTCGCGGTCGACACGACGGGCGCCGGCGCCCTGATCGACGAAGCGCTGAACCGCTCCGAGGTGATGCAGAACCTCCAATACTTGAGCGACGTTATCGGTCCGCGGCTCACCGGATCGGCCGCCGCGCGCCGGGCGAACGACTGGACGCTCGAGCGGTTCAAGGCCTACGGCCTGGACGCGCGCCTCGAGCCCTGGCAGTTCGGCGGCACCTGGACACGTGGACCGATGCGGGTGCGCATGACGGCGCCGCGCGCGCACGACGTGATGGCCGCGAGCTGGGCCTGGGCGCCGGGCACCGGCGGCGCGACCGTCACGGGGCCCGTCGTCCGGATCGATGCCACCACGCCCGACAGCTTCGCGGTCCATCGCGGTCGCGTGAAGCAGGCGTGGGTCATGACTCGGGCGCCGTCGCTCGTGTGGAACAACGACGGGCCGCTCATGACCGCGGCCGACTCGCAGCGGCAGCGCGACTTCTTCCGTACGGTGTTCACGCCGTTCCGCGACGCCGACTCGGTCACGCGGGCGCGCATGCAGCAGTTCGCCAACGATCTCCCCTATCTGCTGCGCCGCGCCGGCGCGCTCGGCATCCTGGTGGACGGGAGCAAGGAGCACGCCCTCCTCAACATGAGCGGCTCCCCCAACCGTATCCTGCCGCTTCCCCAGGTCGTCATCGCCCATGAAGACTACGCGCTGTTCGATCGCCTGCTCCAGGCGGGCGCGCCGCCCCGACTCGCGGTGAGCATTTCCAACACGATCACCCGAGATTCCGTGCCCCAGTGGAACACCGTTGCCGAGATCCGCGGCAGCGAGCGCCCGGGTCAGGTGGTCATCGTGGGCGCGCACCTCGACTCCTGGGACCTCGGAACGGGGACCACGGACAACGGGACCGGCGCGATGTGCACGCTCGAGGCGGCGCGCATCATCGCCCGATCGGGATTACGGCCGAAGCGCAGCATCCGCTTCGTCCTGTTCACCGGGGAGGAGCAGGGCTTGATCGGGTCGCGCAAGTACGCCGAGGCGCACGCCGCCGAGGCCGACTCGATCCAGGCGGTTATCGTGCTCGACAACGGGACCGGCGCGATCTCGGGGCAGGCGCTGCAGGGACGGACCGATCTGGACGGGCTGTGGCGCGCGGTCCTGGCTCCGGTGGCGCGGCTCGGCGCCGATTCGGTGGTGAACCGGAACAAGACGGGCACCGACCACCTGTCGTTCCTCCCCTACGGTGTCCCCGGCTTCAACTTCAACCAGCTCGAGCGCGGCTATGGTCACACGCACCACTCCCAGTCCGACACCTACGACATGGCCGTCGCGTCGGACCTGGTGCAGGCATCCGCCGTCATGGCGGTGTCAGCCTACGAGCTCGCGAACCTGCCGGGGCTGATTCCCCGCGGTGAGAGATCGGCACCGACGCCGGTGGAGGCGGTGAAGGTCAGCGACAGCCTGATCGTCAAAGGGAGAGGAGCGAACTAGACTTCCGCCAGCAGTTTCTCGAGATCCAGCGCCCGCGTATGCATCGCGATGCTCCCGTCGGGCGCCCGAGGCCACTCGGCCTCCGGCCGGTCGCGGTACAGCTCCACGCCGTTGCCGTCGGGGTCCCGCAGGTAAATCGCTTCGCTGACGCCGTGGTCCGCCGCGCCTTCGAGCGGCACGCCGGCATCGAGCACGCGACGCAGGGCGCCCGCCAGGGTCTTGCGGTCCGGGTAGAGGATCGCGAAGTGATACAGGCCCGTGGTCCCAGGGGCGGGCGCCGGTGCCCCACGGCCTGCCCACGTGTTGAGGCCGATGTGGTGATGATAGCCGCCCGCCGAGAGGAACACGGCGTCCCGCCCATAGCGGCTCGTCACCTCGAAGCCGAGCACGTCACGGTAGAAGGCCAGGGCACGGTCGAGGTCGGAAACCGTGAGGTGGACGTGGCCGATGCGGGTATTGGGGTGAATGGTCATCGCCTGTATAACGTCCGAGTGTTCCACGACGCCACGACGGTGTAAATTTGCGTCATGAACGGCATTCCCAAGATCCCTACCCCCTTCAACGAGCCGGTCCTGAGTTACGCCCCGGGGACCCCGGAGCGGGGGGAGCTCAAACGGACCGTGAAAGAGCTCTCCGGCCACCAGCTCGAGATTCCCCTCGTCATCGGTGGCAAAGACGTCCACACCGGCAGGACGGTGGACGTGGTGATGCCGCATTGCCATCGCCACGTGCTCGCCAAGGCGCATCAGGCGGGGCCCGCGGAGGTGCAGGCCGCGATCGCGGCGGCTCGGGACGCGTGGCGCGAGTGGTCGGCGTGGGGGTTCGAGCGGCGGGCCGCCGTGTTTCTCAAGGCCGCGGATCTGCTGGCGACACGGTACAGGCCGATCGTCAACGGCGCGACCATGCTCGGCCAGTCGAAGACCGCGCATCAGGCGGAGATCGACGCTGCGTGCGAGCTGATCGATTTCTTCCGCTTCAACGTGCACTATGCGGAGCGCATTTACGCCGAACAGCCCCTGTCCGTCCCAGGTGTGTGGAACTACCTCGACTATCGTCCCCTGGAGGGCTTCGTCTACGCCATCACGCCCTTCAACTTCACGTCGATCGGCGGCAACCTGCCGACCGCCCCGGCGATCATGGGCAACACCGTGGTGTGGAAGCCCGCCGCGACGGCGGTGCTCTCGAACTCCTTCATCATGCGTCTGCTCGCGGAAGCCGGTCTGCCGCCGGGTGTGATCAACTTCGTCCCGGGCCCGTCGGTCCAGGTGTCCGAGCGCGTACTCGCCGATCGCGGGTTCGCGGGGATCCATTTCACCGGCTCGACGGAGGTGTTCCAGGCGCTGTGGCAGCAGGCGGCGGCGAACCTCACCTCGTACGCGGCGTACCCGCGGCTGGTCGGCGAGACGGGTGGCAAGGACTTCATCCTCGCGCACCCGAGCGCGGACCCGGACGTGCTCGCCACGGGCATGGTGCGCGGCGCCTTCGAATATCAGGGGCAGAAGTGCAGCGCGGCCTCGCGCGCCTATGTCCCCGACGACCTCTGGCCCGGGGTCCGGGATCGCATCCTCGGGATGCTCGCCGAGGTGAAGGTGGGAGACCCGGCGGACTTCCGCAATTTCATGGGGGCGGTGATCGACCGGAAGGCGTTCGACAAGATCAAGGGTTATATCGACGCGGCGAAGCGGGCTCCCGGCGTGAAGGTCCTGTTCGGCGGTGGCGCCGACGACTCCGACGGCTACTTCATCGAGCCGACGGTTCTCGAAGCCCAGGACGCGGAGTATCGCACGATGAGTGAGGAGATCTTCGGGCCGGTCCTGTCGGTCCACGTCTACCCGGCGGCCCGCTGGGCCGAGACGCTGCGCCTGGTGGACGAAACGTCGCCCTATGCACTCACCGGCGCGATCTTCGCGCAGGACCGCCGCGCCGTCGAGCAGGCGAAGGACGCGCTCCGGTATGCCGCCGGAAACTTCTACGTCAATGACAAGCCCACCGGCGCGGTGGTGGGACAGCAGCCGTTCGGCGGGGCGCGCGCGAGCGGCACCAACGACAAGGCGGGGAGCCTGCTCAATCTGATCCGCTGGGCGAGCCCGCGCGCCGTGAAGGAGAACTTCGTCCCACCCCGGAGCTTCAGCTACCCGTTCATGGCCGAGGCGTGAGCGCCGGGGGCGCCCGGCCGCCCGTCCTGGTGCTCGCGATGGGCGGCGCGTTCGCGCTGCTCGTCGCGTCCCTGGTGATTGGCTCGCTCACCACCCCGGAGTTCCCTCCCTACCGGCCGACGGTGCCGCGGCCCGCGGTCGTGGGCGACTCGCTCGTCGGGCCTCTGACCTACACCCTGGACGCGTCGAGCACCGACCGCTGGCGCCGCTTCGACTTCCGGCGCGGCGCCACGGTGGATTCGGGAGGGTGGGACATCGCCTTCCGGCGCTTTCACCTGATCACGGGCGCCGACGGGGGCATCGTCGATCTCGGCGCCGTGCCGTTCGACTCGGTGCGGGAGGTCCCAGCCACCGGCTACCTCCCGAACACGGATGCGTCGGACACGACCAACCCCGGCGTGGGGAAATGGTACGCCTACAGCATGCTGAGCCACCTGCTCACGTCGAAGCATCACGTCTATGGAGTGCGAACGGGGGGTGGCAAATATGCGAAGCTCGAGCTGCTGGCCTATTACTGCCAAGATGTGGGTACGGCGTGCGTCACCTTCCGGTACGCCTACCAGGGGGACGGCACCCGCTGGGTCGCCTCTGCCGCCCGGTAGCGAAGAGCCCCCGGCCATGCTCGACCGGGGGCTCGCGTTGTCGATGTGGTTGGCGGCTTACTTCGGCGGCAGAATCTTGAACATCCCCGTGCCGCACACCGGACAGACGCCCTTCAGCGCGGGCCGGCCGTTCGCCATTTTGACCTGCTGCGGGTTCGAAATCTTGCGCTTGGCCTTGCACTTCACGCAGTAGCCCTCATCCGCGGCCATCGGGGCCTTTCCACCCTTCGCCATTGCGTTCCTCCATTCGGGGGCAGGGCAGGGGGGCGGGGTGCATCAGTTGCGGTCAGGGGTGGCTCCCCCGGTTCACCCCCGCCGGGACGGAGACAACATAATACCCCCTGCTTAAGTCGTGGGAGCGGGGCGGGTAGGTGGGGCGTCGGAGAAGCCGTTCCGCTTGTGAGTTCCGTCACAAAACGGTTTGGTCGCAGACCCTCCACAACGGCACAGGACAACGACTTCCGCCGGTCGGCCGTCTTTCCGGGGGGGGACGGGCAGCTCGCGGCCGTCCGGGGTCACGATCTTGACCGGGCCCTCGACGACGAGGGGCCCGTTGGGCTTGGGGGTGATTCGGGTGGCGTCCATGATCCAACAATAACCGCGGCGTCTTCTTGACGTCCAGCGCAAAACTGCGCAAACTGCACACACGGCCTGGGAAAAGGGGCCGTTCGGTCAGAGGAAAGGACCGCACGCCGGACCTCGCCGGCGGTACCCGCCCAGGCTGTTGGTGGAGTCACCACCGCACCGCGGTCCTCATGGGAACGGCGGCGTGAGGGACAGGGTATCTTCCACCCGCTCCCATGAGAGCCGCCCTAGCGTCTTTCCTTCTCCCAGCGTCGCTGCTCACGCTGGTGGGTTGCGTCTCCGAGCACGGGCCCCTCACGAACCGGATGGCGCAGTCGACCACGCCCTATCTGGCACGCGCCGCGCGCCAGCCGGTGAGCTGGCAGCCATGGGGGCGCGATGCGTTCGCGCTCGCCGCGCGTCTCGACCGGCCCGTCCTCCTGTACGTGGGAGCGGATGACTGTCGCTGGTGCGGGGTGATGGACCGCGAGGTGTACGGCGACCCGGGCCTCGGCGCCTTGATCGACTCGCTGTTCGTGCCCGTCCGCGTCGACCGCGACGAGCGTCCCGACGTCGCGCAGCGCTATGCGACCGCAGTGCAGCTCCTCGCCGGCCTGCGCGGCTATCCGATCACCGTGTTCCTCACGCCCGACGGGTCGGCGTTCTTCGGAGGCACCTACTTTCCGCTCGACGATCCCATCACCGGACGCGGGCTCAAACAGGTGCTTCCCGACGTGGCCAGGAGCTACCGAGAGCGGCGCGGCTCCATCCTGCGGCGCGCCGCGCTCGTGCGGGAGCGCGCCGGAGGCCGTCGCGCGGGCGTGCGGAGCGCGCCCAAACCGGGCGCTGTGCAGCGCGAGACCGAGGCGGTGCGCGGCCTGACGGCCGCGGCCGCCCGGACCCACTCGGACGTCGCGAGCTTCCGTTTCACGCAGGCCGTCGGCCTGCTGCTCGCCGCCTATGCGCGCACCCACGACTCCACGTACCTCGTGCCTGCCCGTGCCGTGCTGGACTACCTGGTGGATTCCGGCGACGCGGGCGTCGCCGCGAGCGCGCGGGACGATCCCCCGGAGCTCGTACGCGCCGGCCTGTTGCGGGATCTCGTGACGGCGTGGTCGGTCACGGGGGAGTCGCGCTATCGCGACGCGGCGCGCGACTTGGCCCGGCGCCTCGCCGTCGCCGTCGGCCGCACGGCCGATCGAACCGTGTTCGCCGACCGCGACGCGTATGTGATCGGATCGATTCTGGACGCGGCGGAGGCGTTGGGCGACTCGGGAGCCGTTGCGCGTGCGCGCGCAGCGCTCGACACGCTGCTGCGACGCGTCTATGCGCGGGGGCGGGCCGTGCGCCACGTCGCCGGAGCGGGCTCGCCGGAGCGCGCGCTGCTCGGGGATCAGGTGCAGGTCGCTTGGGCGTGTCTCGCCGCCCGCGAAGCGACGGGCGAAACGCATTACCTGGAGATCGCGGAGGATCTCGCGCGGCTGTTGGAGCGCGACTTCGCCGACTCCAGCTCGGCCGGCTACTTCGACGCCGCGGCCACGGACCCGACCGCGCCGGCGCTCGTCGAGCGGGCGAAACCCGTGCTCGACGATCTGCTTCCCGGCGGCAACGGGTGGGCGGGGCGCGTGCTGCTGCGCCTCGCCCGTCTCACCGGGGACGTCCGGTATCGACGGCGTGCCGAGGCAACGCTCGAGGCCTTCGTCGGCACCGTCGGCGGCGAGGGGTTGCGAGCGGCGAGCTACCTCGCCGTCGTGCAAGAGGTCTCACGGGATCACTAACTCAGTTCCCACCCGCAACATCCCATCTTATCACCAGCCCGTCTCGTGACGCCCTAATGTCCATGCAGGTCTCATGGGTGTGAGGGGGACGCCCCCCGATGCGGAGGTGGTGGCCCTCGTGCTCGCCGGCGACACCGAAGCCTTCGGCGTTGTGATCCGCCGCTACGAGGCGGGCCTGCTGCGGTTCGCCACCCGGATGCTCGGGAGCCGGGACGCCGCCGCGGACGCCGTGGCCGAGAGCTTCGTCCGCGCCTACCGTCACCTCGCAAGCTGCCGGGAGCCGGCGCGGCTCCGCACTTGGCTGTATCGCATCGTGACCAACCGGTGCAAGAGTCATCTGGTGCGCCGGTCCGTCGCGGAGGTGCCGCTCGACGACGCGCCGCCCCTGGCGGACTCAGCCGACACCGAGGCGGCGTTGGAGCGCGCGGACCAACTCCAGCTCGTGGAACGGGCGCTCGCGGACCTGTCGCCCGACAAGCGCGAAGCGTTCGTGCTGAAGCACGTGGAGGGATTGAGCTACGAGGAGATGGCGGCAGTCACCGGGGAGCGTATTCCGACGCTCAAGATGCGGGTGCATCGCGCCCGGGAAGCGCTGCTGAAGGCGCTGGAGGATCACGCATGAGTACGATCGATCCCAGGATTCATCAGGTGCTCGACGGAGAGCTCGCCGCGGACGCCGTCCCGTCCGAGTTGCGCCGCGCCGTGGTGCAGCTCGCGGCTGCGGCGGGTCTTCTCGCGGCGCCCCCCGCCTCCCCGGCGGCGAGCCTCGAGTCGCGGGTGATGGCGGAGATCCGGCGCCCGGTGCCATCCCGCGCGCACCGCCTGATGCGCTGGCTCGTGACTCCGCGCGCCATCATCCTCCGAGTCCGCCCGGCCTGGAGCGTGGCGTTCGCCGTGGTCGTCGCCGCGCTCACGCTGTTCACGGCGGACGACGGGGGGCCGGAGCTGGCGGAGCACGAGGGGATCGCCCAGTTCGTGGGCCAGTTCCCCGAGGCGCAATCGGTCCACGTGGTCGGCACGTTCAACGACTGGCGTCCCGGGTCCATCGCGTTGGAGGACCACGACCACGATGGCGTGTGGCGTGCCACCGTCGTGCTCCCGGCCGGCACGTACGAGTACATGTTCGTGGTGGACGGGGAGCGTTGGGTCCCCGACCATCTCGCGGAGCGCCTCGTGGCCGACAACTTCGGTCGCGAGAACTCGGTGGTCATCGTCCGGCCGGTCCGTCGATGAGGCGCTGGGTGGTTCTCGCCCTCGCCGCCTCCCCGGCCCTCCCGCTCGCCGGCCAGTCGGTGCGCGGCCGCCTCGAAGGCCGCATACCGAGCGCCGCGATTCCGGCGGTCGATTCGCTCATCCAGTTCGCGTCGCAGGACGGGCTCCCCACCGAGCCGCTGATCCAGAAAGCGCTGGAAGGAGGAGCGAAGCACGTTGCCGAGCCGCGCATCGTCGCCGCCGTGCAGCTGAGTCTGGGGCAGCTGCGCGACGCGCGCGACCTGCTCATTCGCGCGGGCGACCAGCCGCCGGTGCTCCCCGCCGAAATGACCACGGTTGCATGGGCGCTGCGCCGGGGCTTGCCCACACCGCTCGTCGAACGGGTCGCGGCCGCGTTGGGGCGACCGCCGCGGGCGGCTGCCATGCACGCGGTTGCCGATCTCGTGGCCCATCGCTTCGATCCGGACTCCGCGGTCGGGCTGATCATCGAGGCCGTTCATGACGGTGTGCCCCGGGAGCGGTTGTTGGACGTCTCCACGGCTGTGCTGCAGCAAGTGCAACGGGGGCACACGCGCGCCGAGGCGCTCGCGATGGTCCAGCGGCAGCTGCCCAACCTGCCGGCGCCTGCGAAGCCACCGCGCGGAAACGTCGCCGGCGCACGGCGGCCGGCGTCGCCGGTGCCGCCGTGAGGGTAAACCTGGCGTTCCAGAGTGTAACTAGCCGCCGTGACGTCGCCCGGACGTCGCGGGTCTCAACGGTGAAGCGGGCCAGGGTGGCCCGCGTTATCCCTCCCGGAGGTATCGAGACATGATCCGTCGCACGCTCCTCGCGCTGGCCCTCCTCACCGCTCCCGCGGTCGTGATGGCGCAGCAGCCGTCACCGATGCAGGGTCAGGCGCCGGCGAACGACACGTCGAAGGCGCAAGCAGGCAAGAAGGCGACCAAGAAGCACGCTATGAAGAAACACGCGAAGCCTGGGGCGAAGCCGGAATCCAAGGACACGGCGAAGAGCAAGCCTTAGGAAGTGTAGTCTGCGTTGATCCGGACGTAGTCCGGCGTCAGGTCGCACGTCCACACCACCGCCTCCGCGCGCCCCAGCCCCAGGTCGACGCGGAGGCGGATCGTTTTCTGTTGGAAGATGGCGTGCGCGGCGCCCAAGTCCGCGTGGGCGGTGGCGCCCCCGCTGGCGAGGGTCAGCCACTCGCCGTCGGCGGCCGCCTGGAGCGACAGGCGGTCCACGGCGAGCGGGACGCCGGCCGCACCGGCGGCGGCGAGGATCCGCCCCCAGTTCGGGTCGGCACCGTAGATGGCCGTCTTCACGAGGGCCGAGCGGGCGATCGCCCGGCCCACTGCCCGTGCGGCGGCTTCGCTCACGCCCCCCACCACTTGGATCTCGACCAGCTTCGAGGCGCCTTCGCCGTCCGAGACGATGGCCAGGGCGAGGGTGCGCGCCACCTGCAGCACGGCGTCCTCGAACGTCTTCCAGAGCGCGCCGTCGCGCGACGGATCGACGCCGGAGGCGCCGCCGGCGAGGAGCAGGACCGTGTCGTTGGTGCTCGTGTCCCCGTCCACCGAGATGGCGTTGAAGCTGCGATCGACCACGCGGCGCAGCAGCGGCTGCAGCCCGGCCGGCTCGCCGACGGCGTCGGTCGTGAGCACGGCGAGCAGCGTCGCCATATCGGGGTGGATCATCCCCGCGCCCTTGGCGATGCCGCCGACGGTGACCATCCCGGCGGGGGTCTCGAACCGCACGGCGCAATGCTTGGGTCGGGTGTCGGTGGTCATGATGGCGCGGGCGGCCTCCGGCCCGCCATCCGGCGTGAGGCGCCCGGCCGCCACGCGCAGGGCATTGGCGACCTGCTCCAGGGGGAGCGCTGTGCCGATCACGCCGGTCGACAGCACGAGCGCGGTGCGAGGCGGGAGGCTGGCCGCCTGCTCGGCGGCCTCCGCCATCGCCCGGGCTGCCGCGAGCCCCGGCGCGCCGGTGCAAGCGTTCGCGACCCGCGCGTTCATCGCCACGGCGCGCATCCGGCCCGGTCGCTCGGCCAGGAGGTCGGCGTCGTAGACCACGGGTGCGGCGCGGAGCGCGTTCTGTGTGAACACCCCCGCCGTGGCGCAGCTCGCCGCGCTGACGAGCAGCGCGACGTCCGGGGCGCCGTCGGCCTTGAGGCCGGCGTGCGCGGCGGCGGCGGTGAAACCGCGCGGCGACGTGATCGAGCCGTTCGGGATGTCCGCGAGGGCGGCGGGCAGGGGGGCCATCGGCGGGGAAGATAGTCGGCGTCCCTCGCTTGTGTAACCGGCCGGGGCGTCGTATCATAGCACAACCTTCCCGGGAGGCCCGTTCGATGTCGGAACCGTTCTTGAGCTCCGACGACTACGACGAACGCGCGCATCAGCTCTACAACGAAGCCCAATACGACCAAGCGATCGAGACCCTGCGAGAAGGCCTGGGGCGCTACCCCCACGCCGTCGAGTTACATGTGGGCATGGGATACGCGCGGCTCGCGCGCGAGGAATACGTGTGGGCGCGCCGCGCGTTCGAGGAAGCCGTGGGCCTCGACCCCGAGCACGAAGACGCGCTCGCGGGGCTTGGCGAGGTCCTGCTCAAGTTCGGCGATCGCGCGGGGGCCGTCGCGTGCTTCGACCGCATTCTCGCGCTCGGATTTCGCGAGGACCACGACCTCATGCTCCAGGTCGGACGCGCCCTGTTCCGTGCCGGTGTGCTGGACCAGGCCCGGCGCTTCTTCGAAGTAGCGATCACGGGACATCCGGACTCGGCGGAGGCGGCCGCGTGCGTGGGCTACGCGTCCCATCGCCTCGCCGACGAGGGCGGCGCCCTCTACTGGCTGCGCCGCTCCCTCGAGCTCGACCTCGAGCACGCCGAGGCACGCATCTACCTCGCGAACCTGCTGTACGATCGGGGCGAGTACGAAGCGGCGCTGTTCCACCTCGAGCGCACTGCGCCCGCCGATCACTTCGACGGCCTGGCCATCTGGCGTCTCATCGAGCTCAAAAAGAGCGTGTACCGCCTACCGGACGACGACCCCGAGCTCGTGCCGTGGCATCACCGCCTGGACGAGCTGGCGGCGGACACGGGTCCGGAAGACCTGTTGCTCGCGGAGATCGAGGCCATGGGACCGGACGGCCAGATGCGGGACCCTCGGCAGCTCGAGCTGTTCGGTACCCTGCTCACGGAGCTCCAAGGGATGAAAGCGCGATCGGGGCCGGGCGACGTCCACCGCGTCAGCATGCTCAACGGCGCGACGTATGTGGGCACCTGGGAAGAAATCGTGCGGCAGATGAAGGACGACGCGGCGGAGTGGGCCCGCCGCTCCCTCGAGCAATACATGGCGGCGGTGGCGCACCGGGGACGGAAAGAGACCGGCGTCGCCATTCCCGCCACGGACCCCGAGAGCTTCATCCGCGGAAGCGCGGATGCGGGCTTACTGAGAATCCTGCACTAGCGGCACGGACGGCCGGGTCCCCCTTCGCGACAAGAATACGCAGTCGCTCCGGGAGACCCGGCCGTCCGCGCCTCAGGTGCTGCTGTGCTTCAGTTTCACGGCAATCGAGAGCGGCCCGTCCCCCAACGCGACCAGCGTGATGGCCCCGGCGAACAGCAGGCCCTCGAGCTCGATGTTGCCGCTGTGCGGCAGCTTCACGGCGAGAATCGCGACGAGCATCTCCAGGGCCATGCACAACGCCCAGAAGCGGGTGAAGATCCCCAGCACGACGCACGCCGCGCCGATGGTCTCCACGGCGATCAGGATGATCGCGAAGACGACCGCGAACGGGAAGCCGATGTCGTGCAGGAAGGCGGTCGTCACGGGGATGCCGCGGTGAAACTTTGACACACCGTGCACGAGGAACACGCCGCCCACCGCGAGGCGCATGAAGAAGGCCGCGTAGGGGGTGAGTGCGTTCATGGGCCCTCCGGGTGGATGGCTTGGGTCACGGGACCACGGCGGCGCGCGTCCGTCCGCACTTCGCGCGCGCCCAGCCGTTTGATGATCACCTCGAGGCCGCGGTGGGGTTGCGCACCGCTCACGCCCGCCACATCCACGAAGCAGAGCCCGGCCTCCGGTACGCCGTGCATGGCCACATGCCCGCCATGGCACAGCACCGCCGCCGAGACGCCTCGCGGGCCCTGCGTCACCGCCGGAGGGCCGGCCGGATTCAGCCCCGCGGCATTGGCGGCGGCCAGCAGCAGGCCGGCGAGCCCCTGGGGATCGGTGAGACGGTTCGCCGGAATCCCGCCGAGATCGGCGAAGACGTGCTCGAAGGTCACCCCGCTCAGGCTCCGGTATCCCCTAGAACATCGACATCGCGAGGAACGACCGGAGGTTGTCGTTGGTGACGCGCAGCCGGGCGGACAAGAGCCGCACCACCGACCACAGCACCTTATAGGCGATGTCGCGGTTGAAATCGAGGAGCAGCTCGAAGTCGGAGCGGGCGATCGTGATCAGCGTGCAGGACGTATTGGCGATCGCGTCGGTCGAGCGCTCGGAACGGTCGAAGATCGCCATCTCGCCGAAGCAGGCGCCCGGCTTGAGGACGGCCAGCGCTTCCTCCCCGGACCCGGGGATGGTGCGGGAGATGCGAACCTCGCCCGCGGAAATAATGAAGAGCCGGTTGCCCGGCTCGCCTTCCTTGAAGACGTGCTGGCCGACGGCGAACTTCTGCTCCCGGCAGACTTCGGAGACGCGGGCCAGCTCGCCCTCGTCGAGATCTTGGAAGATCGCCGCCTGCTTCAGCAGATTGAGGTTCACGCGGACGAAGCTATGGTGCACCAGAGGGAGGGGCAAGTGAAACCGTGGGTGACGCGGGCGGATCTCTTGACCGCGCTTCGGCTTCCTCTGGCGGCGGCGTTTCCGTTCGTGCACCAGCCGGCATGGCAGCTCGCGCTCGTCGGCGCGGCCGCCGCGTCGGATTTCTTCGACGGCATGCTGGCGCGCCGGTTCGGTGCGTCACGCGCGGGCGCCGTCCTCGATCCGACCGCGGACAAGGTCTTCATGGCGGCCGCGTTCCTCACCGTCGCGCGCACCGGTCTGCTGCATCCGTTGGAGATCGTCGGCGTGGTGGCCCGGGACATCGTGGCGGCGCTGGGGTACGTGGGTGCGTGGCTGTGGCGGCGGCCGACCGCGCTGCCCGCCCGCGCGGGCGGGAAGGCCGTCACGGTGCTGCAGCTGCTCACGCTGGTGGCGTTCATCGCCCGCTCGCCGCTGGTGCGCCCGCTCGCGTGGGCGACGGCGGCAGTCGGGCTGTACGCCATCTGGGACTACGGCCGGGCAGCCGCCCGGGCGCGCGCGATGCTGACGCGGGGGAAGGGAACTTGATGCGGGGGATGTGGCTGGCTGTGCTACTCGCGGCGGGCGGAATCGCGGGGCTCACCGCCCAGGAGTTTCATCCGCCGCAGGTCCGACCGGCGGGCGGTCGCGGCACCCACCTCGGGCTGTTCGGGTTCGGGGTGCGCGGCGGCATCGACCTGGCCGGCAGCACTCAGATGGTGTTCGGCGTCACCCTCGATGCCGGGAACCTGGTTTCGCCCCGCTTCCGACTCCGTCCCTCCGGCGAGATCGGCTTCTTCAACGGGCGCAACAGCTACGTCGGCAGTCTCGAAGCGTTGTATCGGTTTACCGGGGATGAGCAGATGGCGACGCCGTACGCGGGCGCGGGCTTCAGCCTGGTGGGACACGAGTCCTGCGGTGCCGACCCGGACTGTCCCGACCTGTGGGCCAACCTGGTGATCGGGTTCGAGATCCACTACCGGTCCACGTTCAACTGGCTGCTCGAATACCACGGGATGGCCGGCTTCCAGCACAATCGGTTGTACCTGGGTCTGACGACGCGGCGAGGGAACTGACGTGGCGGGCGACACTCGCGAGATCACCATGCGATGGCGCGCGGGGGAGGGGCTGGTGTTCGATGCGGGCGCACCGGGCCGGCCCTCCGTGCTCGTGGATGGTGACGGCACCGTGTCCGCGTCCCCGGTCGAGATGTTGCTGGTCGCGGCGGCCACGTGCTCGGCGTCGGACGTCGTGCTGATTCTCCAGAAGCAGCGTGTGGCGCCGCAGGCCCTCGAGGTCGCGCTCCGGGGGACGCGTCGCGCACAGCAGCCGCGGCGCTACACCGCGCTTCATTTCGCCTTCACGATCTCGGGAGTCGGCGTGGACGAGACCAAGGCCCGCCGCGCGATCGATCTGTCGCTCGAGAAGTATTGCTCGGTCGTCGCGTCCCTCGCCCCCGACATCCACGTCACCTACGACGTCGCGCTTCGCTAGCCCCGTTCCGACTTGGGGCAGCCGATCGCTCGTCCGCCTGCGCTCGACGTGTCGGAACGGGGCTAGGACCCTGGTCGCCGCGACCGGGCTCGCCGCGGGGGTCGCCGTGCCGGTCCGGGCCCAAGCCCCACGAGCCACGGAGATCGCCGCCGGGGCGACGGTGGTCCTCGCGCACCGCGGCTTCTGGGGTCCGGAGGTGGGAGTGGCGCGGCGCTCCGGTGGTCAGGGACGGCTCACCTTCGGGGCCGCGTGCGGCAGCTACGAGCGCGCCCTGGGCGTCCGCCTCGGGGCGAGCGCGCAGTTCCTGCTCCGCCCCGGGGAGCGCAGCGGCATCGGACCGTACGGCGGACTGGGGTTGGCGTTTGTCGGCTCGGAGGGAGCGCGGGGCGCGGGCTACATCACGGCGCTGCTCGGCGTCGACCAGGGGCCGGGTGCCGGCGCGGGGTGGTACGCGGAGCTGGGATTGGGCGGCGGCGTGCAGCTCGCCCTGGGGCGGCGCTTCCGGCGCTTCTCCTCCTGGTGGCCTCACTAAAAAAAAGGGCGCCCGCAGAGGGACGCCCGGAGACCCTGCCCGGTCGGCAACGCTAGACGCTCGCGCCCACGGGCGCGTTCCGCCCCACCACGGGCCGGCAGTAGCGCTCGCCCAGCACGCGCAACTCGGCGAGCTGCTGCTCGTCCAACCCATCGTAGCGCTCGGCGAGGTACAGCATCGTGTCGTCGAACCATTCCTTCTGGTGCTCGGGAGTGGCTTCCAGGACGCCGCAGCGCAGGATGTGCGAAAACAGCTCGTCGCGGGCCTGTTCGAAGGGCGTGGGCGCGGACATCTTGCGAGGCTCCGAACGCTTCTTGGCCATGCGTGGGGTGCTCCTCTCTTCTCGCTGGACCGGGAACGCGGGGACACGGGAGGCGGCTCGGGTCGCTCGAAGCCGCCGATCAATCGGCGCCGCAATGTAATAGGGCGCTTTGCGACACGCAAAGGCCGACCACGGCCGCCGGCGTGGTATTATCATGGACGGGGAGGTGGGGTGCGGTGCGCGGACACATCAGGGAAGGCGGGCACATGAGCGATCACTCGGAAGAAGTGTACGGACCGGACCGTGCGGAGCGCCTGCTCGCCATGCTGCGCGCGCTGGCTGAGCGCATTCAGGCGCTGGACCGGACGGGCCGGCTGCTCGAGCGAGCGCCGGAGCTCCAGAAGCTCCTGGGGAATGCGCGGAGCGAGCTGTTTCACTATGAGGTGCGGGTGACATACGATACGCCGGAGATCGCGGAGGGTCGGCGCATCGCGGACGAGGCGGAGCGGCGGGCGCGCGACGCCGCGGCCGGCTTCGACGACGACGAGGACGACGAACCGTGGCGGAGGGCTCGGAACGAATGAAAGGGTTCTACCTGGTGCTCGTGGCGGTGGCCGTGATCGGGGGCGGGGCCCTGTGGTACGGGTCGCTGCGGAGCCCCGCTCCTCCCGCGGCCCCCGTGGCGAGCGCGCCGCTCCCCGTCGCGGCGGCGGACGCGTTCCACGGCTATACCCTGGGATCGGACTCCGCGCCGATCGAGGTCACGGAGTATTCGGACTTCGAGTGTCCGTTCTGCGCGTCGTTTGCGACGGTGCAGATGCCGGTGATCCGCGAGCAGCTGCTCGCCCCCGCCAAGCTGCGGTGGCGCTTTCGCGACTTTCCGTTGCCCTCGCACAAGTACTCCCGCTATGCGGCGCTGGCCGCGCAGTGCGCGGGAGAGCAGGGCAAGTTCTGGGAGATGCACGACCAGCTGTTTAACAACCACCAGTGGGCCCAGACGGGGAAGAACCCGCGCTCGCTGTTTCGCGACTTCGCGAGGGCCATCGGGCTCGACCTCGACAAGTACGACGCCTGCTTGGACGGGCAGCGCTACGCCGCGCGGCTCGACGCGAGCGTACAGGAAGGCGAGGCGCTCGGCGTGCGGGGAACGCCGAGCTTCTTCGTGAACGGGCGTCCCTTTACCGGGCGCGCCACCTCGGACGATTTCAAGGCGCTCGTCGATAGCCTGACCAAGAAACACAAGTGATCCGGCGCCAGGCGATCGTGCTCCTCGCGCTCGTGGGGCTGCTCGTCGCGACTTATCTCTGGCTCTACAAGATCGGCGTGCTCGGCGAGTTGCAGTGCGGCACGGGGGACTGCGAGTACGTGCAGACGAGCCGCTACGCCGAGGTGTTTGGCATCCCGGTCGCGTTCTACGGGGTGGTCGGCTACGTGGCGCTCTTTGCGGCGGGGCTCGTGGGCCTGCAGCCCAGGTTCGCGACGGACCGTCGCGTGGCTGCGGGACTCGCGGCGCTCGCGACCGTGGGGTTCGCGTTCACGCTGTATCTCACCGCGATCGAGCTGTTCGTGCTGCACGCGATCTGCCGGTGGTGCGTCGGCTCTGCCCTGATCATGACGGCGATCTGGGTGTTGTCCATCGCGCAACTCCGTCTGCCGCGGTCGCCGGCGTCATGACGGCACACGCGGACGCGCGGGCCGGCAGGGGCGGCCGCTATCTCGTCACGCTCGCGCTCACGGCGCTGGGCGTGGTCTACGGCGACATCGGCACGAGCCCCCTGTACGCGATCCGGGAGTCGTTCTACGGGACCCACGGCATCGCCGTGACCCACGGCAACGTGCTGGGCGTTCTGTCGCTCGTGTTCTGGGCGCTCGTGATCGTCGTAACGATCAAGTATCACATCGTCATCATCCGCGCCGACAACAAGGGTGAAGGCGGTGTGCTCGCCCTGATGGCGCTCGTCAACGGGAGCCGGCTGGCGCGGGGGCTCTCACCCCGCCGCATCATGATCGTCCTGGGGATCTTCGGATCGGCGCTCCTATACGCGGATGGCGGCCTGACTCCGGCGATCTCGGTCTTAAGCGCCGTCGAGGGCCTGGAAATCGCGACGCCGGCCCTGGCCACATGGGTGATTCCGGTGACGCTCGTGATCCTCGTCGGCCTGTTCCTGTTGCAGAGTCGGGGAACCGCCCGGATCGGGGCGGTGTTCGGCCCCGTGATGCTCGTCTGGTTCCTGACCCTGGGCGTGCTGGGGGTAAGCGAGATCGGCCGGCAACCCGGGGTGCTGGCCGCGGCGTCCCCCTACTATGCCGTGCGCTTCTTCGCCGAGAACGTGAGCCGGGGGTTCGTGGTGCTGGGCGCCGTGTTCCTCGTCGTCACGGGCGGCGAAGCGCTGTACGCGGACCTCGGACACTTCGGCCATCGCGCGATCCAGCACGCGTGGTTCGGCATCGCGCTCCCCTGCCTGCTGCTCAACTACTTCGGGCAGGGAGCGCTCTTGCTCAAGGATCCCGCTGCGGCCGTGAACCCGTTCTACTACCTGGCTCCGAGCTGGGCCTTGTATCCGCTGATTGCGCTCGCGACGGCGGCGACGATCATCGCCTCGCAGGCGGTCATCTCGGGCGCGTTCTCTCTCACCCGCCAGGCGGTGCAGCTCGGCTACAGCCCGCGGCTTCGGATCGAACACACGTCGTCGCGCGAGATCGGCCAGATCTATGTGCCGACCGTGAACTGGGCCCTCATGCTGCTCACCTGCGCCCTGGTCCTCGGGTTCCGCACCTCGAGCAACATCGCGGGAGCCTACGGAGTGGCCCTATCCACGTTGATGCTCATCACGACGCTCATGTTCTACGTGATGAGCCGCGAGGTATGGCGCTGGGGCTTCGCCCGCGCCGCGATCGTGGCCGGCCTGTTCTTGTGCGTGGATCTCCCGTTCTTTGCCGCAAACATGCTCAAGATTCGCTACGGCGGCTGGGTCCCCCTGGTGATCGCGGCGGCCATCTTCCTGCTGATGACGACCTGGAAGCGTGGGCGCGAGATCCTCGGCAAGCGCATGCAAGAGAAAACCGTCGCGCTCAAGATGCTGCTCGCCGATCTCGCTGCCGAGCCGCCGCTCCGCGTCCCTGGGACCGCGGTGTTCATGTACGGCACCACCGACGGCACGCCCCCGGCACTGGTGCACAACCTGACGCACAACAAGGTGCTGCACGAGCGGGTCGTGTTTCTGACGATGGTGACGCACGACGTCCCCCACGTCCCGCCGGCGGAGCGCGTGACGGTGAAGGCCATCGGGAAGGGGTTTTACAGCGTGATCGCCCGCTACGGGTTCATGGACGATCCCGACATCGAGGACGTCCTGGCGGCCTGCCAGATGAAGTCCCTCGATATTCCCATCGCGGGAACGACCTTCTTTCTCGGTCGCGAGACGCTCGTCGCCTCGGACCGGCCCGGCATGCCTCAGTGGCGCGAGCAGCTGTTCGCGTTCATGTCGCGGAACGCCCTGCGGGCGACGGCCTTCTTCAAGATCCCGGCGGACCAGGTGTTCGAGGTGGGGGCGCAGGTGGAGCTGTGAAGCAGGTTGGTGGAGGATGGTGAAGGTTGGTGGAGGTCGGGGGAGGTTGCTCCGTCAGCGGGACAACCTCCCCCAACCTCCACTAGCCTCCACCGACCTCCACCCACCTCGCCTCACTCCACCTGTCCGAACTTGGCGATGTCCTCCGGCAGCTCTTCCTGAGCCTTGGCGGCGTCCTTGCCTTGCACCATCACCCGGATCTGCTCCACCACGTCGGGGTTGGCGAGTGTCGTCACGTCGCCGACATCACGGCGGTTCGAGATCGCTGCGAGCACGCGGCGCATGATCTTCCCGGAGCGCGTCTTCGGCATGTCCGGCACGATGTAGACATGCTTGGGTCGTGCGATCTTGCCGATCACTTCTTCGTTCGCCTTGATCACGCGGTCGATGATGTCCTGGCTCGGCGGCACGCCCGGCTTCACCGCGATGTACACCTCGGGGACGCGTCCTTTCAGCTCATCCTGGACGGGCACCGCCGCGGCTTCGGCGACTTCCGGGACCGTGAGACAGGCGGACTCGATCTCCTTCGTGCCCAGGCGGTGACCCGCGACATTGATCACGTCGTCGACCCGGCCGAGGATGCGGTAGTAGCCATCGGCGGCCTGCACCGCGCCATCGCCGCACAGGAAGGGCCAGTCGCGCCAGTCCTTGCTCCGGGGATTCCTGTTGTACTTGGCGAAGTAGGTTTTGACATAGCGGTCGCGGTCGCCCCAGATCGTCTGCATGATGCCGGGCCACGGATTGCGGATGCAGATATTGCCCGCCTTGCCGGACCCCTTGGGAATTTCCGCGCCGGTTTCGTCGAAGATCACCGGATGAATCCCCGGCGCGGCGGGACCGCAGCTGCCCGGCTTCATCGCATGGATCGCCGGCACGGTGGTGCCGAGAAAGCCGCCGGTCTCCGTCATCCACCACGTATCGGTGATGACGGCTTCCCGCTTGCCGACCTCGTCGTAGTACCAGCGCCACGCCTCCGGCTCGATCGGCTCGCCCACCGTCGTCATCGACTTGAAATGGTATTTGTACTTGCGCGGCTCTTGGGGACCGAGCTTGCGCAGCATCCGAACCGCCGTCGGTGCCGTGTGGAAAATGTTCACGCCCAACCGCTCGGCGATGCGCCACGGCCGCCCCGCATCGGGAAACGTCGGCACGCCTTCGTACATGACGCTCGTCGCCGCATTCGCCAGGGGACCGTAGACGATGTAGGAGTGCCCGGTGATCCAGCCGATGTCCGCCATGCACCAGTAGATGTCTTCCGGATGAATGTCGAGAATCCATTTCGACGTGGCGGTCACATAGGCCAGATAACCCGCGATGCCGTGCTGCGCGCCCTTGGGCTTGCCCGTCGTGCCGCTCGAGTACATCAGGAACAGGGGTCCCTCCGACGGCAGGGGAACCGGGTCTACGGTCTTACCGTTGTAGTCCTTCAGCAGGTCGTTCACAAAGAAGTCGCGACCTGCCACCATCGGCGTCTTGGCGGAATACTTTCCGGGGTACCGCTGCCACACCAGAACCTTGTCGACGTGCTGCCCCAGCTCTGTCGCCGTCCGCACCGCGATGTCCGCGTTGGCTTTGTGATCGACCAGCGTGCCATTCCGCCAGTAGCCGTCCATCGTAATCAGCACACGGCTGCCGGAGTCCTGAATGCGCGACCCGCACGCCTGACCGCTGAATCCGCCGAACACTTGTGAGTGGATGATGCCCAGTCGCGCACATGCCAGCATCGTGATCGGCAGCTCCGGCACCATCGGCATGTGAAAGGTGACGCGGTCTCCCGCTTTGAGTCCCGAGCCACGGAGCAGCGCGGCCACTTCATTGACGCGGGTGTACAGGTCCTGATAGGTGAGGACCACATCCCGCTCGGCTTCCGGCTCGGGCACGAAAATGAAAGCGGCCTTGCTCGCGTACTTGGCCAAATGGCGGTCCACGCAGTTGTACGAGGCGTTGATCTTGCCGCCGACGAACCATTTCCAGAATGGTGCATCGCTGGTGTCGAGGACCGTGTGATACGGCTCGAACCAGGTCAGCATGTCCGCATAGACCTTGAAACAGTCGGGAAACTTGTCGAGCCCGAACTTTTCAAAGATGCGCGGGTCCCGCAGGTTCGCTTGTGCCTTGAACTTCTCGGACGGCTGATAGTAGGCCTCTTCCTTCCAATGCACCGCGATCTGCGCTTCGCTGACCTCGGTCTGCTCCGTCGTCTTCAGCGTCTTCGCCATCTGATCTTGCCTCCTAGCCGGCACTTACGGCTTCTTGCGCAATGGCTCGTCCGGGATGTCGTGTGTTCAAGGGGATAGGCTAAGGTATGCCCCCCGGATGAATGGCGGTCAAGCCGGCCCTTGCAAACTGCGCGCAGGCGTTCCGTCTGCGGCAGCCCGAGGGGTGAGACGCCTCACCCCGCTTTGACAAGCGATTGACGGCCCGCAGGTTAGCTGTATGGCACCGGAGTCGCATAACCCCCGGCCGGTGAACTACTGGAGCCGACTGTGGAGGAGCAAGTGACGATGTCAACGCGTCCGAGCGAAAAGGTCTTGGCCGCTCCCGAGGAGCTGGGGCTCGACTCACGCACGACATTCCGCCGTGCGGCCACCGAGCTGCTGGAACAGCTGGGGGAGGGTGCCGGGCGTCTGGTCATCGACCTCGCGGGCACGCGTCAGATCGACAGCGCCGGTCTCGGTGCCCTGATGTTGATCCAGCGGAAGGCCGCGGAGCGACGCCTGACGGTGTGCCTGCGCGGGGCCAACGAGGAGCTGCGATTCTTGCTGGTGCTGACCAAGCTCGACGACCTGTTCGAGCTGGAGAGCAGCCCGAGCTGAGCCGCCCGTAGACGGCAGGGGGGGCCCGCATATATTGGCCCACCATGGGTTCCCCCCCGCTTCGCCCGCGGCGTAAAGTGCTGTTCGTCGAGGACGAGTCGACCCTGCGGCGCACCTACAAGCGATTCTTCGCCGAACGCTACCACCTGGCCTTCGCCGCCAGTGGGACCGAGGCTCGCCGCCAGATGGACGAGTTCCACCCTGAAGTGCTGGTGCTCGATCTCCGGCTTCCGGACACCGACGGCGTCACGCTGCTGCAGGAGATCCGCCAGTCGCAGCCGTCCCTCCCGGTGATCGTCACAACCTCGTATGTGAGCATGGAGCCGCTCATCAACGTGCTCGACCTCGGCCACTCAGGGTACCTGGTCAAGCCGTTCGACCTGGAAGATCTCGCCGCCCGCATCGATGCTCTCGGTTGAGGGCCTGCGGCACACCTTCGGCGAGGGGGGAGGGCAGGTGGTCGCGCTCGACGGGGTGTCCTTCACCCTCATGCCGGGCCAGGCCCTCGCCATCTTCGGGCCGAACGGGGCAGGCAAGACCACGCTTCTCAAGGTGCTCGCCGGCCTGATCCGCCCGCAGGCGGGGTCGGTGCAGGTAACCGGGGGGCGGCGCGCGATCGGTTGGATCGGCCACCAATCCCACCTCTACGAGCACCTCACGGTACGCGAGAACCTGCTCTTCTGGGCGTCGCTCTACGGGGTGCCCGCCGCGCGCCGCGGTCCCCGCGCCGCCGAGGTGCTCGGGCGTCTCGGCATGCGCGATCGGGCGGATCGACCGGTGTGGTCGCTGTCCCGGGGTTTGGCGCAACGCGCGGCGATCGCCAAGGCCCTGATCCACGATCCGTCCGTCCTGCTCCTCGACGAGCCGTTCACGGGGCTCGATCTCGCGGCGGCGGCCGAGCTCCGGGCGCTCCTCGGCGAGCTGCGCGGCGGGGGCGGGGGCGCGGCAGGTCGCGTGGTCGTGCTGGCGACGCACAACGTCGACGAGGGGGTCGAGCTCGCTACCGACGTGGCGTTCCAGCGGCACGGCCGGTTCGTTCACTTCGCGCCGCGGGGCGGGCGGGAACCCGCCGGAATCGCGGAGGCGTACCGGCGGGCGGTGACCGATGGATGAGCTGTTCGCCCAGGCGTGGACGGTGGCACGGAAAGACCTGCTGCTCGAATTTCGCACGCGCACGGCCATCGTCTCGACCGTCGTGTTCACCGCGCTGGTCCTCACGGTGTTCAACTTCGGGCGCGACCCCACGGCCGTCCCCACCATCGATCTCGCCCCGACCATTCTGTGGGTGACGTTCACGTTCGCCGCGATGCTCGCCCTGAACCGCGCCTTCCAGCTCGAGCTCGAAAACCAGGCGCTCGAGGGGCTGCTGGTATCGCCGCTCAACCGCACCAGCCTCTACTGGGGCAAACTGATCGCGAATCTGGTGTTCGTGGCGGTGGTGGAGGCGGTCGGGCTGCCGCTGTTCGTCCTGTTCTTCGACGTACCCGTGGGTCGTGTGCTAGTCCCGCTCATCGGCGTCATCGCGCTTGCGACGCTCGGGTTCGTCGCTGTGGGAACGCTCTTCAGCGCCCTCGTGATTCGAACCCGGTTCGCCGAGCTGCTGCTCGTGGTGATTCTGCTGCCGTTCCTTGTCCCCCCGCTCATCGGCGCCGTGCAGATCACGGCGCAGCTGCTCGGTGGGCGTCCCTTGAGCGAGGCCGTGGGGTACTTTAAGTTGCTCGCCGCTTACGACATCGTGTTCGTGTCGCTCGCGAGTTTTCTGTTTCGCTTTACGGTGGACGAATGACCTTGGCGCAAAAGGGCCGCCGGATCACGGTGCTCGCGCTGGTGTGCCTGGCCGCCGTGTACGTTCGGGCGCTGGCGTTCACCCCGGTGGAGCGGTTGCAGGGGCCGGCACAGAAGATCTTCTATCTGCACGTGCCCGCCGCGCTCTGGACCGAGGCGGCGATGATCCTCGTGGGATTGGCCGGAATCTTCTACCTGTTCCTGAAGGATCCGCGGCTGGATCGGTTCGCCGAGGCGTCGGCGGAGGTCGGCACGGTGTTCGCGACCATCGTGCTGACGACCGGCCCCATCTGGGGGAAGCCGATCTGGGGGACGTGGTGGACGTGGGATGCCCGGCTGACGTCCACCCTGTTTCTCTTCTTTCTGTACGTGGGATATCTGCTCGTGCGCGGCGCCGTGCGCGATCCCGGGCTCCGCGCCCGGTACGCGGCCGTGCTCGGCATCTGCGGAATGTGTCTGGTACCCTTCATCCACCTGAGCGTCTTTTTGTTTCGTACGCTCCATCCCCAGCCCATCATCCTGAAGCCGAGCGCCCCCTCGCTGCCCGGCAGCATGTTGGCGACGTGGCTCTTTTCCCTGGCGGCGTTCACGCTCCTGTACGTGGGATTCGTGACGCAGCGCTACGCCGTGTCGCTCACGCGCGACGCGCAGCGGGGGGAGCGTACCGGCCGTGCCTGACGTGCCCCAGAACGCGGGTTACATGGTGGCGGCCTACGTCGTGACGGCGGTCATTCTGCTCGCCTATTCCATTTCCCTGTACCGCCGCACCGGGAAGCCTTAGCTCCCGCGCTTCTCCGGGAACAGCTCGGCGCGCGCCTGGGACAGGCGCGTCAGCCCGTCGGGCACCTGGGTGGCCCAGAGGTGCAGCGCTTCGTCGGCGGCCCGCACGTCCCCGGCCTGGAACAGCGCCTGGGCATTGAGCCACAGCGCCTCGGCGCCGCCGCCGGCCGCGTAGGCGCGGGCGAAGCGTGCCGCCGCTTCGGCGTGGCGACCGGCACGGCGATACAGATCGCCGGCCGCCAGCGCGGCATCGGGGCGCTCCTCGAGCGCGAGCACCTGCTCGTACGCTACGAGCGCATCCTGCTGGCGGAACGCCATCTGCCACGCTTCCCCCAGCAGCATCCAGGCATCGGGATTTTCCGGGAAGCGCTGGGCGGCCTGCTGGGCCGCGGCCACCGCGCCCCAGCGGTCATCAATGGCGCGCCGCAGCCGTACCAGCGCCGGATGGGATTCCGCGAAGGTCGGGGAGAGCGTGCAGCCGAGTCGCAGCCACAGGTCGGCGCGCTTGGGCGCTTCGCGTTGACAGGCCGCCGCCCGCCGCACGGCGAAGCGGGCGAGCGCGGAGCGCAGAGAGCGGAGCATTGTAGATTGCACCAATCTATGTCACACGCGACGCGACCGCCGGGGCCCGCGCGCCCCCCCCCTCGACCGCTCGCGGGCCGGCGCATCGCGGTGACCCGCGCGCGCGAGCAGGCCGCCGAGCTGGTACGGGAGCTGGAGGCGCTCGGCGCCCAGGTCGTCGTCGCGCCGACGATCCGCATCTCGCCGCTGACCGATCTGGCGGCGCTCCGCGCCGCGCTCACGCGCAACCCGCCCTACGACTGGATCGTGTTCACCAGCCAGAACGCCGTGCACGTGGTGTGCGACCGGCTACCCGAGTGGCAGCTCGCGCCGCGCGACGTGGCGCGCGCCGCGGTCGCGGCGATCGGACCCGCCACCGCGGAGGCGCTCGTGCGCCGCGGGGTCGTCCCAGACCTCGTGCCTGACCGGTTCGTTGCCGAAGCGGTCGTGACGGCGCTCGCGGCACAGGGCGACGTGCGCGGGAAGACCGTATTGCTCCCGCGGGCGCGAGGAGCCCGCGACGCCCTGCCCGACGGCCTGCGCGCGCTGGGCGCGCGGGTCGATGTCATCCCGGTCTATGAGACCATCCAGGCGACGGGAGACGCGAGCGGCCTTGCGGCGGAGATCCTCGCGGGAGCGATCGACGCCATCACGTTCACTTCCTCCTCGACCGTCCGGGGCTTCGTGGAGTCGGTGGGCAGGCCAGTCGCGGCCTCCGGTCGGTTCGCCGCGGCGGTCATCGGCCCCGTCACGGCGGGGACGGCGCGGGAGCTCGGGATCGCGGTCGCCGTCGAAGCGGCGGAGTACACCGTGGCGGGACTCGTCGAGGCGCTGGTGCGCTACTTCGGGCGGTGAGCGCTCGCCTGAGACTTGGCACACGGGGCAGCCGGCTCGCCATCTGGCAGGCCGAGTGGGTGCAGGCCGCACTGGCGCGGGCCGGCGTCGTCGCCGAGCTGGTGATCATCGAGACGCGCGGCGACGCGGAGGTCGATCGCCCGCTGCACCAGCTGGAGGGCAAAGGATTCTTCACGAAAGAGATCGAGGAGGCGCTGCGCGACGGCCGCATCGACGTGGCGGTGCATTCGCTCAAGGATCTGCCGACCAGACTGCCGGCGGGCCTGGTGCTGGCGGCCGTCCCCACGCGGGCGGACCCCGCCGAGGCGTTGGTGACGCGGGACGCGGGCGTCACATCGATCGCCGACCTGGCCGCGGGCGCCAAGGTCGGTACGTCCAGCGTGCGACGCGTGGCCCAGATCCGCTACCTTCGGGCCGACCTCGACATCGTGCCGCTGCGCGGCAACGTGCCGACGCGAGTGCAGAAGGTGAAGGAGGGGCGCGACGGCCTCGACGCGGCGCTCCTCGCCGGGGCGGGGCTCGAGCGGCTCGCGCTCGCGGGGCAAATCGCCGCACGGCTCGATCCGCTGGACGTCATGCCGGCGCCGGGTCAGGGCGCGCTCGGACTGGAGGTCCGCGCGGACGACCGGAACGCCCGCGGCGCACTCGCGCCGCTCGAGGACGCGAAGAGCGCGCGCCACGTCACTGCGGAGCGCAGCCTGCTGGCGGCGCTCGAAGGTGGGTGCCAGGCGCCGGTGGCGGCGTGGGTCGGGAGGCGGGATGCGGGAAGCGGGATGCGCCTGTTTGGGCGCGTGACGGCGCCGGATGGCTCGGTTCAGCTCACGGCGTCTGCCGACATCGACGAGAGCGATCCAGGAGTGGCGGGCGTCGCGGTGGCGGGCTTGCTCCGCGCCCAGGGTGCGTCGAGATTGCTCGGCCGATGAGCCAGTTCCCGATCCGCCGCATGCGTCGGCTGCGCCGCACGCCCGCGTTGCGCCGCCTGGTGCAGGAGACGCACCTCGTCCCCTCGCAGCTTGTGTGGCCCCTGTTCGCGTGCCACGGCGAGGGCGTCCGGCGGGAAGTCGCCGCGTTACCGGGTGTCTTTCAAACCTCGGTGGACGAGCTCGTGAAGGATGCCGAGCAGGCGCGCCGGCTCGGGCTCGGCGGCATCATTCTCTTTGGCCTTCCCGCAGCCAAGGACGCGACCGGCTCGGAGGCGTACGACGAGCAGGGGATCGTGCAGCAGGCGGCGCGAGCGGTGAAGCGCGCCGCGCCGGAGCTGCTCGTGATCGGGGACGCCTGCCTGTGCGAGTACACCGACCACGGGCACTGCGGCGTCGTGCAGGATGGCGAGGTCGACAACGACGCCTCGGTGTATCTGCTCGGTAAGGTCGCGGTGACGCAGGCGCGCGCGGGCATCGACATCGTCGCCCCCAGCGACATGATGGACGGCCGGGTGGCGGGAATCCGCAAAGCGCTGGACGCCGCCGGGCTCTCGCGCGTCCCGATCATGTCGTACGCCGCGAAGATGGCGTCGGCGTTCTACGGGCCGTTCCGCGAAGCGGCCGGCTCGACCCCGCAGTTCGGCGACCGCCAGTCCTACCAGATGCAGGGGACCAACGCCGACGAGGCGATGCGAGAGATCGGGCTGGACGTCGAGGAGGGGGCGGACATCGTGTTGGTGAAGCCCGCGCTGCCCTGCCTCGATCTCATCCGACGCGCCAAACAGGAGTTCGGCTCCCCGCTCGCGGCGTACCAGGTGAGCGGGGAGTACGCGATGATCAAGGCGGCCGCGGCGCGCGGCATGCTCGACGAGGCGCGCGCGATGTGGGAAACGCTGTACGCCATCCGGCGGGCCGGCGCCGACATCATCCTGAGCTACTTCGCGCCGACGGTGGCGGACACCCTCTAGGTGCGCGGTAGCAGCACTGCCTTCCACACCGCTCCGGCGACACCGGCGCCGATCAACGGGCCGATCCAGTAGACCGCGTGGGCGTTCCATTGCCACGCGACCAGCGCCGGCCCGATCGCCCGGGCGGGATTCATCACCGCCCCGGTGAACCCGCCTCCCACGAGCGCGTCGACGAAGATGGCGAGCCCGATGCCAAAGCCGGCGATCTTCGGCGCTTCCGACGAGACGGCCGTGCCGAACACCGCGCTCACCAGGAAGAAGGTGAGCAACGCCTCGATCCACACGCCTTGCATGAAGCTCACGTCGCTCGCGAGACGTGGCGTGCCCACGAGCGCGAGGCCGACGGCCATGCGCGGCAGCAGGGCCTTCACGAGCGCCGCGCCGGCCACGCCCCCGAGGACCTGGGCGAGGATGTACTGCCAGGCCAGGGTGCCTGCCACCCGGTTCGCGATCCACAGGCCGAACGTCACGGCGGGGTTCATGTGGCCACCGGAGATGCTCATCGTCATCGACACGATCACGGCCATTCCGACACCGTGCGCCAGGGCCACGCCGAGCGAGCCGATGCCACCAGCGGTGGGGCCGTTGGCGGCGACCGCGACGACACTGCCCGCGCCCAGGAACACGAAGAGCAGCGTGCCGATGAACTCGGCCGTGAGCGGCCGCAGGAGCTTGGGCATAAACGACGTCCTCGAGGTTGTGGGCCGCGGGGAATCTACGTCAATCGGGACGTCGCAACACCACCGCGGCGTTGATGCCGCCGAACCCGAAGGAGTTGGTGAGCACCACCTCCGGCGCTGCCGCTCGGCCGTCGCCGCGCAGGCAGTCCAGGTCGCAGGCCGGGTCGGGATGCTCGAGATTGATCGTGGGGGGAAGCCAGCGCCGCTCCATGGCGAGCGCGCAGATCGCCGCTTCGATCGCCCCGCTCGCGCCGAGGGCGTGGCCGTAGTAGCCCTTGGTGCCGCTGACACTGAGCCGGTAGGCGTGGTCGCCGAAGACCTGCTTGATCGCCGCGGTCTCCGTCGTGTCGTTGAGCGGCGTCGACGACCCGTGGGCGTTGATGTAGCCAACCTCCACGGGTGCCACGCGGGCGTCGGCGAGGGCGAGCTGCATCGCGCGGGCGGCCTGGCGGCCGTCGGGGCGCGGTGCGGTCATGTGGTAGGCGTCGTTGGTGAAGGCGTAGCCCGCGAGCTCGGCGTAGATCTTGGCACCCCGGGCGACGGCACGGTCACGCTCCTCGAGCACCAGTACGGCCGCCCCCTCACCCATCACGAACCCGTCGCGGTCTTCGTCGAATGGGCGCGAGGCGTGGGCGGGATCGTCGTTGCGAGTGCTCATCGCGCGAATGACGCTGAACGCCGCGTACGTCATCGGGGCGAGTGGCGCCTCGGCGCCACCCGCGAGCATCACGTCGGCCCGGTCCTCGCGGATCGCGTGGAACGCCTCTCCCACCGCGATGGTGCCGGAGGCGCAGCTCATGGCATTGGTCGAGTTCGGGCCTGTGAACCCGAACTCGATCGCGATGTTGCAGCTCGCGGCGCCGGGGAACACGGCGAGCGCGAGTGCCGGGTCGAGCCCGCGCGGGCCCTCCGCGCGAAATCGCTCGATTTGCGACTCGGCGAACGCCACGCCTCCCAGCGCCGATCCGATCATCGCTCCGACCCGATCGCGGTCCTCGCGCGCCGGGTGGAGATCGGCATCGCCGACCGCGAACCGGGCGCTCGTCACCGCCAGCTGGGAGAAGCGGTCCAGACGCCTGGCCCGCCTCGCGTCGAGGTGGTCGTGCGGCCGGAAATCGGGGATCTCGGCGGCGATCCGGCTCCTGAACGGGGCCGGATCGAAGCGCGTGATCTCCCGGACGGCCGAGGCTCGGGCGGCGAGCCCGGCCCACAGGCCATCGGCCCCAGTGCCGATCGGCGTCACGGCGCCGACACCGGTGATGACCACCCTTCGGCCTCCGTTTTTCACCTTGCGCTCCCCGTTGGTCCGCGGCTCAAGCCGCGACTCGGCAGTGCCGCTGAAGCGGCAATGCGCACGTCAGTTCACTGACAAGCGCCGAGCCGCGGGTTTACCCGCGCACGTCACGCGCGCTCCGCTTCTTGTTTGATCCCCGCTAGCGTGCGGGACGCGATCCCGTGAATGAACACCGGCCCGATCACGAGCCGGGCCGCCAACGGACCGATCAGCGGCCACGCCGGGCCGGCCCACTCGTGCACGATCGTCACGTCCACGCCGCCCGGCGCGTCGACCAGCCGCCAAGCGACGTTCATCCGCCTCGTGATACCCCGAACGTGCCGGTAGCGGATTACCCGCGCCCGCCGGTCCACGGTCATCTCCGACACCCACCACGCGGGGAGCCGGAAGACGCCGAAGGGGCGCGCAGCCGCCATTTCCACGGTGCCGCCGCCGTTCCAGCGCTCGAGGAAGCGCACCCACCGGTAGTGAGAGAGGATCTGCGGCCAGCGCTCCACGTCCGCTGCCACATGGAACACCCGATCGATGGGCGCCCGGATCACTACGCGGTCGACGGTGACCACGCGGCTACTATCCGAGCCCCCCGTCTGTACCGCGCCACGGTTGGGACGCCGGCCTGCCGGAGCATGTCGTCGAACTCCGCCTTCGTGTACCCCCGCTTGAGCGACATCACCGCGTCGTGACGGGTCACGCCGCTCATCGCGAGGCCGACCGACGCCGCCCACACGCCGGCCATGGCTGCGCGGGAGCGGCGCAAGTCCGCGAGCACCACGGCGTGCCGCGCCAGCCGGTCGAACGCGGCGATCCAGCGCACGGCGACCGCGCGCGGGAGGTGGTGCAGCACCTGACTCGCCACGATCGCGTCCATGGAGCGAGGCGCGAGCGGCAGGGAACCGCCGTCCGCGAGGATCATGGTGAGCTCCCCCGCGTGCGCCAGCCGTGCGGCAGTCCGGTTCAGCTCGATCCCCAACAGGCGGAGGGTGATCCCGTATGTGCGAGCCGCGGCGGCCGCCGCGCGCGGGATATCGCCGAGCCCGGTCCCGACATCGAGAAGGGTCCACGTTTCCCGTTTCCCGTCTCCCGTTTCCCGTTTCCGATGCTCGAAGAACCGCTCTAGCTCCCGGACCACCGCCCGCGTGCCGCCGAATAGCGCGTTCAAGCGCGCGATGTCGCGGAGCTCTCTCCCGACCAAGATGGGATCGGCCCGCGGATCGTCCAGCAGCTCGGTGCCGATCATGCGCCTCCGCCGCCCAGGCCGGCGTAGCCACCGCGGTAGTAGAGGAGAGGCCGGCGGTCCGAGACGGTGCCGCCCGTGACCAAGCCGAAGAATACCGTGTGATCCCCGCCCGGCGCCTCCGCCTGCTTCTCGCACTCGATGCTGGCGAGCACGCCTTCGAGCACGGGAATGCGGTGCTTGGTCTCGCTGTAGCCGACGCCGTCGAAGCGGTTCGGGTGGTCCGCCGCGAACCGGCGCGAGATGGCTTCCTGGTCCGCGGCGAGCACGTTCAACACGAAGCGTTGCGCGGCCCGGAGCGCGGGATACATGTCGTTCTTCTGATCCACCGACACGAGAACCAGTGGCGGCTCGAGCGACACCGACGCGACCGAGCTCGCGGTCATCCCGACCGGGCGGCCGGCCGGGTCGCGCGTGGTCAGGACCGTCACGCCGGTCGCGAAGCGACCGAGCAGCTGGCGGAACTGCGCCGGATCGACGCCGGGCATGTCGTCACCACAGGAATTGGGTCAGGACGCTCGCGGCAAGCACACGGCGCGCCGGGACGACGTTCCCGGTCGCGCTCACCAGAAGATCCGCGAGGTCGGGCCGCGCCGCCAGGCGGCGTACGACACGGTCGGTGAGCGCGGGCCACCCGACGCCGACCCCGATGAGCCGCTCGAGCAGCCACTTGTAGAAGAACGCCTGCCGCCGGGCGCGCGCGTACGGCCGCAACGCCGAGGCGGGAATGGGTGCGCTGACCCCGCACGCCAGTGCGGGGATGAGACAGGCAGCAGCGAGCTCGGCGCCGCGGAGCGCACTGTGGATTCCCTGGCCCGTGAACGGGTCGAAGAAGTCGGCGGCGTCGCCCACCAGCAAAGCGCCGCCCCCGGGCGCGACTGCCGTGCGTGACCATTGCGCGAAGGGTCCCGTGACCAGCACCTCGCGCACCAGGCACCGTGGATCGAAACGTCCCACGAGGCCGGGAAACCGCTGCAGCTCGTCGAAGAAGCCTGTTCTGAAGTCGCGACGCCCGTGGCGAACCGCGGCCAGCGGCAGAACCAACGCGACCGTGGTGATTCCGCCGCCCACCGGTCCCATGCCGACGTAGCCACGCTCACCGACGTGCAGCTCACCCACCCCGTCGATCCCCGCGACGTCCGCCACATGCGCGGTGAAGGCGATCCGCCGGGGCGGCGATGAGCGGACCAGTCCGAGGCGACGCGCGACCACCGAGCGCAGCCCGTCGGCGCCGACGACGATGCGTGCGTGGCACGTTACCCGTTGCCCGTTCCACGAGTGCGCGACGACGCCCGCGACGGCCCCTTTTTCCCACACCAGATTCTCGACGGTTGTGGCCTCGCACACGTGCGCGCCCGCGCGCCGGGCAGCGCTCAGGAGAATGGTATCGAACGAGGTCCGCGGCAGGGCGAAGCTGTAGGGGCGTGCGCCCTCGACGAAGCGTCCGCACATGGCGGCGCCCCCCGGCGCGACGACCTTCATGCCGTAGAGCTTCGCGTGAGCCGCGCGCTCCACGGCTCCGAGGATGCCCCCGCCCAGGCGCGCCAGGATGGGTGTGGTGCCGGGGCTCAGGTACTCGGAGCAGGGCTTGTCCCGGGGAAACCGGCCGCGATCGAGCAGCAGGACCGACGCGCCCGCGCGGGCCAGGAGCAGCGCGGTCGTCGCTCCCGCCGGACCGGCTCCGACGACGACGACATCCCAGCGATCGGTCACGACGGCGCCGCGCTCAGGGCGGCGGGCCGTGCGAGCCGAGCATGGCCGCGGCCGCGCCGACGAGCGTCGCCGCGAGGTTCACGCCGTCGTTGTCCACCCATCGCCAACCCCTCGCGAGTCGCACCGGCTCGTGGCACACGCTAGAGCCGCGCTCGAACCGCGCGTCACATGCGGGACACTCATACTTGCCTTGCAGCGTCGCCCCCAGGACCGAGTCCGCGAGCATACCCGCCACGCCTGCGGCCGCGACCATCACAAACCCCGGAGCCTTGCCCCGGGGGGCGAGCACGGCCGTCAATCCGGCAATGAGCGCTGCGCCCGCCACGGCGCCGAGCGTTCCCAGCGCGGTGATACCCCCCGAGGTGCCGCGGGTGACCCGCCTCCCGGAGGTGATGAGCCGCGGTGGGAACGGTGAGTAGGCCCCGATTTCGGTGGCCCACGTGTCGGCCGCCGCGGCCGCGATGGCGCCGGCGGCCCCCGCCCACGAGCCGAGCAGGGCGGCGACCAGGGCGACGCCGCCGTTGGCCAGTACTTGCCGCGCGTTGCGGCTCGGGCCCCGGCGCTCCGCGAGCTGCGTGAGGATGCTACCGGTGAGGAAGAACGCGGCGAGCAGCGCGAGCCCCGGCCAGCGGAGGCCCCACGTCACGCCGGCCCCCACGGCGCAGGCCGCGACGAGCCCGCCGGGGGTGAGCCACTTCACTCGTCGAACAGCTCGTCCAGGATCCGGCGCTTCAGGTCGGCGGGGGCACCCTGGGCCCGGCAGCGGGCCCGCAGGAAACCGAGGAACAGCTTTTCGAAGTCGAATACCTCGCCGCACGGCGGGCAGTCGGTGAGATGCTGACGAATCTCCTGCTCCACCGCGGGCGTGAGCTCGCGGTCGAGGTACTCATAGAGGTGCTCCTTGCACTCCCGGCAATTCATTTGGCGGACCCCTTGATGTACCCCATTCCGACGGCGTAATCGTACAGCTGCTGCTGCAGCAGTCGCCGGGCGCGGAACAGGCGGGACTTCACCGTGCCGACCGGCACTTCCAGAATACGGGCGATGTCCTCGTAGGACATGCCCTCCACGTCGCTCAACACCACAGTCTCCCGGAATTGTTCCGGGAGGTTGTCGATGGCCCGGAGCACCTCGTCGTCCACGATCCGGTCGAAGAAGGTCCCCTGCGGGTCTTCGTCCTGCAGCTCCTCGAAGACGGAGAACGGCTCGATCGCATCGATGTCGACCGTCTCCGGGTGCCGGGTGCGCCGCCGGTATTCATTAATGAAGGCGTGCCGCAGGATCGTGAGCAGCCACCCCTTGGCGTTCGTCCCCCGCTCGAACTGGTGCCAGGCGCGGTAGGCCTTGAGCATCGTCTCCTGGACGAGGTCGTCGGCTTCCGCCGGATTGCCGGTCAGGCGCAGGGCGACGCGGTACAGGCTGTCGAGGTGCACAAGGGCTTCGCGCTCGAAGCTCGCCCGCTTGTCGGCCTCGGCCGCGGGGCTGGGCGCTGGAGGAGGAGGGGTCCGGGGGGGCGTGGGCGGGGTCATGGCGTCCCATAACCTCTCCCCGCGCGCCCGGGTTCCGCAATGGGCCCCGTTCCAACGCTGCCTCGTCGACCGCCGCGTTGCCATTCCCACGGAGTTGGAACGGGGCTAGGTTTCGCGCGCCGTGGTGCACAGCATCGTCCCTCTCGCCGTCCTCGAGGCGGTCAGGAACCTCGACACGCCGGTCGAGGACGGGTTGTCGGAATTCGCCGAGGAGCTGCTGTCCAAGCGGCTCGGCCTGTCGGCCACGGTGGCGATGCAGTTGCGCGAATACGAGGGCATGGTCCGGCGGGACGCGCCGGCCGACCGCTCGCACGTCGAGGCGCTGCTCCGCCTGGTGGGGCGGCGGCCCGATGCGGACCTGGTGTTCGCGGACGCCGGCCGGCGCGCGGCGCGACGGGCGGTCCGCCGCCTCTTCGTGCTCACGCGGCTCGCCGCACGCACGGGCCCGCGGGCCCTCGGGTACGTCGCCGCCCGGCGCGCGGCGCGCGCCGTGTTCGCCGGGGATCTGCGCCGCGAGAGCCACATCCCCGTGGCCCGGGTAGGCGACGCCCTCGCCGTGCAGGCGACGCCCGACGGCGCCGCGTGCGCGCTGTACGGCGCCGGGTTCACCGAGCTGCTCCGCCTCCTCGTGGGCTTCGAAGGGGCGATGCTCCACATCTCCTGCCGAGCGACCGGCGGCGAGGCGTGCGAATGGCGGGCGGCCCCGCCCGATCCGCGACACGACTGATGCCGTTGCTCGACGGCTTCGATCCCGCCGCGCTCGCGCAGGCGCTCGGCGCCCTCGGGGCCGACGGCTGGCTGTTGTACGACTTCCGCAAGCTCAACCCGATCGCCCGCCGCATCCTCGGGGACACGGGGATGGGAACGCGGCGCCTCTTCGTTCTGCTGCCGCGCGCGGGCCGTCCCATCGCGGTGGTCCATCGCATCGAGCTTCAGGCACTAGCCGATTTTCCCGGCGAAGTGCGGCCCTACGGCGCCTGGCGCGAGCTCCATGGACACCTCGAGGCACTGGTCCGCGGCCGCACCCTCGCGATCGAGATCTCGCCGCGGGACCAGGTTCCCTACCTCGATCGGGTGCCGTACGGCGTGGTTGAGCTGCTCGAATCCCTCGGGGCGCGCCTGGTGTCGTCCGCGCCGCTCGTGTCCCGCTTCGCGGCGCGGTGGTCGGCGGCGGAGCTGGCGGGCCATCGCAAGGCGGCCGAGATCCTGGCGACCGTCGCGCGCGAAGCCCTGACGTGGGTGGGGAGCGAGGCGGCGCGTGGAGCCGAGGTGCGGGAGACGGGCGTCCAGCAGCGCGTGCGCGACGCGATGGAGCGCGCGGGGCTCTGGACCGACGACGGGCCCATCGTGGCGTTCGGGCCGACCAGCGCGATGCCCCACTACGAGCCGCATGCCGGAGCCGACCGGCGCCTCGCGGAGGGTGACGTCGTGCTGCTCGATCTGTGGGCCGGACCGGGGAAGGGCTCGGTGTTCGCCGACCAGACGTGGATGGGATTCGCGGGCCGGTCGCCCGACATGGACGTGCGTCGGGTGTGGCAGGCGGTGAAGGCCGCGCGCGACGCCGCCGTCCGCCTCCTGCAGGAGCGCTGGGGGCCGGACGGCGCCATGACGGGAGCGCAGGTGGACGACGCCGCGCGCGCCGTGATCCGCGACGCGGGGCTCGCCGAATACTTCGTGCATCGCACGGGCCATTCGATCGATCGCGACCTGCACGGCTCCGGGCCGCACATCGACAACTTCGAGACCGAGGACGCGCGGGCCCTCGTGCCCGGCGTCGGCTTCTCGATCGAGCCGGGTGTCTACCTTCCGGGACGTTTCGGGATGCGCAGCGAGATCAACGTGTACATCGACACGGCGGGTCCCGAGGTGAATCCCTCGCGCCCGCAGGACGAGCTGATCTTGGTCTGACGGGCGGACGGCGGGACAGGCGGACGGTTAGAGCACCGCCAGCACCAGTCCGGCCCACACCGCCGTGCCCACCGCCACGTGGGCGGCCTGGAGCGGTGGTGGAAGCGCGAGCAGCACCATCCCCGCCGCAACCGCGACCTGCAAGGTGACGAGACCAGCCACGTACCACGCACCACGCCGTTTCGTGCTCACCGCCCACCACAGGACGCATCCGAACAGCGTGTAGGCGAGCAGCCGGTGGACCCAGTGGACGACCTGGAGCTCGTTCCCCGCCGGGATGACCTGGCCGTTGCAGAGCGGGAATCCCACGCACGCGCTCGCCGCGCCCAAGTTGGCCGTGAGCGCGCCCAAGAGGACGGTCGCGAAGCCCAGAACGACCGCTACGATCCCCACTAACCCCGGGCGCGAGCCCGGGGTGATCGGAGGCTCAGTGATCCCCGGGCTTGCGCCCGGGGTCAGGTTCGCCGGGCGCGCGGCTACGAGCAATGTCGCGAGCAGGAGCATCGCCGTCCCAAGGTGCAGGATCACGGTCCACGGCGGCAGGCTGAGCTTCACGGTCACGGCTCCCAACCCCACCTGAAGGACGAGCAACATCAGCGCGACGTACGCCGCCACCCCGGGGCGGTGGAGGGCGGTGGAGGGCGGTGGAGGGCGGTGCCTCAGCCACCAGCCGTACACTGCGAGGGCCGTCACCAACCCGCTCACCGCTGCCGCGGCCAGCCGGTGCCCGTACTCGATCATCGTCGGGAGGTCGAGGGGTGGGAGCAGCTTGCCGTTGCAGAGGGGCCAGTGCTCGCCGCAGCCCAGGCCCGATCCGGTGATCCGGACGATGGCGCCGAGGATGATGAGCAGGTAGGTGAAGATCGCCGCGGTCCGGGCGAGGCGCGTGAAGCGTCGCGTCATGGGTGCGGAAATGTAGGGCGGGGGAGCGAGCGACGTCGGTGTGTGGCCGGGCGGGTCGTATCGCGCGTCACTTGACAGCGGGCCGCCCCGTGACGTACACATATCAAACTGCACAAACTGAGCGGTAGCGGATGAAGCAGGCAGTCCTGTGGGCCTCGCAGCGAGCCGAAGTGCTGGCGCTGATCAAGACGACGACGGACTTGAACGTCGGCGATTTTCGCTGGAGCGTCGTGCACAGCCGGAAGAGCAGAGGCACGGAAGTAGCCAGGCTCGAGTACATCCGGGATGGGGGTCATTGTTTCTTCCAGTTCGATCGGCACCAGGGCCAGCATTATGCGATCTACGCTGCGGACGGTGATGGGGCAGTCGAGGAGCATTTCCCCGGCACCTGGGAGCGCCAGGCGCTCTACGTTGCCGGCTGGGCTGCCCGCCTCGACGCCGAGGCGCGCGGGCGTCGAGTCCCGCGGTCGCCGTAGCTCGTCAACCACTAATCGTGCGGACGTCCTTTGCCGAGGTTCCGAATGACTCGTCGGCCGACGCCTGACATTCGACTCGTGGAGCGCATGGCTGCAGGTGACCGCGGCGCACACGAGGAGTTTTCCGAGCGCCACCGTCTCTCGCTGTACGCTCAAGTCTATAGTTTGCTCGTCGATGCCGCGGCGGCCGAGCGGGTGGTGGTGGAGACGTTCGAACATGCGTGGCGTGCCGCGAAGGATTTCAATCCCGGCGCCGGGAGCGCGTTCGCCTGGCTGTCGGAGATCGCCCGGTCCGTTGCGCAGCGCCGGCGGCATCCGCCCCAGGATCCTACGGCGTCAGCTTCCATAGCGCAGTAGTCCGTCACCCCGCTCGAAGGGGCCGACGCGCTGTATATTCGGCCTCTCATGTCTCCCTCCTCCGCCGCTCCCCTTGCGGACCGCTGGGGCGACCGGCTGCCGCGCCGGCTCGGGTTCTGGAGCGCAGTCGCCGTGCTGGTCGGCTCGACCATCGGCGGCGGCATCTTCCGCACCCCCGCCGTCATCGCCGAGCGTGTGCCGGCGCCGCTCCCCATGTTCGGCGTGTGGGTGCTGGGCGGCCTGCTCGCGCTGTGCGGCGCGCTGACCTACGCGGAGCTCGCGGCGCTGTTCCCGCGTTCGGGCGGCGTGTACGTGTACATCCGCGAGGGCTTCGGCCGGTTGCCGGCGTTCCTGTTCGGGTGGACCGAGCTGGTGCTGATCCGGGCGTCCGCGCTGGGCGCGATTGCCACGCCGTTTGCCGAGTACCTGCTGCGCTCGATCGGCCGGGACCCGGCCTTACCCGAGAATGCGGGATTGGTGCACTACGTCGCTGCGGCGGCCGTCGCGGTCACCGCGGCTCTCAATTACTACGGGGTGCGCTGGAGCGCGTTGGTGTTGAATCTCACCACCGGAGCGAAGTACGGCGCGCTGCTACTGCTCGTGCTGCTGGCAGTGCTCGTGGGGCACGGCGACCCGGGACATTTCACCGCCGCGGTGGGGCCGGTCACGCCGGCGCTGTTCGGGCTCGCGCTGGTCTCGGTGCTGTGGGCCTACGACGGGTGGGGCGATCTGTCGTTCGTCGGCGGGGAAGTGCGCGATCCCGAGCGCAATCTCCCGCGGGCGCTGGTCGTGGGCACCGTGGCCATCATCGCGATCTACCTGCTCGTCAACGCGGCGTACCTCTATCTGTTGCCGCTCGGCCAAATGGCCCGGTCCCCGCTGGTCGCGGCCGACGCCGCGCAGGCGGTGCTGGGCCGGATCGGCGTCGGCGCGGTGACGGTCGTGGTGATGCTCGCGACCTTCAGTACGTTGGTGGGGTCGATTCTCACGGCGCCCCGCATCTTCTTCGCCATGGCGGACGACGGGCTGTTCTTTCGGGCCATCGCGAAGGTCCACCCGCAGTACCAGACGCCGTCGGCGGCGATCGTGCTCACCGCGTGCCTGGGGATCGGCTTCGTGTTGATCCGCACGTTCGAGCAGCTCGCCGACCAATTCGTGGTGGCGATCTTCCCGTTCTATGCGCTCGCGGCGGCGGCGGTGTTCGTGCTGCGCCGGCGACGCCCCGACGTACCGCGGCCGGTGCGGGTGCTCGGCTATCCCCTGGTCCCGCTCTTGTTCGTGCTCGCGAGCTTCCTCATACTCGGGAACGCGCTCTGGGCGCACCCGCGGGAGACGGGGTTCGCCTTCCTGATCATCCTGCTGGGCGTGCCGGTCTACTACCGGTGGATTCGCGGGAGACGAGCGGAGCGCCGGCCCACGTGACGCGAAGGTGACTCTGGCGCGGATTGACGACCTCCCCGGGGGCGGCCATGTTTGACCCGCCCAAACACCATTCCCTTCAGTCATCCCTCGGAGCTCGCTCTGATGAAACGCTTTGTCTGGTCGTGTGGTGTGTTCGCCACGGTCGTCTTCGCGGGCGCGACGGCACTCGACGCCCAGGGGGTAACGACGGCGGCGATCGCCGGCGTCGTGACCGACTCGTCCGGTGGGCCGCTTGAAGGGGGACGCGTGGTCGCGGTGCACGGGCCATCCGGAACGGCGTACGCCGCGGTTACGCGGGCGGACGGGAGGTTTACCATCCCCGGCATGCGCGTCGGCGGACCGTATCGCGTGACGGTGGCCCTGGTGGGCTATCGGCGGGAGGTGCAGGACCAGATCAGCCTGACGTTGGGTGTGACGACCGATCTGCGGTTCGCGCTGGGGCGGGCGAGCGTGGAGCTGGAGCCGGTCACCGTCACCGCCACGACCAGCTCTGTGTTCAGCTCCGAGCGGACGGGGGCCGCAACGACCATTTCCACCGCGCAGATTGGCCACTTGCCGACCATCACCCGTCGGGTCGAGGACCTCCTGCGGCTCACGCCCCAGTACAGTCCGATGTCTTTCGGGTTTTCGTTCGCCGGCCAGGACAATCGCTTCAACAACATGACCATCGACGGCTCGTACTTCAACAACTCGTTCGGGCTCGCCGGGCAGCCCGGCGACCGCACCGGTGTGACGCCCATTTCCCTCGACGCCCTGGAGCAGCTCCAGGTCAACGTGGCGCCGTACGACGTGCGTCAGGGCAATTTCGTGGGCGCCGGCATCAACATGGTCACGAAGAGCGGAACGAACGACTTCAGTGGTTCAATGTTCTACAATTTTCGCAACGACAACTTCGTCGGCACCGAAGCGGGTCCGAACACGTTCAATCCCGGCACGTTCAAGTACCACGACATCGGCGTCGCGCTGGGCGGACCGATCGTGCGCAACCGTCTGTTCTTCTTCGGCAGCTTCGAAGACGACCGCCAAACCCAGCCGGGCACGACGTTCCTGGCCAATGACGGGACCCAGACCTCCGGCGGCAACGTCACGCGCGTTCTCGCCTCCGACCTGGACGCCCTGAGCAGCTACCTCAAGACCAACTTCAACTACGTCACCGGCCCGTACCAGGGCTACGACTTCCAGGTTCCGTCGACGCGCTTCCTCGCGCGGCTCGACTACAACCTGAACGACCGCAACAAGCTGAGCCTGCGGTACAACCTGCTGAACTCGAGCTCCGACATCCTCGAGTCTAACTCCGGCTCGCTGGGGGTGCCGAACCGGCGGAGCAACTTGAATTCGCTGAACTTCGCGAACTCGAACTATGGCATTCTGGAGAACATCCGCTCCATCGTGGGCGAGTGGAACGCGTCGATCGGCAACAGGATGTCCAACAACCTGATCGCCGGCTACACGTCGAGCGACGAGAGCCGGCAGAAGATCAGCCCGCCGTGGTTCCCTCTGGTGGACATTCTCCAGGGCACCACGGCCTATACGTCGTTCGGGTTTGAGCCGTTCACGCCGGACAACCAGCTGCGCTATCACAGCACCCAGCTGCAGGACAACTACACGATCTATTTGCCGAACCACTCATTGACGTTCGGGGTGAGCGTCGAAAAGTATCACTCCACGAACGTGTTCTTCCCGGGCGCACAGAGCGTTTACGTGTACAACTCGCTGTCGGACTTCTACACCGACGCCGACGACTACCTGGCCAATCCGACCCGCATGGTGTCGCCGGTGACCCTGAACAAGTTCGAGGTGCGTTACTCGAACATCTCCGGACAGACCGAACCAGTCCAGCCGCTGGACGTGCTGTACGCCGGCGTCTACGCGCAGGACGTCTGGCGGCCGATCCCCCACCTGACGCTGACCGGCGGGTTGCGAATCGACGCCCCCAAGTTCAAGAACACCGCGTACGACAATCCGGTGGCGGACACCATGACGTTCCGCGACGCGAGCGGCGCGCCGGTACACTACAACAGCGGCAGCCTCCCCGGGGTCAACCTGCTGATCTCACCGCGCCTCGGCTTCAACTACGACGTGCAGGGCGAGCAGAAGACCCAGATCCGCGGCGGCACCGGCATCTTCACCGGCCGGCCCGCGTACGTGTGGATCTCGAACCAGGTCGGCAACACCGGGGTGCTCACCGGCTTCATCCGGGCGACCAACACGACTGCCTACCCCTTCAACCCCGATCCCGATCACTACAAGCCCACCTCGGTCACGGGCGGGCCTGCGGCAAACTTCCAGCTCGCGCTCACCGACTCGAACTTCAAGTTCCCGCAGCTGTGGCGCAGCAACATCGCGATCGACCAGCGGCTGCCCTGGGGGCTGACCGGCACCGCCGAGTTCCTCTATTCCAAGGACGTGAACGGGATCGCCTACATCAACGCCAACCTCCCCGCGGCCCAGATGTTGTTCGGCGGTCCCGACAGGCGCCCGCGCTGGACGTCGAACCGGATCTACGGGAACGTCAGCGACGCGACCGTGCTCACGAACGAGGGCAAAGGGTACTCCTGGAACGTCGCGTTTTCGGTCGAGCGGGCGTTCCAGAGCGGCTGGTTTGCGAAGCTGGGGTACAGCTACGGCGTGAGTAAGAACACGGTGGACGCGGGCTCTATCGCGTCGGGCTCGTGGACCGGCAACGCGATCTCCCTCGACCCGAACAATCCGGTGGCGGCATACTCGCAGTTCTCGCCGGGCCCCCGGGTGTTCGGGGCGGTGAGCTACACCCACGAATTCTTCGCCGGCAGCCCGACGAGCGTGAGCGTGTACTTCGACGGGCGCAGCGCCGGCAGCGGCAGCTACACGGTCTCGGGCGACATGAACAACGATGGCGCCTCGGGCAACGACCTGATCTACGTGCCGCGCAACACGAGCGAGATGAACTTTACAACACTCACGGTTGGTACGTGTCCCGCATGTACCGTCTATACGCCGGCCCAGCAGGCGACTGCGTGGGAAGCCTTCATAAACCAGGACGCGTATCTGACTTCGCGCCGCGGCGGATACGCGGAGCGCAATGCCGTCTTCCTGCCAATGGTGTATCGGGCCGACATGAGTATCTCGCAGGACGTGGGCACGCGCATCGCGGGCCGTCCCAACCGGCTCCAGATCCGGCTCGACATCCTGAACGTCACCAACCTGCTCGACCACGACTGGGGCGTCTCCCAGGACTTTGTCACGACCCAACCGCTGAGATTCTTCAGCGTGGACGCCAATGGCGCCCCGACGTACACCCTGGCGACCGTGGGCGGTCAGTTGATCACTCATTCCTTTCAGAAGGTCGTGAGTACAGCCCAGCAGCCGGCGATCCTCGGCGTCTGGCGCATGCAGCTGGGCGTGCGCTATATGCTCAACTGGTAGGACCGAGCCGGGTTCCTGTCACGTCGGCGCTTTCCTAAGGAGCCACACGCCCGCCGCCCCGAACAGCAGGTTGGGCATCCATGCTGCGACCGGCGGCGGCAGGGCGCCGCCCGCGCCCACGGCCTTCGACAGCTGGAACATCAGGAGGTCCACGAACGTCGTCGCCAGGCACACCGCCACGCCCCAGGCCATGCCGGTCCGCGGCGTGGAGATCGCGAGCGGCGCGCCGAACAGCGCGATGATGATGCACGCGAACGGCACCGCCAGCTTCAGGGCCCGCTCCACGCGCAGCTTCTTCGTGTCCGAGCCGGAGCGGGACAGCGCGTCGACGTAGCGCCCCAGCTCCGCGTAGCGCATCTCGTCCGGCGCCTTGGGCTCGGCGAGCAGGGCGGTGGGCGTCTCGCGCAGCGTGGTGATCCGGAGCGAGTCGAAGTTGAACGTCGTCTCGCGACCCGGGCCGACCAGATAGCGGACCGCGCCCTTGGCGAGGGTCCAGCCGCGCGTCGTCCGCGCCGTGTCGTACGTCGCGCGTTGCGCCGCGACCAGGATCGTCGGGTAGTCCTCCCCCGTGCCGTCGCGCTCCATGATCGGATCCCGCATCTCCGCCCCGCTCGGCCTCAGCTCGAGCGAGCGGATCGAGTACACCCACCCGCTGTCCGCCCGATAGACGAAAGGCGAGAAGCGCGAGCCGGTCGGGCGGGCAGTTTTCTCGCCGAGCAGCTCGGCACGGTGGGCCGAGGCGCCCGGAGCGAGCTCCGTGAGCCCCAGGTCCAGGAGCACCGCCGCGAGCGACGCGACGAGCAGCGGCCGCACCAGCCGGTGGAACGAGATCCCCGAGGCCTTCGCCGCCGTCAGCTCCGAGTGGCGACCCAGGGCGCCCACCGTGAACACCACCGCGAACAGCACCGCCACCGGCAGCACCAGCGAGATGGTCTCCGGAAGGAAGAACAGATACGAGTAGGCCACGCGCCCTTTCGAGATGCCGCGGCCGAGGTACGTGTCGAGCTTGTCGGTCAGGTCGATGACCATCACGAGGAAGGGAAACCCCAGGGCTGCGAGCAGGAACACCTTGATCCACTCGCGCGACACGTAGCGATCGAGCGTCGTCACGGAGCGCCGCGCCACCGGGGCAGGAGCAGCGCGCCCGGCCAGTGCAGCAGGCGCACCGCCGTCTCGACGACGTCGCTCCAGTCCCCGCCGTGGGGAGCATTACCGGGCTTGCGGATGCGCCACAGGCCGAACAGGCCGGCGGTCGCGAAAATGAGATTGGGCGTCCACATCGCGAGGAAGGGCGACACGAACAGGCGGTCGCCGAGCTCCTCGCCGGCGATCAGCCCGACGTAGTACACCGTGAAGACGCCGACGCTCATGCCGATGACGAGTCCCACCCCACCACGCTGGAAGCGCAGCGCCACGGGGACGCCCACCAGCGCGAAGACCAGGCACGCGGCCGCGATGGCGTACTTCTTCTGGATCTCGACTTCGTAGGTCGCCGCGCGCGTGCGGGCGTCGCGCACGCGTTGCTCCTCGCCGCTCCCCGCTCCCGGCGTGACGAGCAGCGGGGACACGGAGCTGGCGAGCGGGGGCGGAGGGGGGGTCGGGGGCGGGGACCGCGGCGTCTGAGCCTCGGCCTCCCGTGGCAGGAGCCAAGCGCCGAGCCGTCGCAGCGCCCGGCAGTACGGATCGGGTGGTGCGGTGTCGGGGACGTACGGCGCAGGCGTCGCCGCGACGGGCGCGAGCCCCACGAGGCGCCGCAGGTCGTTCTCGATCACCAGTCGCCCGTCTGCGGCCGCGCGGTCGGCGTCGCGCCCCGCCGCCCTCGCCGCCTGGCGCATCTCGCACGTCGACATCTCGCGGTCGCTCTTGTAGGTGTCGTGGCCCGTCTGGGTAAAGGTGTTCCCCACCCCCGACACCCGCATGCGGTTGATCCGATAGAACGTGCGGTTGAACTGGACCGGGTCCGTCCGGTTCACTTCCTCGATGTCGCCGTCCACCAGGGTCAGGAACAGGTCGCGCCCGCCCGCGGAGTAGGCCATTCGCCCGCTGTCCGCCCTGATGATGCGGCGGCGCTCGGCGTCGCTCAGGTCGTAGAGCGTCACGTCCTTGAGCTTGTTCGTATTGCCGTCGATGCGCGAGGCGCGCAGGAAGGACTGTCCCGGCACGACCTCGTTGATCACCTGCTCCTTGAGCGTCAGCGACGGCTTCTTCCGGGCGATATCCACCTGCAGGGTGCGGAGCTGGTGGTTGGTGCGGGGGAGCAGCTGATCGTTCCACAGAAATGACAACAGCGCCACGCCGGTCGCACCCGCGAGCACCGGGGCGACCAGCCGGGTGACGCTCACCCCGCCCGCCTGCAGCGCCGTGATCTCGTTGTCGCTCGCGAGTCGAGTGAACACGTGCAGCACCGCGACCAGCACCGCCATCGGCAGCGTCACGGCCACGATGAACGGGAGCGACAGTACGAACACTTCGGCGATCACGGCCGCGGGCAGCCCCTTGCCCAGCAGACTGGAGAGCTGCTTGGCGACTTGCTGGATGAGCATCAGCGACGTGAGCGCCGCCAGCGCGAAGCCGAGCGGCGCGACGTGCTGGCGCAGGAGATAGCGGCTGATGGTGCGCACGATCAGTGGCGCCATTATATTCGGAAGTCCAAGTCTCTACAAGACATCACTACCCTGTGACCATCCGAAAGAGCCCCCTCTGGCGCGCGGCCGCGTGTCTCGCGCTCGGCCTCGCGTGCACGGCGCGCGGCGGAGCGAGCCGCCCACGCGAGTTCGCCGCCGCGCGCGCCTTCGGATACCTCGAGCAGCAGATGCAGTTCGGCCCCCGGGTGCCCGGGACGCCGGCGCACGAGCGCACCGGCGATTGGATCCTCGAGCACCTCCGCGCCACCGCCGACACCGTCGCCGTCCAGAGCTTCACGCACGTGACGCGCCAGGGCGCGACCCTGCGCCTGCGGAACTTCCTCGCCCGATTCCGGCCCGCTGCCACCGAGCGCGTGCTGTTCCTCGCGCACTGGGACACCCGCCCCCACGCCGACCAGGCCGCCAACCTGGCCCAGCAGCGCCTCCCGGTCCCCGGGGCGAACGACGGCGCGTCGGGCGTGGCGCTCCTGCTCGGCGTCGCCGACGTCCTCAAGGCGAAGCCGCCCAGCGTCGGCGTCGATCTGCTGTTCGTCGACGGCGAGGACTACGGCAATTTCGCCACCGACTCGAACGACGTGCTGATCGGCTCGCGCTACTTCGCCGCCCACCAGCCTCCCGGCTACCAGCCGCTGTTCGCCGTGCTGTTCGACATGGTCGCGGACAAGGACCAGCAGTTCTACTACGAGGGCAACTCGCAGGCGGTGGCACCTGAGGTCGTGGACCGGGTGTGGCGAGTCGCCGCCGACCTGGGCTACGGCCGCGTGTTCATCCCCGGCGTGAGGCACACCCTGACTGACGACCACGTCGCGCTGCAGCAGGCGGGCATCCACGCGATCGACGTCGTGGACTTCGACTACCCGTACTGGCATACCACCGACGATACGATCGACAAAGTCAGTGCCGCGTCGCTTCAGGTCGTGGGTGATGTGGCGATCGCGCTCGTGCGACAATAGATGGCGAGGCGGCCGCGCTCTTTCCTCATATCCACTTGGCGCCTCGGCGACTGGGCGTCTCCCTCGCGTACTCTTGCCCCCTCTCGCGCGATTCGGATGCCGGCAGTGCACCGCGTAGCGGGCAGTTTCCCGTCATGGATGATCGTCGGGCCGCTTTACTGCTTTCACTCTTGGCCCTCGCTGGAGCAGCCGTCCGGCTGGCCCTCGCGCCCGCCACAGCCGCGGCGCCCGGCGACGTGCGGCTGGTGTCCGTGGACACGCCCCCCGGAGGGCTCGCCGCCACCGCCCGGACCGCCGCCCGGCTGGCGCGGCCGCTGCTCCCCGGTGAGCGCGTCGACCTCGACCGCGCCGACGTGACGGAGATCACGCGTCTCCCGCGAATCGGGCCCGCGTTCGCGCAGCGGATCGTCGCGTGGCGCGAGCAGCACGGTCCGTTCGGCGGGTTGGCGCGGTTCGACAGTGTCCCGGGGGTGGGTCCGAAGCTGCTTGAGGCGCTCCGACCCTACGTCATGTTTTCGGGGGCGATGCCATGAAGGGGAGGTTAGTGGAGGTTGGTGGAGGATGGTGGAGGTCATGGAGCACCCTCCACCAACCTCCACCGCCCTCCACAACCTCCACCATCCTCCCCTCCGGGGTTGACTTCCCTTCGCCGCCAAGTATGTTATGCTGTTCATTTTCAACGAGTTGCGTACGGCGACCGCGGCAGCTACCTCCGACAAGCTGGGTGAGATCCTCCTCCGGGAGGGGCTGATCACCCAGGATCAGCTCAAAAAAGCACTCCTCGAGCAGAAGAACACGGGGATGCGTCTGGGCTACACCCTGGTGAAGCTGGGCTTCGTCGAGGAGACCGAAATCTCCAAGATGCTGGCCCGGCAGTACCGCATGCCGGCGGTCGACCTGTCGCGCTTCGAGGTCGACCCCAAGATCATCAAGCTGCTCCCTCCCGACGTCGCTATCAAGCACACCGTCCTGCCCTTGAAGCGCGAGGGCCGGACCCTCACCGTCGCGATCGCGGACCCGAACAACGTCACGGCAATCGAGGACATCAAGTTCATCACCCGATGCGACGTGTTCCCGGTGATCGCCGGCGAATACACGCTCCGGAACGCGATCGACAAGTATTACCAGCAGTCCGATGCCCAGCTGCAGACGCTGCTCAAGGACATCGAGGCCGCGGACGATCTCGAGGTGGTCGAGGAGCAGACGGACGAGGACGTCAAGGCGCAGGACCTGGCCGACGACGCGCCGGTGGTGAAGCTGATCAACGGGCTGCTCACGGACGCGGTGAAGCGCGGCGCGTCGGATATTCACATCGAGCCGTTCGAGCACGAGATGCGCGTGCGGTATCGCGTGGACGGGGCGCTGCACGAGGTGATGAAGCCGCCCATCAAGATGCGCGCGGCGCTGACGTCGCGCATCAAGATCATGGCGCAGCTGAACATCGCGGAGCGGCGGGTGCCGCAGGACGGCCGCATCAAGCTGAAGTTCGGCGCCAAGGTCATCGACTACCGCGTCTCGACGCTGCCGGTGCTGTTCGGCGAGAAGATCGTGCTCCGGATTCTCGACAAGGGCAACCTGACCCTCGATCTGACGAAGTTCGGCTTCGAGCCCAAGGCCGAGGCGGAGCTGTTGCGGGCGATCCTGAACCCGTACGGCATGGTGCTGGTGACGGGCCCCACGGGGTCGGGCAAGACGACGACCTTGTACTCGGCGCTGTCGCGCATCAACCAGATCGACGTGAACATCATGACCGCCGAGGATCCCGTCGAGTACAATCTGATGGGAATCAATCAGGTCCTGGTGCGCAACGACGTGGGGATGACGTTCGCCGCGGCGTTGAAGGCGTTCTTGCGACAGGACCCGAACATCATCATGGTGGGCGAGATCCGCGATCTCGAGACCGGCTCGATCGCGATCAAGGCGGCCCTCACGGGCCACCTGGTGCTCTCCACGCTGCACACCAACGACGCGCCGTCCACCGTGACGCGCATGATCGACATGGGGATCGAGCCGTTCAACGTGGCGAGCGCGGTCAACCTGATCGTGGCGCAACGGCTGGTGCGCCGGGTGTGTTCCGAGTGCAAGCAGGATCATACCTACACCCCCGAGGAGATCCACGCGTTCGGGATCGCGCCGGCCGAAGCCGCGAAGCTGACGTTCTACAAGGGTGCGGGCTGCGACACCTGCAGCGGCTCGGGGTACAAGGGCCGGCAGGGGCTGTACGAGGTCATGGCCATGACCAGCGCGGCGCGGCGCATGGTGTTGAAGGGCGGATCGACCGAGGAGCTGCGGGAGCAGGCCGTGAAGGACGGCATGCTCACGCTCCGAATGGACGGCATGCTGAAGGTCAAGCGCGGCATCACCACCCTGGAAGAAGTCGTGAAGGAGACAGCGGCATGACCGCAGGCGGCTCGCAGTCCGTGAATCTCCGCACCCTGCTCGAGGAGATGATCGAGCGGGACGCGTCGGACCTGCACATCGTGGCGGGCGAGCGCCCCAAGCTGCGGGTGGACGGGGACATCGTGAACTCGTCGGCGGACGCGGTCCTCACGCCCAAGGACACCCTCTCGATCGCCTACTCGGTGCTCACCGAGAGCCAGAAGAAGCGGTTCGAGACCGAGAACGAGCTGGATTTCTCCTTCGGGATCCAGAACCTGGCGCGGTTCCGCGGCAACTGCTTCAAGCAGCGCGGGTGCGTGTCGCTCGTGATCCGGCAGATCCCCTTCAACGTGCGGACCTTCGAGGAGCTGGGCCTGCCGGGGGTGGTGGCGAAGCTGGCCGAGCGGCCCCGCGGCCTGGTGCTCTTGACGGGGCCCACGGGGTCGGGCAAGAGCACCACGCTCGCGGCGATGATCGACAAAATCAACAAGGAGCTGAAGGGGCACATCATCACGGTGGAGGACCCGATCGAGTTCATCCACCGCCATCAGAGCTGCATCGTGAACCAGCGCGAGATCGGGACCGACACCAACAGCTTCGCGTCCGCCCTGAAATACGCGCTGCGGCAGGACCCGGACGTCGTGCTCGTCGGCGAGATGCGCGATCTCGAGACGATCTCGGCGGCGCTGACGATCGCGGAGACCGGCCACCTCGCGTTCGCCACGCTGCACACCAACTCCGCCATGGAGAGCATCAACCGCATCATCGATGTGTTCCCGTCGCACCAGCAGGCCCAGGTCCGCGCCCAGCTGTCGTTCGTGCTGGAGGGCATCGTCACGCAGACGTTGCTGCAAAAAGCCAAGGGCCGCGGCCGGGTGATGGCGTGCGAGATCCTCATCATGACGCCCGCGGTCCGGGCGCTGATTCGGGACGAGAAGATCGAGCAGATCCCGTCGATGATGCAGGCGGGCAAGAAGCACGGGATGCAGACGCTCAACGATGCGCTGTACCAGCTGTACGTGGGCCGCGAGGTCAGCAAGGACGAATGCCTGCGGGTGACGTCCACGCCGAACGACTTCCTGCGGATGATCGGCGAGGCGCCGCTCGACGAGAAGGAGCCGCTGCCGTCCGGCGGACAGTCTGCCGTCGGCGCCGCCAAGGTGGCGGCGCGTCGCTAGGCGCCCGGGAGGGAGTGAGTCATGCCGGTCTTCCAGTACACCGCCCGCACGCTCAAAGGCGATCTCGTCAACGATAAGATCGACCTGCCGACGCGCGACGACGTCATCGCGCACCTGCGCAAGAACCGCATGGTCGTGGTGCAGGTCCGCGCGGCGCCCAAGGAGTTCAAACTCAACCTCAAGTTCGGCGGCGGCGTCAAGACTCGCGACGTCGTCGTGTTCACCCGCCAGTTCGCTACCATGATCAACGCGGGCCTGCCGCTGGTGCAGGCGCTCGACATCCTGGCGCAGCAGACCGAGAACAAGGTCCTGGCCGACACGACCCGGCAGGTCGTGTACGACGTGGAGAGCGGCCAGACGCTCGCGGACGCGCTGCGCAAGCATCCCAAGGCGTTCAGCGATCTGTACGTCAACATGGTCGCGGCGGGCGAGGCCGGCGGTATCCTCGACACGATTCTGGTCCGCCTCGCCGAGTTCCTCGAGAAGAACGACGCGATCGTGCGCAAGGTCAAAGGCGCGATGATCTATCCGTGCGTCATCCTGTCGGTGGCGGTCATCGCGATTGCGGTGCTGCTCATCTTCGTCATCCCGACCTTCCAGAACATGTTCGCGTCCGTGAACCTGCAGCTGCCGTTGCCGACGCGCATTGTGATCGGCGCCAGCCACACGCTCACGCAGTACTGGTGGCTCATCCTCGGTGTCATCGCGGGCTCCCTCTTCGCCCTGAATAGCTATTACAAGACCGCGCCGGGGCGCCTCCAGATCGATACGCTACTGCTCAAGACGCCCGTGCTGGGCGACGTGCTCCGCAAGGCGGCTGTGTCGCGGTTCACCCGCACCCTCGGCACCCTGATCTCGTCGGGCGTGTCGATCCTGGACGGCCTCGAGATCACGGCGCGCACGGCGGGCAACATGGTGATTCACAACGCGGTGATGGAGTCGCGGGCCTCGATCGCCGGTGGCGAGACGATCGCGGCCCCGCTCGCCAAGTCCAAGGTGTTCCCGCCGATGGTGATCTCGATGATCTCCGTGGGCGAGCAGACCGGCGGCATGGACGAGATGCTCTCGAAAATCGCCGACTTCTACGACGACGAGGTGGACGCCGCCGTGAGCGCCCTGCTCTCCCTCATGGAGCCGATCATGATCGTAGTGCTGGGCGTGATCGTCGGCGGCATGGTCATCGCCATGTACCTGCCGATCTTCGACATGGTGAACGCGGTGCAATAGCGCCGCAGATGATCGCCCCCGATCCCCTAAGCCCCGCCGACGCGAGGGAGCCGAGGCCGGCGCGCACGGGCACGCTGCGCCACGACACCGTCCCGATGCGCCTGTACCACGAAGCCAAGCGGCTCGGTGCCTGGGACCCGCGCAGTCTCGACCTGCGGCGCGACATGGAGGAGTGGGCTCGCTTCAGTGTCGCCGAGCGCGACGTGCTGCTGCGCCTCACCGTGCTGTTCCAGGCCGCGGAAGAGAGCATGACGCGCGACCTCCTGCCGCTCATCATGGCCGTGGTGCGCGAAGCGCGCCTCGAGGAGCAGTTGTTCCTCACCACCTTCCTCGCGGACGAAGCGAAGCACACCGAGTTCTTCCGGCGCGTGCTCGACGAAATCTGCCGTCAGTCCGGAGACCTCCAGCGCTATCAGACGCCGAGCTTCCGACGTCTCTTCGCCGAGCGGCTCCCCGACGCCATGCACCGGCTCCTCGCCGATCCGTCCCCGGCCGCCCAGGCCGAGGCGCTCGTCACCTACAGCCTGGTGGGCGAAGGGGTGCTCGGCGACGCGGGCTATCATCTCTTCTCGACCGCCCTCGCACGCGGTGACTCGATGCCCGGCTTCCGGGAGGGTCTCACGCACTCACAGGCCGACGAAGATCGGCACATGGCCTACGGCCTGTTCGTCTTGTCCCGGCTGGTGGCCGAAGCCCCGGAGGTGTGGAGCGCGGTGAGCCAGCGGATGGAAGAGCTCCTGCCGCTCACGCTCGGTATTGTGAGCGAGTTTTTCGAAGCCTACGACCCCATGCCATTCGGGCTCTCGCTCGACGACACGGTCCAGGATGCGATCGCCCGCTTCGCGAGCCGGTGGGCGGCTCTGGAGGGCGCGCGCGCGCAAGGGAAGGCGCTCGCAGGCGCGGTGGGTACCGAGCGGACCATCCGCGACCTGCTGGGATGGGTGGGCGAACAGCTGCAGCCGGCGCCGATCGAAGTGCGGCGGGAAGTCTCGAGTCCCGTCTACACCTTCCAGATCGGCCTGCCCCTGGGTGCGTCGGCGCTGTTGATCACGCAGGAGGTGCTCGCGCAGCATACGTCCACGGACGTGATTGCGGCGCTGCGCGCGAACCGTGTCCCGGAGCGGCTGCGGGCGGGTGGCCGGACACGGCTGACCCGCCTGAGCGCCCGGGGCAAGATCATCGTCCAGCCACCCGAATGAGGTCGGATCCCGCCTAGGGACCCGACGCCGCTCCCGCGAAACCCGAGAGCTCGACCCACTGGCGCGGGAACCGCGGCAGAAACTTCACGTGTCGGTTGATCACCGCCTGGACGCGGCGCCACCAGCAGAGGACCGGCTGAGGCGCTCGACCCACGCTCACCACCGCGAAGGGAATCGAGTCCGCCACCACCGTCCGCAGGTCCGGCTGGCTGAGCGAGCAGAGATCCTCCGGCGTCCGCACGCCGAAGCTCGAGTCGGGCCCCACCCAAGGATGGTTGTGCCACACGGCGAGCGTGCCGGTCGGCGGGCAGGGAAACGGCGTGACGGCGTCCACGGTCGAGTGCACGATGTCCGGCATCGTGAATTCCCTCACCAGCGCCGTGTCTCCCACGACCGTGCCCTGCAGGCACAGCACCACTTCCCGGTCGAGACCGGCGGCCAAGAGACTGAGACGCCGCAGCAGCGACGGAGCAAGCACCAAGCGTTTCAGGGGTTGGGAATTGAGGATCGCAGAGTCGGCCGGGGTCAGCGCGGCCTGGCCCGCCGCGCGACCGGGAGCCGCCAGCGCTCCGACCATCAGCCACACCGTGATAGACACCGCGCGCCGCATGTCCCTACACAATAGCGACTCGGGGCGCAGGAACGCCGCCGGCGCTCGTGCTCTTGCACTTTGCCACACCGTCAACAATAGTTCCAAGCCGCAAGCCGCAAGCCGCAGAGGGTGTAACTTGCGGTTCCCTTGGGGCTTACGCCTTTCGGCTTGCACCCTGTCTTCAGAGGGGACGTCCTTACGGCTTACGACTTTCGGCTTGCGGCTGTCTCATGACCTGGCTGACGGGTGACCGGCGGGGTTCGGTCCTCCCGACCCCGCAGAGTCTGCTGCGGTCGGTGTACGCGGGACGGCTGTGCGTCGCCATCGCGATCTACCTGACCGCGGCGCTCAAGTTTGCGGTCGCGGGTCCCCTGGACGTGCTCGTCACGTCGTTCCTGCTGGTCGCGGCAGTCGTGGTGACCATCGCCTCCTACTGGTACACCCACATCTCGCGTCGCCCGCCCGGCCGGTCGTTCCTGTACGGGCAGGCGCTGTTCGACGTCGCGCTGATCACTACGGTGGTGCACATCACGGGCGGTCCGCAGAGCGACCTGACGCCGCTGTACGTGCCGCTGATCGCGGTGACGGCGGTGCTGATGCCGCCGGCGAGCACGGGCTTGATCACGGCGCTGGTCGGGATCGTCTACTTCGCGGACGTGTTCTTCGGGCACACCACGCCGATGACCGCGCAGGTCGGGCTGCAGCTGCTGGTGTTCGCCGCGGTGGCGGCGGTGACCGCCTATTTCTCGAGCCGGGTGTCGGTGATGGGGGCGGAGCGGGAGGCCCTGGCGGGAGAGCTGCGCCAGGCCCGACTGGAAGCGGCGGACGTGCTGCGCAGCGTCCCGACGGGCATCGTGACGGTCGATCAGGGGGGCCACCTGTTGTACTGCAACCCGGCGGCGGAGCAGATCCTCGGGTTCAAGGAGCGTCAGTGGCGGGGGCGCCCGATCATGCCGGAGTTCGCGAAGATCGCCCCCGAGTTCTGGGCCGCGATCACGGCGACGGCGCGGCGGGGCGTGCGGGCGATGCGCGTGGAAGCCACGGTGCGACGTCCCGATCGCACCTTCCCGATCGGCGTGACGACCACGACCCTGGACGTCGAGCCGGCGGGCGAGCCCCGGGTCACCGCGATCTTCACCGACATCTCGGACTCGAAGCGGCTCGAGGAGCTCCACCTGCGCGCGGAACGGCTCGAGGCGGTGGCGGAGCTGTCGGCGAGCCTGGCACACGAGATCAAGAACCCGCTCGCGTCGATCCGCTCGTCGGTGGAGCAGCTGGGGCGCGCGAAACGCGTGAACGCCGACGAGAAGTTCCTGACGTCGCTCGTGGTACGCGAGAGCGACCGGCTGTCGCGTCTGCTCTCGGAGTTTCTCGACTTCTCCCGCGTGCGCGCCACCGAGTGCCGGCCGCTCGACCTGCGCACCGTCGCGGCCGCCGCGATCCGCCTCGTGCGCGAGCACCCGGACTGCCCCGAGGACGCGGTGATCGATCTCACGGGCGACGCGACCCCGATGGAAGGCGACGAGGACCTGTTGCATCGCGTGGTGTCGAATCTGGTGCTGAACGCCGTTCAGGCTACCGGCAAGGGCGCGCGGGTCGAGGTGCGCACCGGGCGGCCCGCCTCCCACGAGTTGCCGGGGGGCGCCGGCATCGAGAGCCCAGTCTCCCTGGCCGTGAGCGACAACGGCCCGGGCATCCCCGAGGGCCTGCGTGCCCGCCTGTTCGAGCCGTTCGTGACGGGTCGGGTGGGCGGTACCGGCCTCGGCCTCGCCATCGTGCAGCGCGCGGTGGACGCGCACCGCGGCCTGGTGCTCGTGGACTCCACGCCGGGGCATGGCACCACGTTTACCGTCTATTTCCCCGCCGCCCGCAGAAAGGAGGAGGCAGCATGAGGGGCGCGAGTGAACTCGCGGTATGGGAGGAGCCCGCATGAGTAACCAGCCGTCGATTCTCGTGGTGGACGACGAGATGGGGATCCTGGACGTGCTCCGGATCCTGTTGAAGGGGGAAGGGTTCGATGTCACCACCGCCCAGGGCGGGAAAGCCGGGCTCGAGGCGCTGAAGGGGGACCCGCCCGACATCGTGCTCACGGACATCAAGATGCCGGGGGTCTCGGGCACCGAGATCCTCGCCGCGGTGCGCGACCAGGACCCGGAGACCCCCGTCATCCTGATGACCGCCCAGGCGTCGCTCCAGAGTGCGATCCAGGCGGTGAACCAGGGCGCGTTCTACTACATCCAGAAGCCGTTCTCGAACGACGACCTGGTCGCGATTTGCCGGCGCGCGGCGGAGCAGCGACTCCTCAAGGCCGAGAACAAGCAGCTCAAGCAGGAGATCCGGCGGCGCGAGCGCTCCGGGCTCGTGAAGCCGCTGGGCAAATCCCGCACGTTCCAGGAGGTCCTGAAGCTCGCCGAGCAGGTGGCGCCGACCGAGAGCACGGTGCTCATCCAGGGCGAGTCGGGCACCGGCAAGGAGGTCATCGCGCGCTACATCCACGAGCTGTCCGGTCGCGCGGAGGGTGGGTTCTTTTCACTCAACTGCGGCGCGCTGCCGGAGAGCCTCCTCGAATCGGAGCTGTTCGGGCACGTCAAGGGCTCGTTCACGGGCGCGGTACGGGACAAGCAGGGCCTGTTCGCCGCGGCGCGCGGCGGCACCTTCTTCCTGGACGAGATCGGCGAGATGTCGCCCGCCACCCAGGTGAAGCTGCTGCGCGTGCTGCAGGAGCGGGAAGCGATCCCGGTGGGCGGCACCGAGGCCATTCCGGTAGACGTCCGCGTCGTGGCGGCCACCAATCGCGACTTGGAGGACGACATCAAGCGCGGTCGCTTCCGCACCGACCTCTATTACCGGCTGAACGTGATCGCCATCCACCTGCCGCCGCTCCGCGAGCGGCGCGACGACATCCAGATCTTGTGGGAGGAGTTCCTGAGTCGCATCGCGAAGGAGCGCGAGGAGCAGCCGAAGGCGCTCGCGCAGGACGCGAAGGACGCGCTGCTCGCGTACGACTGGCCCGGCAACGTCCGCGAGCTCGAGAACGCGCTCGAGCGGGCGGTGGTGCTCAGCAAGGCAACGACCATCGACCTGGCGGCCCTGCCCGACAAGCTGACGGAGCGCCGCGCCGAGCCGCTGGTCGCGGAGCGGCCGCACGCGAACCCCACGCTCGACGTGATCGAGCGCGCCTACATCACCTGGGTGCTCCAGAGCGAGGGTGGCAACAAGACCCGCGCGGCCGAGGTGCTCGGTATCGATCCCTCCACGCTGTATCGCAAGCTGAGCCGGTACGAGGGGGGAGGGGCCGCCGCGGCGTCGGATCAAGGCGATCAAGGCGGGTCGGGGCGCTAGGTGCGGGCCGACTCGCGCCCCGTTCGCGTCGCCGTCGTGGCGGTGGTCGCCGCGGCGGCGCTCGTCCCCGTCTGGGCTTCCCCCGTTCTGGTGACCACCGACGGCCCGAGCCACGTGTACAACGCGCTCGTGGCGGACGCCGTCTTGTCCGAACGGGCGCCGTACGCCCGCTACCTGGAGTTCGACCGCGACTGGACGCGCCCCGACCGGACGGCGCAGTTCCTGCTCATGGGCTTGGGGCGGGTGGTGGGCTTTGAGACGGCCGAGCGGGTGGTCTTCACGCTGGCCGTCGTCGCGACGCTCGCCGGATTCCTTGCGCTGCTCGTGCGCTCCCATGGTGGGCAGGGAGGCGCGCCGTTGGTCGCGCTGGCGCCGGCCGCTGGGTGGCTGGCGCAGACGTGGTTCGTTTGGATGGGCTTCTACGACTTCGCGCTGTCACTCGCGCTCTACGCCGCACTGCTGCTCGTGCTCGAGCGGGAGCCGACGCCGCGCAACCGGCTCCTGGCGCAGGCGGTCTTCGCCGGCCTCTACTTGACCCACTTCCTGACGTTCGCCGTGGGAGCGGGGCTCGCGCTCGCGGTACCCGCGTGGCGGGCCCTCAGCCGTCGCGGGCGCTGGCAGGACGTTGCGGTGGCGGCGCCCGCCCTCGTCCTGTTGCTCCTGGAGCTGGGCAGCGGCGGTACGGGGACCGGGGCGCTGCGGCCGGCCGACGCCTGGCTCGGCGGGCGGGGCCTCGTGATCGGCGACTTCGTGGTGAGCGTCCACGCGCTCGACGCGGTGGCCGGTGTGCTGATCATGGCAGCGGTGTGGTTCGCGCTGGCGCGTCGGCTGCGCGCGGCGCAGCGGGAGGGGCTCGCGTGTGTGTCCGGGGCGGAGGTCTTCGGGCTGCTCCTCCTGATCCTGTCCGTCGTGGGGCCGGAGCAGGTGGGCGAGGGCGGGTTCGTGGCGATCCGGCTCCGCTGCCTCGGCGTCATCACCCTCCTGCCTGCCGTCACGGAGGCGCTTGGCACCCTGCGCCCCCGGGCACTCGCCGCATCGGCCGGCGTCCTGTTCGTCACCCTCGCGGTACACGGCGCCCTCATCGTGCGCGACGCGCGGATCGTCAACCGCAACCTCGCACAACTCGAATCGTTGTTCACCACGGCCCGCGTCCCCGAAGGCGCGTGGCTGCGCACGCGCTTCATGGTATACCGGCGGGGGCTGTACTCCATCGGCGGGTACTATCACATCGCGGACCGGCTCGCCCTGCGGCATCGCTACATCGTCCTCGACAACTATGAAGCCCTGTACCACATCTTCTCCGTGGGGTGGCGGACCCGTCCCGACTGGGTCGCGTTCCGACAGTCCATCGAAGGACTCACGGTCCGCCTGGTTCCCGGTGACGTGCGCTGGCCCGACGTGCTCTACGTTCTGCACGAGAGCGACCACTCGTTGCAGCCGGCCGATCCGCGGATCGAAATCGATCCGACCCTCACGGCGGGCCAGTTCGCTTTGACGCCGGTGCGGCGCCGGTCGTGAGCAGCGCGTGACCCCACCTGTCAGCCGCGACCTGACAGGCGCCGCGACCCTGGAGCGCATGGCCGCGGCCCCCCGCTATAACCGCTGGATGTTCGACCGGCTGCGCCCGTGGGTGGGGCGCCGGGTGCTCGAGATCGGGGCCGGGATCGGCAACATGTCGGCGTTCCTGGTCGACCAGACCCGTGTCGAACGCGTCGTGCTGACCGACACCGAGCCCGACTACCTCGGCCGGCTGCGCGAGCGGTTCGCGCGGCGGTCGCAGGTGTCGGTCGCCGAGCTGCGGTTGCCCGCCGTGAGCCCCGCGCTGGTCGCCGAGCGGCTCGACACGGTGGTCTGCCTGAACGTCCTCGAGCACATCGAGGACGACCGTGCATCGCTGCGCGCGATGCACGACCTGCTGCAACCCGGCGGGCGGCTCGTGCTCCTCGTGCCGTCGCTGCGAGCGCTGTACGGCACCCTGGACGAGGCGTTGGGACACTTCCGCCGTTACGTCCCCGCCGAGCTGTCGGAAAAGCTCGGGGCGGCCGGCTTCCGGCTCCGCCATCTCGAGTATTTCAACCTCGCCGGTGTGCCGGGATGGTGGGTCGCGGGTCGTGTGCTGCGCCGCCGGCTCATTCCCACGGGGGCGCTGCGCTGGTACGAAGCACTGGTGCCGCTGTTCCGACTGGAGCGGCTCCTTCCCTGGCGGATCGGCCAGTCGCTCATCGCGATCGGGGAGGTGCCGGCCTGATGTCGCCCCTCCCGTCGACCGACGACACCCTGCTGTCGGTCGTCGTGCCGGCGTACAACGAGGCGGCGACGATCGAAGCCGTGCTGCGACAGCTCCAGCAGGTCCCGCTGCGGCTCGAGGTGATCGCCGTGGACGATGCGTCGACCGACGACACCGGCGCCATCCTCGACCGCCTGGTGGGCACCGGGCTCGTCCAGCAAGTGCTTCACCATGAGACGAACCGCGGCAAGGGTGCGGCGCTCAGGAGCGGCATCGCCGCCGCCACCGGCCGGGTGATCGTGGCCCAGGACGCCGATCTCGAGTACGACCCGGCGGAGCTGCCCCGCCTCCTCGCGCCCATCAAGGAGGGGCGCGCCGATGCGGTCTACGGCTCGCGCTTTCAGGGCGGCCCGCACCGCGTGTTGTTCTTCTGGCACGCCGTGGGCAACAACTTTCTCACGCTCCTCTCCAACATGTTCACGAATCTGAACCTCACCGACATGGAGACCTGCTACAAGCTGGTCCGGGCGGATCTCCTGAAGCGGCTGCCGCTCAGATCGGAGCGGTTCGGGATCGAAGTCGAGCTGACGGCCCGGCTCGCGCAGGCGGGCGCGCGCATCTGGGAGCTGCCCATCTCTTACAGCGGCCGGACGTACGCCGAGGGCAAGAAGATCACCTGGCGCGACGGATTGGCGGCGCTGTTTCACATCCTGCGGCACAACCTGTTCCCGCCGCGAGGCCAGTGGCGGAGCCGGTGACCGCCGGCGACGCCCGCCCGCACGGTGGCGGGCGCCTGCCGCCGCTCGCGGCCGCTGCCGTGCTCGCGGCGCTCGGCCTCGTCCCGCTCGCGAAGCTGCTCGGCGGCGGCGCGTCCATCCCCTGGTGGTCCGCGGCCGTGCAGGACTGGCTCGTCACGGGCACCGCCATCGTCCTCGCTGCGCTCGGACTCGGGCGCGTCGTCGGCGAGCGCGTCGACCGCTCGATCGCCAGATCGATCACCGTCGTACTCGGGCCGTCACCGCGCGCGTTCCAAGCCTTCCTTGCGCTGCTGGTCCTCGCGCTCACCGGCAGCTTCGCCGTTTACTGCTTCGCACGAGCGCCCTTTTCACAGGACGAGATGGCGCAGCGCTTTCACGCCCACGTCCTCCTCGCAGGCCGCCTCTTCGCGGCGGGCGAGCCACACCCGGAGTTCTTTTCCATCACCGGGGTGCTGGATCGGGCCGGGCGCTGGTATTCGATGTATCCGATCGGTGGTCCCGCGCTGCTCGCGGTGGGTGCGGCGCTGCACGCCACCTGGCTCGTGAATCCGGTCCTGACCGCCTTCACGGCCTGCGCGCTGTACCGGTTCGCGGCGGCCGCCTTCGGCGAAGGGCCGGGGCGGGCGAGCGCGCTCCTCTTCGCGCTGTCTCCGTTCGTCCTCATCATGGGGGCGAGCGAGATGAACCACGTCGGCGCACTCGCGCTGGCGACGCTGGCGCTGGCAGCGCTCCCGACGTGGGCCACGGCGCCACGCGGGAGCGCCGTGCTGGGCGCCGCGGCCCTGATCGGCCTGGGGGTCGGCGGCATGGCGACGATTCGGCCGCTCGACGCGGCGGTAGTCGCCGTCGTGATCGGTGTGTTTCAGCTCTCGGTGCTGCGGCGCGAGCGGAGCCGCGCCCGCTCGCTGGTGGTGCAGTTCGCCGTGGGCGCGCTGCCGGTGGCCTGCCTCCTGTACGTCAACGCCCGGACCACGGGTCGTCCCCTGCTCTTCGCCTACGATGCGCTGTACGGTCCCGGACAGCGCCTGGGCTTTCACGTGGATCCCTTCGGCGTGCCGTACACGCCCCTGCGAGCGCTGACCCTGACGTCGGCCAACCTGATGCGCCTCGACCGCTACCTGTTCGAGTGGCCGCTGCCGGGGCTCGTGCCGATCCTCGCCGCGCTGGTCGCCCTGCGACGTCCCACGCGCTGGGACCTGTTGCTCCTCGGCTTGATCGGCGCTACGGTCGGCGCGTACGGTCTGTACTGGGCGGCGGACAGCTTCTTCGCGGGGCCGCGGTTCCTCTATACGGCCGTCCCCGCGTTCATCATCTTCGGGGCCCGAGCACCGGGGCTGGTCGCCGAGTCGCTTCCGCAGGGAGTGCCACGGCGCGCGACGCTGCTCGTCGTCCCGCTGTGCCTGTGCTACGCCTGGCTCACTCCCACCGGCGTCTCGAGCGTGCAGATGCGGGCGTACTACTATCACGTGGGGCGGACCAAGTTGAAGACCGACATCGCGGTGCAGGTGGAAGCCGCACGCCTGAGTCGCGCGTTGGTCTTCGTGCATGAGCCGTGGCGCGCGCGCCTCGAGGCGCGGCTGCGCGCCTTCGGCCTGGCGCCGAGCGAAGCCGGTCGCCTCCTGTCCAGCGCCGACGCCTGCCAGATCCAAACCGCGCTCGATGCCGAAGACACGCGAGCCCCCGACGACACCGCGGTCCGACACGCCCGCCTGCTCGACGCCACCCGTACCGCCGCGGCGGTGCACCCGGTCGGCGGCTTGCAGGCGGATGAGGCGATTTCGCTCGCGGAGGGCGCCGTCCTGACGGACGCGTGCCGACGGGAGATCGCGGCGGACGAGGGTGGAACCACGCCGTACGCGCCGTTCCTGGCCCTGGCGCGCTTCGATCCCGACGGCGCCCTCGGCGGGTCCGTGGTGTTCGCTCGAGACTTGGGACCGCGCAATGAGGTCCTACGGGCGCGCTTCCCCGACCGTACGTGGTACCGATACCGACCGCGGGCGAGCGAAGACGACACAGCGGCAATCGTTCCTTACTAGATCCCAACCCCTAGGGCCATGGCGATGCCGATCGTGGAGAAGCCGTTGACTGCCGAAGCTGCGGCCCGCCGCGCGGGCGTCGCCGCGGGCCTCGTGGCGCTCGCGGGCGGCGCCCTCACGCTCAACCACATGCTGCCGGGGGTGTTCTACGACGACGGGCTGTACGTCGGCATCGCGTACGCGCTGAGCCACGGCCTCGGCTACGCGCATGCGCACCTGCCCGGCTACCCGGCGGCCGTTCACTTCCCCCCGCTCTATCCTCTCGTCCTCGCCCCCTTCGTCGGCCTGCTGCCGCTGTCGGCGGCCGTGTTCGCGGCCAAGGTGCTCAACATCGGGCTCGGCGCCGTCGCGGCGGGCCTCATTGCCTGGTACGCGACCCGCGTGGAGTTGCTTGGCCCCGGAGCGCCCGGCTGGCTGCCCGCGGCGATCGTGGCCGGGGCCGCCGTCGCCCTCCCGACGCTGACGAGCCTCTGCGTACTCTTTTCCGAGCCGCTCTTCAGCGTGCTCCTCGCCCTCGCGATTATTCTCGCGGACCGACTGCCGTCCAGGTGGTCTCCCGAAACGGGAGCGACGCTGGCCGGTGTCGCCGCCGCGCTCGCCCTGCTCACGCGAACGATCGGGGTCGCCGCGGGAGTGGGGATCGTCCTCCACCTGCTGGTCATCCGCCGCGCCCCGTGGCAGCGCGCCGCGCTCGCCGGCGCTCCCGTGTTCGTCGCGGCGCTCGGCTGGGGACTGTGGGTGGCGCGTCATCGCGGGGGGATCGATCCCGGGATGGCCACGAACTACGGGAGCTACTTCGAGGTCCTGAAAGGGGCGGGCCTCGGTGTCTTCTGGCCCAGCCTGCGTGAGTTACCACGCCCGCTCGGCGACCTGACGCTCTCGTGGTTGCCGGCCGCCGCGCTGTACTACGCATTCGCCGTGGCCGCCCTTGCGATCCTGGTGTACGGGCTGGCCTTGATGGTCCGGCGGTCGAGCGTCGGGCTCACGTTGCTCTGTTACCTCGCCATTCTCGCCGTGTGGCCCTTCCCGGTCGACCGGTTCGTCTGGGCGGTACTTCCGTGGCTGGGTCTCGCCTGGTTCGCGGCCGTGCTGCGCCTCTGGCAGGCCTCGACCCTCCAGCGGGTCCGGGTGCCCGTCGCGCTCGTAGCAGGGGCGGTGGCCTTCGGGTACGTGCAGCTCGAAGCACGGGGGCTCGCGACCCGCTCCTGGCGCGCCGCGCCCGCGTACGTCTCGGCGAGCGCCGGCGAGATGCTCCCATGGTTCGCGACGCTCCCCGCGGACGCGGTGATCGCCGCCGACTTCGAGCCCCTCATCTGGCTCAACACCGGCCGGCTGAGCGTGCCGTTCTACATCTATGGCTACCGCGGGCGCGAGGTGACCGCGCCGACTCCGGCCGAGCAGCGCGCCTATCTGGAGCGCCAAGGCGCGAGCTACGTGATGATTTCCGGCTACGTATCCCAGTCGGTCCCCGAGTTGAACGCGCTCGTCCGGAGCTATCCGGGCTGGTTGACGATGGTCAAGCAATGGAGTGGCGGCCGCACGGTGTTCCGGGTGAACCGTGGATTCTAGGCAGTCGGGTGTGCGCCTATACGGCGCCGTGGCCGTCGTCGCGGTGCTCGTGTATCTCGGCACGCTCTGGAATCAGTTCGCGCTGGATGACAACCAGATCGTCGCGTACAACGCGCTCGTGCGCCGCTTGAGCGGTGTCTGGCGAGCGTTCGCGTCTCCGTACTGGCCCCGCGAAATCGGGGGCGGCATGTATCGGCCGCTCGCGCTCGCTTCTTACGCCTTTGACTGGCAGCTTGGCGGGGCAGCCTGGTGGTTTCACGCGGTCAACGTCGCGTGGCACGCGGGAGCGAGCGTCGCGGTCGCGTGGCTCGCGCGGCGCTGGAGTGGTGACCTCGCGGCGCTCGCGGCCGGACTGGTGTTCGCGGTCCACCCGGTCCACGTCGAGGCCGTTGCCAACATCGTGGGACGCGCGGAGCTGATGGCCGCGCTCTTCGCGATCCTTTCTGTCTACGCGGCGCTGGCGCACGATCGCCTGTGGTGGAGCGCGGCCGCGCTCGCCGCCGGCCTCCTGAGCAAGGAGAATGCGGTGGTCGCGCCCGCGCTCATCGCCTGGGGTTGGATGATGGAGATGGTGCCGCGGCCCTCGCGGCGGCGGATGGTCGCGTATGTGGCGACTTGGGCTGCGCTCGGCACCGTGTACGTCGTGGCGCGTTCGAGCGTGCTGGGCCACGAGCTGGTGGGCCGCGCCGCTCCGGTGTTCTTCGGCGCGTCTCCCGTTGCCGTCCGGCTGACGGCGGTGGCGGCGTTCGCCGACGTCGCGCGGCTGCTCGTATTTCCGCTGATGCTGCGCGCCGATTACTCGCCTGCCGAGCGCACCCTCGTCACTACTCCGCTCGACCCCCGCTTCGCGCTAGGGCTGCTGTGCGTCGCCGCGTGGGCCGCGCTCCTCTGGCTCGCCTGGCGACGCGGCCGCCGGCTCGAAGCGTTCGGGCTCGGCTGGATCGCGATCGCGTTCTTCCCGGTATCGAACCTTGCCGTCCAAGTCGGAGTGCTTGTCGCGGAACGGGCGCTCTACCTGCCATCGGTCGGCCTCGCGTGGGCAGCGGGGGCGCTGCTCCGGGGCCTCGAGTCCCGCCGGCTCGCGTGGGTGCTGAGCCTGGTCGTCGTGGCCGGGGGCCTCCGGACCGCCGTGCGCGTCCCGGTATGGCGCGACCAACGGACCGTTGTGCTCAGCGAGGTGGCGGATTCCCCTCGATCGTTCGCCGGTCCGGCCCAGATGGTGGTCCTGGACCTCGTGGAGCATCAGCCGGCCCGGGCACTCGAATCGTTTCGTAAGGCCACCGCGCTGACCGACCTCAAGCTGCGCTGGTTGTACGCGGCGGGGGCCGAGGCGGCGTTCGCCGCAGGGCAGGCGACCCTGGCCGACTCGATCCTCGATAGTCTGGAGGCGGGGTGCCCCCGCTGCACGTCGTATTACCGGACGGCCGCCGCAATCGCAAGAACCCGCGGGTATCCGGCGGCCGCCGACTCGTTTCTCGCCCGCGCCAAATGACTCCCAAGCGGATGTTTCTGACGGTCGCGCTGTGCGCCGTGGTCGTCTACCTCGGCGCCCTCTGGAATCGGTTCGCCCTGGACGACGTCCCGATCATCGCGTTGAACCCGCTCGTCGTCCACCCGTCGGGGCTGTGGCGGGCGTTCGCCGCTCCGTACTGGACCCCGGACCTCGGCGGCCACATGTACCGGCCGCTGGTGATCGCGGGGTTCGCCCTCGATGCGCTCGTGGACGGGACCGCCTGGTTCCACGCCGTCAACGTCCTGTGGCACGCCGGGGCTGCGGTGGCCGTGGCGGCGCTCGCCCGGCGCTGGGTGGACACGGCGGGCGCGCTCGTCGCCGGGTTGTTGTTCGCGGTCCATCCGGTGCACGTGGAAGCGGTCGCGAACGTCGTCGGCCGCTCGGAGCTCATGGCGACGCTGTTCACCGTGCTCGCCGTGTACGCGGGCGTGGCCCGTCAGCATCCCGGCTGGAGCGCCGCGGCACTCGCCTTCGGCTTGCTCTCCAAGGAAAACGCCGCCGTCGCACCCGCCCTGGTGGTATGGGCGTGGATGATCGGCCTCGACAGGCCCGATCGGCGCCGCATGATCTCGCTGCTCGTCGGCTGGGTGGTCGTCGGGGCGGCCTACGCCGCGGTGCGCACGCTGGTGCGGCAGCCGTTCGGCGGGTACGCGAGCGTCGCGCCGATGTTCATCGGCCAATCTCCGCTCACGGTGCGCCTCACGGCGGTCGCCGCGCTGGCGGATGTCGTGCGCCTGCTCGTCTTCCCGCTCACGCTGCGCGTGGACTATTCCCCGAACGAGCGCACCGCGGTGACGTCGCCCCTCGACTTCCGGTTCGCCCTCGGGCTGCTCTGGGCCCTGACGTGGGCCGCGCTGCTGCTCCTCGCGTGGAGGCGCGGGCGCAAGCTCGAGGCGTTCGGGCTCGGCTGGATCGGGGTGGCTTTCCTGCCGGTGGCCAACCTCCTCTATCCCGCGGGATTCTACGTGGCTGAGCGGACGCTCTACCTGCCGTCGGTCGGGCTGGTGCTGGCGGCGTCGGCCGCCCTCTCCCGCTTGCCGTCGGAGCGGCTGCGACTCGTGGCGGCCGTGCTCTGTCTCCTCGGGGGTGTGCGCACCGCCCTGCGAGTCCCAACGTGGCGCGACGATAACGCCGTCACGCAAAGCATCCTCGAAGACTCGCCGGACTCCTACGGGGGTCCGGTGCGCATGGCCGGGGTGTATCTCGACCGGCGCGAGCCCGCCAAAGCCCTGGCCGCGGTCCGCATCGCGGCCGGCATCATGCCCCGCGACCCGTGGGTCTACTCGATCGGGTCCGTGGCGGCGTTCGCCCTGGGCGACGCGCGAGCGGCCGATTCGCTCTTGGCCCGGCTCGAGCGCTTCTGCTCCGGCCCCTGCGCGGCCGGCTACTATCGCTATGAGGCGACGATGGCGCGGGCTCACGGCTACCCGAGGCCGGCCGATTCTCTGTTGGCCCGCGCGGGCCGCCTGGGGCTCCCGCAGTGAGCGCGCTTGCGAGAGGGCGCCGGGGGTGCGTCGGTGGTCGTTGCGGTCGGCGAGGCGCCTTGCAAAACACCGGACTAAGCTCCAGACACCGGAGCGACGGTTGGACCTCCTCCACCTCCTCAACGCCTTACCACACAACGCCTTACAGTGCCTTACGCGACCCAGGGCACGCGCTTTGCTTATCCCGCTTGCGGGACATTCCCGCTTAATGCCGTACGATTTCTGAGATGGACTTCAACGGGGGTACAGTCAGATGAACCGCAAGGGTTTTACACTCATTGAGCTGCTGATCGTGGTGGTGATCATCGGCATCTTGGCCGCCATCGCGATCCCGAAGTTCGCCAACACCAAGGCGAAGGCGTACGTCGCCTCGATGAAGTCGGACCTTCGGAACCTGGTGACCGCCGAAGAGGCGTACTTCGCCGACTCGGTCAAGTACAGTGCCACGATCGCGTGCACCACGCCGCCGACCGCGGGCGCTGTCAACTTCTGCGTGACGACCGGCAACAACCTCGGGACCGTCGGCCTCGCGGCCGGTAACGGCGGTTGGAGCGTCACGATCACGAACAACAACCTGCAGACGCCGTTGGTGACGTGCGCCATCTTCGTGAACACGGCGGCGCTCACTCCGGCGACCACGGAAGGCGCGCCCGCCTGTAACTAAGCGGCGACCTTGCGGTGGCATTCGACGAGCGGCGGGGACTTCCCCGCCGCTTCGTTTTTATGCCTATTCCAGCGCCATGCCGGCCAAGCCCGCGCTCCGGACCGAGCTGCTGTTCTATCTATCGTTCCTCGCCGCCGCCGCCCTGCTGGTAGGCGTGGCGACCATGCTGCTCGCCACCAGTTTCGCCCCGGAGCGGACGTTCCTGCTGGTCATGCTCCTGGTCGCCCTGGAAGTCGCCGTGTTTATCGTGTTCGGGCGCCATCTGGTGAACCGGCTGGTCCTGTGGCCCCTGGAGCGCGTGGTCGCGACGGCGGACGCCGTGGCGGACGGCGATCTGGGGCGCCGCGCGCCGGACGAGGAGACGCGCGACTTCGCTACCCTCGCCGAGCGCCTGAACCGCATGACCGATCACCTGCTCGACGCGCAGGGGCAGCTGGTGCGCTCCGAGAAGCTCGCCAGCATCGGACGGCTGGCGGCCGGGATCGCCCACGAGGTGGGGAATCCGCTGGGGGCCGTCGGGACCTACATCGAAGTGCTGCGCCGCCGCGGCGCCGACCCCGAGGTGGTGGCCGGCGTGACCCGCGAGCTCGAGCGCATCGATCGCATCGTGCGCGGGCTGCTCGACTACGCGCGACCCCAGGAAGAGGACCTCGCGCCACTCGATGCCGTCGCCGTGGCGCGGAGCGCCTACGGGTTGCTCGAGGCGCAAGGAGCCCTGAAGGCCGTGCGTGCGAGCCTCGAGGTCGCCCCCGACGTGCCCCGCATGCTCGGGCGGGTCCATCTCCTGGAGCAAGCGATCGTCAACCTGGTGCTGAACGCGGTAGACGCCGCGCCCGGGGGGCTCGTGATCGTCGCCGCGCAGCCGTGGGCGTACGAGCCGCGACCGGCCGTGCCCCGGCGGGCCGGCGACCCGCCCGACACAACCTTCCCGCGCCGCCCCGAGCGGCGGCCGGCGCGGACCGACTTCGGGGCGGGTCAACCGGGGACGCTACTGTATGTAGCGGATTCGGGACCGGGCGTGCCACCCGACGACCGCGAGAAGATCTTCGAACCGTTCTACACCACCAAGGAGCCGGGCCGGGGAACGGGACTCGGCCTCGCCATCGTCGCCCGCGCCGTGCACGACATGGGGGGGGTGGTGTGGGTGGACACGGCGCGGGAGGGAGGGGCGGCGTTTAAGATGTTCTTCCCGGAGGCGGAATGAACCGAAGCGGAACGCGGAACGCGGAATTCGGAACGCGGAACAGGCGAACCGACGTCTCTCCTGATGTTCCGCGTTCCACGTTCCAACTTCCGCGTTGCCCATGACACGCGTACTCGTGGTTGACGATGAACCCGGCCTCCGCCAATCGCTCGGGTTACTGCTCGCCGACGCAGGGTACGAAGTGGCGTCCGAGGGCAACGGGACCCGAGCGCTCGAGCGCGCCCTGGGGGAATCGTTCGACGTCGTGCTGTGCGACGTGCGGATGCCGGGCATGGACGGGCTGGCGTTCCTGCGCGGGTACAAGGGCCGCGGCGGCTCAGGCCTCGTCATCATGATGAGCGCCTACGGCGGCGAGGAAGCGGCGCTCGCCGCCATGAAAGAAGGCGCATACGACTATGTGCCCAAGCCGTTCCGCCCGGACGAGGTCGTGCTCACCCTTCGCAAGGCCGAGGAGCGTGAGCGGCTCGGTCACACCATCGCGACACTAAGAGCACAGTTGGACAGCAGCCCCGCGGCCCGGGCCCTGATCGCCGAGAGCCCGGCGATGCGAGAGGCCCTCGATATGGTGGCGCGCGTGGCGGGACATCCCACCACGGTACTGATCACTGGCGAGCGCGGGACCGGCAAGGAGGTCGTCGCCCAGGCGATCCATCGGGCCAGTCCCCGCGCCGCCGGCCCGTTCGTGGCGGTGAACTGCGCCGCCATCCCCGACACGCTGCTCGAGTCGGAGCTGTTCGGCTACGTAAAGGGCGCCTTCACCGGAGCGGCGGGGGACCGCCCGGGGCTGTTCGAGCAGGCCGACGGCGGTACGCTGCTGCTGGACGAGGTCGGCGAGCTGCCGATCGCGCTCCAGGCGAAGCTGTTGCGCGTGCTGCAGGAGAATGAGATCCGCCGCGTGGGGGACCAGAAGACGCGGCACGTGGATGTCCGACTGCTCGCGGCGACCGCCAAGGACCTCGCCGCAGAGGCGGCGGCGGGGCGGTTCCGACCCGATCTGTTCGACCGGCTGAACGTCGTGGCGATTCACCTGCGGCCGTTGTCCGAACGGCGTGCCGACATCGCACCCCTCGCGGGGCATTTTGCAGCCCGGCTGGCCGGCCGGCTCGGCCGCCGCGTCGTCTTGAGCGAAGCGGCGCTGGAGTGGCTGCGCGAGCAGCCGTGGCCGGGCAACGTGCGCTCGCTCGAGCACGCCATCGAACGGGCGGCGGTGCTGTCGGACAAGGAGATCCTGGAGCCGGCGGATTTCGTTGGTCCTCGCCCCCTGTCCCCCTCTCCACAACGTGGAGAGGGGGAACGAGGGGGTGAGGTCACCCTCCGTGACGCCGTCGAGCTCGCGGAGCGCCAGGCCATCACCGCCGCCCTGGCGGCCGCCGCGGGCAACCGCCGCGAGGCCGCCAAGCGGCTGGGCGTGAGCCTCCGGACCCTGTTCTACAAGATGGACCGATACGGCATCGACTAGTGCAGTACTTTGCACGCCTGCATCATTTTGCAGTACCTCAATCACGCATAACATACTATGCTACAATAACTTAACTACTGGCACGAGGTATGAGAGGGAGAATCACGACGGGAGGCGACGTCATGCGGCGCTTGGGCTTCACGACCATTGAAATGATCATCGTGGTGGCGATCATCGGGATCATCACGCTGATCGGCTTTCCGAAAATCCGGCAGACGCTCGACAAGACCAACCTCCGCTCGGCGCGCGCCGCGGTGGGCACAATGGCGGGCACGGCGCGGGCGGCGGCGATTCAGCGCGGCTGTCGCAGCGCGCTGCACTTTGCGGCGGCGACGAACGCGGTGTGGGTGACCACGGCGTGCCCGACCAAGGTGGATACGGTCTCGGGCGTCCAGGATCTGAAGGCGCGGTTCAGGGTGACGCTCACCGCCTCGCGCGACTCCGTGCAATACGATCCGCGCGGGCTCAGCCTGGACGGCTTTCCGTCGAATACGGTGGTCCGGCTCACGGGCAGCGTCGCCGCCAACAAGGACTCGGTGATGATCAACCCGATCGGTAAGGTGGTGCTGCAATGAAACGCGAAGAGGGGTTTACGATCGTCGAGGTGATCGTCGCGATTCTGGTGCTCACCATCGGCCTGCTGGCGCTCGTCACGTCGGCGGCGCTGGTGACGCGGATGATCGGCCGGGGCCAGCGCTCGGCGGTGGCGGCGCAGTACGCCCAGCGGCGGCTCGAGATGCTGCGCGTCACCGGCTGCAAGTCGCAGGCCGGGGGCAGCGAGGTGATGATGCGCGGGTCGACGCCGGTGGACTCGCTCACGTGGCGGTTCGCCACCACGGGCGCGAACCATTGGCAGATCGTGGTGCGCAGCAAGTACCCGACCGCACGCGGCCAGTGGCGGACCGACAGCACGGAGACCCAGATCTCATGTCTCTTCTAACCCGTCGAGGGTTCACCCTCATCGAACTGATGATCGCGCTGGTACTGCTGGGCCTGGTGTCGGCCGCCGTGTACAAGGTCCTGGTCAACAACCAGCGGGTGTACCTGGCGCAGACGCAGACAATCGACCTGCAGCAGAACATCCGCGCGGCGGCCGCGATCCTGCCGGCCGAGTTCCGCGAACTGGACGCGGCGGACGGCGACATCAAGGGGATGGGTCCCGATTCGCTCCGGATTCGTGCCATGCGCCAGCTCGCGTTCGTGTGCGCGACGCCGGCGCTGGGCGGGGGGCTCGGGCAGATCGTGCTGGCGGTTCGGACGACGCCGATCTACGGCAACCGCCAGACCTTCAAGCAAGGCGATTCGATCCTGGTCTACTGGGAGGGCAATCCCACCTCTCGGAACGATGACCAGTGGCTCCCCGCCCAGCTCCAGAAGGACCCCGATCCGGGATTCTGCGCCGACAGCAACGTGGCGACGCATCCGGCGTACCTGCTGACGCTGCAACCGACCTGGATCAACAATCCCACGCTCAATCGCGCGGGCGCGATCTCGAACGGCGCTCCGGTACGCGGCTTCGACAAGGTGGCATATCGCTCCTACCAGGCCGCGGACGGCAACTGGTACCTGGGGCAGCGCAACCCTGCGCAGGGCGGCACGATCCAGCCCGTGGTCGGACCGCTGATCGGCGCCAACGGGGTGACGTTTACCTACTACGACAGCGTCGGGACGGTCACCGCCGACTCCTCCCAAGTGGCGCAGATCCAGATCGTGTTGCGCGCCCGCACGGTCGCGCCAATCCGCGGACCCAATGGCGTGCAGGCGTACAAGGTGGACAGCATTGTGACCCGCGTCGCGCTGCGGAACAACCCGCGGTGCGGACCGGGCTCGATGCCTCCCCGCCCGTGCGGGTGACGGGCGAGCGGGCTTACGTGTGAACCTCAAGGAGCGGTCTATGAAGCAGGTCCTGAAGAACGAGCGCGGCATGGCGCTCGCCATTGCGATCGTCGCGCTCGTGATCGTGGGCGCCCTCATCGCCGGCGCCCTCTTCTCCGGCACCCAGGAGCAGCGGGTGGCCGAGAACGTGCGCCGGGTCCAGGCGTCGTTCGGCGTCGCGGAGGAAGGCGTCTACGACATCATCCGCGGCTGGAGCGACCCCACCACGAAGACGCGGTACGCCAACCTGTACCCGTACCCGGCGGTCGCGCCCTCGCATGACACGGTGCAGTTCGGCAAGAAGACCGCGAAGAGCAGGACGGGGAGCTATAGCGGCGAGATGTACAAGCTCAACGACCAGCTGTACATGATCGACATGACCGCTCAGGATACCATGAGCCTCGCCGGGCGCATCCGGGGCGGCGGCGCGAGCCAGCGGCTCGGGCTCCTCACCCGGATCCGACCCCTGCAGGTCAATACCCAGGCGGCCGTCACGTCGGGCGGCAGCGACGTGGTGGTCGGGAGTGCCAGCATCGACGGGAACGACCACCAGCCGACGGGGTGGGCGGGGTGCCCACCGCTCGACTCCGCCAAGGCCGGCATCCGGACGCAGTCGGACGGGACCGTCGCGACCAGTGGGCACCCGACCCTGATCGGAAACCCGCCGGTGCTCAAGGACCCGACGCTCGCGGACAGCTCGTTTACCCACTACGGCGACGTGACGTACGACCAGCTGGCCGCCACCGCCAATATCACGCTGGCGGCGCAGAACTTCTCGAACTCGATCGGCCCGGCCGTTTCAGGCACGACGTGCGACGTGACCGTGCCGACAAACTGGGGGAGCCCGAGCACTCCGACCGGCGCCTGCGGAAACTACTTCCCGATCGTCCACATCACGGGGACCGGTTCCATCATCAACGGGCAGGAAGGTCAAGGCGTGCTGCTGGTCGACGGCTCCCTGAACATCCAGGGCGGGTTCCAGTTTTTCGGCATCGTGATCATCAAGGGCTCGCTCAAGACCTCCGGCGGTGGCAGCACTCCGGCGCACTTCTGGGGCACGGTCATGGTCCAGGACACGGCGCAGTTCTCGGACACGACCAACAATATCTCCGGCAGCGCCAACCTCCTGTACTCTAAGTGCGCTATCATCAAGGCGTTAGCGAAGACCGGCGTCGGGTCGATGATGCGGTCGCGGGGGTGGGTCCAGCTGTACTAAGGCGATCTAGACTTGATGGATTCGGGGCGGGGGCGCAGTGAGGTTGCCCCCGCCCCGTCTTGTTTTGGAAACCAGCAGGCACACTACTTGCCACTTTCGGACTCCGCCGTTCGATTCATCGACCTGGACGAGAAGGAGTCCGATATGAGGCACGTGCTGAAGAACGAGCGTGGCATCGCGCTGGCCATCGCGATCGTCGCCCTCGTGGTCGTGGGCGCGCTCATCGCCGGCGCGCTGTTCGCGGCCATGCAGGAGCAGCGCGTGAGCGAGAACGTGCGGCGCGTAATGGCGGCGTTCGGCGTGGCGGAGGAGGGGGTCTACGACATCATCCGCGACTGGGACAAGAACAGCGCCGCCTACGCTGCGTTGTATCCGTTCCCTGCGGACTCGCCAGCGACGAGCTCGGTGGTCATCGACAGGAAGCCGTCGGCGAGCAAGACAGGGAGCTACAGCGGCACGCTCTTCAAGCTCAACGACCAGCTGTACCTCGTCGACGTCACGGCGCAGGACAACATGAGCTTCGCCGGGCGCATCCGGGGCGGCGGCGCAAGCCAGCGGCTCGGGCTCCTGGTCCGCGTCAAGCCGCTGACGCTCGGCCCGCCGGCCGCGCTGACGTCCGGTGGCGCCAACGTGCTCGGCGGCAACGCCACCATCAACGGCAACGATCAGATCCCTACCGGGTGGACCGGATGCGGCCCCACCGATAGCGCCGGGGCCGGCGTCCGCACCCAGATCAACAATACGGTCACGATCAACGGCCACCCGAACGCGCTCGGATCCCCGCCCGTGCTCGGATCCCCGGCCGTGCTCAAGGACCCGACCCTGGCGGATAGCTCGTTTTCCGTGTTCGGGGACAGGACCTACGCGCAACTCGCCAACCAGGCCACTATCACCATGCCGGCGCAGGACTTCTCTACGACGATCGCGCCAGCGCTGTCGGGCGGCACGTGCAACACGAGCGTGCGCACCAACTGGGGAAGCCCGAGCGATCCCGCCGGTCCGTGCGGTCAGTATTTTCCGATCATTCACATTACCGGTACCAGCGCCGCCATCGGCGGCCAGGAAGGTCAGGGTGTCCTGCTGGTGGATGGCAGCCTGAGCGTACAGGGCGGGTTCCAGTTCTTCGGTGTGGTCATCATCAAGGGCAAGCTCAGGACGTCGGGTGGGGGCGGCACCCCGGCCCACTTCTGGGGCACGATGATGGTCCAGGATTCGGTGGCGCTCTCCGACACGACCAACACGATCACCGGCAACGCCAACATCCTGTACTCTAAGTGTGCTATTCTCAAAGCGTTAGACAAGACAGGCGTGGGGACCATGTTGCGGTCGCGGGGGTGGATCCAGCTCTACTAAAGTGGCCTAACTATCGATAACCAAAGTACTTGTTGGTTCGGCCTCAAGTAGGTTCGAGGCTTGACAGGATAAGGGGCGGGGCTTACTGTAGTTTGCCCTCGCCCCTTCTTGTCTTTAGCCCATAGGCACTTATGGCCCTCTTCGGGTTGCTGGGCGGCAAAAAAACCTCGGTGGGCCTGGATATCGGTTCCGGCATCATCAAGCTGGCCGTGATCGACCATTCCGGCAGCGAGCCGGAGCTCGTGAAGGTTGCCACAACCGAGGTCGCCGCCGATGCCATCGTCGAGGGTGAGGTCATGGACCCCGGGCTCGTGTCGGAGGCGATCCGGGGGCTGTTTTCCACGGCCGGCGTCAAGCAGCGGTCGGTGGTGACGGCGGTCGGCGGCCGGGACGTGATCGTCAAGAAGATCCAGATGGACCGGATGAAGGAAGGGGACGCCCGGGAGGTGATCCGGTGGGAGGCCGAGCAGCACGTCCCGTTCGACATGGCGAACGTCGAGCTCGACTTCCAGATCCTCGATCCCGACGCCGAGGGGCTGCAGATGAACGTGCTGCTCGTGGCCGCGAAACGGGAGCTAGTGGACAGCCGGACGTCACTCCTCGGGGAGGCGGGGCTCGAGGCGGCGATCATCGACGTGGACGCGTTCGCGATCCACAACGCGTTCGAGCTGAACCACCCCGACGCGATGCAGGGGGTGGTGGGACTGGTCAACATCGGGCACGAAGTCACCAATGTGAACATCCTGGAGGACGGGGTCCCGGTGCTGACGCGGGATTTGTCGGTGGGGACGCGGCGCTTCCGGGAGGACCTCCAGCGGGAGAAGGGGCTGTCGGCGGAAGACTCGGAGCGGGTCATTCAGGGCCAGGCGCAGAGCGGCGACCTGGCGCAGTACGTGGACGCTCGGGGCGAAGAGATCGCGGTGGGGGTGGAGCGGGCGGCGGCGTTCCTCGCGACGGCCTCGCGCTCCGCCGGGGGGCTGGGGCGGGTCTACACGATCGGCGGCGGGGCGCGGGTTCCGGGTCTGAACGAGGCGCTGTCGAACCGGCTGCGCGTGCCCGTGGAGCTCGCGAGCCCGGTGCAGCGCCTCAAGGTGCGCGACTCGGTGTTCGAATCCGTCGCGGTGGATGACATCGCGCCGCTCTTGATGCTGTCGGTGGGACTGGCGCTGAGGCGCGCCGCATGATCGAAATAAACCTCCTTCCCGGGAAGAAGGGGAAGAAGGCGGCGGCCGGCGGCGCGGGCTTCAAGCTCGCGCTGCCCGACTTCCGGGGCCTGCTTGCCAGCATCAAGAACCCCTGGCTGCTCGTCGCGAGCGTGACGTCGTTGATCGTCGTCGGCGGCGGGCTGCTGTGGTTCATCACGCAGAGCACGCGGCTGCGGGTGCTCCAGAACCGGCGCGTCGAGGTGCAGGCGGAGAAGCGGCGCTTCGACGTGGTGATCGCCCAGAAGCGCCAATCCGAGCGCATCCGCGACTCGCTCGTCGCCGAGATCCAGGTCATTCGGGGAATCGACGCCGACCGCTACATCTGGCCGCACGTGCTGGACCAGATCACCAAGGCCCTGCCGCCCTACACCTGGCTCACGGGGATCTCCGTGGCCGGGGGCGGCAATGTCGCCCCGGGCTCACCGGGTGCCCTGCCGGTCGCCGGGAGCGGCACGGACTCGATCGGGAGACCGCAGGTGCGGATCTGGATCACGGGCAGCACGGTGGACATCCAGGCGTTCACCACGTTCTTGCGCCAGCTCGCCGCGTCGCCCTGGCTGACCGACGTGACCCCGGCGACGACCTCCACGGTCATCGAGGCCGACCGCCCCGTCACCGCCTTCAACGTCGCGGTCCGGTTCCGCGTGGCGGACTCGGTGTACATCCGGACCGTCCCCCTGACCCAGTCGGCGAGGTAGCGCATGGCCTTGCTGCCGCAGGACCGGCAGAGCCAGGTGATGCTGCTCATCACCATCGGCATGCTCGCGCTCGGGTACGCCTTCTGGAACTACTGGGCGACGCCGACGGGCCAGGAGATCGAGGCCGTGCAGACCGAGATCCGGAGCATGGAGGCCGTCATCGCGCAGGCGAAGGCGGATCTCGCGAGCGGCACCGTGGAGGACCTGCGGCGCAAGGTCGAGGAGTACACGGCGCTCCTCGCGGTGATGCGCCGCCTGGTGCCCGAAAAGAACGAAGTCCCGGCGCTGATCGACGACATCTCGACCAAGGCCAAGGTGCGCGGCGTGACGATCGGCCGGATCGAGCCCCAGCCGGTCGAGGCGGGACCGCCGTTCGACACCTACCGGTACCGGCTCGAGATCATCGGGCATTACGACCAGCTGGGCGAGTTCCTGTCCGACATCGCGAGCCTGCCGCGCATCATCGTCCCGCAGGACGTGGTGCTCAAGGCGGCCGCGGGCCAGGCGCAGAAGCTGCTGGGCGATACGCTGGGCGCGCTGCTCGAGGCGCAATTCGGGATCCGCACCTTCGTGAAGGCCGCGGCGCCGCCGCCCCCGCCGGCGAAGAAGGGTGGGGGGGCGGGGGGCGGACAGTGAGCGCACGATTCACGCCCTGCGTCGTCGCGTTGCTCGTCGCGGGTCCGCTCGCCCCGCTCGTTCGAACGGGGCTCGCCGCGCAAGCGAAGCGCACGCCCGCGGCGGCGGCGAAATCCGACAGCGCCAAGCCCAAGCCCGACAGCGTGGCGACGGCGACCGCGCCGGCGCTGGTGCGCGAGGTCTTCTCCTACGAGGGCGGCGGGCGCGACCCGTTCCTCTCGCTGCTGCGGTCGGGCGACATCCGACCGCTCCTGTCCGACCTGCGCCTCGTCGGGATCTATTACGACGGGCGGTATCCGGCGCGCAGCGTCGCGGTGCTGCGCGATGTGACGAACAGCAAGGTGTATCGAGTGAAGCCGGGCAACATCATCGGGCGCCTCAAGGCCACCACGATCCGGCCGCGCGAAATCGTGTTTACGGTGCAGGAGTTCGGCTTCGAGCGGCAGGAAAGCCTGCAGCTCGCCAAGCAGGAGGTAACACCATGAAGCGCATCGCAGCTCTCGTCCCGCTCCTGCTTGTGCTGACCCCGGGCGTAAGCCCGGGGATGACGGGACCGCCGGCGCGGGACGGCGAGGTCAAGGCCGTCAGCGTGGTCCCGGCGGCGGGCAGCGTGGAAGTCGTGATCGATCTCCGCGGCGCCGTCGACATCCAGGACTTCACGTTGGCCAGTCCGGCGCGACTCGTCGTGGACCTGCAGGGCGCGCGTCTCGTCGCCCCCGCGGTGCTGTACGACGGCGCCAACCGCGGCGGCATCAAGAACATCCGGTACGCGCAGTTCCGGCCGGGCGTGGTGCGGGTGGTGATCGACCTCGACGCGCTGAAGGACTACCAGATCGAGCGCCGCGATGGTCAGGTGCGGGTGAAGATCGGCTCGGAGCGCACGGCGTTCGAAGCGTGGTCGAGCCGGGACGTCGCGGCCCTTGCTCCGAACCCCGGACCTGCGTCCGGGGTCAGCACCGACCCCGGGCGCAGGCCCGGGGCCGCCGCCCACGGCGGGCAGGCGGCGCGGGTCGCGACGCCGGCGCAGAGCGGCGATGAGCCCAGCATCGACGCGTACCTCGCGGCCCACGCCAAGGAGAGTGCGCAGTCGCAGGCCGCGCGCATCACGGTCACGTGGGACAATGCGGACTTGCGGGAGGTCGTGGCGGGCTTCGCGGCGTTCAGCGGCCGGACCATCATCGTGTCCAAGGACGTGAAGGGCCAGGTCTCGGCCGAGATCAAGAACCAGCCGTGGGACCTCGCGTTCAACGCGGTCCTCGAATCGCAGGGGCTCGCCGCCAACGTGCTGGACGGCGGCATCATCCAGGTCATCGACAAGCGCGACCTGGCGCGCGCCGACTCGACGGTGCCGGTGGAGACGCGGCTCGTGCGGGTGAATTACGCCAAGGCCGGGGCGCTGGTGCCGTCGGTGGCGTCGATCCTCACCAAGCGGGGCGCCGTGGTGGCCGATTCCACCAGCAACGCGCTGGTCATCACCGAGATCTCGAGCCGCATCAACCGGGTCGAGGAGTTCGTCAAGGGGCTCGACATCCGCACGCCGCAGGTGTCGATCCAGGCGAAGATCATCTTCGTCGACCGCACCGACGTGGAAGAGCTGGGCGTGAAGTACGACCTCGGCTCCCAGACGCAGTTCTTCAACAAGCTGGTGCAGCGGCCCGACCCGCGGACCGCGAAGGCCGTCGATACCAACGGCGACGGCGTGCCGGACGCCTTCGTACCCCAGAGCAACTTCTCGCCCACCGACATCATCGTGGACCTGGGCGGGAACTCGCTGTCCGCCATCGGGAACGCCGAGCAGGAGGTGGTGAACCCGGCGCTGAACCTGATCTTCTCGACCGCGATCGGGAACTTCGACCTGACGACGTTCCTGCAGGCGCTGCAGCGGGTCGAGCTGGCCGACGTCCAGGCGGAGCCCACGATCACGACGCTCGACAACCGGGCCGCGGAGATCCTGGTCGGCGACCGCGTGCCGATCCGCGTGATCGACGTGAGTACGGCGGGCGCCGTCGCCGGCGCCGTGCCGCGCGCCACGGTGCGCTTCGAGCAGACCGGCATCAACCTGAAGGTGACGCCGCACGTGACGGCGAACCGGCAGGTGCTGATGGAAGTGCACGCCGAGCGCTCCAACGTGAAGCCCGCGTCGGTGGACATCGGCTTCACCTTCCAGACGCAGCAGGCGGACAATCAGATCCTGGTCAACGACGGTGAAACGGCGGTCATCGGCGGCCTCACGGTGACGGAGGTCACGGTGACGAAGTCCGGAATCCCCTTCCTTGTAGACCTGCCGATCCTTGGCAAGCTGTTCGGGTTCTCGTCCGAGCAGGAGCAGCGGCGCGATCTGCTGATTCTCATCACGCCGCACATCATCGACGACCTGGTGACGCCCAGCACCGGGAAGTGACCAGGAGCGTTCTTATGCAGCAGGTGCGTACTGCTCGGGGGTGGTGCGCGGTAGCCGCGCTTGCGGCCGCCGTCGCCGCGTGCGAGACGGCCCGGAACCCGGGGGGCGTGAAGCTGGACGCGATCCCGCCCAACATCGCGCTCAGCGCGGCGGACACGCAGCAGATCGCGAACGGGCTGCAGTTCACGGTCGACGCCTCGGACAACCTGGGCCTAAAGGAGGTTCTCCTCACCTACTCGGACCCCACCATCGGCCAGACCGACACCATTTTCAACACGACGGTCACCAGCTTCAACAAGAGCATCAAAATCTCGTTCCCGGCGAACTCGGGTTCTGGCGGGAACATCACGATCACCGGCCGCGCCACCGACGGCGCGGGGAACTTCACGCAAGCGACGACCGTCGTCGTCCTGAAAAACGTCCAGGCGCTGACCGTGGAGCTGCTCGCGCCCACCGCCCCCGCCGTGGCGTCGACCGGGAAGAACATCCAGGTGCAGGTCCACGCGCAGCAGCTGGGCGGGCTCCAGGCCCTCGGGTTCATCATCGTGCCACGCTCCGCCGTCGTGGATCCGACCACGCCGCCCAGCGACTCGGTCGTATTCACGCCACCCGCGCGTCAGCCCCCGGACACGACCTACACGGATACGCTGACGGTGCAGGCCGGCTTCACGTCCTTCACCGTGACTGCGTTCGCGGTGGACGCGGCCGGGCGCCGGGTGTTGTCGAACCCGGTCACCGTACAGGTGCAGACGCCGGGGAACGACGTCACGGCGCCGGCGGTGTCGCACACGATCTCGTCGCGCGTCGAGGTGAACGACAACATTACGGTGCACGCCACCGATCCGAGCGGGATCTACTGGATCGGGTTCCGAGTGGACACGGCGGCGACCCCGCCCGCCACCGGCCTCGTGCTGGTCAAGTTCGATTCCGCGGACGTCAGCGCCGGCAACCTCACCACGGTGGATCAGACGTTTGCGCTGCAGCTGCCGCTGGTGGACAACCAGCTGCCGAAGAGCGTGGTGGTGCGAGGCTACGCCTGCGACCTCGCGACGGCTCGGAACTGCGCCTACTCGCAGACGAGCACCGTCATCACGGGGAGCGCGCCGCGCCGCGCGCCCCTGCGGGCCGCGGCGGCGGGCGCGGGCCAGGATACCGTGACCGTGGTGGCGGGAACCACCCATCCGCTGCCGTTCGGTGGGCACATCGCCGACGCGATCTACAACTCGAACCGGCGCGAGCTCTACCTGACCAACGACGTGCTCGGCCGCGTCGAAGTGTACGACCTCGCGACCAACACGTTCGACCCGAACGGCATCATCACCGCCGGTCCGGTGCCGTGGGGCATCGCGCTCTGGCCCGTGGACACGGCGGGCACGTACGACGTCAACCGGGTCGTCGTGGCGGACGCCGGCGGCACGGAGCTCTCGATCCTCGATGCGAGCACACGCCGGCTGCTCTGGCGGCAGGCGCTGCCCAACTTCCTCATCGAGAAGTACTCGATTCAGGTCGTGTCCCAATTCACCCGCGCGGTGATCACCGTGCACGACGTGTCCGATCGGCCCCAGTACCTCGGGACCGTGTGTCGCGTGACGACGGGCTCGCCTACGGGTGCTTGTGCTTCGGACTCGATCTACGCGATTTACTCGACCACGCCGACGGCGAGCAGTACGTCGCCGTTCAACGGGCGGGCCACCTTGCGCATGGAGAAGCTCACGCCGACGACGAACCCCGATTCCCTGTTTGGGCACCTGTTCTGGGAGCTGGGCGACCTCGGCTCGAACGTCGCAGGTGATACGCTCCGCATCGAGATGGTCCGGCCAAGTTTGGGCGTGAGCAAGGTCGTGCTCACGGCGTGCAGGGCTATCACGATCGATTTCCCGTCGTTCGGCCTGGGTGACCAGACGTTCGTCCGCAACACCGGGAACTTCACGCACGCGTTCGTCGGCGAGGGCGGTAACGTCTCGACGGCGTTCGCGCGCGTGATGGGCTACTCGGCGAAAAAGCTGTTGAACACGCCGGCGAGTAGCTGCACGATGACACCCACCTCCATCCTCGAGCCGCCCCCAGGGATCACGGGCAGCGACGATCAGGACTTCGGCATGTCCCCGGGCCGGCACGTCAGCGACTTCATCAGCAACACCGGGGTCCACGTCGTGTCGATCGCGACGAACTTCAACGGCCTCACGAATCTGGTGCGGGCGGGGACGGACTCGACGTACTACCTCGACGAGGGGCTGCGGCTGTGGGGCACGTCATCCGTCGGCTCGACGACGCCCGGGATGGACATGAACTACAACCACAAGTTCGAACCGGGGGGAAGCTGCAGTGTCACGTGTGGCGGTGGGTCGGGGAACCTCGGCGAGCGCATCGTGTTCGCCGCGGCGCCGGACACGAGCATCCGCGCGTTCGACACCTACTTCTTCAACCAGCAGAAGAAAATCGCGATTCGCGACCCCATCATCGGCCCATTGCGGGTGGCGCTGGACGCGTCGACCAGCCAGCAGTATCTGTTCGGGATCACGGCGCGGGGGCTGGTGGTGGTCTCGCTGCCGCCTATCACGAACATCAATCCCCAGGCGCCGCCGCGGCGGTGACCTCACCCCTGGCCCGCTGTCCACTACGTGGAGAGGGGGACGAGAGGCGAGACCACGAGCCCGGCCCGGAGTCGGGCTCGCGTGCTAATATGGGAGGTTGGTGGAGGTTACGTGGAGGTTGGGGGAGGTTATGGAGGTTGGGGGAGGTTATGGATAGAGCTGAGGTAGCGTGACGTTCCGCTTCACGACGGCGGGCGAGTCGCACGGACGCGGCCTGGTGGCGGTCCTCGAGGGGATTCCCGCCGGGCTGCCCTTGTCCGCGGAGCGCGTCAACGCCGAGCTGAAGCGACGCATGGGCGGCTACGGCCGCGGCGCCCGCATGAAAATCGAAGCGGACCAGATCGAGTGGCTTGCGGGGGTACGCGCCGGCGAGACCCTGGGCTCTCCCATCGCGATGCTCGTGTGGAATCGCGACTGGGAGCACTGGCAGGACGTGATGGCGCCTGAGGCGGACGCCGGCGGCTCCGAGCGACGGCGTCAGGTTACCCGCCCGCGCCCCGGGCACGCCGATCTCGCGGGTGCGCTCAAGTACGACCGCCAGGACGCGCGCGACATCCTGGAGCGGGCGAGCGCCCGCGAGACGGTGGCGCGGGTCGCGTGCGGCGCGGTGTGCAAGGTGCTGCTGGAACAGTTCGGCGTCGAAATCGGGTCGCATGTGGTCGAATTGGGTGGGGTCGTGGCCCGTGCGGCCGTTCCCCATTTGTCCACCCCGGACGTGCGTCCGGGGTCAGTGACTAACCCCGGGCGCGAGCCCGGGGTTCACCGGGGTCTCCCCCGCTCCCTGAACGAGGCCGCCGACGCCAGTCCGGTGCGCTGTCTGGACGCGGCCGCCGAGCAGGAAATGATCGCCCGCATCGACGCGGCCAAGGCCGCGGGCGACACGCTGGGCGGCGTGGTCGAGGTGATCGCGCTGGGCGCGCCGGTCGGCCTCGGCTCCCACGTGTCGTGGGACGCCAAGCTCGACGGGCGCCTGGCGCAGGCGCTCATGTCCATCCCGGCGGTGAAGGGGGTGGAGCTGGGGCTCGGCTTCGAAGCGGCCCGCCGCAAGGGTTCCGAAGTGCACGACGAGATCCTCCCCGGCCTGGCCCGCGCCACCAACCGCGCGGGCGGCACCGAAGGCGGCATGACCACGGGAGAGCCCCTCGTCGCGCGGGTCGCGATGAAGCCGATCTCCACGCTGATGGCGCCGCTCCGCACGGTGGATCTGAAGACCGGCGGCCCCGCGCAGGCGCAGTCGGAGCGGTCCGACGTGACGGCGGTGCCGGCCATGGGGGTCATCGCCGAAGCGATGATGGCGCTGGTGCTGGCGCAGGCGCTGCTCGAAAAGTTCGGCGGCGACGCGCTGAGCGAGACCAAGCGGAACTTCGCGGGGTATCTCGCGCAGGTGCGCGCGCGCACGCCGAAAGGCGCGGCCTCGTGAAACGGCACATCGTGCTGATCGGGCTGCCGGGGTCGGGCAAGAGCGCCGTGGGCCGGCTCGTGGCGGAGCAGCTGCGCGCCGGATTCGTGGACATCGACGCGATCGTCGAGCGGCGTGAGGGAAGGCCGATCACGCTGATCTTCGCGGAGAAGGGCGAAGCGGCGTTCCGTGACATGGAGCGCAAGGAGATGGAGACGGCGCTCGCCGGCGAGCCCGCCGTGATCGCTCCCGGCGGCGGCTGGGCGGCGCAGCCCGGCGCGATCGACACCGCGAAGCCGCACGCGCTCGTCATCTATCTGCACACGCGGCCCGAGACCGCGGCGCAGCGGGCGGCGCCCGCGGGAACCCGCCCGACGTTAATGGGAGAGGATCCGGTGGAGCGGATGCGGCTGCTGCAAAAAGAGCGTGAGCCGTTCTATCGCGGTGCGCACGCGGAGGTTGACACCGACCGCAAATCGGCGGAGCAGGTGGTGAACGAGGTCGTCAGGCTTGCGCAATCGAGTGCCGGATGGTAAAGATGCGCTCTCGTGTCGTTTGACGAAGGATTGATACGTGGCTGGTAAGAACGCAGGAGTGAAACGGAAGAAGGCTGACCCCGGGGGCAAGCCCGGGGAGAGCGAAGGCGCGCTGGTCGCGGCTGAGGCGGAGGCCGCGGTGGCCGTGGCCGATGCTCCCAAGCGGCGGGCGCGGAAGCCCAAGGCGTCCACTACCGGGGGCGGGAAGGGCGCGCTCGTCATCGTCGAGTCCCCCACCAAGGCCAAGACGATCGGTAAGTACCTGGGCGCAGGCTACACGGTCAAGGCGACCGTGGGGCACCTGCGCGATCTGCCGCAGCGCAAGCTCGGCGTGGACGTGGAGAACGGCTTCACGCCCGAGTACGTGACGATCAAGGAAAAGGCGAAAACGCTCGCCGAGATCAAGCGCGCCGCGAAGGCCTCGGAGCGCGTGCTCCTCGCCACCGACCCCGACCGCGAGGGCGAGGCCATCGCCTGGCACGTGGCAAGCCAGCTCTCGAACGGGGGCAAGGTGCGGCGCGTCCTGTTCCACGAGATCACCAAGGACGCCGTGGCCCACGCGCTGGCGCATCCCCTCGACATCGACCAGCGGAAAGTCGACGCCCAGCAGGCGCGCCGGGTGCTCGACCGGCTGGTGGGCTACAAGACGTCCCCGCTCCTCTGGAAGAGCATCAAGACGGGCCTGTCGGCCGGGCGGGTGCAGACGGTCGCCCTGCGGCTGATCTGCGAGCGCGAGGACGAGATCCGCAAGTTCGTGCCCCAGGAATACTGGACCATCGAGGCCGATCTCGAGAAAGACGGCCAGGGGTTCCAGGCGCGGCTGCACAAGCTCGACGGGAAAAAGCCGGAGATCAAGGACGAGGCGACCGCGCGGGGAATCGTCGCGGACGCGCTGAAGCTGCCCTTCAAGGTCACGTCGGTCGAGAAAGGCGAGCGGCGGCGCGCCGCGCCTCCGCCCTTCCGCACCAGCACGCTGCAACAGGAAGCGGCGAAGCAGCTGGGTTTCTCGGCGGCGGTCACGATGCGGATCGCGCAGCAGCTGTACGAAGGCATCGAGGTCGGGGCCGAGGGCCCGGTCGGGCTGATCACGTACATGCGCACCGACTCGGTGCGGGTAGCGGATTCGGCCATCGCCCAGGCGCGTGACTACATCGCCAAGGAATTCGGGAAGCGTTACCTGCCGGCCGAGCCCGTGATGCACAAGGGCGGCAAGAGCAACAGCCGCGTCCAGGACGCCCACGAGGCCATCCGGCCCACCGACGTGCTGCGGCGTCCCGACGACCTGAAGCAGCACCTCGACGCGAAGCAGTTCAAGCTGTACCAGCTGATCTGGCGGCGGTTCGTCGCGTCCCAGATGACCCCCGCGGTGTTCGAGACCACCAAGGTGGACTTCGATCTGGGCCGCTTCGTGTTCCGGGCCACGGGGTCGCGGGTGCTGTTCGACGGCTACCACAAGCTGTATCACGAGGCGCACGAGCCGGAGGAAGGGAAGACGCTCGAGGACCTGCCCCCGATCCCGCCGCTCGCGCAGGGCGACGTGGTGACGGTGAAGCAGATCACGCCGAATCAGCATTTCACCGAGCCGCCGCCGCGCTTCAGCGAGGCCAGCCTGGTGAAGGAGCTCGAGCGGCTGGGGATCGGCCGCCCGTCGACGTATGCGAGTATCATCTCCACGCTCAAGATGCGGTGGTACGCCACGGCGAAAGACCGCCGCTTCGCGCCGACGCCGCTGGGGGAGACGGTGTGGCAGGTGATGAAGCGCTCCTTCCCCGACGTGTTCGAGGTGGGGTTCACGGCGCAGATGGAGGACGAGCTCGACAAGGTGGAAGAAGGCGATCTCGCGTGGCAGCAGGTGCTGGGCGACTTCTGGGGCCCGTTTGCGAAGGCGCTCGATGCCGTGGACGTGCAGAAGCTGATCCACGACGTGCACGACCTCTCGGGCCTGCCCAAGGAGAAATGCCCGACGTGCGGCAGCGGCCTGGTGGTGCGGAGCGGGCGGTTCGGCCCGTTCATCGCGTGCGCCCGCTACCCCGACGAGTGCCGCTTCACGCGGCCGCTGCGGCGCGACAAGGTGCCCGACCGGCCCACCGACGAGATCTGCCAGGAGTGCGGCGCGCCGATGGTGATCAAGACGGGGCGCTACGGCGAGTTCCTCGCCTGCACCAAGTTCCCCGCGTGCAAGCACACGCGGCCCGTGCCGCTGGGCGTGAAATGCCCGAAGTGCGGAGTGGGCGACCTCGCGGAGCGCCGCACCCGGAAGGGACGAAACTTCTTCGGGTGCCTGCGCTACCCGGAGTGCGACTACTCGACCTGGAACCGCCCGGTCGCGGTCCCCTGCCCGAGCTGCGGGTTCGTCGGGATGGAGGAGAAGCAGACCAAGACCAAGGGGATCTCTCGCAAGTGCCTCAAGTGCGGACACGAAATCACGGTCGAGGAGGCGGCGCCGGCGGAGTCGGTGGCGAGCTGAGGGCTGTGGTCGTGGGAGGCGGGCTCGCGGGCAGCGAGGCCGCGTGGGCGCTCGCCGAGCGGGGAATCGCGGTCACGCTGCACGAGATGCGCCCGGTGAACATGACCGCGGCACACCAGACCGACCGGCTCGCCGAGCTCGTCTGCTCCAACTCCTTCAAATCGGTGGAGCTCACCAACGCCCACGGGCTGCTCAAGGCCGAGATGCGGCGCCTCGGGAGCGTGGTGCTCGACGCCGCCGACCAGGCCCGCGTGCCCGGTGGTGCGGCGCTCGCCGTAGACCGCGTCGCATTCTCCCAAGCTGTGCACGATCGGGTCACCAGCCATCCGGCGATCGCCGTGGTGCGGGGCGAGGTCACCGGGCTCGAGTCCCCCGGCATCGTTGCGACGGGCCCGCTCACCTCCGAGGCGCTCGCGGGCGCGATCGCGCGGCGGCTGGATGCCAGCGCGCTTGCCTTCTTCGACGCGATCGCCCCCATCGTCTCGGCCGATTCGCTCGACACCGCGTGCCTGTTTCGCGCGTCGCGCTACGGCAAGGGCTCGGGCGACGACTACTGGAACGCGCCGCTCACCGAAGCCCAGTATGACGAGTTCGTCACCGCGCTCCGCGCCGGCGAGCAGTACCAGCCGCACCACGAGTTCGACCGGACGCCGTATTTCGAGGGCTGCCTGCCCGTGGAGGAAATGGCCGCGCGCGGGCGCGACGTGCTGCGCTTCGGGCCGATGAAGCCGGTGGGGCTCCCTACCGAGGCGTTCGCGGTCGTCCAGCTCCGTCAGGAAGACCGCGCGGGGCAGATGTGGAACCTGGTGGGCTTCCAGACCCGGCTCAAAGTGCCGGAGCAACAGCGGGTATTCCGCATGATCCCGGGCCTCGAGCGCGCGGAATTCCTGCGGTTCGGCAGCATCCACCGGAACGCCTACATCAACTCGCCGCGCGCGCTCACTGCGCACCTGTCGGCCAAGGACGATCCCACGCTGCTCTTCGCCGGGCAACTCACGGGCGTCGAGGGCTACACCGAGTCCGCCGCCACGGGGATCCTGGCCGGGATCAACCTGGCGCGCCTCCTCCGCGGCGACGCTCCCGTCGTGCCGCCGCCCACCACGATGCTCGGCGCGCTGTACCGGTACGTGCACACCGCGGACGCCGAGCACTTCCAGCCGATGAACGCAAACTTCGGCCTGCTCGAGCCGCTCGAGCGGCCGGTGAAGGACAAGCAGCGTAAGAAGGAACTCCTCGTGGAGCGAGCATTACGGGACATGGATACCTTCGCCACTCGGGTGAGCGCGGAACGCGGAACGCGGAACGCGGAACCGACTGGTGAGACTTCTGCTCCGCGTTCCGACTTCCGCGTTCCGCATTGATCCGCGCCGTGAGCACACCAGCCCCCGAAATCGCCGAGTTCACCGCCTTCCTCGCCAAGGAGCGCAACGACTCGCCGCACACGGTGAAGGCCTATGCCCGCGACGTGGCCGACTTCGCCGCGTTCTGCACACGCTACTACGGGGGCGGGGGCGGCTGGAGCTTTGCGGGCGTGGACCGTCTGGCGATCCGCGGCTGGCTCGCGGCGATGCAGCAGCGCGGCCTCGCCAAGCGGTCGGCCGCCCGCGCGCTCTCGGCGCTCCGGACGTTCTACCGGTTCCTGAACGCCACGCGGGGGCTGGAGGTGAACCCCGCGAAGGCGGCGCGCACGCCCAGGCTGGAGCGTACGCTTCCCGGGCACCTGGACCGCGCCGAGGTGGAGCGGCTGTTCGCCGAGGCGGAGCGCCGGGCGAAGGCCGGCGGGTTCACGGAGGCGCGGGACCTCGCCATGCTCGAGCTGTTCTACTCCACGGGAATCCGGCTGGCCGAGCTGGCGGGGCTGAACGAGCAGGACGTGGACCTGGTGTCCGACCAGGTGAAGGTGCGCGGCAAAGGGAAAAAGGAGCGGCTCGTGCCGGTCGGGAGCCATGCGGGACGCGCGCTGCGCCGCTACTACCGCCAGCGCGACGCGGTGGGACGCATGGGGGCGCGCGACGGCCGGGCCGTGTTCCTGGGGCGGCGCGGGCGCAGGCTTTCGACGCGGGGCGTGCAGCTTGCGATCAAGCGGCTGCTGGGCACGCTGGCGCGGGGCCGCGACCTGCACGTCCACTCGCTGCGCCACTCGTTCGCCACGCACCTGCTCGACGCCGGCGCCGACTTGCGGGCCGTGCAGGAGCTGCTGGGTCACGCCTCGCTGTCCACGACGCAGGTGTATACTCATACATCCGTGGAGCGACTGAAGAAGGTGTATCACCAGGCGCATCCCCGCGCGTGAGGGACATGAAGCAAATCCATTCGACGACAATTCTCTGCGTGCGGCGTGACAGCCACGTGGCCCTGGGCGGCGACGGCCAGGTCACGATCGGCGACACCGTGATGAAGGCCAACGCCAACAAGGTACGGGCGCTCAAGGGCGGCAAGATCCTCGCGGGGTTCGCCGGCGCCGCCGCGGACGCGTTCACGCTGTTCGAGAAATTCGAGGAGAAGCTCGAGCGCTACCCCGGCAACCTGCCGCGGGCGGCAGTCGAGCTCGCGAAGGACTGGCGGTCGGACCGGGTGCTCCGGCGGCTGGAGGCGCTGCTCGTGGTGTCGGACCGGGAGCACGGCTACATCATTTCGGGCTCGGGCGAGCTGATCGAGCCGGACGACGGGGTGCTCGCCATCGGGTCGGGGGGGAGCTACGCGCTGGCGTCCGCGCGCGCCCTGCTCACGTCGTCGAAGCTCCCCGCTCGTGATATCGTGCAGCGCTCGCTCGAGATCGCCGCCGAGATCTGCGTGTACACCAACACGCACATCACGATTCTGGAGCTCTGATGGCCGAGCCGACCCGGACACCCGAAGACAAGCTGCCCGCTCCCGCGGCTCCGGAGGAGACGCTGCCGTGGCTCGAGGAGCTGCCGCCCCGGAAGATCGTGGCGGAGCTGGACCGCTACATCGTGGGCCAGGAGGTGGCGAAGAAGGCCGTCGCGATCGCGGTGCGCAACCGCTGGCGTCGCTCGCAGGCGCCGGAGGACATCCGCGACGAGATCCTCCCGAACAACATCATCATGATCGGCCCCACCGGGGTGGGGAAGACCGAGATCGCGCGCCGGCTGGCGCGCCTCGCGGGCGCGCCGTTCCTGAAGGTCGAGGCGTCCAAGTTCACCGAGGTCGGCTACGTGGGCCGCGACGTCGAGTCCATGGTGCGCGAGCTCGTGGACGTGGCGATCAACATGGTGCGCACCGAGCGCGAGGACGACGTCTATCCCCAGGCCGAAGCGCGCGCGGAAGAGCGCCTGCTGGATCTGCTGCTTCCCCCCACGCCGACACCGCCCCTCCCGTCCCCCGCCTCCCGGCCGGGAGCCGGGAGTCGGGAGGCGGGAGAGAATCCGCCCTTGTTCGTCGTCTCGTCCAAGGGCGATGTGACGCCCAAGGCGGCGGAGGGGGACGTCGAGGCTCAGGAGCGCCGCCGCCGCACCCGCGAAAAGCTGCGCCAGCAGCTCAAGGAAGGGAAGCTCGAGGAGCGCGAGGTCGAAATCGAGGTGCAGCAGCAGGGCTTCCCCGGGCTCGAGATGATGCAGCCCCCGCAGGGCATGGAGGGCACGGACGTCAACTTCACCGAGCTGCTGCAGGAAATGCTGCCGAAGAAAAAGAAGCGCCGCACCGTGCACCTGCACGAGGCCCGGCGCATCCTGATCGACGAGGAGCTGAAGAAGCTCGTCGACATGGACGACGTGGTGAACGAGTCGCTCGACCGCGTCGAGAACCACGGCGTGATCTTCATCGATGAGATCGACAAGATCGCGGGGGAGCGGGGCACCGTCGGGCCTGACGTCTCGCGCGAGGGCGTGCAGCGCGACCTGCTGCCGATCGTCGAAGGCTCGACCGTGCAGACGCGCTACGGGTACGTGCGCACCGACCACATCCTGTTCATCGCGGCCGGCGCGTTCCACGTCTCCAAACCCTCGGACCTGATCCCCGAGCTCCAGGGACGCTTCCCGATCCGCGTCGAGCTGCAGCCGCTCACCGAAGCGGACTTCGTCCGCATCATGACCGAGCCCGAGAACGCCCTCACCAAGCAGTACGCCGCGCTGTGCGCGGCCGAAGGGGCGACTCTCGAGTTCACGGACGACGGCATCAAGGAGATCGCCCGTATCGCCGCTAAGGCCAACGAGCGCATGGAGAACATCGGCGCCCGGCGGCTCCACACCGTCATGACCACGCTGCTCGAAGACGTCTTGTTCGACCTCCCCGAGCTGGCGGAGAAGCGCATCAACTTCGACGCCGACAAGGTGCGCGCGCGGCTCGGCAAGATCGTGGATGACGAGGACCTCCGCCGCTACATCCTGTAGGAATCCCGTAGTTGCCGTTGCCCTCTTGGGGGTGGCTTGCGCTCACCCTTCTGAGGCGCCTCGGTGGGCGCGCCTCGGCTCGTCCTGTCCGGCCGACGCGCCCGTGGTCGAAGTGCCGGCCACCCTGCGGGACTCGGTCCGCCTGCTCTGGCGTGGCCACGAGACCGACGACGACCGCTGGGCCGAAGCGGCACGCGACGTCCCGGGCGGTTTCGCGGGCAAGATGCTCGAGGGCGGGCTCGTGGTGTTCCTGGTCGATACGATGCAGCGTGAGGCGGCCCTCGCCGCCCTGGCGGCACGCAATGGCCTGGAGGGCAGGGACCCCAAACGCGTACGCGTGCGGAAGGTGCGCTGGGACTTCGCCCAGCTCCTCGACTGGTACCACTACCTGGGCCTCCACGTTTGGAGCGATTCCGGCGTGGTCGAGAGCGACATCGACGAGGAACACAACCGGATCACCTACGGCGTGATGGGCGAGTCCGGACGCCGCCGCGTGGAGCGGCGCCTGGCCCGGTTGCGTCCGCCTCCCCCTTGCTTCCTGGTGGCGATCGAGGTCGTCGGACCGCCTCCCGAAAAGGCCGTGGCGCACGTGCCGGCCCGGCTCGGCCGCGACACGTCGCGGATCATTCTGCCCGACACGGTGCGCCGCGACAGCGAGTTCCAGATGACGGTGACGACCTTTGGCGGCGGTTGCATCCGAGAGACGGCCGAGACCAGGGTCTCCGTGCACGGCCTCCGCGCTCGCGTCTCCTTCTATCACATACGTCGCAACCTGACCGCAGTCTGTACCAGCGATCTGATCGAGTTCCGCCAGACCGTGAAGTTGCGTTTCGCCAAGGCCGGTGTCGCGACGATCGAGGTGCGCGGCGTCAGCAACGGGCTCGACTTCGGCGACACGAAACCTCAGTGGGTGGTAGTCGAGCGTCACGTGGTGGTCCGGTGATGGAGGACGCCGCCGCGCGATGAGTCGCGAGTGAACTCGCGGCTCGGCGCCTGCCCGTAAACGGGCCTACTGGCCGCTCTCAGCGGCAGGGCCGAGCCGCGGCTCTCAGCCGCGACTCTTCGAGCGACAGAATTAAAAGACCTTTAGAGTTTCCCTGACCCGCCGCTTGTCGCGCCCCTCCCGGACAGCTACAATTAGCAGCCCGATACTGTCATTTTGACTCGCCCCCTCAGGGTTTCGATGGCTAAACGCGACTTCCTCGCCGTCTCCGACCTCACCCGGGACGAGATCCTGCGCCTGTTCGACCTCGCCGGGCGGATCAAGTCGGGGGCCTACCGGGAGGCGCCTCTCGCTGGCAAGACGCTCGCGATGATCTTCGCCAAGTCGAGCACCCGGACACGCGTGTCGTTCGAAGTGGGCGCCTACCAGCTCGGCGGCCAGGCGCTGTTCCTCTCGTCCCGCGACATCCACCTCGGCCGGGGAGAGCCGATCCCCGACACGGCGCGCGTGCTGTCACGCTACGTCGACGGAATCATGATCCGCACTTTCGACCACGGGGAGGTGGAAGAGCTGGCGCGGCACGCCACGATCCCGGTGATCAACGGCCTCACCGATCTGTCGCATCCCTGCCAGGTGCTCGCCGACCTGTTCACCGTGCGGGAGGCGCTGAGCACGTGGGAGGGGAAGCGGATCGCCTGGGTGGGCGACGGCAACAACATGGCCAACAGCTGGATCGAAGCGGCGCAGGTGCTGGGGTTCGAGCTGCGGCTCGCTTGCCCGGAAGGCTATGAGCCGAGCCGCGCGATTTTCGAGCGGGCGCTGGCGGCCGGCGCCTGCCTGTCCATCACGGAGGCCCCCGAAGAAGCGGTGGAGGGCGCACACGTCGTGAGCACGGACGTGTGGGCGTCGATGGGTCAGGAGGAGGAGGCCGAGGCGCGGCGCAACGCGTTTCGAGGCTATACGGTCGACCCGGACTTGATGAAGCTCGCCGACCCGAAGGCCATTTTCCTGCACTGCCTCCCCGCCCACCGTGGCGAGGAGGTCACGGCCGACGTGATCGAGGGCCCGCAGTCGCGCGTGTGGGACGAGGCCGAGAACCGGCTGCACGTGCAAAAGGCGCTGTTGGCGACGCTGATGGGCTGAATGAAGCACACCCCGCTGCACCAGATCCACCTCGCGCTCGGCGCCAAGCTGGTGCCGTTCGGCGGCTACGAGATGCCGGTCAGCTATCCGGCGGGGATCGCGGCCGAGCACCGCGCCGTGCGCGAGCACGTGGGGGTGTTCGACGTCTCGCACATGGGCGAGTTCGAGGTCAGCGGCCCGGACCGGAACGCGTTCGTGCAACGTGTAACGTGTAACGATGTCGGCGCCCTGAAGCCCGGCCAGGCGCAATACTCGGCTATTCTCACCGACCAGGGCACCTTCGTGGACGATTGTCTGGTGTACCGCTTCGAGGACCGGCTGATGCTGGTCGTGAACGCGGCCAACATCGCGGCCGACTGGGCGCACATCGTGGCGCAGAAGCGGGGCGCGAACGTGCGGCTGCGCGACATCTCGGACGCCACCGCCTTGCTCGCCGTGCAGGGCCCGGAGGCCGAGACGCTGGTCGCGCCGCTCACGCCCGTCGGTGTGGCGATGATCCCCTACTATCACTTCGCCGAGGGGAAGGTGGCGGGCGCGCAGTGCTTCATCTCGCGGACCGGGTACACGGGGGAGGATGGGTTCGAGCTGTACTGTCGCGCGGCGGACGCGGAGACGCTGTGGCACGCGCTTGTGGGGCCTGGGCGCGCCGAGCCATGCGGGCTCGGGGCACGCGACACGCTGCGGCTCGAGGCGGGCTACCCCCTCTACGGCAGCGACATCGACGCCGGAGTGACGCCGTACGAGGCGGGACTGGGATGGATCGTGAAGCTCGAGAAGGGAGCCAATTTCACCGGGCTCGCGGCGCTGAAACAGCAGAAGCTCGCGGGCCTGAAGCGCCGGCTCGTGGGCTTCAAGGTGACCGAGCCGAAAGTCGTCGCCCGGCACGGCTACGGCGTGTACCTGGACGGCCCCCAAGTGGACGTCGTGCGCAGCGGCACCGTGACGCCGACGGTGAACTGCGCGATCGGGATGACCTATCTCCCCGCCGCCGAGGCCAAGCCGGGCACGGGGTTCACGATCGACGTGCGCGGCAAGCGGGCGGGGGCGGAGGTCGTGGCGCTCCCCTTCGTGCGCAGGAGAACCAAGAAATAGTTGAGGGAGGTTGGAGGAGGTTGGAGGAGGTTGATGCGGATCGGGATTCTGACAGTCAGTGACCTTGGTGCCTTGGGGCAGCGGGCCGACACGTCCGGCGACGCGATCGTCGAGTGGGCGGGAAGCCACGGCTACGAAGTGGTGGTGCGGAGCGTGGTGCCCGACGAGACCGACCGGATCGCGGGGAAGCTCGCGCGCTGGGCGGACTCCGGTGAGGTGGACGTGATCCTCACGACGGGGGGCACCGGGCTCACCGAGCGCGACGTGACGCCGGAGGCGACGGAGGCGGTGGTGGACCGGCTCGCGCCCGGGATCGCCGAGGCGCTGCGTGGCGCCGCCGCGCCCAAGTTCCCGCACGCCTGGCTCTCGCGGGGCGTGGCGGGCACTCGAGGGAAAACGCTGATCGTGAATCTCCCCGGCTCCCCCGGTGGCGTGACCGACGGGCTCGCCGTGCTGGAGGACCTGCTCGACCACGCGGTGGAGCTGGTGACAGGGGAACGGACGTCGCATGAGTAACCCCATGCAACGTGTAACGTGCAACGTGCAACGGGCTCATGCCTGACCGCATCCTCATCACCACCGACGATCTCGAGCACGCGGTCCGCTCGAACGCGGCGCTCGAGGCGGCCGGCTTTCACACCACGATGGCGTCCACGCTCGACGAAGCGCGCCAGGCCCTCCGCCGCGATCCGCCCCCCGACTGCGTGGTCGTGACGGGCGGCCTGCACGAGTCCAGCGCGGCGCAGCTCCTCACCCTGGCGCGCGACCGCTCGGTCTCGACGCTCGGCCTCGTGGAAGAGACCGAGCCCGACGCCCAGGGACTGGCCCGCCGGCTCGGCCTCACCGGCTACCTCGAAAAGCCGGCCGACCCGGCCGAGGTGGCGGCGACGGTGCGCCGCCTGATCGAGCGCCGCAAGCTGCAGCAGCGCACCGGGATCATCGGCGAATCCCCCGCCATCCAGGAAGTGCTCGTCAAGATCGAGCAGATGGCGCCCGTGAGCGCCACCGTGCTGATCGAGGGGGAGTCCGGAACGGGGAAGGAGCTCGTGGCGCGGGCGATCCACGACCTCTCGCCGCGGCGCGCCAAGCCGTTCATCGCGGTGAACTGCGCCGCCATCCCGGACACCCTGCTCGAGAGCGAGCTGTTCGGTCACGAGAAGGGAGCGTTCACCGGCGCCGCCGAGCGGCGGCTGGGTCGCTTCGAGCTGGCCGACGGCGGCACCATCTTCCTCGACGAGGTCGGGGAGATGGCGGCCGCGACGCAGGTTAAGACCCTGCGGGTGCTCGAGGACCGGACCTTCTTCCGGGTGGGCGGCACGCAGGCGATCAAGGTGGACGTGCGGGTCATCGCGGCGACGAACAAGTCGCTCAAGGAAGAAGTCGCCCTGGCGCGGTTCCGCGACGACTTGTTCTACCGGTTGAACGTCCTCCACATCTATCTGCCGCCGCTGCGCGAGCGCAAGACCGACATCCCGCTGCTGGTGCGGCGCTTCATCGCGGAGTTCGCGAAGCAGCACGACCGCACCTTCCGGGGCATCACGCCGGAGGCGCTGCAGATCCTGGTGGACGCCGAATGGCCCGGGAACATCCGCCAGCTGCGCAACCTCATCGAGTCGATGGTGGTGCTCGCGCCCGAGGGGGAGATTCGCGCCAGCGACATCCCGAAGGACATCCGGGAGCACGGGAGCATACTGCCGATGCGGCTCCTCGGTCCCGACCGCGACGTGGGTGGGGCGGGGGCGGGCGCTCGGGAGTTGGAGTTCATCTTCCGCAGTCTTGTGGAGCTTAAGTTACAGGTCGAGGAGCTGAGGCGACGCCTGGAGGAGCGGCCTGGGCGCGTCGAGGTCATCGAGGTGGGCCCCGGGACTGGAGTTAGCGCCGTCACGCCGGGCCAAGTGGAGCCCGCGCCGGAGGCCGACGTGGTGTACCGTCCCGGCATGACAATGGCGGACGTGGAGCGGGCAGCGATCGAAGCGGCGTTGCGCGACACGCAGGGCAATCGGCGCAAGGCGGCCGAGATCCTGGGGATCGGCGAGCGCACTCTGTACCGTAAGCTCAAGGCGTACGCGCTCGCCTAAATCACGCTCCACCAAAGGGTTGTCGTCCGTGCCGCTATTGACAGGCAGTGCCGCGGCGTCCATGTTACGGCGCCCTTGCCACTCGTTCGGAGAGCCGCAACGCCCCGGCCGGCTGTCCCGTGGACTTTAAGATCAAACCCGACTCGTGCGTCGCCTGCATGGCCTGCGTACGAGTGTGTCCCGCCGATGCGGTGGCGGTCGAAGGCGCGATCGTGCGGATCGTGGACGAGGCGTGCACGCGCTGCGGGCTGTGCCTGCCGGCGTGCCCGCACGACGCGATCGAGGCGCTGGGCGACGTGTCGCGCGCGCTCGAGCTGGCGCAGGCGGGCCGGGCGGCGCTGATCCTCTCGGTCGAGTGCGCCGTCCACTTCTATCCCGCGACTCCCAATCAGGTGGTGAACGCCTGCTACGCGGCGGGATTCCGCTCGGTGCATCGCGGCGTGCTGGGCGACGAGCTGGTGGCGCACGAATACCTGGCGCTCTGGGCCGATGGCGACTGGGGCACGATGATCCGCAGCACCTGCCCCGTCATCGTGGAGACGGTGCGGACGCAATACCCCGAGCTGATCCCCTACCTGGCGCCGGTGGCGACGCCGATCGCCGCCGAGGCGCGCTACCTGAAGCGGTTGTACGGAGCGGGCACGCCGATCGTGTACGCCGGCGTGTGCCTCACGGAGGGCGGGCCGGACGTGGACGCGGCGATCACGTTCGAGGACCTGGAGGACGTGTTCCGGCGGCGCGGGGTCGTGGTCGCCAAGCAGGACGAGTACTTCACCCGCGTGCCGGAGGAGCGGCGACGGCACCTGAGCATGGCGGGCGGGTTGCCGCTCGAGGTGTTGCTCGAGGAGACGCAGGCGAGCCGCCGGTTCCGGAAGGTCCGCGGGCTCGGCGGCCTCGGGGCGATCGCGCGCGCGGTGGCGGTCGATCGCCTGGACCTGGGCTTCGTGGACATCCTGCCGTGCGAGGGGTGTCTCGACCACCCGCTGCTCGGACCGCGGGACGAGCTGTTCCGGCGGCGCGAGATCGTGGGGGCGACGGAGCCGGCGCGGTCGCGCGCGCCCGTCGTGGAGGAGGCGGTGGCGCGCGGGGTGCAGATCGCCGAGGCGTTCCCGATCTCCAGGAACGGCCACCGGCCGCAGGCGGAAGACGTCGACGCCATTCTGAAGGAGATCGGCCTCGCCCCGAACGGGAAGCCGTGGGATTGCGGCGCGTGCGGGTACCCGACGTGCCGGATGTTCGCGAACGCCGCGGCGCTGGGGCGGACCACGCTGCGGTCGTGCCCCCCCTACCTCGACAAGCAGGCCCGGCTGGCGCAGCTTCAAGCGGCCGTGGACGGGCTCACCGGGCTCGCCACGTACCGGGTGTTGCGTGACCGCCTCGCCTCGGAGATGGCCCGGAGCGACCGCACCGGGGATCCCTTCGCGGTGCTGTTCGTGGACCTGGACAACTTCAAGAAGGTGAACGACGAGTTCGGCCACGAGGCGGGGAACGAGGTGCTGCGCGGGGCGGCGCGGGAGTGCGGGGCGCACATCCGCTCGACCGACTTGGCGGCGCGCTACGGGGGCGACGAGTTCGTGCTGGTGCTGGTGCGCACCCGGGTGGAGGGGGCGCTCGGCGTGGCGGACAAGGTGCGGGCCACCGTCGAGGGCATGGGACGGACCCTGGGTTACCCTGAGGGGCTGGTGACGGTGAGCGTCGGGGTGGCGGAGTTCGTGCCGGGCCGGGGTCCTGAGACGGAAGACGTGCTGGTGGCGGCCGACCGGGCGCTCTACCGCGCCAAGGCCGCGGGGCGAAACCAGGTGGCGACGGGAGACCGCTGAGCGTGACACCTTCCGATTCCGAAAGCGCGGAGGAGCGCGAGCCGCTGCCCCTGACGCCGCCTCCCCAGGCGCCCGATCCGTGGGGGGTGAAGCGCGCCGAGAACCTGATCTCGAGCCTCACGGGGGTGCTGTCGGCCCGGGTGGTGGTGACCCCGCTGGGCGAGGTGAGCGAGATCCACGTGCTCACCAGCAATGACCAGCAGGCGAAGCAGGTGGTCCGCAACATCGAGTCGGCGCTGATGGCGCAGCTCGGCCTGAAGATCGACCACCGCAAGATCAGCGTGGCGCAGACCGCCGACGTGCGGCCGATCGAGCAGATGCAGGAGGAGGCGGTGCGCACCCGCGCCAAGAAGCGGGTGGTGATCTTCCAGGGCATCGAGGTGCGGCCTTCGGAGCGGCCGCAGCGGGTGATCGTGCGGGTGAAGCTGTCCTTCGAGGGGAAGGAGGCGGAGGCGGAGGAGCAGGGGACCGACACGGTGCGGAACCGGGTGGAGGCGGCGGCGCGGGCGGCGTCGTTGTGCCTGGACGAGCTGCTGGCGGACAACTCGGTGGCGCTCGAGGGCGCTACGATCATCGACGCGTTCGACCGCAGGTTCGTGTTCGTCGCCGTGCACGGGCTGGGAGGGCGGGAGGCGCAGCTGCTCACGGGGACGTGCGAGATCAGGGAAAGCACCGAGCGGAGCGCGGTGCTGGCGGTGCTGGATGCAACCAACCGATGGACTGACGCACGGCGGTAAGACGTCGCTGACGCGGCAGTGACGTTCCTTCCAAGATATTGTAAATCAATAGTTTAGACAGCACACAAATCTGGTGTTGCACGCAGTCCACAAACCCCCTTGCGCACTTCCCATTTTCGCGTTATTTGGGGTTCTGTGAGTTTGCCAAAGCACAAGCGATACTGGGGTACGCAGCGCGTGGCGCGCGTCTGTCAGGTCTCCCCCGCGACGGTAGCGAACTGGATTGACCAGGGGCTGCTGAAGGGGCACAAGACACCGACGGGGCGGCGGCGTGTGGAGGCGGAGGACTTGACGGCGTTTTTGCGGTCGCACGAGATGTCGGTGCCGCCCGAGCTCGAGGGGGGGAACGGGCACGACGTGGTGGTGGTGGTGGACGACGATCCGGGCTACCTGAAGGCGCTGGTGCTGACGATCGAGCGGTCGGATTTGGATGTGGAGGTGGTGGAGGCGGCGACGGGGGTGGACGCGCTGCTCGAGATCGGGCGGGTGCAGCCGTCGCTGATCGTGCTGGATTACAGTCTGCCCGACCTGAACGCGCCGGAGGTGATCCGGCGGCTGCTCGAGCCGGGGCGGCGGCTGGACGCCGAGGTGATGGTGGTGACGGGGGGGATGCCGGATCAGGCGGCGGTGGCGCTGCGGCAGATGGGGGTGAAGGTGATTCTGAACAAGGCGGCGGGGATGCCGGCGGTGGTGGAGGCGATGGGGGAGGCGTTGCGGCGGCGCAAGGCGGCGTAGGCTACACAACGGATTGAAGGGTTTTTGGGTTGCGCCGGGCCAATCGAAAGCCGGCGAGCCACATAGAGACAATTCGAAAAAAGGGGCCCCTGGTCACCGCTACCAAAGAGCGGAGCTGAGCGAAAAGTGTACGAGCGGAGCGTTCGGGTACGCCATAGCGAGGCGTGCCACTCCTAGCGGTCGAGGATGACTCGCAGTAACTCGAAGGGGGTGACGCTCAATGTTGCATGCGCTCGCATTTCTTTTTGCGGCTGTCGCGAAGTTGGTTGTCGCGAATGGCACAGTGTCGTGGTAGTGACCTATGGGGCCCTTTCCCTACTTACCTAACAGCAAATCTGGGGATGACCGAACCGCTTAGACGGAAGCTGCAGCAAGCGCTGATCTACACCTACATCAGCGCTGTATCGGCTGCCACACTGTGGGTGCTGGCATTCCGAGAGTGGGATATCCCCGCGCCGTTCCCGTCCAAGTTCTGGAATGCCATCGCTGCATTTGTAATTCTCGGGATCGTAAGCGAATCATTCTCGTTCACGATCCCCGTAGCGAACGTACGGACCTCGGTGTCCTTCGTTCCCTTCATTGCATCGGTCGCCCTTTTTCAACATCCCTGGCCTATGTTGATCGGGGGACTCACAGCGTTAGTCGCTGACACTTTCGTTCGCCACAAGCCGCTGATTCGCGTTTGGTTTAACACGGCCCAGTTCATGCTCGCCTCGGGCCTTTGCGCTTGGGTGTATACCGCTCTAGGTGGGTCGGTCAGCTTGGAGAGGTTCAGCTTCTTCCCGCTCCCCTTCGCCTGTCTCGTCATAGTTTACTTCCTGGTCAATCACGGTAGCGTGGCGTTGGCGGTCTCCCTCAGCACCGGCGTGTCGGTCCGCGAGGCTTGGGACAGAATTGGCAAGGACGCCCTTGCAACTGACCTTTTGTCTAGTACGCTGGCCGTTTTGCTGGTCTTCCTCTATGTAAAGCTGCAGTTACTCGGATTGGCGATCCTCGTATTCCCGCTGTTTCTCGTGCGCCAATTGTACCAGATGAACTTTCGGATGCAGCTTGAATTGGAGGAGAAGCTTGAGTTGATGGTTAAAGCTATGGAAGCTAGAGATCCCTATACGTCAGGTCATTCCCTCAGGGTCTCCGAGTACGCTCTTGCCATAGCGCGCGAATTGCGACTGTCGGCGAATGACGTGGATGAGATCAAACGCGCCGCGCTCCTACATGATGTTGGCAAGATCTATGAAGAGTTCGCACCGCTGCTACGCAAAGAGGGCAAACTGACTCCTGAAGAGCGGATGACGATGCGAACTCACGTAATCCGAAGTGCGCAGCTCGTCGAGACTGCGACCCGACTTCGTGGATCGGTCCAGGCCATGATTCGGCACCATCACGAGAATTTTGACGGATCGGGGTACCCCGACGGCTTGACAAGCAACGATATACCCATGGGCGCGCGCATCATCATGATCGCTGACACTATTGATGCAATGACAACTGATCGGCCATACCGCCGCGCCATGAGTCTATCCCGTGCGATAGAGGAGTTAGAAGCGTTCGCAGGGCGTCAGTTCGACCCGCAGCTCGTAAAACTAGTTTCCAAATCCGCGAGCATCCGTAGGCTGGTTGGAGGGGATCGCAGCGCGCCTGAGCCCTCCGCCGAGACTCCCCGAGTGCCGAGGCCGGCCTGGGCCCACCGAATCGCCCACTGAGCGTCAGGTCGTATCCGCGCGTATGCACGTGCCACGAGACTAGCTTCCCGAGGTCAGCCAATGTCGTTCGATGCCCGCATCGTCGGCGGGGCGGATACTAGTGCCCCGATCTACAGCGAGACTCTTCCCCGTTCGCCCTTTAGCAGCAGGTGTTGTGGTCCTCGAACGCTCTGCGTGAGAAAGCCTTGGGCGACCAAAATTGCTCGTAGGCCCGCAAAGCCAAGCTCGTCCAGGAGGTTCAAGTCGGCTTTGGTCTCCTCTGAATAGCTGCCAAACGAGATCATATCGAGCCATGCGTTGCATCCCGCGACATCGGCGAAGTAGAGGGGATGTCGGCCTCGATACTTCGCCCGGCATTGGCGGGCGAGCACGCGGGCAGCATCGGGCCCATCAACGTGTAGAGCTCTGTGGATTCTCAGCATGTCGAACAGACCGGCATGCGGCGCCGCCCTCTCCTTTCCCCACGCTACCCGCTGTGCTGTCTCGGTTAACTCCAACGCAAGAGTGACGTCACGGTTCTGAAGAGCGAAGCTTGCGCAACCTAGAAGGAATTCCATGGTGGCGAACCAGCTGCGCTCGCGATTGCTCGCCTCTTGAGCTGCACCTAGCGATTTCAACGCCGCATCCTGCTGACCGTTCATGAAGAGAGACGCTGCTAGATTCAGGTGAATACTCACCAATCGTGGACTCAACGCTCGTCCGGCTGTTGCGACAGCCAGCTCGCCAAACTTCACCGCTGATGCGAAGTCTCCTTGATGAAGCTTCGCGACACAAAGATTAGACGCGATGACCGCGGACCTTAGGTCGTCACCAATCTTAGTGCTGAGGGTCAACGCCTTGTGGTAAGCCTCGCAGGCAGACTCGAACTCGCCGAGTCCCTGCTTGCACGTTCCGTATGCAGTGTATCCGAGCGATAGGCCCGCCGGGTCTTGGCGCGTATGCCATGTTCTGATGGCGGATTCCAAGCCGGTCGCTCCCGCGGCGAGTTCGAAGAAAAAGAAATCGCAGTAAGCCTTGGAATAGCAGAGCATAGGCGGCACCTCGGTCGCGAGTTGCGATATCGCGATTTCGGCTTGCTCTCGCGCTGAAGCTACCCTACCCTCGTCCCCCGCATTGGCACCCGATCTGGCGCACTCAAACAGTGCGTTCCCGATAAGCTCGGGATCCCCAGTCTCCCGCGCCGCCACAAGTGCGGCGTCCGCAGCGTTGCAGTAGCCGAGTCCAGGCTCCTGATTCAGCAGATACGCCACAGTAGCCTGCATTCGGGTCGCGAGTGCTCTGTCACGAGCTGACAACCCGGCCTCCTGTCCTAGAAGAATCAGGACCGGCGCCGCAGCCTCGGCCTTGGACTGACCCACGAGGGCTCTTGCGAGAAGCAAGCGGAGCCGCCTCGCATCATCCTCTCGGCAGGGCTCACGAGCGAGGACAGTAAGGATCTGCTCAGCCTCCAGGAAGCCGCCGCTACTGATGGCAGCTTCCGCACCCTCGATCGCACTCGACACCGCGCGAGCCCGATCGCCTCCCCTCAGGAGGTGCCAAGCTACTTCGAGTTTCACAGCCCGTCTGGTTGCCTCGGGTCGTTGGTCAAGCACCTCCCCTACCCTCCGATGCAACTGCTGTCGCGCCGGCCCGACAATCGCGTAATACGCCTGCGCCCGAATCAGCTCGTTTCGGAACTCCAGCCCGCCGTGCACCTCGCGGAGCAACCCCTCATCCTTCAACCTGGATAAGGCTTCACCAGCCGCCGCAGCGGAAAGCTCCACGGCTTCGTACAACGGCAGGTCTGCGAGCCGCCGTCCGAGCACAGCAGCGAGGTCGAGGGCCGCCCGCTTGGGAGCGTCGAGCCGGCGGATCTGACGGTCGAACACGGCCCCGATCGCCCGCGGGATGCCGATGTTCGCCGCCGGCTGCGTGTTGAGTGCCTCCAAGTCGCCGAGCAGCGAGCTCGATCCGTGCGCCAGCCATTCCTTCGTCAGGAGCTCGAGCGCCAGGGGATTCCCGTTGCCTGCCTGAAGGATGCGCGCCACGGGCACGTCCGCGATCCGGGCGTCCGCCTTGGAGACCCGCGCCCCGACCAGCCGCTCGGCCGCCTCGGGCGGCAGCGGCTCGAGCTCCAGCGTCTGGAGCCCATCCATCGTGCCGTCGGACATCAACGCGCTCGGGCCTGCGGCCGTCCGCAGCTCGTTGGACCGCGCCGTCAGAATCAACAGGAGTCGCGTACCCCGGAGCTTGCGCGCCACGATGTGGAGGATCGCGACCGTTGCATTATCGGCCGCATGGACGTCGTCCACGACGAGCACCAGGGGGCTCTCCTCGGCCGCCGCCTCGAGGGCTTTGAGGAACGAGTCCGCCAGTCGGAGCGGAATGACCTCCGCCGACCACTCCACCGGCTTGGGGACACCGGGAAACGCGGCGAAGATCTCGGGCGACACGCGTGTCAGCTCGCTCAACGCCTCCGGATCCGCCCCCCCGATCGCCCGTTGCACCGTGAGCTGTTTGATCAGCTCGGCGAGCACCCCGAAGGGGAGCTCGCGCTCCGCGTCGTACGCTTGGGCGCGGGCAATCGCCGCGCCTTCCATCTGACACGTCGATACGAAGGCGTTGGTGAGCGTCGTCTTGCCCACGCCAGGGTCGCCGAGCAGCACGGCGATGCGTGGCTCCCTCCGTCGCACCTCCAACCAGGCGTCGTACAGGCGGGCGAACTCGCGCTCTCGGCCGATCAGCGTCTCCGCTTCGAAGCGCCGCTCGCGCCGCTCCGAGACCTGTCCCGCTACGGTCGGCCGCGGGGCCGCGCGGCGCCCTTCGCGCAACAACTCCGCAATCCGCACCAGCTCCGCACTCGGCTTCGCGTCGAGCTCCTCGCCCAGCCGGGCCTCGAAGCGCGCGAACACCTTGAGTGCGTTGGTGCGATCCCCCACCCACGCGCGCGCCTCGATCAACCCGCGTACCGCGTCCTCCGAGAGGGGATCGAGATCGAGCAGCACCTGCGCGTGGCGCTCCACCGTCGCGAAGTCACCGACTCGGCGCCCGCCGTCCATCTGCCTCACGAGGCAATCGCGGATCCGCGGCATCAGCTTCGCCCGCCACTCGTCCTTCCACTGCTCGAACTGCACGGCTCCCGGTACCTCGAAGCCGTCGAGGAACTGACCACGGATCTGCGTCTCCGGGGCATCGATCTGGCCCACGTCCACCTGAACGGCGCCGGCGGCGAGCGCGATGGAGGCGCGCTGCACGACGAGCTGGTCGCGCCCGATCTTTTCCTTCAGTACCGTCAACGCCTGGGCAAGCGAGTGGCGGGCCCGCGGCGCCGCAACGTCGGGCCACAACAGATCCATCAGATAGTCGCGGGTGAGCTTCCGCCCCGCTTCGACGGCGAGTCGGATCAGCAGGGCGAAATGCTTGCGGGTGCGGAAACGCACCTGCTCGCCTGCCTGGCTGAGGAGCAGGGGAGCACCCAACGTGAGGAGCTGCAAGTGCGGCACCACGCGGACGCCTCGCGGCGTTTCGGAATGGTACCATTAGACACCCAAATCAATCGAGTGTCAACACACTGTGTTTGAAGGTGTTAGAGCTGCTTTTCGGGACATAGATCGGGCAGAGTCAACGCGAGCACGGTGTGGGGCCGCGCCGCACTACTGCGCCCTCTTGCCCGACGTCTGCCACGGCTCCGGCGTCGCCGCGCCGCGGTCAGGACGTGAGGTGCCGGTCGGTCGAGCAAATGAAGCTACCAAGGTCGAGCAAATGAAGCTACCAAGATAGAGCGTGATGTCCACGATGTACTCTGGCCAGTGCACGCGTTCCGCGTTACAATCGCAACCCCGTCCGAAACCGCGAGGAACCATGAACGCACGTTTCGTCATCCCGGCCCTGGCCGCCGCCTGCGTCAGCCTGCTCAGCTGCGACCGAGTTCCCACGGCCGACCGAAACCCAGGTCGCCCGTCATTCATTACCGACGGCACGGTCGATGGGAACGCCCATCCCGCCGTCGTCCTGATCATCATGGACATCGCCGGCAAGCCGGCGTTCCGCTGCTCCGGCACCGTCATCGCCCCGAAACTCGTGCTCACGGCCGGCCACTGCGCCGGTGAGCCGGGCGAGTTCTCGGGCCTGCGCATCTTCAACGAAGCCGACGTGCAGCACGACCCGACCTACCCATTGCCGGGCGGCCCCAACACCATCGAGGCCACGGCGTGGCACGCACATCCGCTATTCACTGAGCGCGCCTTCTTCCTGCATGACGTGGGGGTCGTCCTCCTCTCGAAGGCTGTGAAGCTCTCCGCCGGCCAGTACGGCAAGCTGCCAACGCAAGACCAGCTGGACGCGTTGCAGCCCAGCAGCCACACCACGTTCACCGCCGTGGGCTACGGGCTGCAGCAGATCAATCCCGTCTTTGTCGTGGCTGAGAAGATCCGCATGTTCGCCGAGCCGCACCTGATCCAGATCAACGACGGCATCGTGGGGGACTTCTCGCTGCTGCTCTCGAACAACGCCTCCACCGGCGGCACCTGCTTCGGCGACTCCGGCGGACCCAACTACGTCGGCTCGAGCAACGTGATTGGCGCTGTGACCTCGTTCGGGCTGAACGGCAACTGCGCCGGCACCGGCGGCGTGTTCCGCGTGGACCGGAAGAACGTGCTGGATTTTGTGGGGCAGTACCTGAAGTAGTCTAGCTCACCACGTAGTGCACCGATGGCCGGCAAGGTGTCCTCGATCTACGGGCTGGTGGCGGCCGCAGTGGCCGCCGCCGCGCCTGCCGGCGGGCAGTCGGTCGAGTACCGCTCGGCCGCGGGCGTCGAATACCGCGCGCAGCGCGACACGGGCGCGATCGCCCGCGCCGAGAGCGCCCTCGCCGCCGACCCCCGCAGCGTGGAGCGGATCATCCAGCTCGGCGTCGCCCAATCGGGCGTGCGCCAGTACCGCGAGGCCATCCAGACCTTCACCCGCGGCCTGACGGTCGCGCCGAACGACGCGATGCTGTATCGCTGGCGCGGCCATCGCTACCTCTCGGTGCGGGAGTTCGACCGCGCGCTGGACGATCTCACGCGCGGCAGTCGCCTGGATAGCACCAATTACGGCATCTGGTACCACCTGGGGATCGTACGCTACGCCCGAGGCGACTTCGCTGCCGCGGCCGACGCGTTCGCACGCGCGCAGCGCCGGCCCCCGGACGCCGCCGAGCTGGCCGGGGCGACCGATTGGCTGTGGATGTCGCTGTCGCGGGCCGGGCGGGCGGCCGAGGCGCAGGCGATGCTGGACCGCCGCCCCGACTCCGTCGCGGCGACGAACGCGTATGCGCAACGGCTGCGGCTCTATCGCGGGCAGATCGGCCCCGACGACGTGCTCACGGCGGCCGATACTGGCGATATCGCGCTGGCGACGCTGAGCTACGGGGTGGGCAACTGGTACCTGGTGCGGGGCGACACGGCGCGGGCGCGTGCCTGGTTCGAGCGCTCGGTGCGCTCGGGCGGCTGGCCGGCGTTCGGATTCATCATGTCCGAAGTCGAGCTGCGGCGGTTGCGGTAACAGACCATGAGCGATCCCCGGGCGGCGTTCATCGAGGCCGCCGTGTGGCACGGGACACTCGACCGCGCCGCGGCGATCCTGGCGGCGCACCCGGAGATCGCGAGCAGCGACATCCATTCGGCCGCGATCCTCGGTGACGATGCCGCGGTGCGGCGGTTCCTCGCGTTCGACCCCGGGAACGCCACGGTGAAGGGCGGCCCGCGCGGCTGGGATGCGCTCACCCACCTGTGTTTCTCGAAGTACCTGCGGCTCGATCGTGCCCGATCGGCGAGCTTCGTGCGGGCGGCCCAAGCGCTGCTCGATGCCGGGGCCAGCGCGAATACCGGGTGGTATGAGATGAACCATCGGCCCGAGCCCGAGTGGGAGAGCGCGCTATACGGCGCCGCCGGCGTGGCGCATCATGCGGCGTTGACGCGCCTGTTGCTCGAGCGGGGTGCCGACCCGAACGACGAAGAAACTCCCTACCACGCACCCGAAGGGCACAACAACGACGCGTTGCAGGTCCTGGTGGAGAGCGGCAAGCTCAGCGAGGAGAGCCTCGGCACGATGCTGCTCCGCAAGACCGACTGGCACGACTCCGCCGGGATCAAGTGGCTGCTCGAGCAGGGCGTCGACCCGAATCGGCGGACCCGCTGGGGGAAAACGGCGCTGCATAACGCCGTGCTGAGGGACAACGCCCTCGAGATCATCGAGGCGCTGCTGGACCATGGGGCCGATCCCACGCTCATCGCGGACCGCCCCGGCCGCTCGGCGGTGGCGATGGCAGCGCGCCGGGGGCGGGGCGACGTGCTCGAGCTGCTCGAGCGGCGTGGCTGGGCGATCGGGCTGCAAGGCGTCGAGCGGCTGATCGCCGCGTGCGCCAGGAACGACGCGGCGGGTGTCCGTGCGATTTCGGGCCGCGATCCACACCTCGTGCGCGAGGTCCTGGCGGAAGGTGGCAAGCTGCTCGCGGAGTTCGCGGGGACCTGGAACACCGAAGGGGTCCGGCACCTGCTCGATCTCGGCGTGCCCGTCACCGCGTTGTACGAGGGTGACGGCTACTTCGACATCGCCCAGGACAGCACGGCGCTGCACGTGGCGGCATGGAAGGGAGTCCCTTCGACCGTGCAGCTGCTCATCGAGCGGGGAGCGCCGATCGACGCGAAGGACGGGAGGGGGCGTACAGCGTTGGCGCTCGCCGTGAGGGCGTGCGTGGACTCCTACTGGACGTACCGGCGTACGCCGGAGGCCGTTCGGGCGCTGCTCGAGGCGGGGGCGTCGGTGAGCGGCGTCGCGGTCCCATCGGGATACGCCGAAGTCGACGAGTTGCTCCGCATCCATCAGAACTCGTAGCGCAACCCGAGCTGCCCCTGCCGTGGAGCGAACACCCCGCTCTTGAGGCTGAAATTCGCGATCGGGTTGCCGGCGGCGGTCTTCTGGCGGCCGTTGAAGCCCGACAGGTTGTCCCAATTGAAGATGTTGAAGGCCTCCGCGCTTACGCTGAGCCGCCGGGCGCCGCCCACAGGCACGACTTTGGCCAGGCGCAGGTCCACCGTCCGGTACATGTTGTTCCACGCCGCCACGGGCCGGATGACCCGGTGCGCGCTATCCGGCGCAAAGTCATCGGCGAAGTTGTTGTCGTTATTCAGGTCCCGCCCGTCCGTCGCCACGTACGGTCGCGGCGCCGCGAAGATCGACACCGTCGACAGCGTGAGGCCGAACGGCAGGTCACCGATCCCGGACAACACAAGCCGCCAGCGCTCGTCTGTGGTCGTCGGCTGCATGACGAGGAAGGAGCGGTCGATATAGCCCCCGAGCCCTTCGAACTGAGACTGGTACGATCCCACCGTGAAGGCCGTGTTCAGGCGCAGCCCGGGCCGGTCGTACGTCAGACTGGTGATCAGGGCGTCGAACTTGGCGCGGCCGACGTCGTCATACAAAGTGATGTTGCCGTAGCTGTTGGTCAGGTTACGCTGGCCCGTCGTGGTGTTCAGCCAGTTGGGGGTGATCTGGACGTAGAGGTGGCGCGCGTCCTGATGGATGTAGTCCACGTTCAAGGCGAGCGCGTCCGTGAGCTGGTGGCCGATGCCCACGGAGACCTGCCGGTTTTCCGGCGTTTTCATGTTCGTCTTGAGCAAGAAGATGTTCGGTGGCACGGTGCCTCCGCCGGCGGCCACAAGCCGCCGCAGCGAGTCCGGGTCCGTCGTGCCCGGGTTGGAGAAGTCGTACGTGCGCCAGCCGGCCGACACCTTCTCGTTGAACGCCATGAATGTCGTGATCCGATCGTACATGATGCCGGCGCCGCCGCGCAGGAACGTGCGCTGATCATCGAACACGTCCCACGAGAAGGCGACGCGCGGCCCAAGGTTGTTGAGATCGTTCTTGCGGTGCCCCGTATTCAGGAAATCCCTCAGCTGTGAGATCGCCTGGAGCGTGGCGTCGGTCGCCCACGGTACGGTGAAGTCATTGTCCAGTGTGTTGATCTCGGCGTCGTAGCGGAGGCCCAGAGTCAGCTGGAGGTTGCGCCGCGCCTGCCACCGATCTTGCACGTACGCGCCCAGGCTCCACCCGTTGGTGATCGCCCGGGCGTCCTCGTCGGAATTCGGATTGAAGAAGCCAACGCCGATGCGGCCCAGGTTCGGGAGCGAGCTGTTGTCCGCCACGAACGTGAAGAAGCCGTCCCGGTTGCTCGGCTGCCAGCTGTTGGTGTGCACCCGGGCGAGCTCGACACCGCCGGTCAGAATGTGCCGACCGTCGGCGAGCGTACGCGTGACGCGGTCGATCAGACGGACGTGCGTCTCTTTAAGGACCAGCGGGAAGCCAGCCGTATGGAATTGGATGCTGGGATACCGGAGGGCGGGCCCGGGCTCGAGCGGCGACTCGTTGTGGCTCCACAACAGCAGGTTTAACGAGAGCTCGTTCACGAACGACCCGGTGGGCGCGTACGTGTCCCGGAGCTGAGCGCTATGGACCCAATACTTGGCCTTGATCCCGGCGTTATGCGCACCGATCGCGCCGAAGCTCGCCCCACTGCCAAAATCCGTCTCGCTGTTGTAGTAGCGTCCCGCCCAGGTCGCGTCGAGCGTATGGGTACTGCTGGGCACCGCTGTGAGCCGCACCACGCCGGTGTGGTTCTTGGTCGGCGCCTTGAACGTCCCGGCCACAGTGTCGAAGACGCCGGGTTGGGCAGGCACGACGTTGATGCCGTCGTCGATGCTCTGCCCCTCGTAGCTGGCGGCGAAGAACAGCTTGTCGCGCTGGATCGGGCCTCGCAGGTTAAAGCCGAACTGGGCGCGGGTGTAGTCCGGGAGCGAGAAGGTCGTGGGGCTCGCGGTCCGACGCTCCCGCTGGATCAGGTCGAGTGCCTTGAGCGCGTTGGTCTGCCCATAGCTGAAGATGGAGCCGTGGAGCTCGTTGGTGCCGCGCTGCGTCACCGCGCTGATCACGTACGATGCACCGCGTGTATACTCGGCATCGTAGGGGTTCAAGTGGACGCGGAACTCACGCATCGCCTCCTGGGGCAGCGGCGAGCCCGTTTGGGGAATCCCCACGAGGTTGCCGTTGAAAAAGCTTTTCCATTCTGCGCCGTCCAGGTAGAAGTTCCAGAAGCGCAGCCCCGGCAGAGGGCCGGAGGCGGGCAGCGATCGTCCTGACGTGGGCGCGAAGGTCTGGATACCCGGCACGACCGCGGCCAGGTTGACCGTGTTCCGGCTGTTCAAAGGTAGGTTCAGGATCTCCTTAGTCACGACCGTCGCCGACACGTCGTTGCGCTGCACCTCGAAGCTGGGCTCACGCTGGTGCACCACCTCCACACCCTGGACGGCCACGGCGGCCTCCTGGAGCTGGAAGTCGAGCGTCGCGTGCTGGCCCACCAGCAGCTCGATGTCGCGCTCCTGCGGCCCGTAGCCCAGCAGGCGGAGACTGACGTGGTAGGCACCGGGCGGCAGCCCGACGATGGTATAGGTCCCCTGCGCCGACGTGACGGCGCTGCGCTGCTGCCCGGTCTCACGGTTCGACACCGTGAGCTGCGCGGAGGCGAGCGGCGCGCCGCTCGCTCCGGTGACGCGGCCCTGCAGGTTGACCGTGTTCTGCGCGACGAGGCCGGCGGCGCCGGCGACGAGCCATGCGGCGGCGAGCAGCACGGCACGGAGTCGGTGGGCAAGTCGAGACGACATCGAACGATCCTCCTCTGGAACGAACCCGTGAGGTCAGCGTTGCCGACTGCGCCGGAACTCGAGGATATACGCCCCGCCGGCCGGCAGCGCCAGCGCGATCGGCACGACGGCGCTCGAGAACTCACCGAACGGACGACGCCCGCGCTCCTCGATCCGCTCGATGTGCCCGCCGCCCGCGAGCCCGTACGCCGCCGGGTCGAAGGCGAATGAGACGGAGGTCGGCTCGGCGACGATGCTCGCGAGGGCGATGGCGACGCTCCCGTCTTCCGCGCGCCACGCGCCGGCGATCGCCGCGGGGTAGCGCGCCGCCGACACGGTAGGCCCCCCGCGTCGTGCGGCGTAGATGGAGACGCGCGAAAGGTCCACGTCCACCGACGCTACGCGCAGCTCCGGCGGGCGCAGGAATTCGCCGTACAGCAGATAGTCGAGCGCCCGCGCGCGGATACGGGCCAGGCGCATGAGGTAAGCCGTCTCCTCCGGCCGGTCGGCCAATTGCGACGCGCGGAAGTTCGCGATCGTGGGCTGTAATCCCCAGACGAAGGACCGCGCCTGCTCGAGATAGAACTGCCGGCGGAAGCGCGTGTCCAAGAGCTTCAGCGGCTCGGCCGGCGCGAACTGGGCGGGCCACAGCTCGTCATAGGGCGGCATGACGAGCGACGAGTAGCTGCCGTAGGTCACGCCATAGGCGTGGTAAACCGCCTGGAAGAAAGGAATAGGCTCCCATCCACTGCCCGGGTCGGTGTAGCGCTCCTGGCTGACCTGGAGGGTGAGCATGAGGTCCAGCTCTGGCAGCCACGGCTCGCCGGCGCCCTCGCCCGCGAGCAACACCGGGCGCCCGGCGGCGGCTCGGATCTGCGCCGCGAGGCCACGGAACCCGCCCATCCAGTAGTTGCCGCCGCCTACGGGATGTCCGTGCGTCGAATCCCAACACACGAGCGACTGGACCGCCTGGTCCATGTAGATCCCATCGGCGCCGTAGGCGTCCAACACGGTGTCCGCGATACCGGCGTACTTGGCGCGCCAGAAGGGCGTCGTCACGTCCATGGTGGCGCACGGCTGCGGATCGAACGTGTTGTAGGTCTCCTCGCGCACCCGGCCGTCCTTTTCCTTCACCGCCCAGCGCGCGGCGTGCTCGCGCGACCAGCTGGGCGTGCCGGTACACCACAGCCGCTGGTTCATGTAGACCATGGCGCGGCTGCCGGCGGCGTGCGCCGCCGCAACGCCGGCGCGAAACGAATCGACGCCCTCGCGCGGCGGGAGGTAGTCGGGGAAGCTCGTGTCGTAGGGGCCGTGGTGCCACCAGTGCCAGTAGATGTTGACGGGCAGGCCCAGGGCACGCTGCAGGGCGAGCGCCGGCGGCACCACGCCGGGCGAGCGGCCGCGGTTCCAGACCCACATGCCGGTGCGGAGCAGCCACTCCGGAACGCGGCCCCGGGAGAGCCGGCTCTCGCGCGCCCAGGACTGGCGCGTTCCCCACGCGCGGTAACGCTCGGCCACGGTGATCCAGTCGCCCTGGAACGTCCCGAGGAGCGCGGCGTACGGCGGTGCCCACTGGGTTCTGGGGCTCGCCGGGTTCTCGAGCGGGTGGATCAGCTCGTAGCCGCGCGCGCCGTCGGAATCGCCCCAGACGGCGAACGTCTTGCGGTAGGCCAGTGTGTCGTCGGCGGCAGCGTAGAGGCCGGCCCCGCCGCGTCGGTACAACGCCACCACCTGGAGCGACAGCGTGCCCGGATAGGCCCACTCGAGCCGGCGGCCTCCGCCGTCCGGTCCCCCCCCGAGCAGCGTGGCCGGGTCCCGCGCCAGCGCGCCCATCCAACGGGGCACCGCGAGCTCTTCGCCACGCCCGAGCGGCGGTATACGGGCGAGCCGCGGGAAGCGCACCTGTTCGATCGCGAGGGCGCCCGGCGAGTCGACGACGATGCGCCACTCCGACAGGGCCGAGTCTCCTAGCAGGCGCACTGTGGCGGTGACATGCAGCCCCGGCGCTTCGTTCAGCCCGAAGTCACCCCAGACGAGCGCCAGCCCCCGCCCATCGCCCGGCAGCACGTGCCACGAGAAGCTGCGGGCGGAGCCGGGGACGACGCTCGAGTCGCCGGGGCCGAGGCGGTCGAGCCGCCAGATGGCGGTGGCGCTCCGCCCGCCGACGAAGGACTGACCGCTCGCACGGTCGGTGAGCGCGAGCAGCGAGCCATTGCCCGGGTCGAAGCCAAGCCGAAGGCGATCGTTTTGAAGCCAGAGCGTGTCCGCCGCGGCGACGGCGAGCAAGCTACCGAGCAGGATGTTCACCGGTAGATCAGGTAGGCGGCCCGCTTTGTTCGGAACGTCGCCTGGTCGCGCTCCCACTCGCGCAGCAGCTCCGCCAGCGTCCCTGCCTCAATCGCCTGCCGCAGCCGCGCGCTGCCGCCGTGGCGCTCGAGCGTCGCGCCCGCCCACTGGAATTGATCGGGGTGGAGCCGCCGGATGACGTCGATCATCAGCAACGACGTCGCCAGCGGCCGATAGGAGGCGCGGTCGGTCAGCGTAAGACGCACACCCTTCAACACCTGGCCGGGATACTTCCGCGCGGTCTCCGCGGTCGGGAACTCGACCGCTTCGAACCGGATGCCGGGCAGGTTCATCGCATTCATGGCCGCGACGACCTCGGTGTTCCTGAGCCACGGTGCGCCGATCTGCTCGAACGGCAGGTCGGTGCCACGCCCTTCGGAGACGTTGGTCGCCTCGAAGAACACCGTGCCGGGGTAGTGGATCGCGGCTTCGAGCCGCCGGATATTGGGCGACGGGTTCACCCAGGGCAGTCCCGTCTCGTCCCACCACATGTCGCGCCGCCAGCCCTCGACCGGCACGACGGTCAAGTCGGCGCCGATCCGCTGCTCCGCGTTGTACATCCTGGCCAGCTCGCCCAGCGTCATGCCGTGACGCGACAGGACCGGATAGATGCCGACGAACGACTCGTAGGCGGGCTCGAGGATGTTCCCCTCGAGAATGGTTCCGGTGACCGGGTTCGGCCGGTCCAGCACGACGATGGGGATCCCCTTCTCGGCCGCGGCCTGCATCGCGAGCGCGAGCGTGGACTCGAACGTGTACTGCCGCACGCCCAGGTCCTGGATGTCGTAGACCAGCACGTCGATCCCCTCGAGCATCTGCGGCGTCGGCTTGTCGGTGTCGCCGTAGAGGGAATGGACCGGCAACCCGGTCTTCTCGTCTACTGTCGAGGCGACGCGCGTCTCGGCGACGCCGCGGATGCCGTGCTCGGGTGAGTAGAGCGCGACCAACGTCAGGTCCGGCACACCGCGGAGCAGGTCGATCGTGCTGCGTCGCTGGCGATCGATGCCGGACTGGTTCGTGATCAGCCCCACACGTTTGCCGCGCACCAGTGCGAGCGGGTGATCGACGAAGACCTCTATCCCCGGGCGGACAGCGGGCGCAGATGCGCACGCGACGGCGGCTGCGACGAGCAGGGCGGCGGAGCGTTGCATGATTTCGGTGACATGCTACGCGCTGCGGCCTAGATTGCAACCTGGTGCCCGCAGCCTTCCCGCGGTCCGAAAATGCCTCCACCAGAGGTAGCAGCGGGAACCTGACGCAGCACAGCTCCGTTGTTTCTGGGTCTGATACCCACTTTCGCTCGGAGGCAGGAACACATGGAGCAGCGCCACCTGGGGTCCCAAGGCCTCGTCGTGTCCGCGATGGGGCTCGGCTGCATGGGCATGTCCGACTTCTACGGCGACCGCGATGACGCCGAGTCGATCGCCACCATCCATCGCGCGATCGACCTCGGTATCACCCTCCTCGACACGGCCGATATCTACGGCCCGTTCACCAACGAACGGCTCGTCGGCCAGGCAGTCGCGGACCGACGCGAGCGCGTCGTCCTGGCCACCAAGTTCGGCAACGTCCGCAAACCGGACGGGACCTTTGTGGGCGTGAACGGCCGCCCGGAGTACGTGCGCCAGGCCTGCGACGCCTCGCTCGCGCGACTCGGCGTGGCTCACATCGACCTCTACTACCAGCACCGCGTGGACCGGAGCGTGCCGATCGAGGAGACGGTCGGCGCGATGGCGGAGCTGGTGCGCGCCGGTAAGGTCCGCTATCTCGGCCTCTCGGAGGCCGCCCCCGTAACGATCCGGCGTGCACACGGAACGCACCCCATCAGCGCGCTCCAGACGGAGTACTCGCTCTGGAGTCGCGACCCGGAGGACGAGATTCTGCCCACGTGCCAGGAGCTGGGCATCGGCTTCGTCGCCTACAGCCCGCTGGGGCGCGGCTTCCTCTCGGGCCAGATACGGCGCTACGAGGACCTCGCCCCGGACGACTGGCGGCGCAGCAATCCCCGCTTTCAGGGTGAGAACTTCACGAAGAACCTCGAGCTGGTGGCGCGCATCGAGCAGCTGGCGCGCGCCAAGCGGTGCACGCCGTCGCAGCTCGCGCTGGCCTGGGTGCTGGCGCAGGGCGAAGACATCGTGCCCATTCCCGGCACGAAGCGGGTGCGCTATCTGGAGGAGAATGCGGGGGCCGCCGCGATCGCGCTGAGCGCCGCCGACCTCGAGGCGATCGACACGGCGTTCCCGAAGGGCGCGACGGCGGGAGATCGCTACGCGGCGGGGGGGATGGCGGCGGTCAATCGGTAACGCGCGGCTTGCGGCAAATCGGGCACGGCCCCATCCGCGGCTCCTTCCCGAGCTCGAGCTGCACCGGGCCGAGCGTCACCGCGGTGTCCGTGAGCGTTATGGTGAGCGTCATCACGCGCCCGTTGGTCGAGCCGGTGAACTGCGCCGGATGGTCGGGGCCGCGGGCCACGGGATAGAGGGTGATGTTGTAGCGGCCGGGTGCGTCGAACCGGCCCTGCTCGTCGGCCACGAGCGCCTGCTTCGTGTCCCCCGCCGTGCAGCCGATGTGGACGTGGGCGGTCGTGTCGAACGCGATCAATCCCGCGTTCTCACCACCCCACGTGCCTTCGATCGGCCCGCGGAAGCGCGGGCCCCCGATATCGCAGTCGCGGGCGAGGATCACGACGAGACCGGCCAGGACGACCTTGTTCATGGGAGTGGCTCTATACCCTCTACCCCTGCACCCAACTCCGCGTCACAAGCAGCTCCTCCACCACGTCCGGCGCGCTCCGCCCCGCCGCCTCCGCCGCGAAATTGATTACGAGCCGGTGCGTGAGCACGGTGGGCGCCACGGCTCGGAGGTCGTCCTCGTCCGGCATGGGCCGCCCGTCGAGCGCCGCGCGCGCCTTGGCACCGAGGATCAAGTACTGGGACGCCCGCGGGCCCGCGCCCCACGACACGAACTCCTTGATGAACGCCGGCGCCTCGCCGTCGCCCGGCCGCGACATCCGCACCAGCGTGACCGCCGCGCGCACCAGCGGCTTTGGCACGGGGATGCGGCGCACCAGGTGCTGCAACGCCAACACGTCCTCGGCCGTCAACACCGGCGCGATTTCCGTCGCGGCGTCCCCCGTGGTCGCTTCGACGATCGTCTCCTCCTCTTCCTTGGTGGGGTAGGCCACCCGCAGTTCGAACATGAAGCGGTCGAGCTGCGCCTCGGGCAGGGGATAGGTCCCCTCCTGCTCGATCGGGTTCTGGGTGGCGAGCACGAAGAACGGCGCCGGGAGCGGATGGGTCTGCCCCGCCGCCGTCACCTGGTGCTCCTGCATCGCCTGGAGCAGTGCCGCCTGGGTCTTGGGCGGCGTGCGGTTCACCTCGTCCGCGAGCACGATGTTCGCGAACACCGGCCCCCGCACGAACCGGAACGCGCGCTTCCCCGTGGTCTGGTCCTCCTCGATGATCTCGGTCCCGGTGATGTCGGTGGGCATGAGGTCGGGGGTGAACTGGATGCGCGAGAACTTGAGATCGAGCGTCTGCGCCACGGTCTGCACCATCAGCGTCTTGGCGAGGCCCGGCACGCCTAAGAGCAGCGCGTGGCCACCCGAGAAGATGGCGGTGAGGATGCCGTCGAGCACCTGGTGCTGGCCCACGATGCGGCGGCCCACCTGGGCGAGGAGGTCCGAGCGGGCGCGGGTGAGCCGCTCGAGCAGCTCGACGTCGCCTTGAGGCCGGGATGCGGGATGGGGGATGGGGGACGGGTTGGGTGGCATTCTGGCTCCAGGTTAGCACATCATACTCCCAAGCGCCACATAAGTTTGCGCGGTTCTGACTTTGCTTGCGAAATTTTTCACAAGCGGGTAGTTTTGCGCCGTGCAAACCCCGGGGCCGCTCCGCTACGCGGGGCTCGGGATCCAGTTGGCCGTAACGGTCGTGGTGTGCGTGCTCTTCGGACAATGGTTGGACCGGAAGGCCGGGACCGACGGCATCTTTACCATCCTGGCCCCATTACTGGGGTTTGGCGGCGTGATGTACTCCCTGGTGCGCGAGCTCTCCGGATCCGACAAGGGCGACCGATGACGGCGGGACGTCGCTACCTCGTCGGCGTGAGCGCGGTTGCCGCGGCGGCGCTCGTCCTTAGCTTCGTCCTGCCGCCCGACGCCCGGACCGGCGTGTGGCTCGCGACGGTCCTGGCGCTGATGGTGCAGGGGCCACTCGGCTGGTGGGTGGTGCGGGCGATCGGGACCGAGCGCCTCCAGCTGATCTGGGCGATCGGCATCGCCGCGCGGTTCGCGCTCGTCGCGGCCGCGGGGTTCGTGGTCGCGCCGCGGCTGGGCCTCGCGCTCGCGCCGCTGCTGTTCGCCCTCGTGGGAGTGCTCATGTGTTGCGTGGTGGTCGAGGCGGTCGTCGTCCGGTCCGCAACCGAGGTGCGGTGAGCCGGGTCGCTCGGATGACCGGGCTGGTCGCCCTGCTGATGGCGCTCGCGACAGGGACCGCGGCGGCCCAGGAGCACGCGCCCGCGTCCCGATCGAACGAGATCGACATCGTGGCCCATCTGGGCAACTCGCATGCGATCGAGCTGCCCTCCTGGAAGGCCCCTTACTACGTGGAAGTCGAGCTGCCGCGGTTCGCGCCGATCCACGTCGGCGGCGTCACCATCGATCTCTCGCCGACCAAGCATGCGGTGTTCCTCGCGCTCGCGGGGGCGCTCGTGGCGCTCGTCTTCCTTTACACGGCACGGGTCGTGGCGCGCGCCCAGGCGGCGGGCCGCCCGCCGCGCGGGTTCGCGGCGGCAATGGAAGCGATGGTGCTCTACATCCGCCAGGAGGTCATCCTGGCGAACGTAGGGCCCCACGGCGAGGGCTACGTCAACTATCTGCTCACGGTCTTCTTCTTTATCTTGGCATGCAATCTCCTGGGCCTGTTGCCGTGGAGCGCGACACCCACCTCCAACATCGCCGTCACGGGCGCGATGGCGGGCGTGTCGCTCGTGGTAATCGAGATCTCGGGGATGCGCGCGCTGGGGCTGAAGGGCTATCTCGGGACCATTTTCTTCCTGCCGGAGGGGTTGCCGACACTGCTCAAGCCCGTCATGCTCGTCATCATGACCCCCATCGAGATCATCGGCAAGCTCGCGAAGCCGTTCGCGCTCGCGGTCCGGCTGTTTGCCAACATGACGGCAGGGCACGTGGTGGTGCTGGCGTTGATCGGGCTGACGTTCTTCTTTCAGAGCTACCTGGTGGGCGTGGCCGCGTCGGTCATGGCCACCGGCATCATGCTGCTGGAGCTGTTCGTGGCGTTTCTACAGGCGTTCGTGTTCACGCTGCTCACGAGCGTGTTCATCGGGCTGATGCGCGCCGCACACTGACGGCCGCAGGACCGACGGCGCCGGGCCGGGAGACCGGGCGCACGCCAGGGCGCACCGTCAAAACCATCTCCCGCTCAAGATGGGAGTGTGACATGCTGCTGAACGTGCTCGCGCTGTTGCAGGAATCCGCCGCGGCCGGCGCCGCGGGCAAAGGGTACGCGCTCATCGGCGCCGGCCTCGCCGCCGGCCTCGCCGTGCTCGGCGCCGGTGTCGGCATCGGACGGATCGGCGGCCAGGCCGTGGAAGGCATGGCCCGCCAGCCGGAGAACAGCGCCCGCATCCAGACCGCCATGATCATCGCGGCGGCCCTGGTGGAAGGCGTGGCGCTGTTCGCCGCCGTGGTCGCGTTCGTCATGCAGGGGAAGGTCACGTTTTGATGCTCCGGGCGCTCGCCCAGGAGGCGGGAGGGAGCAGCGCCGGCCCGCTCTCCGTCGACGGCGGTCTCGTCATCTGGACCCTCGTCGTGTTCGGGCTACTGCTGTTCGTCTTGCGCCGCAGCGCGTGGCCGTTGCTGCTGGCGGCCGTGCGCGAGCGGGAGAAGAAGCTCGAGCGCATGCTGGCGGACGCGGCCCGGGACCGCGAGGAGGCGGCGGCGCTCCTCGCCGAGCATAAGCGCCTGATCGCCGCGGCCCGCGCCGAGGCGCAGGAGCTCATCGCGCAGGCCCGCACGGTGGCCGAGAAGGAGCGGGCCACGCTGCTCGCCCAGGCACGCGAGCAGTACGAGCAGCTGCTCAACCGGGCGCGCAAGGAGATCGACAGTGAGAAGGAGAAGGCGATCCTCGATCTGCGCCGCGAGGCCGTGGATCTCTCGATCGCCGCCGCGTCGAAGCTGATCGAGGCGAACCTCGACTCCGAGGCCAACCGCCGCTTGGTGACGGAGTACCTGGCGGGCCTCGATGCGGGCGGAGCGCGGGAGGAAGCGCGGTGAAGAGCGCCACCGTCGCGCGCAACTATGCCCAGGCCCTGTTCCTGGCGGGCGACGCGCGCGGCCTCCCGGAGGTCGAGCGGTACGGCCGGCTGATGGAGGCGGTGGCCGGTGCGGTCGCCGCCGACGAGCGCATCGCCGTGGCGCTCGAGTCGCCACGGGTGTCCAAGGCCACGAAGGCGGCGGTGCTCGAGCGGGCGCTCGGGGACCTGGCAGACCCCGAGTTCGTGCGGTTTCTCCAGGCGGTGGTGCGGCGCGGCCGGCAGGGGCTTGTCGGGGAAATCGCGCAGCAGTATCACACGCTGGTGGACGAGAAGCTCAACCGCGTGCACGCGGGCGTCACGCTGCTCCAGGAGCCGGACGCGCGGCTCGAGAAAGAGGTCATCGAGCGGTTGTCGCAGGCCATCGGGAAGGAGGTCCGGGCTCATTTCCGCGCCGATCGGGACATCCTCGGCGGCGTGGTGGTGCGGGTGGGCGACCGGATTTACGACGGCTCGGTGCGGCGGAAGTTGGCGACGCTGCGGCGCAAGCTGGTGACCGGGGACTGACCTTGACACTCCGAGCCTGTATCTAATGTAGGCCCCCCCTCGACGGAGGTCGCTATGACGCATCTCCCTCGTTACGGTCCGACGGGACGGTGGCTCGTCGCCACCTCGTTGCTGGCCGTCGCCGCCTGCTCAACCGATCGCAATCTCACCGCACCCAGGAACCGGCCGGAGCTCGCCATCTCCGACGGCGCCCATCAGGGCGGCACGCCGGGCTTCTTTTTCCTGCCGCCCCTGGTCGCCCAACCTGGCACCGGCGGCGCGTTCGATGCCGACATCGCCGCGCTCAGCCCACAGGTCGCCATCTGCGACATCACCCTCGGCCCCGATAGGGATTGTGGCGGCGCGACTCCGGCGATCGTCGTGTACACGACCACCAGCACGCCGGCGATTACGGTTGTTCCTTCTGCTGAAACGTACCAGGTGAGCTGGGACACCAAGCTCGAGGGCTTTATCACCGCTCACACCTATCGCGTGCACGTCGCGGCGGGCGGGAGCGGGACGCGACGCGAGCTGGGGTTCGCCGACGTGTTCCTCACGCCGACACCCGGGCAGGTGAAAGACCTGGCCACCGGCGATCTCATTGTGCTGAACGACGGACGCACGCTGCCGATTCGCTTTCGCATCGAGAGCGGCATCCCCGGTACGCTCGCCGTGACTGCCGCAAGCGCGAGCATCCCGACCGAAGGCACCGATCTCATCACGGCCACGTTGCAGGACCTGCACGGCGCCCCGCTTGCCGGGGCGACGGTGGCCTGGAGCGTGACGGCCGACGCCGGCACGGCCGGCACGCCGCCACTCGACCCCACGAGCGGGCAGACCGATGCGGCGGGCACGACGGCAACCACGTTCAGCGCGGGTACGACGCCCGGCACGGCGGTCGTGACCGCCGCGGGGGCCGGGCTTTCCGCGAATGCGACCGTGACCGTCACCGGGCACGTCGTGGGCAAGCCGCTGTACGTCGCCAACGAGGGCGCGAACAGCATCACGGTGTTCGCGACGGGTGCCACCGGGGATGCCGTTCCCACGGGCGTCATCGCCGGTGGCGACACCCGGCTGGACTCCCCGGTCGCGGTCACGCTCGATGCCGCGGGCAACATTTACGTCGCCAACTTCGACGTCACCGTCCCCAGCATCACGGTGTATGCCCCGGGCGCGAGCGGGAACGCCGTGCCGACGGCCGTGATCACGGGTGGCCAGACGGGGCTGTGCGATCCGTTCGCTCTCGCTGTGGATGCCGCCGGCAACCTCTATGTCGCCAACCATTGCGCCAACAGCATCACGGTCTACGCGCCGGGGGCCAATGGAGACGTCGCCCCCGACCGCGCGATCGTCGGTGACCAGACGGGGCTCAGCTCACCGAGCGGCCTCGCGCTGGATGCCTCGGGCAGGATCTACGTGACCAATCAGGGTGACCTGTTTGGCGAGAACGCGAGCGTCGAAATCTTTTCGAGCGGGGCGAGCGGGAACGCGGCGCCCCTGGCGAGGATCGCGGGCGGCAGCACGGGACTCGTTGCCCCGGCGGGTATCGCGCTCGATGCCGCGGGCAACATCTATGTTCCCAACGCCAACGCTTCTCCCGCCGACGTCACGATCTACGCGGCGGCAGCCAACGGGGATGTCGCGCCCACGAGCACCATCATCACTCGCTTCGTGGCGGGAATACCGGACCTGTCATTCGTGTTCGGCTTCCCGATCGGGATCGCGCTGGACGGCTCGGGCAACGTGCATGTCGCGAGCTTCGGGAACCATAGCGTGGTGGTCTACGCGGCAGGGGCGAGCGGGGTCGGGACGCCTCTGACCGTGATCGCGGGCGGCAACACGGGGCTTGCCGCGCTCTGCGGACTCGCGTTCTAGCACCGGCCCGGCTGGACGGCGGCCCGGGGACGACCCGGGCCGCCGCGCACTGCCGCTCTACAGTCGATACCGAAGACCGACCGCGACGCCGACTCGGCGCGTCGCGCGGCGCTCGACGCCGCTCGGCGTATCCGCCGCATCGAAGACCGACCCACTCAGCATACCGCTCACCCGCAACGATCCCGTGAGGGCATGGGCGAGCGGCCATTCGGCCACCGCTGCCGCGCGGCCGCCCACGCGGTTGCGCCGCTCACCGTCGAAGTTCCAGAAGTCGATCGTCGGACCCGCATCGACCCGCGCCTCGATGCCCGTGCCGAAGCGCGCGACGCGGAGCGAGAGCTCCGGAGCGATCTCCCACAGTGAGCCGATATCGTTCTGCACCACCGCGACGCCCCGGCCTTCGGCTGCCAGCCCGGTCTTCGCGTAGAGGACGCCTACCCCCACACGGACGCGACCCGAGCCGCGATCCAGGTGAAGTCCGAACGTCGTGGGCCGGTATGGTCCCACTGTGGCTCCGGAGCTGTCACGCGATGTGCCGCCAAACCGGGCGACCCCGAACTCCGCCGACACACCCCACTGCGCCGCGGCGGGTGAGGCGCCGAGCGTGAGACCGAGCAAGGCGAGTGTTCCTGGCAGCCGCCGCATGAGTGCCTCCACGGTTCCCGAGTTCACTTCATGGTCAAGGTGATCCAGCCGTTCGTGACGTTGTTCTGGCCCTTCACGATCCAGTTGTAACCCGGGTAGGTAGCGCCGACGACGACGTCTTCGACCGCGTTGCCGACTAGCTCGTCGTTCGTATTGATCAGCGAGGCCACCGCGGCCCATAACTTCTGGAAGGCGCTCGCCCGCTTGAACGTCTTCTGTGCCCACGAGCTCGAGTCGTTCCCCGCGGTGATGGCCTTGTACGCGCCATCGATTGCTTTGATCGCGTCGTTCAGAAGATTCCTGTCCGCCTTGATCTGGCACGCCGTGTCGTCGTCTTCGACCACGAACACGCGGATGTTCTGCCCCGGATGCGCGGCGTTGTAGGCATCGAGCTGGGCCTTGCTGAAGAGCAGGACGCTGCCGCTCCAATCGAGGGAGTTTTGATCGAAATAGTAGGGCGCCGGTTGCTTCTCACCGGCGCACTGGTAGTCGGTCAGCGAATCCGTCTGTGCCTTCTGGCCCAGGATGTGGACCTCAAATTCGGGGCTGCCTTTCAACCAACCCTCAAAATCATCCACGAAATGGGCTTTGGTCAGGTACAGGCCCGGCACCGGGGGCGGTGGCGGAGGGAAGGGCGGCCACGGAAAGAAGTCCCCGCACCCCAGACATCCGATGACGGTCGGCGCGGCCGAAAAGTCGGTCTCGACCGGGACCACCGCGATCACCGGCGTGCTGGGCGGCTGCTCGGGGTCGAGCAGCCGCCGGTGGCCCTGCACGTCGAACGCCACCGGCACGTCGTGGTCGGCGACTGCCGTCGCCACCAGCACGTTGGCGTCACCGGTCCACGTGCGGCGGTGCTCCGGGACCGGGAGGTACATCTCGAGCGGCATCGCGCCGTCGGCTTCGCGGGCCAGGTCGGCCATCGCCACCCCCGAGCGCCGCGCCATGGTGGCGAGAGCTATGCCGCCCCCCGGCCCGGCCGCGAGGAAGCGCTGGAACGGCAGCTTGTGCTCGCGGAACGGCGATCGATCCAGCTCGCCCTTCACATGGGCGCGGAAGGCCGGGTCGCCCAGCGCGAGTGCAAGGGCCTGCGCCAGCACCTCGGGGCTACCGGCGGGGGCGAAGACCCTGCGCTCTTCGAGGCGGCTGGGTGCCGTGCCCGGTGGCCGGTCGGAACAGGCGAGCGCTCCCACGGCCAGCGCGAGCGCCGCCACGCGTGATGTATGGCTCCACATGATCACTCCTTGAGAGGTTGGGCCGGCGGTGCGTACCGACCCGCCGGCGGGTCCCAAGGTGTGGAGTTCCCGCAGCAGAGCGGCGTCCGAATCGCGCGGGCGGGATCAGAATCGTGCGGGTGCCGCTCGGCGCGATCCTTGCCACGCCTCATCTGCCCCGATGCTTCATGTCTTGCTGTTGCTCCTCGCTACCGGCCCGTGCCCGAAGGCGGACTCGGCCGGGCGCCGAGACTCCGTAGCCCGGCTGACGAGTCGCGTGCAGCTGCGGCGCGGGTTCCTGCCCGTCCTCTGGTCGAATGACTACGGTGGGGTCACCGTCGGCCTGCGAGCGCGTCCGATGTGCCGCGACGACGTCGAGCGCGGCCTGTTCGTCGCCTCGGCGGCGATGCGCGGCGGCGCGACGAGCTCGATCAGCGTGTACGGGCGCTGGAGCAATCCGCCCTTCCTCGGCCGCGGTCTGCCGCGCGGCGCCACGAGCGTGGCGGCCTGGTCCATCGAGGGACGGACCGGCGCCGCGCTCGCGCTCGATCGCTCTCCCTCGCGACCGCCCGACCCCCGCGCGGAGCGCCACTTCGGCGTGACTGTCCTGTGGATGGCGACGACCAACCTCGGCTACCTCGACCGCCGGCTCTGGGACAACGCGGGGTCGATCGAGATCAGCCCGTCGCTCTCTACCACGGTGCGACGGGGCGGGGGCGAGACGGTGTGGCGGGCGAGCGCGGTGGCCCGCATCGGCACGGTGTATCGACGGGGGACGGCGGACCCTCGGTCTCCCTACGGGTACGAGGCGTTCACCCGGCTCTCGGGCGAGGCGAGCGTGCGCACACCGCTGTCCGGCGCGACCACGTTCGGCGCGCGGCTGTTCGCGGGCGCGTACCTGGGTGCGTCCCACCCGGTACGGCAGCTCCGCATTGCAGTCGCGGGAGCGGACCCCTACGAGACCTTCACCAACCCGTTCCTGCGCAGCCGCGGCGCGCTGCTGGTGCGACCGGACTTTTACTATCACGCGCCCGGAGCGGCAAACCTGCGGGCGTTCCGCAACGATCTCGGCGGGCGCTGGGCCGTGGGCGTGAATCTGGAGCTCACCCGACGGCTCCTCCGGCGCGAGACGGGGCTGTTACGGGAGGCGGCGCTCGAGGGATTCGTGGATCTCGGAGTCGTGGACACGGTGGCCGTGCCGTCCATACCGGCGGGCCAGTGGTACACCACGCTGTACGACGGCGGACTCGGCATCGTGACGCGGCACCAGGTGCAGGACGTGGCGTGGACGATGCGCATCGAGGTGCCGCTCGCCGTGAATCGCTGGAACCTGGCCGCCGACTATCCGGCGAACAGCACGCGGTTCGCGTTGCGGTGGCAGGTGAGTTTCGCTCCGAGCTTCTGACGGACGAAAAAGTCGCACACGGGTCGCGCGCGCCATAGGTGCATCTTCCCGGCGTCGGAAAGGGACCGTATGATCAAAGTCCCTTTCCTCCTGGCACTCCGTTGCGGCCGCTCACCGAGAGACCCTGGCTCTCCCACTACGACGACGGCGTGCCGGCAACCCTGGCGCCGTACCCGGAGAAGACCCTGGTGGACGTCGTACGGGAGACCGCGGCCCAGCGGCCACACCACACGGCCGCGGTCTTCAAGGGCGCCCGACTCTCCTACGGGCGGCTGGATGCGCTCAGCGATGCGTTCGCTGCCGGCCTCGCGGCGCGAGGCGTCGTGAAGGGCGACCGCGTCGCTCTCATCATGCCGAACTGCCCGCAGATGGTGATCGGTCAGCTGGGTGTGTGGAAAGCCGGCGCCGTGGCGGTCCCCCTGAACCCATTGTCCTCCGACGAAGAGCTGGCGCACGCGCTGGCCGCCACGGGCGCGCGAGCAGGCGTGGTGCTGACGAGGTTCTATGTCAAGATCAAGCGACTGCAACCGGGCACGGCGCTCGAGGTCGTGATCGCGACGAACATCAAGGAGTTCTTACCGCCCGTCCTGCGGCTCGCGTACACGCTGCTCAAAGAACGGAAGGAAGGCGACCGGATCGCCTTGGTCCCCGGTGACGCGTGGTTCCAGGCGTTCATCCGGGATCACCGAACCGCGCCGCCGCGCGCCGGCCCCAGTCCATCCGACCCCGCGTTGCTCTTGCTCACCGGCGGCACGACGGGCATTCCGAAGGCGGCCCTGCTTCGGCATCACGGCGTGCTGATGGCGGCGCTACAGCTCAACCGCTGGTTCCAGCCGATCATCAAGGAGGGGGAGGACCCCTTGGCCTGCGTATTTCCACCGTTTCATGTGGCCGGGAATGTGGGCATTCTCGGCACGGCGCTGGTGGGGCGGAACCCCGCGGTGCTCGTCCCCAACCCCAGGGACGTGGACGATTTGCTGCGCACGATCCGGAAAGAGCGTCCCGCCGTGCTGCCGGCCGTTCCTGCACTCTACAACGCCATGCTCGCCCATCCCGCGGTGCGGGCCGGCAAGGTGGACTTCTCGTCGGTCAAGCTGTGCGTCTCGGGCGCGTCGCCGCTCCTCGCCGAAACCAAGCGGCGGTTCGAGCAGCTGACCGGCGCCCGGATCATCGAGGTGTATTCGCTGACGGAGGCCTGCATGGCCGCCGTCGCCACGCCGGTGTTCGGCACCTACAAGGAGGGTGCGGTCGGTATCCCTCTGCCCGACGTCGACGTTCGCATCGTGGACGCCGTTGATCCGAGCCGGGAATTGGGACCGGGCGAGGTGGGCGAGATCGTCATCGACGCACCGCAGCTCATGGAGGGCTACTGGCGGGATCCGGAAGCCACGCAGAGCATGCTGCGCAACGACCGGCTCTACACCGGCGATCTGGGCTCCCTGGACGACGATGGCTATCTCACCATCGTCGATCGCAAAAAGGATCTGATCAAGGCGAGCGGGTTTCAGGTCTGGCCGCGCGAGGTGGAGGAGGTCATCGCGATGCTGCCGGCCGTCGTGGAGGTGGGCGTGGCGGGCGTTCCCGACGAGCGTCAGGGAGAGGCCGTGATGGCCTGGGTCGTTACGCGGAGCGGCATGACGGTGACCGAGGACGAGATCCGCGACCACTGCCGGCGACACCTGGCGGCGTACAAGGTGCCGAAGCGCGTGGCATTTCGCCCCGGGTTACCCAAGTCCGCCATCGGGAAGGTGCTGCGGCGTGAGCTCGCCCGGGAGTTTCGCGCGGCGCGACCCTGACCTTCTGAGCTCCCCACCGCGCGTCATGCGTTGGGGCGTGCGTCCATGCCGAAATCGGCCTTCACGCGGTCATACCAGGCGTCGTCGCCCAGAGCGCCCCAGGCGACCCACTCCTCGTCGCTCATCGCCTTACGCCACTGGAGAAACGGCACGGCGTCGGGTCCCACTGGATGCCGCAGCTGCCACGTGCCGCTCTCGACGATCTCAAGCACCTTCTCTCCCACCACAGATGGCGGTACCGGGTTCTTCAGGGACGCGGTGAACATCGCGGCGAAGCGGCGTTGCTGTGGGTAAGGTGAGGGAGTCTGCGCCGACTCGACGCGCCTGGCCATAGCCGTGTCGATGATGCCCGGCTCGACAATCGCCACCCGCACGTTGAACGGCTTCGCCTCCTGCGCCAATGACTCGCTGAGTGCCTCCAACGCAAATTTCGATGCCGTGTACGGAGCCATGGGCGAGTTGGCGATGCGTCCGGCAACCGACGCCACGTTGATGATCCAGCCACTCCGGCGCTGGCGCATCGTTGGCAGCACCGCCTGAATGCAGCGGATGGCGCCGAAGTAGTTCGTCTCCATCACTGCCCGGAACTGGGCCAACGACAGCTCCTCTACCGAGCCGGTGCGCTCAATCCCTGCGTTGTTGACGAGCACGTCAACTGGTCCGCCCGCCTTTACGATGCGACCGATTCCTTCCTTGACGGATGCGTCGGAATCAACATCCATGGCCGAAATCGTGATCGGCAGTTTCTCTTGCGTGGCGATTCGCGCGAGCTCGGGCGCTCGATCAGGATTACGCATCGTCGCGGCGACCTGGTGGCCGGCTCTCCCGAAGGCCAGCGCCGTGGCCATGCCAATTCCCGAGCTGGTTCCTGTGATAAGGACGGAGGCCATGGCTAATCTTCTCCTTTGTGAACAGCAGCAGCGGGTGGGGGATGGTGAAGCTCACTCCCGAGCAGCAGGTCATCACAGAGACAAGCTGCGCGCGCGTGCCGGGCGCCGCCAGAGCCCGCCTCCCCAACGCCACCTGGCTGCTGTAGCTTCCCCACCTCCATGCTCCCCCTCGTTCTTCTGCTCGTCGCCGGCGACACGTCCGCCTACTGGCAGCAGCAGGTCGCGTATGAGATCACCGCATCGCTGGACGAGCCGTCGGGCGTGCTCACCGGCCACGTGCGCATCAGCTATGTGAACCGCTCCCCCGACACGCTGCGCGATTTCTACGTCCACCAGTATCTGAACGCCTTCCGCCCCGGCTCCCGCTGGACCGCGGCCGACTCGGCCGAGCAGCGCGAGCGGTTTCAACACCTGAAGGACCCGGACTACGCCTTCGAGCGCATCACCAGCGCCACCGTGATGGGTCAGGCGCTCCGGCCCGATTACTCCTACGCCCCCGACTCGACCATCGCCCACTGGACGCTGCCGCGCTCCCTCGTCCCCGGCGATTCGCTCGCGGTCGACATCGATTGGCTGGCGCGCCTTTCCACGCTGCCGCGGCGCCAGGGGCGCCGGGGCCGGCGCTTCGATTTCGCGCAGTGGTATCCCAAGGTCGTGGTGTACGACCGCTACGGTTGGGAGGACCACCCGCTCTATCCCGGGGGCGAGTTCTACGGCGAGTTCGCCACGTACGACGTCATGCTCGAGCTCGCCCAGGACCAGGTGATCGGCGCCACGGGCGTCCCGGTGGAAGGCGACCCGGGCTGGGAAACAGCGAAGGTCGACCCCGCACTCAGAATCGATTATCAGCGCGACTGGTACCACGCACCACGCACCACGCATCAGTGCGGGGAGGTGGCAGCGGGGCGCAAATGCGTCCGTTTTCGCGCCGAGCAGGTTCATCACTTCGCCTTTTCCCTGAATCCGGCGTACGTGTACGAGCAGGGTCGCTACGGCGATGCGGTGGTGCGCGTGCTGTACCAGCCGGGCGACCGTGCTACGTGGGGGCAGGGGATCGCCGTCCGGAATACCGTCGTGGCGCTGGCCTGGCTCGACTCGCTGTTCGGGAAGTACCAGTGGCCCCAGCTCACCAACGTGCATCGCATCGAGGGCGGCGGAACCGAATTCCCGATGATGATCATGAACGGCAGCGCGTCCCTCGGCCTCATCGTCCACGAGACGGGGCACCAGTACGTCATGGGGCAGCTCGCCAACAACGAGTGGCGCGAAGGATGGCTCGACGAGGGATTCAGTGACTTCCAGGAGGGGTGGCTCCTCGAGACGCACGGCGGCCCGCCCGCCTACGACGGGCTCGAGCCGGACGTGCTGTTGCTCGACCTCGAGCGCTGGAGCGAGCCGGTCTCGACCGTGAGCGAGCGGTTTCGCGATTTCCTGATCTACCAGGAGATGGTCTACGCCAAGGCACAGCTGTTCTACGAGCAGCTGCGCTACGTGGTGGGCGACGAGACGATGCGGCGCATCTTGCGCGCCTATTTCTCCCGCTGGAAGCTGAAGCACGTGGACGAGGACGCGTTCCGCCGCGTCGCCGAGGAGGTATCGAAGCAGGATCTCAAATGGCTGTTCGGCGAGTGGCTGCACGCGACGCCGCTCATCGATTATCGGCTGCGGCGAGTCGAGCGACACCGGCTCGCGGACGGGCGCTGGCGCACCGTGGTGACCGTCGAGCGCAAGGGTGACGGCCGTATGCCAGTCGAGATCGGCGAGCGTGATTCCATTTACGCCCGGGCCACGGGCGAGCCCGCCACCGAGCGCGTCGAGTTCACGACCGCCAAGAAGCCCGGCCGCCTCATGCTCGACCCGCGCGGCCGGGCCCACGATTATGACATGCTGAACAACCGGGAGAAGCGCCCGTTCGTGGGCCGGGCGGCAGTGGGCTGGCGCCTGGACGACCCGACGCGGGAGACAGCGAAACGCGATAAGCTGGTGAGCGCGTGGCTGCCGGTCGCCTGGTCCAACGACCTCGGCGGCGTGACGCTCGGCCTGCGGAACCGCACCAACTACCTTGGCCGCTATGAGCGCGGCATGCTGCTCGCCTCGGTGGCGACCGGATCGGGCGCCGCGGGCCGGCTCGGCTTCTACGGGCGCTGGTCGAATCCGATTCGCCACCTCATGCCCCGCACCCAATCGAGTGTGGCGGCGTGGGACGTGGAAGGCCGGGCCGGCGTGGCGCTGTCGGTCGATCGCGCGCTGCGACAGCACCTCGGCTTCGGTCCCGACCCTCACGTGGGGTTCGATGCCCTGTGGATGGCGACCACCGATCTCGCCTACGTCGACCGCCGCCTGTGGGACGACGCGGGGACAGTCGAGGCGGGCCCGTGGGCCTCGATCGAAATGCGCCGCGGGGCGACGCTGCTCAGGGCGCGGCTGGGTGCCCGGGGCGGGATCGTCTACGCCAACCCGGGGCCGGGGATCGTGTCCTCCAGCCGCTACGACATCGAGGGGTTCGGCCGTTTCACTGGGGCCGCGAGCATGCGGACGCCGTTCTTGTTCGGTACGACGTTGGGTGTACGCGTATTTGGCGGAGCGTACGCCGGGGCGTCCGATCCGGTGCGGCAGCGGCGCATTCCGGTGGCCGGCGCGGATCCGTACGAGACGTTCACCGACCCGTTTCTCCGGAGCCGCGGTGCGCTGTTCTTACGGCCGGACTTCTTCTACCACGCTCCGGGCAACGCTAACCTGCGCGGCTTCCGGAGCGACCTGGGCGGGCGCTGGGCGCTGTCCGCGAACATCGAGCTCACCCGCGCTGTGTGGCGGCGCGACCAGGGTATCTTGCGGGAGGTGGCGTTGGAGGCGTTCACCGATCGCGCGCTCGTGGACACGCTCGCGGTCCCCTCCAACACGCTGGGACAGCGCTTCACGCTGCTGTTCGACGCGGGGGTGGGCCTCGTGACCCGCCACCAAATCCGCGACCTCGACTGGACGATGCGTTTCGAGTTGCCACTGATCGTGAATCGTTACAACGAGGCCGCCGACGTTCGTGTGGGGCGGGGGCAGCTCGCGTTCCGGTGGCTGCTCAGCCTGAGCCCGAGCTTCTGATGGACACGCGGGCGAGCGATCGGCGCGGCTTCTTCCGCGAGGCGATCATCCAGCTGGCGCGCGAAGTGGCGGAGCGCACCGAGCAGCGCGTGGCGCCGCGGCGCTACTTCCGGCCGCCCGGCGCGGCCGACGAAATCGCCTTCCTCGCGTCGTGCACGCGCTGCGGGGACTGCATGCCCGTGTGTCCGGTGCATGCGATCATCAAGGCCCCGCCCGGCGCGGGCCTCGCCGCCGGCACACCGATCATCGATCCGGCCATCCAGGCGTGTGTCGTGTGCGCGGACATGCCGTGCGCCCACGCCTGCGCCACCGGCGCCCTCGTGCCGCCGGCCGGGGGGTGGGGCGAGATCCACATGGGCGTCCTCGAGCTCGACCCGCAGCGCTGCATCACCTTCCAGGGCGTGACCTGCGGCGTGTGCGCCCGCGCCTGCCCGGTGGGGGAGCGGGCCCTGGCGATGGATGCGGGTGGGCATCCCGTGCTGCGGCCCGAAGGTTGCGTGGGCTGCGGGGTGTGTGTGACGGCGTGTGTGACGTCGCCGTCGTCGCTTACGCTGAGGCTACTTGTATGAGAACGCGGAAGGCGGAACGCGGAACGCGGAACAGCAAGGTGGACGCCGTGCCGCGGGAGCTCGCTTTGCTGTTCCGCGTTCCCACTTCCGCGTTCCGCGTTTCGGGTCTCCGATGACCGATCTTCCCTACCGCGTTCCCAAGCCCTGGGGCCACGAGCTGATCTGGGCCAGGACCGACCGCTACGTCGGCAAGATCCTGCACATCGAGCCCGGACACGTCCTGTCGCTGCAATACCACAACAAGAAGGACGAATCGATTTACGTGCTCACGGGCGAGATCATTCTCCGTATCCAGCGGGGCGATACGTTGATCGAACGGCCCATGTCGCAGGGGGCGGCGTTCCACATCGAGCCCAAGCTGATCCATCAGTTCGAGGCGGTGGTGCCGAGCGACCTGCTCGAGGCCTCGACGCCCGAGATCGACGACGTGGTGCGGCTCAAAGACCGCTACGGGAGGGTGTGACGTGAAAGTCATCGTACCGCTCGCCGGCAAAGGCACGCGCCTGCTGCCGCTCACCAAGCGGGTGCCCAAGCCCCTGGTGCGCGTCGCCGGTCGGCCCGTGATGGATTACGTCATGGATGCCGTGAAGGGCCTCGACGTCGACGAGCTCATCGTCATCACGGGACATCTGAAGGACGTCGTCGAGCGCTACATCGTCGAGCGCTACGACGTCAAGGCGACGTTCGTCGAGCAGAAGACGTTGGACGGCACCGCGGGCGCGATCAACCTGGCGCGGCCCTACGTGGACTCTCCGGTGCTCATCATCTTCGTGGACACGGTGTTCGAGGCCGACCTGTCGCTCGTCAACCGGGTGGACGCCGACGGGATCATTTGGGTCAAAGAAGTGGAGGACTACCAGCGGTTCGGCGTGATCGTGACGGATGCGGGGGGCTACATGACCCGCATCGTCGAGAAGCCGAGCACGCCGATCTCGCGGCTCGCGAACATCGGGTTGCAATACGTCAAGGACTGGAAGGCGCTGTTCGACGGCATCGCCCACACGCTGAAGCAGCCGCCGGGGAAGGGCGGCGAGTACTACCTCACCGACGCGTTCCAGTACATGGTGGACCGCGGCCGGCGGCTGCTCACCGCGCCGGTCGCGGGCTGGTACGACTGCGGCAAGGTGGACACCCTGCTCGAGACGAACCAGCATCTGCTGGAGCATGGCCGGGCGCGGATCCCCTCGGGGCCGTGCCCGCGTTGCACGATCGTTCCCCCGGTCTACATCGAGGACGGCGTGATGATCCACGACGCCACGGTGGGGCCCAACGTGTCCATCGAAGCCGGGAGCTTCGTGGCCGAGAGCACCATCGCGAACAGCATCCTCGGCAGGAACGTCCGCGTGGTGCGGGGGAATGTGAAGGACTCGCTGGTCGGGGATGACCAGAAAATCGAGGGCAAGATTCTGCAGCAGAGTGTAATGGACGCCGGGGAGGTTGCGCCGGCGACGTAGTCACACCGGTCGGGCGAGTTTCGCCTCCAGCCCGACTTTCACCGCCGGCCACTCGGCGGCGATGATGCTGAAGTAGACCGAGTCGCGCACCCGACCGCTCGCCGTGATCATGTGGCTCCGCAGCACTCCTTCCTGTTTCGCGCCGATGCGTAGCAGCGCCGCCCGCGAGCGCTCGTTCAACACGTCCGTTTTGAACTCTACTCTGTTGCACCCCAGCACCTCGAACGCGTGGCGCAACAGCAGATACTTGGCTTCCGTGTTCACCGGGGTGCGCTGCGCCGCTCGCGCGATCCACGTCCACCCGATTTCGAGGCGCCGGTCGGCGCGCTCGATGTTCGCGTAGCGGGTGCTCCCCACTACCTGCCCGGTCGCCCTAGCGACAATGGCGAACGGAACAGCCGTCCCTTGGGTCTGCCAGGTGAGCGCCGTCTCGATGTAGGCGCGCATGTCGGCCGGCGTCGCCAGGCTGGTCGGTGCCCACCGCCACAGCTCGGCGTCGAGGCCGACCGCGCACAGCCGGTCCTGGTGCGCGAGCGACAACGGCTCGAGACGGACGTGTCGGCCTTCGAGTGTGACGGGGCGGGGCTCGATCGGTGGCACCACGGGATGTCCGGGTCGGGTTGGCGCAGTAAGTTACCACCGATACTGATCTCGAGGGGCGCGCATGACCGTCGCCGAAGTGCGGGAGCTGTTCGCCTACAACGCGTGGGCCAACCGGCGGTTCTTCGCGGCGCTCGAGTCGCTGTCCGCCGAGTCGTACTTCCGCGACCTGAAGAGCAGCCACGGCGGACTCCACGGCACGCTGTGCCACATCGTGTGGGCGGAACAGCTGTGGCTCAAGCGCTGGCTCGCGCAGCCGAATCCTCCCGTCCCGCAGGGCAAGGATCTCGCGACGCTCGCCGCGGCGCGCGCGCGCTGGGAGGCGATCGAAGCGGAGCGCGACGCGTTCCTCGCGGGGCTCACCGAGCGGCGCCTGGACGAGACGGTGGCAGTGAAGCCAAGTGCCGGCGGCGAGTATCTGCACACCTTCCGCGAGATGTTTCGCCACGCGGTCGATCATTCGAGCTATCACCGGGGACAGCTCGTTACGCTGCTCCGCCAGGTGGGCGTGACGCCGCCGGGGACGGGGCTGATCGCGTTCTATCGTGAGCGTCACGGTCGAGCAACGTAACTGACTGAAACGCTGGAACTTACGCCCCACTGCCGCGTAGCCTACCCGAGCCCTTGACCGGCATTCGGAACCAAAGTTACTTACTGACCGTTCAGTAACTAACGCTGACACCGGATCGATCAGCCGTGAGCCACGCCGTCACCCCATCGAAGCGCCAGCCGAAGCCCCGCTGGAAGCGTCGCAAGGACGCCCGGCCGGGGGAGATCGTCGCGGCCGCGCTCGAGGTGTTTGGAGAGCGAGGATTCGCCGCGACGAAACTCGCCGACGTGGCACGCCGCGCCGGCGTCACGAAGGGCACCGTCTACCTCTACTTCGACAGCAAGGAAGCCCTGTTCAAGGCCGTGGTGCGGGAGACGATCGTGCCGGTCATCGCCCAGGGCGAGGCCCTGGCGCAGTCCTTCACCGGCAGCGCCCGCGAGCTGGTGGAGCAGCTGGTGCGGGAATACTGGCGGCTGGTGGGCGAGACGGCGGTCGCCGACATCCCGAAGCTCATGATGGCCGAGGCGGCAACTTTTCCGGAGTTGACGCGTTTTTACTACGAGGAAGTCGTGACCCGCGGGCACCGCTTGATGGCCGGCGTGATCGAGCGTGGCATCAAGAGCGGCGAGTTCCGGCCGGTGGACGTGAAGGTGGCCGCGAAGCTCGCCATGTCGCCACTGATGCACGCGGTCGTGGCGAAGCGCGCGTTCGCGTCCTGCATGCCGGAGGGGTTTGACGTCAAGAAGTACCTCGACACTCACATCGACCTCTATCTTCATGGTATCGCGAAGCAATAGCCCCCGGCTCATCGCCCTGCTGGCATGGCTCGTTGCCGCATCCGTGCCGCTCGCGGCGCAGACGCCTGCACCCATCACGCCGCTCCGGCTGTCGTTTGCGGACGCGGTGCGGTTGGCCTCGGGCGAGGTACCGGTGGTGGCGCTCGCGACGCTGCGCACGGACGAAGCGGACGCCCGGGTGCGGCAGGCTCGCGCTGCGCTGCTGCCTTCCGTCTCGGTGGGGGGCTTCTGGCTGAACCGTAGCTTCAACTCGCGCTCGATCGGCATTTCGTTCCCCGGCATTCCGGAGCTGATCGGCCCGTTCAACAACTACGACGCACGCTTCAGCGCGACGCAAACGCTGTTCGACTGGTCGAGCGTGCGGCGCGTGCGCGCCGCGGGTGCGCAGGCCGACGGCAGCCGGGCCGAGCGCGGCGTCACCGTCGAAGGGTCGGTGCTCACGGCGGCGGTTGCCTATGTCCGCGCGGTGCGGGCACAGGCCGTGGTCGCGGCCCGACAGGCGGATTCGGCCATTGCCGCGGAGCTGGTGGGACTGGCCGAAGCACAGCGAGCGGCGGGCGTGAGCCCGGCGATCGATGTGACGCGCGCCCGGGCGCAGCTCGCCACGGCGCAGGGGCTGCTCCTCGTGGCGCAGAACCAGCTCGACCGCGGCCGCATCGACGTGACCCGCGCGCTCGGCCTCGACCCGGCCACACCGCTCACGCTCACCGACTCGCTCGCGCCGTCCCTCGGCGCCGCCGATGTGCCGGTGCAACGGGACTCGAGTATAGCAGCCGCGCTCGCCAACCGGCCCGACCTGCGGGCCGAGCAGGCGCGCGCCGCCGCGGCGCGTCAGACCGGATCGGCGATCCGGGCCGAGCGGCTGCCGCGGCTTGAGGTCGCCGGCGACTACGGCGTGAATGGCAACACGGTGCCCACCGCGATCGCCACGCGCGATGTCACGCTGCAGGTGAGCGTGCCGATCTTGGACGGCTTCCGGCGGGAGGCGCGCCTGGACGAGCAGAATGCGGTGGTACGCGAGTCGCAGGTGCGCGAGGCCGACCTGCGCCGCCAGATCGCGGCCGAAGTGGACGCCGCCCTGCTCGATTTGGCCTCCGCCGAGGCGCAACAGGCGGTGGCCCGCGAGCAGCTGCGGCTCGCCGAGAGCGAGCTCAGCCAGTCGCGTGAGCGCTTCAAGGCCGGCGTTGCCGGCAACATCGACGTGATCACCGCGCAGGCCGGGCTGATTCGCGCCCGCGATACCGAGATCGACGCCCGCTTCGCCGCCGCGACCGCCAGGATCTCTCTGGCGCGCGCGGCCGGCGTCGCCCGGACGCTTCATTAACCGCACACATCGATGAGTGACGACATGGCTACGACGATCGAACGCGAGACCGTGCAGCGGCCCGGCAGACCTTCTCCCGTGTCGCCCGACCAACCGACGGAGCCGGCCAAACCCGGCGGCCGCAAGCGCACCGTCTTCATGATCATGGGCGTCGTTCTCCTGGGCCTCGCGGCCGTGGGGGTCCGACGCTGGATCTACGGCTTCAGCCACGTGTCGACCGACAACGCCCAGGTGGACGGGCACATCGTCCCGATCCTCCCGAAGGTGGGCGGCTACGTGATGGAGGTGCGGACCGACGAGAATCGCGCGGTGAAGGCGGGCGACACGCTCGTGGTGCTGGACGACCGCGACTACAGGGCGCGCCTCGCGCAGGCCGAAGCCGACCTCGCCGTGGCGCTCACGGGGGTGAGCAATCGAGCCCGGGTGGGCCAGGCGGAGGCGCAGGTGGCGCAGGCGCAGGCGAGCGCCGAGAAGGCGCACGCCGATCTCGACCGCATCAAGCCGCTGGCCGAGAAGGACATCGTCCCGAAGCAGGCGCTCGACGCGGCCGAGGCGGCGGCACGCGCGGCGGATGCGGCCCTGGCGGCTGCCCAGGCGGCGCTGCTCGGCGCAGACGCGCGGGTGGCCGCCGCCCGCGCGGCGCGCGACCAGGCCGCGCTCAACTTGTCCTACACGCGGATCACCGCCCCTGCGGAAGGGGTGGTGAGCAAGAAGACCGTGGAGCTCGGGCAGCTGGTGCAACCGGGCCAGCCCCTCATGAGCGTGGTGCCGCTCGGCGACGTGTGGGTGACGGCGAACTTGAAGGAGACGCAGACGGCCGACGTCACTCCCGGTGACCCCGCGGACTTCACGGTCGATGCGTACGGGAGCCGCCACTTCAGCGGGCACGTGGAGAGCCTGTCCCCCGCGACCGGGGCGCGATTCTCGCTCCTGCCGCCGGACAATGCGACGGGGAACTTCACCAAGGTCGTGCAGCGCATCCCGGTGCGGATCCGGCTCGACGGCAAGAACGATCCCGCCCGGCCTTTGCGTCCGGGGATGAGCGTGAACATCACCATCACGACCAAGTAACGCGCGCCGTGGCCACCGCCGCTCTGCCGGCCCTCGGGACGGACGCCGATCGCTACCGGTATCGCTACATCATCGCGATGACGGTGTCGCTCGCGTCCGTGCTGGAGCTGCTCGACACCAGCATCGTGAACGTGGCGATCCCGCATATGATGGGGAACCTGGGCGCCACGCTGGACGAGATAGCCTGGGTGTCCACAGGCTACATCGTGGCGAACGTGATCATCCTGCCGATCACCGGCTGGCTGTCGGCGTTCTTCGGGCGACGGCGCTACTTCGCGGGATCGATCGCGATCTTCGTCGTCTCGTCGTTCTTCTGCGGCAACGCCCACTCGCTCATCGCGCTGGTGTTCTGGCGCATCATCCAGGGACTGGGTGGCGGCGCGCTGCTCTCCACGTCGCAGGCGATCCTGTACGAGGAGTTCCCCCGCGAGGAGTACGGCACCGCGATGGCGATCTTCGGCGTCGGGGTGATGGTGGGGCCGACCCTGGGGCCGACCCTCGGCGGTTACATCACCGACGCGTTCGGCTGGCCGTGGATCTTCTACATCAACATCCCCATCGGCATGCTGGCGCTCGCGCTGTCGCTCAGCTTCATCCAGAACTCGCGGTTCCAGCAGAAGGCCGAGCGAGTCGATTACGTCGGGCTGCTGCTGCTCGCGGCCGGCGTCGGCACGCTCCAGGTCATGCTCGAGCGCGGCGAGCGGCTCGACTGGTTCGACTCGCGCGAGGTCACGACGTACGCCGTGGTCAGCGCCTTGTCCCTGATCGCCTTCGTGTGGCACGAGCTCACGACGGAGCACCCGGTCGTGGACCTGCGGATCCTGAAGAGCCGCCAGCTGGCCGTGGGCGTCGTGTTCGGCGGCGTGCTCGGGATCTGTCTCTACGCCACCGTCTTCGTGCTGCCGGTCTACCTCCAGAACCTGCAGAACTTCACGGCGGAGCAGACCGGCTTTGTGATTCTTCCCGGGGCGCTCGCGAGCGCGTTCACGATGGCGACGATGGGCCGCACGGCGGGCAAGTTCGACGCGCGCCTGTCCATCCTCGCCGGCGTGTCGATCTTCGCGCTGTCGATGTGGAAGCACGCCCATTTCACGACCGACAGCGGCATGTCGGACTTCTTCTGGCCGCTGATCTTCCGGGGCGTGGGACTGGGGCTGATCTTCGTGCCGCTCACGAACCTGGCCCTGGCGGATCTCCCGATGAGCAAGATCCCGAACGGCACCGGGCTCTTCAACCTGATGCGGCAGCTCGGCGGCAGCGTGGGGATCGCCATCTCGGCCACGCTGGTGCAGCGGTTTACGGCGATCCACCGCGCCGACTTGATCGCCAACGTGACGCAGTACAGCGCGGTCGCGCGCGAGCGCCTCGGTGCCATCGTGGCGCGGCTCATCGCGACGGGCACGCCGGCGCCGCTCGCGGATGCGAAGGCGCTGGCGATCGTGGACGTGCAGGTCACGAGACAGGCGCTCATGCTCTCGTTCGAGCAGCTGTTCCTGCTGTTCGGGGCCTGCTTCGTGCTGTCGCTGCCGCTGCTTCTGTTGATGCACAAGAGCAAGGGGATGCCGGGGGGAGCGGGGGCGGGGGCGCATTGACGAGATCGTTACACGACGCTACGACGCTACGACGGCAAGTTCTACGAGAGAGAGAACGGAGAGTAGCGGTGACGACACGCAACAAGGTGAGCATCGGAGATCTCGCGCCGGATTTCACGCTGCCCGACCAGTGGGGCAAGCCGGTCCGATTGCGGGACGTGCTCGGTGAAAAGACCGTGGTGCTCTACTTCTATCCGAAGGACGAGACGCCGGGGTGCACGATCGAAGCGCGCGCGTTTCGCGACAGCTACGAGCAGTTCAGCGCCAAAGACGCGCAGGTGGTCGGCGTGAGCTCCGATTCCGTGCGGTCGCACCGGCGGTTCGCCCAGCGCCACAACCTCCCGTTCCTGCTGCTCTCCGATCGTGACGGAGCGGTGCGCCGGTTGTACGGTGTCGAGAAGACCCTGGGGCTCCTGCCGGGCCGCGTGACGTACGTGATCGACCAGACCGGCGTCGTCCGGCACGTGTATTCGTCCCAGCTGCGCGCGACGCGCCACCCGCGGGAAGCGTTGACGGTCCTCTCGGCGCTGCGCGGGGACCGATCTTAGCCGACCTCCGCCATCGCCGTCGTCACGAGGAGCGCCCGGATAATGCCGAGCGCTCCTTCGACGTTTTCGTACCATTCGGTCGCGAGATGCGCGTCGCCCGCCTTGCCGCCGGCGCCCAGCGCGATGGCCGGAATGCCGAGGGCGATCGGCACGTTCGCGTCGGTCGAGGCACTCGCGAGCTCGGCGTCGCGGCCCAGCGCGCGGTTGGCAGCGACCGCGGCCTGGACGAGCGGATGCGCCCGCGGCGTCATGCCGGACGGCCGATCGCCCAGGAGCCGGATCTCGGCGCGCAGCGGCGGCGAGCCGGCCGTGCGGCGACGGTTCTCGTCGTCGGCGGCGCGCTCGAGCGCCGCGCGCACGGTGACGTCGAGCTGTGACAGCGCGCGCGGATCCTCGCTGCGGAGGTCCAGGTCGAGCCACGCCTCCTGCGGAATCGAGTTGAGGCCGGTCCCTCCGCCGAGACGGACCACGGCGCAGGTGGTGCGTGGGGCCTGCTGGGTCGGGAGGTCGGCCAGCAACGCCACGGCGCGCCCCACCGCGTTCGCGGGGTTCGCGACGCCGAACGCCGCCCACGAATGGCCGCCCGGCCCGCGGAACGTCACCTGATAACGCTTGGAGCCGAGGGCGCGGTGGATCACGCGATCGAGCCCGGCGCCGTCCAGGGCGATGAACGCGGCAGGGGTCGGGTGTAGGGGTGCGACGTTCGGTAGGGGCGCAGCGTGCTGCGCCCCTACACTGTGCTTGCCGTTCAACAGGTATTTCACCCCCCGCAAATCCCCCGATCCCTCTTCTCCCACCGTCGCCGCGAACAGGATGGGCCGCGCCGCCGGGACCCGCGCGGCGACCATCGCCTCCGCCACCGCGACGAGCGCGGCGAGGCCGCGGGCGTTGTCGGAAATGCCCGGGCCCTCGAGCCGCTGGCCGCGGCGCTCGACGGCGACGTCCACCTCGGCCCCGAACACGGTGTCGAGATGCGCGGCCACGACGACCGGCCCAGCGGACGTGTCCCCGTTCCTCGCGAACCATCCTTGCACGTTGCCCGCGTGGTCGATCGATACGTCGGAGAGCCCGATCTCGCGAAATAGCTCCGCCAGGTGCGCGGCGCGCCGGCCTTCGGCCCCCGTGGGCGCGGGGATCGCGGAGAGCGCCGCCTGGCGGGCGAGCGTCACCTCATCGGTGCGCTCGATGTGATGGCGCGCCGCGCGAATGCGGTCGTGCGCGAGCAGGCGAGAGACGGCGTGATCCACGGCTCTTCACACTAACCCGCTTGACGCTGGGGGGCGAGTGGGTGAACACTTGCTCATGGACGAGCGCGAGCTGATCTACGACTGGAACCGCGCGGGCGGGGAGGGGGGGGCGGCGTTCGACTGGTCGCGCGTCCGCGTGGACCTGAACGACGAGACGCTGCGCGACGGCCTGCAGTCCCCCTCGGTGCACGACCCGGCGGTCGAGGTCAAGAAGCGGCTGCTCCACCTCATGGCGGACCTCGGCATCGTGGCGGCCGACATCGGCCTGCCGGGGGCGGGCCCCCGGGTGGTGGAGCAGGTACGGGCGCTCGCCACGGAGATCCGCGACGCCAGGCTGCCCATCGCCCCGAATTGCGCCGCGCGCACCGTGATCTCGGACGTCGAGCCGATCGTCCGCGTCGCGCACGAGGTCGGGATCACGATCGAGGCGGCGACGTTCATCGGCTCGTCGCCGATCCGGCAGTACGCCGAGGACTGGACCCTCGACCGCATCGTCCAGTCGACGGTGGAAGCGGTAACCTACGCCGTGAAGCACGGCCTCCCGGTCATGTACGTCACGGAGGACACGACGCGCGCCAAGCCGGAGGCGCTGAAGGCCCTGTACGGGGCCGCGATCGACTGCGGGGCAACCCGCATCTGTCTCGCAGACACGGTCGGGCACGCTACACCAGACGGCGTTAAAGCCCTGGTCAACTTCGTCAAGCACGAAGTCGTCAAACAGAACCGTGTGAAGATCGATTGGCACGGGCACCGCGACCGCGGCCTGGGGCTGATCAATTGCCTCGCGGCGATCGAGGCGGGTGTGGACCGGGTGCACGCCACCGCGCTCGGAGTCGGGGAACGCGTGGGGAACGCCGAGATGGACTTGCTGATCGTGAACCTGAAGCTCCTGGGCGCCCATCGCCACGACATCACCAAGCTGCCGGAATACTGCCGCCTGGTGGCGCACGCGGTGGGCGTGCCGATCGCCGTGAACTACCCCGTGATGGGGGAGGACGCGTTCCGCACCGGCACGGGCGTGCACGCCGCGGCGATCATCAAGGCGAAAAAGAAGGGCCACGCGTGGCTCGCGGACCGCGTCTACAGCTCCGTGCCGGCGCAGGAGTTCGGGCTCGAGCAGAAGATCGAGATCTCACCGGTGTCCGGCCTCTCCAATGTGAAGTACTGGCTCGAGACGCACGGCTACGACCCGGAGGACGAGGCGGCGTGCCGCGCGCTGTTCGAGGCGGCGAAGCGCACCGACCGGGTGTTGTCGGACGAGGAGTGCCACCGGCTGCTCAAGCAGGCGGCATGGCGGTAGCGTCGTTCCGGGAGATCGAGCGGTCCTACTTCGATCTGCGGTGGCACGTGGATCCCGTGGGCGCGACGCAGGCGGGGGTGAAGACGTACGACGACCGTTACGGGCGCTTCAGTCCGGGCGCGCTCGCCCCGCACCTCGCCGCGCTCAAATCCATCGCCGCCGCCCTCGAAGAGAGCGCCGCCGATCAGCTGGACGACGAAATCGACCGCACGGCGCTCTTGAACGAAATCCGGGTCACCCTGCGGCGCTTCGAGCGCGAGCGCCCCCAGACCAAGAACCCGGGGTTCTGGCTCTCGCATCTGCTCGGCGGGCTCCACTTCCTGCTGGGCCGGCGCGACCGGAGCCCCGAAGAGCGGGCGGTCTCGCTGGCGGGCCGGCTGGAAGACGTGCCGGGGCTGCTCGACGATGCGCGGGCCGCGCTGGTCGAGCCGGTCCGGGTGTTCGTCGAGACGGCGCTGCGCATCAACGAGGGCGGGCTGTCGCTCGTGCGGGAGGTGGCGGCCGGGCTGGGCGAGCGCGGCCGAGCCGCGGCGGATGCGGCGGCGGCGGCGATGGCCGCGTTCGCGCACGACCTCGAGCGCTGGCTCGAGGGCGCATCCGACCAGTTTGCGCTGGGCGAAGACGACTTCAACTTCCATCTCCACTACGAGCACGCGTTGCGGGACACGGCGCCGGAGCTGTGGCGCTACGGGCTGCATCTCAAGGAAGAGCTGGAGGCGGACCTGGGGGCCCGGGCGGCGCGGCTGGACCGCGGCAAGGGGTGGCACGACGTCGCCGACCGGCTGCGTGCCGACCATCCGCCCGCGAGCGCGCTGGTGGACGCCTACGCGGGCGAAATGGCGCGGGCTCGCGACTTCGTGGCCTCGCGCGGCCTCGCGCCGATCCCCGACGCACCGCTCGACGTCGTACCGACGCCGGCGTTCATGCGCCCCGTCATCCCGTTCGCGGCCTACGACCCCCCGGGCGCCTACTCGCGTGACCGCACCGGTTGGTTCTACGTCACGCTTCCCGATCCCGCGCTGCCCGCGAGCGCGCAGGAGCGCATCCTGCGCGACCACTGCCGCTACGAGCTCGCAGCCACCGCGCTGCACGAAGGGTATCCGGGCCATCACCTGCACCTGGTGCAAGCGCAGCAGCAACCCTCGGACACCCGCAAGAACGTATGGACGCCGCTCACCGTCGAAGGCTGGGCGCTGTACTGCGAGGACATGATGGGCGAAGAGGGGTTCTACCGCTCGGAGGAGGAGCAGTTCTTCCAGCGAGTGCACTTGCTGTGGCGAGCCGCGCGCATCCTACTCGACGTGGGGCTCCACACGCGGGGCATGACGTTCGAGCAGGCAGTGGAATACATGACGACGCACCTGCGAGTGGACCGCGCGAACGCGGAAGCGGAGGTGCGGCGGTACTGCGCCGAGCCGGCCTACCCCCTCTGCTATGCGGTGGGGCGGCGCGAGCTCCTCGAGCTGCGGAAGGATTTCCGCGCCGCGCAGGGTAAAGCGTTCACGCTCCGCCGCTTCCACGACGCGCTGCTCCGCTACGGCGGTCTCCCCGTCGCGCTGATCCGCTGGGGCCTCGGCCTCAATGAACAGTAGGGAGTCGGGGCTCGGGGCTGGGCACTCGACGGAGCGAACGAAGCGAGCCCTGAGCCCCGAACCCCGAGCCCCTAGTCGGCTCCCGCGGCAGGTGAAGCTATTCGGCTGGGTCTCGTTACTCAACGATTTCGCGAGCGAGATGATCTATCCGTTGCTCCCGGCGTTCGTCACGGGAGTGCTGGGCGGCGGCCCGCAGGCGCTGGGCGCGCTCGACGGGGCGGCCGAGTTCGCGGCGGCCTTCGTGAAGCTCGGCGCGGGGCGGCTGGCCGACCGGGCACGCTTGCGTGGGCCCATGATCGTGCTCGGGTATTTCATCGCCGTGGTGGTCCGGCCCGTCATCGCCGTCACGGGCGCGGCGTGGCAGGTGATCGGGCTGCGGGTGGTGGACCGGTTAGGGAAGGGGCTCCGCACGCCACCGCGCGACGCGCTGATCGCCGACGTCACGCCGGAGGAGCTGCGGGGGCGTGCCTTCGGACTGCAGCGCGGCATGGACCACGCGGGTGCGGTGTTGGGCCCGATTCTCGCATGGTGGCTGCTGGCGTCGGGGAGCGCGAACGTGCGGACGGTGATCGCGTGGAGCCTGGTTCCCGGGATCGTCGTTCTGTTCCTTGCAGGATGGGCGGTAGAGGACGGTAGAAGACGGCAGAAGGCGGTAGAGGTGTTGCCCGACACCACTCCTCTACCGTCCCCTACCGTCCTCTACCGTCCTCTCCCGCCCGCCCTCCTCGCAGTCTCATTTTTCTATCTCCTCCGCATGCCCGACACGTTGATCATCCTGCGCTCGCAGGAGCTGGGTGTCCCGGTCGCGATCGTACCGTTGTTGTGGGCCGCGGTGCACGTGGTGCGGTCGTCGTCGAGCTTCCTCGGTGGGGCGGCGAGCGACCGGCTGGGGCCGGGGCAGACGATGTGGGTGGGGTGGCTCGTGTACGCGATGCTCGCGGTGGGCATGGCGCGCGCGGGCACAGCGGGAGCGGCGTGGGGGCTGTTCCTGGCGTTGGGGCTCGTGTCGGGACTGACGGAGAGCCCGGAGCGGGCCCTGGTGGCGCGGCTGGCGGGCGCGAACCAGGGGAGCGGGTTCGGTGCGTACCACGGCATCACGGGGTTTGCGGCCTTGATTGGCGGGGTGGCGCTGGGAGCGGTGTTCCAGCGATACGGGGCGGGGACCGCGTTTCTCGCGAGTGCGGCGGGAGG
>QHUK01000050.1 GCA_003222085.1 Gemmatimonadota bacterium
AGATGGTGGAGGCGGGGTGGTCGAGCTCCGGATTTTCGGGAACGCCCAACATGACGCTCGTGCCGCCGCACTGGAAGAAGGCCATCTGGGGCGGGGCCTGAAAGAGAAACGGCATGCCGAGGGTGTCGCGGTAGAAGCGGATGGCGCGGTCGAGATCGCGGGCTCTCACAAAGATTTGGCCGATAGCCGACAGACCGAACGGCTGTGTGGTCGGGGTCACGCTTACTCCCCAGGTGTTGGGAATCGGCGGTTACTCGAATCACCAAGTCCGCCGCCAGTTGATAGTGCAGCTCCAAGACGCCAAGCCGCAAGCGCGTCACTGCCGCAAGCCGCAAGGCATAAGCCGCAAAGAAACGTACTGCGCGGAATAAACTTGATGACGGGAGAGAGGTTGCGCTTGGTCACGTTTCCCTACAGGGGCGATTTTAGGGATCTGAGGGCATGGCAACACGCTCGCACGCTGGTCGTCCTTACAAAGAGCGCGATCGCTCAACTGCCTGAGATGGAGCGGTATGCCCTCGCCGATCAATGGAGACGCGCGACATACAGTGTAGCGCTCAACATCGCAGAAGGCGCGAGCCGACGCGGCGTCAAAGACTTTCGCAAGCACCTCGACATCGCTCGGGCATCGCTACACGAAGTCGAGGCGATCCTGGACCTTGTTCTGGCACAGGGCTACCTGCGTCCGGAGGAGCTCGCCGCCGTGCAGGCCACGCGAGACGAGTGCGCGAGAACGGTATACGGTCTACTTAGAACACTGCCGGACGGGCCGAAGTAACCCGGTCGCTAGGTCGTACGGCTTACGGCTTACGGCTTGCGTCTGCCCTCACCCCGTGCGGCTTGGCGTCTGTCATCTGCACTGAAGGCTCAAGGGCTGGCTCCTGTTGCGTCAGACAGTGGATCGTCCCAAATCCCCACACCAGATCCACCGCATGGATGCCCACCACCGGACGGTCGTTGATCAGCTCGCTCAGAATGCCGAGCGCCACGCGGTCCTTCGGATCATTGAACGTCGGCACCAGGACGGCGCCGTTGGCGATGTAGAAATTCGCGTAGCTCGCGGGAAGGCGCTGGCCGTCGAAGGAGAGCGGCGCCGGCATCGGCAGCTCGACCACCTCGATCTTGGAGCCGTCCTCGAGTCGCATCCCCCGCAGTCGCTCGCGGTTCTCCGCGAGGGCGCGATGGTTTGCATCGTGCGGGTCCGTCTCCCGGCACAGCACGACCGTGCGAGGATTGACGAAGCGACACAGGTCGTCGACATGGCCGTGCGTGTCGTCGCCCGCGATCCCCTGGCCAAGCCACAGGACGTTCGTCACGCCGAGCTGGTCGCGCAGGACCGCTTCGATCTCGCGGCGACCGAGCCCGGGGTTCCGGACCTGCACGGCGGGATCGAGGAGGCACTCCTCGGTGGTGAGCAGCGTCCCGCGCCCGTTCACATCGATGCTGCCGCCTTCGAGCACCACGTCGCGCGCACCGGCCCGCGCGCGGAACAGCCGGAACCCGAGCCGCGTGGCGACGCGCTCGGGAATCCGGTCGTCCTTTTTCCAGTCGGGGTACTTGGCCCACGCGTTGAAGCGGAACCGCGCGATCGCCACCTCCGGCCGGGGGCTCGCCCGCCGCACGAATAACGGGCCGAAGTCGCGAGTCCAGCCGCGATTCGTCGGAAATCGGAAGAGCTCCACGCGTGCGGGATCGACGCCCACCCGCTCGAGCACGCGTTGCGCCTGTCGCTCGTGCGCGGCGGAGTTCACCAGGATGCGGGCGATTTCACCCGGGGCGAGCGCGCGCACGATCTCGCCGTACACCCAGGGGATCGGCGCCAGCTTGCCGGGCCAGTCGCTCGCGTTATGCGGCCATCCCAGCCACGTGGCGGAATGCGGCTCCCACTCGGCGGGCATACGGAAGCCGAGGGCGGCCGGGGTGTCGGCGCGAGGGGCAGGTGGCGGCACTACGGATGGTCGTCGAGGAAACGACTGCCGATGCCGGCGTAGGCGTCGATCCGGCGGTCCCGCAGGAAGGGCCAGCCGCGCCGGACTTCCTCGATACGCGCGAGGTCGATCTCACCCACCAGGATCGCTTCGCGGTCCTTGGGCGCCTCGGCCACGACGGCGCCGAAGGGATCTGCGAGAAACGACGAGCCCCAGAACTCGATGCCGTCGCCCTCTCCATCGGCTGGCCGCTCGTGACCGACCCGGTTCACCGCGGCGACGTAACAGCCGTTCGCGATCGCGTGGCTGCGCTGGATGGTGCGCCAGGCGTCGAGCTGCTGGGCGCCGTGGGTCGCCTTCTCCTTGGGGTGCCAGCCGATCGCCGTCGGATAGAACAGCACGTTGGCGCCCTGCAGCGCCGTGAGGCGTGCGCCTTCGGGATACCACTGGTCCCAGCACACGAGCGTCCCGATCCGTCCCACGCGCGTGTCGAACGCACGGAAGCCCAGGTCGCCGGGCGTGAAATAGAACTTCTCGTAGTAGGCCGGATCGTCGGGGATGTGCATCTTGCGGTAGATGCCCACCACGCGCCCGTCGGCGTCGATCACGACGGCGCTGTTGTGGTAGAGACCTGCCGCGCGGCGCTCGAACACGGGCGCGATCACGACCACGCCCGCCTGCTTCGCCACCTTCCCGAGCGTCTCCGTGCTCGGCCCCGGCACGGGCTCGGCCAGGTCGAACAGCGCGGCGTCCTCGTGTTGGGCGAAGTACTGCGACCGAAACAGCTCCGGGAGACAGACGAGTCGAGCCCCCGCCGCGGCGGCCTCGGAGATCTTGGCAGCCGCCTTCTGGAGGTTGGCGTCGGGATCCACGGACATCCCCATCTGCACCAGGCCGACTTTATATCGCGCCGGAGGCCGGGGATCAGTCATGGGGGAGAACACTACTACGTTCCGGTCGTGAACGCACCTTTACAGGTCGCCCGGCGCGGCGTCGATTCCATCTCCCTAACACGTCTCCGGAGCAAGATCATGACGCGCTGGTTCGTGATTGTCGCCGTTCTGCTGCTCGCGACCGCCGTCGCGCCCCCCCCCCGCGCCGCGCGGCAATCGAGCGGCTACCACGTGGTGCGTCGGTACCCGCTCGGCGGGGAGGGCGGGTGGGACTACCTGTTGCTCGACCCCGCCAGTCGCCGGCTGTTCATCTCCCGCGGCACGCGCGTCGTCGTGATCGACGCGGACTCAGGGCTGGTGCGCGGCGAGATTCCCAACACGCCGGGCGTTCACGGCGTGGCGCTGGCGCCCGATCTCGGTCGCGGCGCCACCAGCAACGGGCGCGACCAGTCGGTGACGATCTTCAACCTGCGATCGCTCGATACCATGGCCCGCGTGCGCACCACGGGGGGGAACCCCGACGCCATTGTCTACGAGCCGGCGACCCATCGCGTGTTCACGTTCAACGGGGCGGGGCGGAACGCGACCGCGATCGATCTGATGGCGGGCGCGGTGACCGGCACCGTCGCGCTCGGCGGCAAGCCGGAGTTCGCGGTCGCGCCGGGGGACGGCCGGATCTACGTGAACATCGAGAACACGGCCGAGCTGGTGGTGCTCGATGCCCGCCGCCTCGCCGTCACGGCTCGGTGGCCGCTCGCGCCCTGCGAGGAGCCCACTGGTCTCTCGCTCGACGCCGCGCACGGTCGCCTGTTCGCCGGCTGCTCGAACCGGTTGATGGTGGTGGTCGATCCCGCGAAGGGACGCGTTGTCGCGACCCTGCCGATCGGCGGCGGGGTAGACGGCACGGCGTTCGATCCGGGGACCGGACTGGCGTTCAGCTCGAACGGCGAGGGCTCCCTCACCGTCGTCCGGGAGGTGACTCCCGACAGCTTTACCGTCGTCGACACCGTCCCGACGCAGCGGGGCGCGCGCACGCTGGCGCTCGATCCGCGGACCCACGCGCTCTTCCTCTCGACGGCGGAGTTCGGTCCCACGCCCGCGCCGACGTCGGAGCAGCCACGCCCACGCCCCCCCGTCGTTCCCGGGAGCTTTGTGATCCTGGTCGTGGGACGCTAGGGCAGGCTACTTCTCGAGTCGGTAGCCGGCCTTCCGGACGGTGAGGATGTGGTGCGGCGCTGCCGGATCGGTCTCGAGCTTGCGGCGCAGCTCGGCCACGTGAGTGTCCACGGTGCGGCTCAGCACTGCGGCGCTATACCCCCACACCTCGGTGAGCAGCTCCATGCGGCTGACGACGGCCCCGCCGCGCCGGAGCAGCGCGACCAGCAGGTCGAACTCCTTCGGCGTCAGCGCCACCGGCTGACCGCTCCGCAGCACGGTGCGGGAGGCGGGGATGACTTCCACCGCGCCGAACTGCTCGGGCTCCCCGGCGCCGTCTCCCGGCGGAGCAGAGCGGCGCAACAGCGCCTCCACACGCGCCAGGAGCTCGAGCACGCCGAACGGCTTCGTGACGTAGTCGTCCGCGCCCAGCCGCAGGCCGCGAACCTTGTCGGCTTCCTCGCCGCGCGCGGTGAGGATGAGGATGGGCATCCGGCGCCCCTCATCGCGCAGCGCGCGGAGCACGCGGTAGCCGTCCAGGCCGGGCAGCATCAGATCGAGAATGATCAGGTCGGGCGCGGCGTCACGGGCCCGGCCCAGCCCCTTGGTCCCGTCGTCGGCCACTACGACCTCGTAGCCCTCGATCTCGAGGTTGTTCCGCAGCCCGTACGCGAGATCGGCATTGTCCTCGACCACCAGGATCCGCGTCACGCGGTCGCTCCCGCGTCGGCCTGCAGGGGCCCGGCGCCCCGCGCGGCGTGGGCCTGCGGCTCGAGCGGCAGCTCGATCACGAAGCGGCCGCCCGAGCCGGGCGCGTCCTCGGCCCAGGCGCGACCGCCGTGCAGTGCCACGAGCTCGCGGACGACGGACAGGCCGATGCCCGTGCCCGCCACGGCCGAGCCCCGGTCCCGCTCGAGGCGCCAGAACTGGTCCCAGATGCGTTCACGGTCGGCCGCTGGAACGCCGGGGCCCTGGTCGTCGACGCAGATGCGCGCCCGGCCCTCGCCCACGGAGAGGCCGAGGGTGACGGTCTGGCCGGCGGGCCCGTATTTCACCGCGTTGTCGAGCAGGTTGAGGAGCATCTGACGCAGGGCGTCGGCGTCCACGAGCGCGACCACCCCGTCGGCGAGCTCGGTGCGCAACGTGACGCCGCGCGCGGCGGCGAGCGGGGCGAACCCTTCGGCCGCTTCGCTCACGAGCGGGGCGAGCGGCGCCGGCGCCGGCGAGAGTCGGGTGAGCTGCCGCTCCGAGCGCGAGAAGTGCAGCAGGTTTTCCACCAGGTGGGTGAGCCGGCGCGCTTCCTGATCGATGATCTCGAGCGAGCGCACCTGCTCTTCGTCTGACCGCACGCGGCCCAGCAACAGGGTTTCCGAGAACATACGGATCTGTGCGAGCGGCGTGCGCAGCTCGTGCGACACTCCGGAGACGAAATCGCCCCGCAGCCGCGCCAGCTCGTACTCGCGACGCAGCTGCTGCAGCGCGACCGCGATCAACCCCGCCGTGAGGGCCAGCAGGATGAGCAGGCGCGGCCGTTGGTCGCGGGGCATGCCCCCGATGATCAGCTTGGGTGCCATGTCCGGGCGCAATGCCACGTGCACCGGCATGGCCCCCATCATCGCCTCGACGCTGTCGCGGGCGGCGAAAGTCGGCTCGTACTGGACCGGCGAGCGGTACAGCTCGATGCCGTCCACATCGGTGACGATCGCCGAACCGAGCGAGTCATAGATCACGCCGCCCGTGAGTGGTCGGGGCAACAGCGGGAACTTCTCCTCGCCCATCGTATACACGGCCCCGAACGCGGCGGGGTCGCCGTCGACCCCCAGGACCGTGCCCGGGCCGCCCGCCTTGTCCTTGGCGACGGTGTAGACGATCGCGCGCTGCGCTCCATCCACGGTACGCACGATCGCGGCGAGTCGCTCTTTCGGGTCGTAAACCGCGTGGACGTGCCGCGGGAGCGTGTCGACAAGCCAGCGGCGCGCGGCCGGCGCGGGCGCGCCGCCGGCCGTCTCCAACCGTCGGGTGGCAAGATCGAAGCGGAAGCTGTAGCGGGCTCGCTTCAGGAAATGGGCGGCGGTCGAGTCCAGTCCGACGGCGAGCTTCGTGGGGCTGGGCAGTGGCGTGCCCGGCGCTCCGGCCTTGGCGTGAGACAGCGCTTCCACCGTGGGCCAGAACGTCGAGTAATACAACTCCATGCCGACCCGCTGCGCGAACCGCGCCGCCGCCAGGCGCGCGTTGTCCCGCAGCACGCGCTCGGCGGTGGCCCGGTGCTCGAGGAACGTGCGGTGCGCCTGGAGCGCCAGCACTCCTGCCAGCACCAGCGTGAGCAGCAGCAGGGCGGCGACGAACAGCGCGCGCGGACGCGGGGGGCGGGGGCGGGAAGCAGTGCTCATGGACCGTTGGGAGAGATGCACAGGATGTCGGGGAGTTTCAAGGTGAGCTTACCGTTCTCTGACACGCTTCGCACGGGGCCTTCACCCGAAGCCACGCAGCGCCCCCTACTTTCCCACCCTACAGGTCGCGGCCGAAGTGTTGACGGCCCACTTCGCCCGATCGGTCAGCCCGGGGAGCGGTTCGTGCCCCGGGTTTGGCTTTTTGGTATCATTGGACCATGGGTAGCCCGGCTGCGTATTACTCTCTGATCCTGGCGATCACCCTCTCGATCACCGGCGCGCACGAGGTAACCATGGCGTTCGCACTCTCCAGCACGGCCTTCAAGGACGGGGCCGCGATCCCGGTTAAGCACACGTGCGACGGAGCGGACGTGTCTCCCCCGCTCGCTTGGAGCGGTGCACCACCGGGGACTCGCACCTTCGCCCTCATCGCCGATGATCCCGATGCCCCTGCCGGGACCTGGGTCCACTGGGTGCTGTACAATCTTCCGGCGACCGTCTCCGACCTGCCGGAGAACGTCGCCAAGGTCGAAACGCTTGACTTGGGGGGCGCGCGCCAGGGGCGAACCGACTTCCGCCGCCCGGGCTATGGCGGCCCCTGTCCGCCGCCGGGACCCGCCCACCGCTATTTCTTCAAACTGTACGCCCTGGACGCCCTGCTCAATCTCAAGGCCGGTGCCCAAAAGAAAGACGTGGAAGCAGCGATGCAGGGCCACGTGCTCGGCACGACACAGCTGATGGGCACCTACGCGAGGCAGAAGCGATGAAGGCGATGCTCGCCCTCTTGGCGCTCTCGATGGCTTATGAAGTGCGGGTACCGCTCACCGCTCACCGCTCTCCGCTGTTTAGCGTCGTCATCCTCCCTGCCCAGACCCGCGGCCTCATGAGCGCCCTCTGGGTCGAAAACAACCGACATTGGGACGAGCTCGCCGACCAGAACACCCTGACTCAGCTGCTCGGCACCGGAAAGCCCACGCAGCGGGAGTATCTCGGCTGCCTCATGGGGGACGTGGCGGGGGACACGTTGTTCGTCCGTCGCCTGGTGCACGCGGAGCACCTGAAACAACTGCAGTTCGCCGTGGCCGGCGACTGCGACGGCGTGGAGCACCTGGTAGGCACGTTCCACACCCACCCCTACCGCGCCGACTCGGAGGGGCGCGCCGTCAAAGAGCGAGGGCTTTCCCCGATGGACCTGGAGACATTCACCGCCGCGACCGACCTGGTCACGATGGTGATGTGGGACCTGGATTCGCTCGACGTGGCGACCAAAGCCGTGGACGGCAGCGTGCGCCACCCGGCCGCCGTCCGGGTCCGCTAGCGCTCAGCGGTTCCCGACGACCACCTTCACCAGCGGGAAATCACCACCTTTTTATCGGTATAGAACTCGATCGCATCCTGCCCGTGGGCCTTGAGATCGCCGAAGAACGACCCTTTCGTACCTCCGAAGGGGAAGAACGCCATGGGCGCCGCGATGCCGAGGTTCACCCCGATCATGCTCACCCCCACCCGGTAGCGGAACTCGCGAGCCGCCCTCCCCGAGGTGGTGAAGATCGACGTGGCGTTCCCATAGCTCGAGCGTTGGATCACGTCGATCGCTTCGTCCAGGTCGGCCACGCGGGTGACGCTCGCCACCGGTCCGAAGATTTCCTCCCGGCCGATCGTCATCTCCGGCCGCACGGCGTCGAACACCGTCGGGCCCACGAAGTGGCCACGCGGATACCGCTCCACCCGCGTGGCGCGACCGTCGAGTAGCAGTTCGGCGCCGTCGCGCCGGCCGGCCTCGACGTAGGAGAGCACCCGCTCCTTGTGACGTCCCGAAACGAGCGGGCCCATCGTCACGTCGGCATCCAAACCGTATCCGAGCCGGAGGTTCTTCGCCGCCTCGACCAGGCGGTCGCGAACCGGGGCGTACGCCTTCCCGGGCGTCACCACGACGCTCCCCGCCAGGCAGCGCTGGCCGGCGCAGCCGAACAGCGACTCGCTCACGCTGGTCACCGCCCGGTCGAAGTCGGCGTCGGGCAGGACGACGATGTGGTTCTTGGCGCCGCCCAGGGCTTGGGCGCGCTTGCCGTGCTTTGCCGCCTCCTCGTAGACATGCCGGGCGACGGCCGAAGAACCCACGAACGAGATCCCAGCGACATCGGGGTGCTCGAGCAGGGCCTGCACCGCTTCCTTTCCGCCGTGCACCAGGTTGAGGACGCCCGGCGGGAAACCGGCTTCGTGCGCCAGCTCCGCGATGCGGGTCGCCGTGAGCGGCACCTGTTCGCTTGGCTTCAGGATGAAGGTGTTGCCTGCGGCGATGGCGTAGGGCCAGAACCACATGGGGACCATCGCCGGAAAGTTGAAGGGCGTGACCGCGGTGAACACGCCGAGTGGTTGACGGACGTATTCGCAATCGATGCCTGCGGCGACGTCTTCGAGCGCCCGCCCCATCATCAGGGTGGGGATGCCGCACGCGTGCTCCACGTTCTCGATGCCGCGCCGCAGCGAGCCCCGAGCTTCGTCGAGGGTCTTGCCGTTCTCGCGCGTGATGATGGCCGCGATCTCATCGAACTGCTGGTCCAGGACGTGTTTGAGCCGGAACAGATGACGCGCGCGCACTACCGGGGGGACGGCGCGCCAGGCGGGGAACGCCGCCCGGGCGGCGGCGACCGCTTGATCTACGTCACGCGCCGTCGACAGCGGTACCCGACACAGCGGCTCGGCGGTGGCGGGATTGGTGAGTTCGAGGTAGTCGCCCGCGGAGGACTCGACCCACTCGCCGCCGATATGATTCCGCAGAGTGCGCATGGTGCCCGTCCCGCCAAACCTGCTCGAGCCGCCCTCATCCGGCTAGTGGTCGCCCGAGCCTCCCGCCACCAATCCCTTGCCGCGCCACTTCTCGAAGATCTTCTTCGCCTGCTCGTGTGCCTCGTCCAGCGCCTGCTTGGGGCTCATCCGTCCCGTCGCGGCGTTGGCGAACATGGTGGGCAGGACGAACGTGTCGAAGATCTCGCTCTCCGCCGGGTTCGCGGGTCCCGGGTGTCCGATGTTCGTCGCCCATTTCAGCGCTGTGCTGATCGGCTTGAGCTTGGTGGGCGGGTTCGAGCCGAACGGGTCGTTCGCCGTCACCTGCTCGAGCCACTTGTTGCCCGCCGCCGGCTTCTGGGCCACAGGGACGCCCGCCTCGGCCACGGAGCCTGGGTACGATGGGAAATTGTAGAGCTTGCTGGCCAGGACGGCGTCGCGGTAGCGGGCGATGAGGTCGAGGAGGAACTGCTTCGCGACATCCGGGCTCTGGGCGAACTTCCAGATCGCGTAGATCCCCATCACGTGCTCGCTTGCCCACTGCGTTCCCCGCGGGCCCTTGAGCGCCGGGACGAAGAAGATGTCGTCCGCCACCGGGAGCTTGTTGTCCTGCGCGGTGCGATACGCTGAGATGGAGTTGAGGATGTAAGCCGTCTGCTTGGCGTTGAGCGCCTGGTTGTTCGAAGCGGCGTTCCAGCTCAACACCGCCGGGTTCATGCCCGCCTTGAAGAGCCGCACACCGAACTCCAGGGCCGCGAGCGCCTGGTCCGACTTCAGCACCACGTTCTCGTTGGCGTCTTGGATCGAGCCATCGAACGACCACAGCATGGCACGGGTCGCCATGTTGGTGTCCAGCTCCTGCGACATCCCGACGCCGATCGGGATCTGGATCTCCGGGTGCTTGCCCTTGATGAGCGGTCCTGCCTTGACCAGATCCTCCCAGGTGACGGGGCCGTCCGGCATCCCGATTTCGGTCCAGACGCTCTTCAAGTAGTCGCCGGGGTCCGGAACGTAGTTGTCGCTGAAGCCGAACCAGTGGCGGGTCACCGGATTATAGGTGCTGCGCTTGCAGAGGTCGATCAACGGTCCGTGCTGGCGCTCGGCTTCCCGGACGAGGTCCCCCATGTCGAGCAGCTGCGGCTCGAACGCGCCCGGCGGCGACAGGAACTGGAACAGATCGTGCCCCTGCTGCGCGGCGACCTCGGCGTTGGCCCGCGTCCCCAGATCGGCGAGCGCGATGTGGTCGACCGTCACCACGACGTCCTTGGCCGCTCCCCAATCCTTGGCGTACTTGTCGAACCAGACGTCGTAGGACGGGACGAAGTGGCTCCACTGGATGATCTTGAGGGTCTTCTGGGGCCGCTTGATCCGGATGGTGGGACCAAGGGCGGCGGCGACGGCGACGCCGGTCGTCGTGGTGACGAACTGGCGCCGGTTGATTCCCTTACGCTTGGTCATGGACGTTCCTCCGTGTGCGCGGCAAAAGTCGCTTCGTGGCTCGGTCGCCGCAAGGCGTCACGGCGGCACCGCGGGCGCGATGTAGGGCAGCGTGCGCGCGAAGAGCCACATCAGAAACAACACCACCGGCAGGTGCACGAGGAGCTGCACGGCCGCGTAGCCGACGAGGTCGCGTGCGCGCACGCCCAGGAGCCCGAGGAGCGGCAGCATCCAAAACGGGTTGACGAGGTTCGGGAGCGCCTCCGCGGCGTTGTAAATCTGCACCACCCAGCCGAGGTTCACCTTCAGCTCGTTCGCGGCCTGGAGCAGATAGGGCGCTTCGATGACCCATTTGCTCCCGCCCGAGGGCACGAACAGGCCGAGCACGGCCGAGTAGATCGATACGAGGACCGGATAGCTGTTCGTGTCCGAGACGCGGACGAACAGCCCGGCGAGCCACTGTGAGATCGGCGACGGGTCGCTCGCGGTGCCGGTGATCATGCCGAAGATCCCCGCATAGAACGGGAACTGGATGAGCACGCCTGCCGTCGCGGGGACGGAGCGCGTGACGGCCTCGAGGAACCGTCGCGGCCGCCAGTGCAGCAGCAGGCCGGCGAGCAGGAAGATGAAGTTGTAGGTGTTCAGGTCGAGCGCCTGCGCGATCCCCGCCCCGATCCCGCCGCCCTTCGAGGCGAACAGTTGCACGAGGTAAGCAACCCCCACGACCACGATGAGGATCGTCAGCAGGGGGCTGTATTCCAGCCATTCGCCGGGGCGCTGCCGCGCCGGGGTGCGGATCTCCAGGGGCTCGGGGCGGATACCGTAGCTCTCCGCCGTGCGCGCCGTCCCACCGTCCGGCGCCGTCAGATAGGCGACCAGGACGGAGACCGCCATGAGGACGACCGCCGCGACGATGCTCTGCCACAGGAAAATCGTCCGCGATAGCGGCAGCACGCCCGAGATCGGCAGCAACGAAGCGGGGATCGACCCCTTGGTCGCCATCAGCAGCGCCGCGGACGACGACAGCCCGAGCGCCCAGACGCTGCCCAGGCCGAGGTAGCCCGCGGCGCCCGCGGCGCGGTAGTCGGTCTGCGGGACGCGCCGCACCACCTCGCGGACCAGAAGCCCGCTGAACACGAGGCTGAACCCCCACGACAGGAGCGACGAGACAGTCGCAAACAGGGCGATCCACGCGACCGCGGTCCGCGGTGTCTTCGGGATCGTGGCGAGCCACTGCACGAGACGATAGACCGGCGGCGAGGACGCGACGACGTAGCCGAAGATGACGATGAGCGCCATCTGCATCGTGAACGGGATGAGCGTCCAGAAGCCGCCCCCGAAGTAGCGCGTCATCTGCGCGGGACTCCGCCCGAGCAGCAAACCGGCGACGAACACGACCACGATCCCCACGAGGGCGAAGACGAACGCGTCCGGGAACCAGCGCTCGGTCCAGTCGGAGATCGCGAGACCGAGCCGGATCGCCGCCGGCTCGCGCGGACGTTTCACAGCGGACGTGTCGACCATGTGCGCCTCTCCCTCAGGACACGTTCTCCGAAACCAGCTCCCTGATCCGATCTACCGCGGCAGGGTTCTCGAGCGCCGACAGATCCCCGAGATCGGCGTGGCCGAGGTACGCGCCGCGAATCACCCGGCGCAGGACTTTGGCGTTGCGCGTCTTCGGGAGCTCGGCCACGAACCGGACGGCCTCGGGTCGCAGCGGCCGGCCCAGCAGCTCCATGACCTTGTCCGCGATTTCGCCCGCTAGGGCGTCCGATGGCTCGCCGCCGGGGCGCAGTACGGCGAACACGATCACTGCCTCGCCTTTGAGCTCGTGCGGGACGCCGATCACCGCTGCCTCGAGTACGGCCGGGTGTGCTGTGGCCGCCGATTCGACCTCCGCGGGACCGACCCGTTTCCCCGCCACCTTCAGCGTGTCGTCGCTCCTGCCGTCGATGTACCAGAATCCGTCGTCGTCGATCCGGGCCCAGTCCCCGTGGACCCACACGTCCGGGAAGCGTCGCCAGTACGTTGCCAGGTAGTGCTCGGGGGCGCGCCAGAAGCCGCGCGTCATGCCTGGCCACGGCTTCCGGACGACGAGCTCGCCCACCGCGCCGCGAATCGATCGGCCGCTCTCGTCACACACGTCCGCAGCCATGCCGGGCACGGGGCAAGAAAAGGAGGTCGGCTTGAGCGGCATCCACGTCGTACAGCCGACGATGCCGCCCGAGATCTCTGTCCCACCGGAGTAATTCACGAGCGGTGCGCGCCGCTCGCCCACGACACCGAAGTACCACCACCACGGCTCGGGATTCCATGGCTCGCCCGTGGAGCCGAGCACGAACAGCGACGACCGGTCGTGCGTGCGCACCGGCTCCTCGCCCGCACGCATCAGCCCGCGGATCGCCGTGGGCGACATCCCGAGGTGGGTCACGCCATGCCGCTCCACGATCGACCAGACGCGCCCGGCGTCCGGGAAATCCGGCGCGCCGTCGTACAGCAGGATGGACGCGCCCAGGATCAACCCACCGGCGATGAGCCAGGGTCCCATCATCCAGCCGAGATCGGTGAACCACCACATGAGATCGCCCGGCTGGAGGTCGAAGCAGTGCGCCAGATCTTGCGCCGCCTTCACCGGGAAGCCGCCGTGCACGTGCACCGCGCCCTTCGGCCGGCCGGTCGTACCGGACGTGTAGATGATCATGTACGGATCTTCGGCGGACACATCGGCGAATGCCTCAGCGACGGCGCTCCCGCGCGCCACCACGTCGTCCCACCACACGTCGCGCTCGCGCGGGCGCACCTCGCGGCCGAGCCGCCGGACGACGATGACCGTACGGACGCCCGCTCGGTCGGCGGCGAAGTCGGCCGTCTCTTTCATCTGCACCACCTGGCCGCGGCGCCGGAAACCGTCGGCGGTGATGAGCACGCTCGTCTCGCAGTCGCGCAGGCGGCCCGCGATCGCGTCCGCGGCGTATCCTGAGAAGATCGGTGTGTAGACCGCGCCGATCGCGGAGACGGCGAGCGTCGCGATGGCACACTCGGGGATCATAGGAAGGAAGATGCCCACGCGGTCTCCGGCACCCACGCCGAGCGCGCGCAGGCCCGCCGCAAAGCGGCGCACCGCGGCCGCGAGCTCACCGTAGGTGAGCCGCCGCGTCGCACCCTCCTCGCCCTCGAACACGAGCGCCGTCCGGGACGGATCGTGGCGCAGCGCCGTGGTCACGTAGTTCATGCGGCCGCCCACCCACCAGGTGGTCCAGGGAACGCCGCGTGAGGCATCGAGCACCTGCTCGTACGGCGTCCGCCACACGAGACCGAGATCGCGGTCGACGGCGCGCCAGAAGCCCCCGAGGTCGTCGACCGACCAGCGGTACAGCGACCCGAAGTCACGGTGGCCGTGTGCCTCGGCGAAGCGGCGCAGCCGGCTGCGGGCGAGATACCGCTCGGTCGGACGCCAGGCGATGTCCATGCAACGACCGGGGCTCGCAGCGGAGCACGCTTCGCTCCGTTGCGAGCCCGATCTCCTCAAAGCGTGTACAGCGCGCTGAGCGCGTACTGGTCAGCGCTCGTGACCCCGGTGCTCCATCGGGTCACGTTCCGGAAGTACTCCAGACCGGCCGCGTACCGGCCGGCGCGGAACCGCAGCAGGGCCGAGCCGGTGTGGCTTAACTGACGCGCAAGGATCCCACCCGTCTCCCGGTTGAACCGCGCGTAGTCCGGCTGGTCCATCCCGTAGTCTGCCCACACACTCCAGTGGGACGTGAAGTCATATCCGGCCTGGGCCCATGCGCCCCAGCCCCGGAGCTGTGGCTGAAACTGCGCGATGTTGCCGAACTGCGTTCCCAGCCCCTTTCCGTAGTAAAAGTTGCCGTGCAGCGTGAAGCTCCCGGCCGCGATGTACTGACCCGTCTCGACTCCCCAGTCCGTCATGTTCGATCCGGGGACGTTCGTGCCATTCACGTCCTTCCAGTCGATGTGATACGCGACGTAGCCGTTCCAGCTCAGCTTGTCGAATTTTCTCGCCGCGTTGAGCCGCGTCTCGAGCTGGGGGGCACCTGACGCCTCGCCGTTACCGATGACGTTGGCCGTGTCCCTCGCCGATGCGGGGGGCCCCGAGCCCTTCAAGGCCGCCAGCTGAAGCTGGATCTTCAACGGGTTCGTGGGCGTGAGGTCGTGATACAGAAACACTCCCGGGAACCGCCAGCCGACCACGCCGCCCGAGCCGAGGCCCACGGGAAACGCGATGTGCGTCAACGAGACGGGAATATCGGTGTTGAAGAAGGGCGCCCAGAACTGGCCGATCCGCACCGTGGTGCGGCCGTTCGAGAGATCCACGAACGCGTGCCGGATGCGGAACTGCGGCTGCTCGTCTCCGAACGGCGGATTACCGTTGAACGTTCCGAAGAAATCGGCCTCGAGCGTCGCTCGCGGGGCCCACTTCCCGAGCGCTGGCGGAGCGTTGAAAGTGAAGTTGATGCGGGTGTTCCGGACGTCGCCATCGAAGATCCCCTGATTGACGCCGGGTTGGAAGACCTGGGGTGAACCAGCGATCGGAACACGCGGGGCTGCAATCTCGGCATTCTGCCCTTGCCCGAAGGAGCTGAACAGCCCGCGGGAGTTGAAGAGAGTCACGTCGATGAACCCGCTGATCGTGAGCGTCTCTCCTTCCCCCAGCTTGACCACCTGCTGCGCTGAGGCGACCGGCGCGCCTCCCAGTATGACGACCGCTGCGACGGCGAGTACAGAAGACAATGCGATTCGCGTTCGCATGACACCCCCTCCGTAAAAGGTGCGTACTGCGTCTACTATCCCTTCACCGCCCCCATCGTGAAGCCCTGGATGAAGCGATCGATAAACGCGTTGTAGATAATGGCCAGCGGGATGCTCGTGAACAGGGCGGCCGCCATGAGCGACCCCCAGTGGTACACGTCGCCCCGGACCAGCGCGATCGGGACTCCCAGGCTCACGGTCATCTTGTTCACCGAGCTGATGAACGTCAGGGCGTACACGAATTCCTGCAGCACCAGCGTGAAGCTGAACACGACGACCGTCAAGATCCCCGGAACAATGAGGCGCGGCGCCACTTTCAGGATCACCGCGAGCCGACTGTACCCGTCGATCATCGCCTGCTCCTCGATTTCCCATGGCACCGAGCGGAGGAACCCCATGACAAGCCAGGTGCAAAATGGAATGGTCATCGTCGGATAAATCAGGATCAGCGCCCCCAGCGAGTCCTGGAGCCCTAGTAAGGAGATCAGGCGCGAGAACGGCACGAACAGCAGGGTCGGGGGGATGAGATAGGTGAAAAAGATCCCCATCCCCATCCGCTCGCCCCAGCGGCCCACCAGCCGGGCCAGGCTGTAGCCCGCTGGCACGGCCACCGCGACCGTGATCACGACGACCGCGACGACTACCACGAGGGTGTTCAGGACCCAGCGTGGGAAGTCCGTTTGTCCAAGGAGCAGTTTCACGTGCTCGAGCGTGGGTGGGTCATTGAAGATCCAGGGAATGTGGCTCATGTCCGACGCGCCCACGTACAGGTCCCGGTTCTGCTTGAACGACGTGACGAGCATCCAGTAAAACGGGAATCCGGCGAACACCACGAACCCGAGCGCCGCCGCGTACAGCGCCACGCGCTTCACTGCGCCCCGCCTACTTCGGTGCGATGGGCCAGTCGCAGCATCCCGATGGCGACGACGATCAGGAAGGGGAGCAGGAACACGGCGATCGCCGCACCCTGTCCCAGGTCAGCGCCGAGAATGCCGCGCTGGAACGCGAGCGTGGGCAAGACATGCGTCGTGTTGGCCGGCCCGCCACCCGTGAGGATGTAGACGACGCCCAGGTCGGTCGCCGTGTACACCACGCCGAATAGCACCGCGACGGCGACGACCGGCAGGAGCAGCGGCAGCTCCACGCGGAACAAGCGCCGCCAGAACCCGGCGCCGTCGACGATTGCCGCCTCGACGATCTCTTGCGGGATCGACGACAATCCCGCGAGCACGATCACGGTGGCGAACGGAAAGATGCGCCACGCCTGCACGATGATGATGGCCAGGAGCGCGAGCGCCGGATCGCCGAGCCAGTACAGCCAGCCGTGCAGCAGGCCTGCAGCCTTGAGCGTCCAGTTGATCACGCTGAACGTAGAGTCGAAGATCCACGTCCACGCAATCGCCGCGAGCGACACCGGCACCGCCCATGGCAGGAGCAGCACGAACCGCGCGAAGCGCTTGCCGCGAAACGTGGCGCGGAACACTTGAGCGGCGGCGGTGGCCAGGACGACCACGAGCACCTGTGAGCCGATGGTGACCACGACGCTGTTGCGTAGCGCTCTGAGGAAGATCGGGTCCGAGAGAATCGCCCGGTAATTGTGGAGGCCCGCCCACCCGAAGCTGAGACTCCCCGCGGTCGCGTTGCTGAAGCCGAGCGCGATGGCGAACGCGAACGGGACGCCGACGAGCAGAATCACATACGCGAGCGCAGGGGCGAGCATCGCGCCGCCCAGGACATCCTCACGGTCGGCGAGCGTCCGTCGAAAGGGGAGCGTCATCCCTTACGCCTCAATCCCGTTTCCGCGTCGAAGTAGCGCAGCGCGCGCCGCGGCACGGCGAACTCCTGGGTCTCGCCTTCCGGAATGCCCAGCGTGATGGTCGCCGGCAGCTTGGCGATGATCGTCGCATCGGGCGCGCCGCTCCCGGCGACCGAGCCGTACACGTAGCGATCGGAGCCCAGGTACTCCACGCGTCGCACGGCGAAGCGAAACGTCCGGAGGTCCTCACCGGACCCGAAAACGCTCTTCGGGAGAAAATGCTCGGGACGAAAGCCCGTCAGGGTGCGGGGTGGCAGGGACGGGTCGCCCGCGTCGAGCAGGTTCATGGGCGGCTGGCCCACGAAGGTCGCGACGAACGTGTCGACCGGATCCTCATAGACCTCCTGAGGCGTTCCGATTTGTCGCACCTTCCCGCGCTCCATGACCACGATGCGGTCGCCGAGTCCCATCGCCTCCACCTGGTCGTGGGTCACGTACACCGTGGTGGTCTGGATCTGGCGCTGGAACCGCTTCAGGTCGTCTCGGGCCGTGTTGCGCAGTTTCGCGTCGAGGTTGGCCAGAGGCTCGTCCAACAGAAACACCTTGGGATCCCGCACCAGGGCGCGGCACAATGCGACCCGCTGGCGCTCTCCACCGGAGAGCTGGCGCGGGTAGCGATCGAGGTAGCGGGAGATGCTGAACAGCTCGGCGGCCCACCGCACCTTCTCCTCGATCTGCTTGCGCGGCGTCCGGCTCGCCTCGAGCGGGAAGGCGATGTTCTGAAACACCGTGCGGTGGGGGTAGAGGGCGTAGCTCTGGAACACCATGGCGATCCCCCGGGCGCGGGGGGGCACGTCGCCGTCCACGCGCTGGTCGCCGATGTGGATCTCGCCCGACGTGGGTCGCTCGAGCCCCGCGATCATGCGGAGCAGGGTCGTCTTCCCCGAGCCGGAGGAGCCGAGCAAGACGAGGAATTCCCCGTCGCGGATCGACAGGTCCACCCCGTCGACCGCGTGGAGATCCCCGAAGTGCTTTCTCAGGCTTCGGATTTCGATGCCAGCCACCGTTCGGGCCGCTATCTCCCGGGCTTGCGCCCGTGTGCGGTCGTATCCGGCGGCTTCGCCAGGTTCACCGGCGGGTTGTAGATGATGCGGTACGGGTTCTCGGGCACCTGGAGGTCCTTCACCACCGCCGGGGGCGGGCCGGACGGGGGCCAGGCCCGCCCCCGAGCGCCGCCACCGCAACCCACCGCCGTGAGGACTGTGCAACTGAGAATCGTAACCCGCATGCGCAGAGCGACGTGCATCGTTTCTCCTTCACTCAGAAAGTGCGTCGTCCGACGGTGCCCCACGCGTCAGCCATTCCCGGAACGAGTCCGCGTCGTGGGCCAGGCGCCACTCCTCGAAGATCGACAGGGCCATTGCCCGCACGCCGCCTTCGCTCCCGCCGGCGGCCAGGCACTGCTCGTGCAGCCACGTCTCGAATTCTTCGGGCTCGGGGTCGGCGGCGACCGCCCGCTCGAGCAGCTCCCGCTTCATGGTCAACCCGATCGCGTCCGGCGTCGTGTCGCGCTTGCGCCGCCGCCGTCTCCCCTCCGACGCATCGAGGGCGGCGAGGAGTTCCCGGCAGATCTCGCCTGGGCGGGCCGGCGCGTCGCCCTTCACGCCTCATCCTGGCGGAGCGACCTCCACCAACCTCCACCAACCTCCACCAACCTCCACCAACCTCGCATCGGTGGCCGTTCAGCGATGCGGGCCTCGATTGGATACCCCGGCCGGTCCGGTCGCCGATAGCCCCGCTCGAGGGCCGCGACGTCCAGCGGGACCGTCGTCAAGTCGTCCAGCAGGACCGCCCAAGGAGCGAGCGGGCGCACCGTCGTGACCGCTTTCACGTATCCCTTGCAGGTGTGGCAGATCTCGATCTTGCGGGTCTGCTCGCCCGCCTCCGGCGTCAGGTAGCCGAGGTGGTCATGCTCGGTCTCGTCACAGAACACGCAGCGCAAGAGCGGGATCGCCCATCCCGTGCCGCAGCGCCCGCAGCGTAACTGGCGCTTGCGCTCGAGCCCGGTGTACTCGGCCACCACCGGCCACGCCCCGCACAGCGGGCAGTACCCCTCCCACCACGTCGCCGGCAGCTCGCTCGCCAACTCGCGGCCGCACGCCTGGAGCAGCGGCAAGGCTGCCATCTGACCGAGGACGCGGAGCGCGTGCGGCTCCACGCCCTCGCCTCCCGCCGCAGCCAGGGCGTCGAGGCGCGCGTCGTCGTGGCACACCGCGGCCTCGAGCAACGCCAGCCCGTCGATTCGGCGCGGGTTCACGGTGGGGGTGAGCTTGAGGAGCCGGCGGACCCAGTCCCGGGCCGCACGCCCATCGAGGGTTATCTCGGTATGAGACAACACCGGCGCTTTGACAGGTCGGTCCGCCGCCGGTCGAGGGACGCCGGCCGCCCACGGGGCGCCGTCTTCACTCTCGCCGAACGCCGCTTCGAGGAGCCCGAGCCAGGCTTCGGACTCGGGTGTTTCCCGGCGGGCGGCGGCCACCCGCTCCAGAATCTCTACGTTCCGCGCGTGCCGAATGCGGGCATGGGGCCAGAGCATTTCACCTTCACGGTGCGGCAGGGCGTTCGATAATACATCTTCGCGCCCTGGTGCAATTCGGCGACGGCGTCGTGGTTACCCAGATCGGCGCCGGGCCCGCCCCCCCGCACACGCGAGGCCTCCGGGCTGGCGCAACCGGCGAGGCCGGTCAGCGTTAGCGTCAACCACCAGCGATGTCTCGTGCTCATGCTACAGCCCAGCTGCCACACGGTAGCGGTCGATCCCTTCGGACGCGAGCATCGTGGCGAGCCGCAGGAGAAACCCGCCGACGAGCACCAGCTTCGCGGCACTGGCCAGCGGCTGCCGCTTGGCGTGCATCCGGAGCGGCGCCAGGATCCCGAACCAGACGACGCCGACGAGCAGCAACAACCCCCAGATGCTCACCCAGACCCGGTTGACCGAGCCCAGCGACACGATGAAGGCGATCAGCACGAGCAGCTCGACCACAAGTGCTTTCGCGTCGAACGACGACAGCCACCCGAGCGTGCGCTCCGTTGCTCCGCGTCCCGGGGAGAGCAAGATGAGCGCCGCCGCGCCGGTCGACACCCCCGATGCGAGGAACAACGCCCCCAGCCACGGGCTGTCCGCCCAGATGGGGCGGTTGGTGACCGACAGGAGGATCCCCGTGTAGCCGGCGATGAAGAGCCCGAGCAGGCCGCCGACGCCCGCGACGAGCTTGGCGACCCCACCGCGCACCACTCCGCCGACGGCGCGGAGTGCCGGCATCTGGAGCCGTCCCTCTTCGGCCCTCGCCCCGAGGGCGGAGAGCACGGCAAACAGCCCGAACAGGAGAATCGCCCACGCCCCGAAGGAGATGGGTGACCACCCCTTGAACATGATCGCCGGGAAGTGCTCGGACTGGAACAGCATGTGCCAGAAGCGCAGGGGTCGACCGAGGTCGATCGTCAGAAGCAAACCCGAGAGAATCGCGCCGACCGCGGCCACGTCGTATCCCGTGCGGATGACGGGGCGATCCTCCGCCCCGCCGAACCAGTCCAAGAGGGCCGACAGGAAATACGCCCCGCCGGCGAGCCCGCCCACGAAGAAATACGGAATAATGAACCAGGTCCAATGGGGTGCGCCGGTAAAGAAGGAGTCAGACATTTCCCGGGCCTCCCCCGGCGCGGCTCTGCTCGTCCATGCGCCGCTTCCGCAGGCCGACGAGCGCCAGCACGCCCAGGACGGCGGCGCTCGCCACCGAGAAGGTGGAGCTCTTGGCGAGGTTCCGCGACGGAAGCTGTGGGTGCCGCGGCAGCCCGTATACCTCGGGTTCGTCGACGAGGAGGTAGAACGAATTGAGCCCGCCGAGCGCCCCTTCCGGGTCGGCGCCGTAGAGCTCGGCCTTCACGCCCTGCGCCTTGAGCTGGTCGACGCGCTTGTGTGCGCGCGTGCGCAGCTCGGCGATCGACCCGAACTGGATCGAGTCCGTGGGGCACGCCTTCGAGCACGCGGGCTCGAGGCCGACCTGGAGCCGGTCGTAGCAGAGCGTGCACTTCTGGGCCGTGCCCGATACCGGATTGATGTCGATCACGCCGAACGGACACGCGGCGATGCAGGCCCGACATCCGTTGCAGACGTCGGACTGGATCACGACGGTGTCGAACTGGGTGCGGATGATCGCGCCGGTCGGGCACACCTCCAGGCATCCCGCCTGGACGCAGTGCTTGCACACGTCGCTCATCATCAGCCAGCGGCCGTCGTACGGACCCTTGAACTGCTCGATGAAGCGGACGTGCCGCCAGTGGATGCCGTCCAGCTTGCGGGTGTTGTCGTAGCTGTCGCCGGAGAGCTCCCGGACCCCGCCGTTCTCGGCCGGGAGCTGGTTCCATTCCTTGCACGCGACCTCGCACGCCTTGCAGCCGATGCAAACCGTGGTGTCGGTGAAGAACCCCATGGCTTCGGCCATAATCACGCCTTCTCCACGTTGCAGACGAACGCCTTGCCCTCGTGGATCGACACGTTGGGGTCGCCGACCCAGGACGTCAGGTCGTTGACCACGTCG
>QHUK01000017.1 GCA_003222085.1 Gemmatimonadota bacterium
AAGCTCGTCAACCCGGCGAACAAGCTGAAGCATCACATCATTGTGGTCGGCTCCGGGCTGGCGGGCGCCGCCGCGGCCGCGTCGCTCGCCGAGCTCGGCTACCGGGTGTCCTGCTTCTGTTTCCAGGATTCTGCGCGGCGGGCGCACTCGATCGCCGCGCAGGGTGGAATCAACGCCGCCAAGAACTACCAGAACGACGGCGACTCGGTCTTCCGGTTGTTCTACGACACGATCAAGGGCGGCGACTTCCGCTCCCGCGAGGCCAACGTGTATCGCCTCGCGGAGGTCAGCGCCAGCATCATCGACCAGTGCACGGCCCAGGGCGTCCCCTTCGCGCGCGAGTACGGGGGGCTGCTCGCAAACCGCTCCTTTGGGGGGGTACAGGTTTCGCGCACCTTCTACGCGCGCGGCCAGACCGGCCAGCAGCTGCTGCTGGGTGCCTATCAGGCCCTGTCGCGGCAGATCGGGATCGGCATGGTGAACATGCATCCCCGCGCCGAGATGCTCGACCTCGTGGTGATCGAGGGCCGGGCCCGCGGCATCATCGTGCGCGACCTGGTCACCGGGGCGGTGAGCGCGCACGCGGGCGATGCGGTGGTGCTTGCGACGGGCGGCTACTCGAACGTGTACTACCTGTCGACCAACGCGAAGGGCTGCAACGTCACCGCCATCTGGCGCGCCTACAAGCGTGGTGCCACGTTCGCGAACCCCTGTTTCACCCAGATCCACCCCACCTGCATTCCGGAAAGCGGACCACACCAGTCCAAGCTGACACTGATGAGCGAGTCGCTTCGCAACGACGGGCGCATCTGGGTACCGAAGAAGAAGGGCGATACGCGACCGCCGGACCAGATTCCGGATGAGGAGCGGGACTATTATCTCGAGCGGCTGTACCCGAGCTACGGCAACCTCGCGCCGCGGGACGTGGCGTCCCGGCGTGCCAAGGAAGTGTGCGACGAAGGGCGCGGCGTGGGCCCGGGAGGGCACGGCGTTTATCTGGACTTCCACGACGCCATCGCGCGTCTCGGCCGTCAGGTGATCGCCGAGCGGTACGGCAACCTGTTCGAGATGTACCAGCGCATCACGGGGGAGGACCCGTTCCAGGTGCCGATGCGCATCTACCCCGCCCCGCACTACACCATGGGTGGTTTGTGGGTGGACTACAATCTGATGACGACCCTCGACGGCCTGTACGCCATCGGCGAGGCCAACTTCTCCGACCACGGGGCCAACCGGCTGGGAGCGAGCGCGCTGATGCAAGGGCTCGCCGACGGCTACTTCATTCTGCCGTACACCATCGGCGACTACCTCGCCCAGGCGAAGCCCGCCAAGGTCGACGTCCAGCATCCGGCGTTCCGCCAGGTTCAGGGTGAGGTGGACGAGCGGGTCCGTCGCCTGCTTGGGGCGAGCGGTCGGAAGACGGTCGACGCTTTCCACCGCGAGCTCGGTCGCGTGATGTGGGACAAGTGCGGGATGTCTCGGAACGCCGCGGGACTGAAGGAGGCGATCGGACGGATCGGCGTGCTGCGCGACGAGTTCTGGAAGGACGTCTACGTGGGCGGCAAGGGTGAAGAGCTCAACCAGTCGCTCGAGCACGCCGGCCGCGTGGCCGACTTCCTCGAGTTCGCCGAGTTGATGTGTCATGACGCCCTGCAGCGCGAGGAGTCGTGCGGCTGCCACTTCCGCGAAGAGTACCAGACGCCGGAAGGCGAGGCGAAGCGCGACGATGAGCGCTTTGGCTACGTGGCGGCCTGGGAGTTCGCAGGTGCGGGCAAGGAGCCGGTGTTGCACAAGGAGCCCCTCGCCTTCGAGACGGTCCACCTCGCCCAACGGAGCTACAAGTAATGCACCTCACGCTCCACATCTGGCGGCAGCGCGGGTCGGGACTCCCGGGTGGTTTCGTGCGCTATGCGATGACGGACGTGAGTCCCGACATGTCGTTCCTCGAGATGCTGGACGTGCTCAACCAGCAGCTGCTCGCGCGCAAGGACGAGCCGATCGCGTTCGACCATGACTGCCGCGAGGGGATCTGCGGGATGTGCGGGATGGTGATCAACGGCCGCCCGCACGGGCCGCAGCACGCCACGACCACGTGTCAGCTGCACATGCGCTCGTTCCCGGACGGCGCCGAGCTGTGGATCGAGCCGTGGCGCGCTGGCGCGTTCCCGGTGGTCAAGGATCTGGTGGTGGACCGCGGTGCGTTCGACCGGATCATTCAGGCGGGCGGGTTCATCACCGCACGGACGGGGAGCGCGCCGGAGGCCAACACCCTGCTCGTGCCGAAGCGCGATGCCGACCGCGCGATGGACGCGGCGGCCTGCATCGGCTGCGGCGCCTGCGTGGCGGCATGCCCCAACGCCTCCGCCATGCTGTTCGTGGCCGCGAAAGTGTCGCACCTGGGGCTCCTCCCCCAGGGCCAGCCCGAGCGCGACGCGCGCGTGGTCGACATGGTCGCGCGGATGGACGCGGAGGGGTTCGGGGCCTGCAGCAACCACGGCGAATGCATGGCCGCGTGCCCCAAGGAGATTTCGATCGACTTCATCGCCCGGCTGAATCGGGACTACTGGAGGGCAGTCGCAGGCTGACTGCGGCCATCGTCTCCTTCACCGCCTCGGCCGATTTCTTGAGCGCCGCCTGCTCGTCCGGCGACAGCTTCACTTCCAGGATCTTCTCCAACCCGTTGCGGCCCAGCTTGCAGGGCACCCCGCAATACATGCCGGACAGACCGTACTCTCCTTGCAGCCAGGCGGCGCAGGGGAGCATGCGCTTCTTGTCGTGCACGATGGCCTCGACCATCTGGACCACGGCCGCCGAGGGCGCGTAGTAGGCCGAGCCGGTCTTCAGGAAGGCGACGATCTCGGCGCCGCCGTTGCGGGTCCGCTCCACGATCTTGTCGAGCGTCGGCTTGCTGAGAAAATGGGTGACCGGGATCCCGGCGACGGTCGTGTACGAGATGAGGGGTACCATCGTGTCGCCGTGTCCGCCCAGCACCATCGCCTGGATGTCCTCGACCGAGGCGTCGAGCGCCTCCGCGAGGAACGCGCGGAACCGCGCGGTGTCGAGCACGCCCGCCATCCCGATGACCCGCTCGCGGGGGAACCCGGTCACCTGTTTCGCGACCCAGCACATCACGTCGAGCGGGTTCGAGACCACCAGGACGATGGCCTTGGGGCAGTGCTGCTTGATCTGGAGGGAGACATGCCTCACGATCTCGGCGTTGGTGCGGACCAGATCGTCACGACTCATGCCGGGTTTGCGCGCGATACCCGCGGTGACCACCACCAGCTCGCTGCCCGCCGCAGGCTGATAATCGTTCGCGCCCACCACCCGGGTGTCGAATCCTTCGATCGGCGCGGACTGCCACTGGTCGAGCGCTTTGCCCTGAGGCACGCCGTCGATCACGTCGACGAGGACCACGGTGCGCGCGAGCTCTTTCTCGGCGAGGCGTTGGGCGGCGGTGGCGCCCACGTTGCCGGCGCCGACGACGGTGATCTTGTTCATCATGGGGAGTAAAGCTACGGACTGATTCCCCCTCTCGCTTTTCGTCCTCACCCCTTTGATCCCCTCTCCCTTCGGGAGAGGGGAGACTCAGCTTGCCCGTGGTGCCCCCTCTCCCTAAGGGAGAGGGGGACAGGGGGTGAGGAGCATGAAAGCGGGTCAGGGGGTGAGGTCACCCCCCGCGGGTGTGCATCTCCCGGTGCGGATCGGCACGTAGCGACTCGATCCGATACAGCGCGCCCCGGTCCGCCACACCGAGCCGCTCCTCCGCCCCGCGGTCTGTGCGACCCTGCCACGTCTCCCGGATGAGCGATGCCAGCTCTTCATCCGGTGCGCCACGGCGCAGCAGTTCGCGCAGGTCGATCCCCGCCCCGGCGTACAGGCACAGGAACCACGTCCCGTCAGCGGTGACCCGGCTGCGATCGCAGGTGCGGCAGAATGGCGCGGTGACGGAAGCGATGATGCCGAACGTGGTCCCATCCGCGAGCCGAAAGCGCTCGGCGGGAGCGCGGCCGTCGTCCCCGGTGGGGCGCACCGGCTCGATCGCTCCGTAGCGCCGGGCGAGCACGTCCAGCATCTCCCGCTGGGACACGACCTGGTCCCGGGACCAACGCGTCGCGCCACCCACGTCCATGTACTCGATGAACCGTACTTCGGCGTCGTGGGCGCGGGCGAACTCGATCAGATCGGTCAGCTCGTCGTCGTTGAATCCGCGGATCACGACCGCGTTGAGCTTGAGCCTCGCGAAGCCCGTCTGCCGCGCCGCCGCGATGCCCTCGAGTACGTCGGCGTGCCGCGCGCTCTTGGCGAACGCGAGCATGCGCTCGGGGCGCAACGTGTCGAGGCTCACCGTCACCCGTTGCAGGCCCGCGGTCCGCAACTCGGCCGCGTGCTTCCCGAGCAGCAAGCCGTTGGTCGTGATGGCGAGGTCACGGATCCGCGGGTTGCGAGCGATCATCGCGACGAGCGTCGAGAGATCGTGGCGGAGCAGCGGCTCGCCGCCCGTGAGCCGGACCTTGTGCACCCCGAGCCCTGAGAACACGCCGGTGAGCCGCTCGATCTCCTCGAAGGTGAGGATCGAGGTCCGCGGCAGCCACGCGTATTCGTCCTCCGGCATGCAGTAACGGCAGCGCAGGTTACAGCGGTCCGTCACGGACAGCCGCAGGCTCGCGAGCGGGCGTCGCAGCGTGTCGTGGATGACGTCAGACATGCGACGGTCTTGCGGTTGGACGGCCCGACGGATCGACCCAGACTTCACTGCCGTCCACACGCAGCTCCTTCTTCCAGACCGGCACGCGACGCTTCACTTCCTCGATCACGTAGCGGCAGGCCTCGAACGCCTGGGCCCGATGCGGCGCCGCCGCGGCGATCGCGATGCTCGCCTCTCCCACGGGAATCGTCCCCAGCCGGTGGCGGACGGCGATGCGCGCCTCCGGCCAGCGAGCGCGCGCATCGGTCAGGAGTCGGACGAACTCGGCTTCCACCATCTCTTCGTACGCCGAGTACTCGATCGCCGTCACTCCCTGCTCATCGGGCCCGTTGCGCACGGTGCCCAGGAACACGCAGGCACCGCCGCACGCGGGAGACGAGACCTCGGCGACCAGGAGATCCAGGGAGATTGGGGTGCGAGTCAAGTAGCTCATGTCGTTCAATTCCGCATTCCGCATTCCGCACTCCGCATTCGGTCATCCTCCAGCGATCGGTGGCAACAACGCCACCTCATCCCCATCCTGCACGTGCGCGTCGAGCTTGACCTGCTTCAGGTTCACAGCAGCGAGGGGACGCTCGGGGAGCGCGCTGGCGCCGGGGAAATCCTCGCGCACCCGCCGCACTACGTCCCCCACGGTGGCCGGGAGCGGCAGCGACACCGCGGCCTCGGAGCGTCCGACGAGCTCCGCGTAGCGGGCAAAAAACCGCACCCGGACCGTCGCCTGCGTCGCCGTGTCCATGCCTCTCGGCAAGATAGCCGTCCTCAGTTCCCGGTGGAACCCGTGGCGAGGCCGCTCCAGATCTTTGCCTGCTTGGCGCTCGGCGACGGCGCGGGCGTGAGCGTGAACGACACCAGGGTGCGCTCGCGCACCTGCGTGCTCAGGCTCAGGGCCCGACCGGCGCGCGTCACCCCGATCACGAGCGGCGCTCCCGCCTGGCCCCGGTAACCATCCCGGAACTTCACACCCCAGTCTTCGTCCGGCCGGGTCTCGATCTCGCCGACCTTGAGCAGCACATCGCCGGGCTCGAGCCCGGCGGCCTCGGCGGCGCTCCCGGGCACCACGCCCTGCACCACGAGCTTGCCGGAGTCGCCGGGTTGGGCATTGACGCCGAGGAACGGGCTGGATTGGGTCTGCCGAGCCACCGCGATCCCGGCCTTGGGAAACACGCTCTCGTACGGGAGCGGCTCCCGCCCGTTGATGTAGCGCTGGTAGAAGCCGTCCACGTCGGGCATGCCGGCCTCGCGGAGCAGTCCGAGCAGGTCGGCGGTCCTGAAGCCTTTGCGGCGCTGGTAGAAGCGCGTGTAGAGCGCCCGCGTGACGTCGTCGAGGCTCTTGCGGTTGTCCGTCGCGTCACGGATCGCCACGTCGAACAGCATTCCGGTGAGCGCGCCCTGCCACGCTGCCGTCCTCTTCGCTCCACGGCTCGGGAGCGGACTCGACCTGCTGCATGTCCTGCGCGGCATTCTCCAGGAACTGCTGCGTCGTCCACAGACCGGAACGGATGTTCGTGAGATCGGCGTAGTAGTCCGTCACGCCTTCCGACCACCACAGCAACGGTGTGTACTGCTCGGCGTGGTAATCGTAGGGCCACATTTCGGCGGGCCGCATGCGCTTCACGTTGAACAGGTGGAAATACTCGTGCGACATCAGCGGCACCATGAAATCGCCGAAGTTCCCGAGTGCATCGGCGAATGCGCCCTGGGGCATGATATCGAACTGCGAGGCGCTGTGCTCCAACCCGCCCTCGAAGTTGATCGGCTCGCGGATCACATTGAAGAACACCGTGTAGTGATCGTACGGCGGGCCGCCGAACAGCCCGTTCTCGCTCTTCGCGATCTTCTCGACCGCGGCTCGCATGTTCCGCTGTACCGCGGTCGTGTAGGCGTCGGCGGGCCACACCGCGATGCGGACCGACTTGCCGTCCACCTGCAGCGAATCGAGACTGTACTTCCCCACGAAGGTTTGGGCGTCGGCGAGCTCGTGGTAATTGAGCGCGGTGTAGGGCCCGTTGCCGCTGCCCTTGAGCGCCGTGGTCACCTGCCAGCCCGCGGGCAGGGTGAAGCGAACCTCGGCCGGTCGCTCGAGCTGCCGCTCCTCGTAGAGAAATAGATTGGTGCCGAGAAATTGCCCGAAGTCACCCGCGATGCGTGCGAGCGAGAGGTCGATCGTGTCGGCGAGGTAGTCGAACTCCGCCGTCACGACATCGCTCCTGCCCGTCATCACGCGCCACGTGTCCTTGTCCAAGCGGTCCCAGAACAGTGGCTGGCCCCGCGCGTTCTTCGCGCCGAAGTGCCGTACGTAGCGGGCGTAGTTCTGGATCTCGTAGCTGCCGGGGCTCCACGCCGGAAGGGACACGACCAGCCTGTCCTTGCCGCGCGCTGGAAACTCGGCGCTCACGTGGAACAGACGCGCCGCCGGCGATGGAATCGATACTTCGTACTTGACCGGCGTTGGCGTTTGTGCGGTCAGCGGAACGGCGACGAGCAGCACGAGCAGGTGGCGCACGAACGACTCCGGTGATTTGAGGGTGTGACTACTACCCCGCGCAAAACGAAGCGGCCCAGACGCTTAGTCGGGGCCGCCGGGATGCGTGTGGCGTCTGGATGGCTTCAGGGTGTGACGCGCTCGCTGGCCTCCGCCACCATGGCACGCAACTCCTTGCTGGGCTTGAAGACAGGCACAGGTCGCGCGGCGACTTCCACCGGATCACCGGTGCGCGGGTTGCGCGCCATGCGAGTCTTGCGCTGGCGGATCTTGAACGTCCCAAATCCGCGGATCTCAATGTTATGCTGCTCCGATAGCGCCGCTTTGACCGCGTCGAGAAAGGAGTCAACCACGCGCGCGCAGTCCTTCTTGGAAATCAAAGGACCGGCGGTGCGAGCGATCTGTGCGGTGACCTTTTCGACTAGGTCGGCCTTCGTCATCCATCCCCCTTGAAGGGCCCAAGGGCAGTCAAGACGAGGGGCCAACATACGGGCTTACCTATTGTGTGTCAAGAGCTTGGAGGAACTGTTCGAAGTGCCCTTGGGCGTCGTGCGGTCCCGGTGAGGCCTCGGGATGATACTGCACTGCGAAAATCGGGTATTCCCGGTGCTTCACCCCTTCGACGGTGCGGTCGTTGAGGTTAAGGTGCGTGACCTCAAGCGCCTTGGCACCGGGGACGCCGTCAGTATCGCCCCGGACCGCGAAGCCATGGTTTTGTGAGGTGATAAGTACTTGTCCGGTCGCAAGATCCCGCACCGGATGGTTCCCCCCCCGATGCCCGTACGGGAGCTTTACCGTCTCCCCGCCGAGTGCCAAACCGAGCAGTTGGTGGCCGAGGCAGATGCCGAAGATCGGCAGTGAGCCATCGGCGAGATCGCGCAGCGTGGTGATGGCGTAGGACACCGCGGCCGGATCTCCCGGCCCGTTGGAGAGGAATAGACCGTCGGGTGCCAGCTCGCGCACCCGCGCGGCCGGCGTGGCCGCCGGGATCACGGTGACGCGGCAGCCGTTCTTGAGAAACAACCGCAGGATGTTGCGCTTCATCCCGTAATCGTACGCCACGATGTGGCGGTGCGCGTCGGCGGGCCCTTCGGTGTACTCGGCGCCGATGGTCGCCTGCGTGGCGAGATCGAGACCGTCCATCGACGGGCTCGCGGCGAGCGCCGTACGCACGGCGTCGGTCGGCTGCTCGCCCACCGCCACGGCGCCGCGCATCGCACCCTTGGAGCGGATGTGGCGCGTGAGCTGGCGGGTGTCGACGTCGGCGACGAGGGGGACGCGCGCGGCGGCGAGCCAGTCCGCCAGGGCGCCCGTGGCCCGCCAGTTCGACGGCTGGACGGACAGCTCGCGCACGACGACGCCCGCGACGCGCGGGCGGTCCGACTCGATGTCGTCGGGATTGATGCCATAGTTGCCGATCATCGGCGCCGTCATCACGACGATCTGGCCGAGATAGGACGGGTCGGTGAAGACCTCCTGATAGCCGGACAGATTGGTGGTGAAGACGACCTCGGCATACGTGGGCTCGAACGCCATCGGCGCGGTGCCGGGGAACCACGCACCGTCTTCGAGGAGCACGTAGGCGGGGTGAAGGTCAGCGATGGGGCGGCGGGCTCTGGTTGGAGGGTTGCGGGCGCGGCGGGGGCGGCGTCTTCTGCGGCGCGTCCGTGGCGGGAAGCGGCAGCGGCGTGGGCTGCACTGGCGCCGGCGCGGGAGCGCCGCCCTCGAGCACCGAGCGCGGCGCCGCGCTGTGCGCCGATATGACCGCGAGGACCAGCGACACGAACAGGAAGATGCCGGCGCACCACCAGGTGATTTTGGTGAGCAGCGTGGTCGCCTGCCGGCCACCCATGAACTGCTCTGTTCCGGCGCCGCCGCCGAGCGACGCCAGGCCCCCGCCCTGGCCCGCTTGCAGCAAGACCGCCGTCGTAAGGATCAGGGCGTCGAGGGTGAGAAGGATCAGCAGGACGTTGAACATGCGGCGGGAAAATACCTATGCGGCGTCGGTCTGCACAAGTTGCGCCCAGCCTTCGGGATCGAGCGAAGCGCCGCCCACCAGCACGCCGTCGAGCTCCTGCTCGGTGAGGAGCGCGGCGGCGTTTTTTGCGCTCACGCTGCCGCCGTACAGGACCCGGGCCGCGTGCGGAGGGGTGCCGCGGCGCTCGAGCCAGCCGCGGATTTCGCGATGCACGGCGGCTGCGTCTTGAGGGGTCGCGTTGCGGCCGGTGCCGATCGCCCACACCGGCTCATAGGCGACGACGACCCGCGCCAGCGCCGCACCGTCCAGACCGCCCAGCGCCGCGGCGAGCTGGCGCACGACGACCGCCAGCGTGTGACCGGCGTCGCGCTCGACGAGCGTCTCCCCGACGCACACCACCGGCAGCAGTCCCGCCGCGAGGGCCGCGCCCACCTTGCGACGCGTGTCGTCGTCGGTCTCGCCGAAGACGTGGCGCCGCTCGGAATGGCCGATCAACGAGGCGCGGGCGCCAGCCTGGAGGGCGAGCGGGGCGGACACCGCGCCGGTGAAGGCCCCCTTCGGCTCCCAATAGATGTCCTGGGTACCCACCAGCAAGTCGCCGCGGTCGCGCGTCGCCTGGGCGGTGGCTTCGACCGACACCGCGGGCGGGAAGAACCACACCTCGCGGTCTTCCCGACGGTGGTAGCGGGCGCGGAAGGCCTTCATGTAGGCTCGTGCTTCATCCGGCCCGATGTGCATTTTCCAGTTGGCGGCGAACAGCAGCTGTCTCACGCGTCCTCGAGCGCGGCGATACCAGGGAGGGGCTTCCCCTCCAGGAACTCGAGCGAGGCGCCGCCGCCCGTGGAGACGTGGGTCAGCTTGTCCGCCAGCCCCGCCACGGCCGCGGCCGAGTCCCCGCCTCCCACGACGGTGGTGGCCCCGCGCTTCCCCGCCTCGATCAACGCTTCCCCGATGGCGCGGGTGCCCTCGTCGAACGGCGGCGTCTCGAACACGCCCATGGGGCCGTTCCAGAAGACCGTTTTCGCTTTCAGGATCCGGGCGCGGTAATCGAGGCGGGTGGACCGATCGATGTCGAAGATGGCGGAGCCGGCGGGGACGCGATCACTCGACACCTCCTGCCGTTCCGCCGCGCGGGCGAGGCTCGGCGCCACGACGGCGCCACGGGGCAGGATCAGCTTGGCGCCGGCCTTGGCGAGCAGCTCCTTCGCGAGGTCCTCCTTGTCGCGCTCGACGAGGGAGCCGCCCACCTCGAATCCGATCGCGAGCAGGAACGTGTTGGCCATCGCGCCCCCGATGAGGATCTCGTCCACCTTGGGGAGCAGCGCCTGGATGACGTCGATCTTTCCCGAAATTTTCGCCCCTCCGAGCACGGCCACGAACGGCCGCTTGGGCTGCTCGAGCGCCTCACCGAGGTAGCGAAGCTCCTTTTCCATCAGCAAACCGGTCACGGCGGGCCGGAGGAGGCGCGCCACCGCCTCGGTGGAGGCGTGCGCCCGGTGGGCCGACCCGAACGCGTCGTTCACGTAGAAGTCGCCCAGGGCGGCGAGCGTCTCGGCAAAGCGGGCGTCGTTCGCCTCTTCGCCCGGCCAGAAGCGGGTGTTCTCGACCAGTGCCACACCGCCGCGCGGGAGGCGGCGGCTGGCCGCGACACCGCTCGCCGGATCGGGGATGAACTCGACGGGCGTTCCCAGGATGCGCTCGACGTCGCGCAGAATCTGTTGGAGTGATGCCTTCGGGTCGGGGCCCTGGGGGCGGCCGAAGTGTGAGAGCAGCACGACCCGCGCGCCCTTGTCGCGCAGGTAGGCGATCGTGGGAACGGCCGCGCGGATGCGGGTGTCGTCGGTGACGGCGCCGTCCCTGAACGGCACGTTGAAATCCACGCGGACGAGCGCCCGCTGGCCGTCCAGCGCCGCCGGCGGGAGATCACGCAGGCTGCGTTTTCTCACTTGGCGGCGAGATGCGCGAGCAGGTCAACGCAGCGCGCGGAATAGCCCATTTCGTTGTCGTACCACGACGACACGTGCAGGAACGTGCCGTCGATCACGTTCGTCGAGAGCGCGTCCACGACGCTCGAGTAGAAGCTGCCGATATAGTCAACCGAGACGAGCGGCTCGTCGCTCACGTCGAGGATGCCCTTGAGGCCCGCGCGGGCTGCCTGCTTGAAGGCGCCGTTCACCTCGTCGATGGTCGTCTTCTTCTCGACTTCCGCCGTCAGCTCCACCACGGAGACGTCGGGGGTGGGCACGCGCAGCGAGATGCCGTCGATCTTTCCTTTCACTTCCGGTATCACGAGGCTGGTCGCCTTGGCGGCGCCGGTGGTGGTCGGGATGATACTCAGCGCGGCGGCCCGGGCGCGGCGCAGGTCCTTGTGCGGCAAATCGAGGATCTGCTGATCGTTCGTATAGCTGTGGATCGTCGTCATGAAGCCGTGCGTGAAGCCCCAGGTGTCGAGGACGACCTTCACGACCGGCACGAGGCAATTCGTGGTGCACGAGGCGTTCGAAATGACGTGATGCTTTGCCGGGTCGTACTTCTGGTGGTTCACCCCCATCACGATCGTGATGTCCTCACCCTTGGCGGGCGCCGAGATCACGACCTTTTTCGCGCCGGCCGCGAGGTGCTTATCGGCGTCGGGGCGGTTGGTGAAGCGCCCGGTGCTCTCGAGCACCAGGTCCACGCCCAGCGCCTTCCACGGCAGCTGCTCGGGCTCCTTGATCGCCGACACCTTTATCGGCTTGCCGTTGACGACCAGGGCATCGCCCTGCGCCTCGACGGTCCCGGGGAAGGCGCGGTGCACGGAGTCGTACTTCAGGAGATGCGCGAGGGTCTTGGTGTCGGTAATGTCGTTCACCGCCACGAACTCCAGCGCCTGCTGCTTCATGAGCATCGCGGCCCGCAGCACGTTGCGCCCGATGCGACCGAATCCGTTGATCCCGACACGCACCGCCATGGCTCTCCCCTAGGTGAAATCCGGCACGACCGCCCGGCCGAAGGTCACGGCCGACACCGTGCGGGCCCCGGCCCGGTCCAGCGCCCGCGCCGCCTCGGCCAGCGTAGCGCCGGTGGTGAAGACATCGTCGACGAGGACCAGCGGGCGTTGGAACGCGGAAGTCGGAAGTCGGAACGCGGAACACTCACCCGTCCTTCCGTTCCGCGTTCCACCTTCCGCGTTCCGCGTTGCAAACGCCCCCGCCACGTTCGCCAGCCGCGCCTCGGGTGTCAACGCCGTTTGCGGGACCGTGTCCCGGGTGCGGACCAGCAGGTCGACCACCGGGCGCCGCCAGCGGCGACCCAGGGCGCGTGCCAGCCGCTCACTCTGATTGTAGCCGCGTTCCCGGACGCGGGCGCGCGCGAGCGGCACGGGGACGAGCAGGGCAGCGTCCAGCGCCGGCACCTGGAGCCCGACCATCACGGCGGCGAGGTCGGTGGCGATACGGGACAGTCCGCCGTACTTGAGCGCGTGGACCGCGTCGCGCGCTCCCGCGTCGAGCCACACCGCGGAGCGCGCCAGCCCGAAGACCGCCGGCCACCCGGCGCACAGCCGGCAGCGGCCGAACAACGGCTCGGGCTGCCCGCAGCGGGCGCACCACGGCGGACGGAGGGGGCGCCAGCGATGACGGCACACGTCGCACACCACCCGGGTCGAATCGCGGAACGACAGGAGGGCGCGGCACAGCAAGCACTCGGCCGGGAGGAGGAGCTGCTCGACCGCCTCACGCACCAAGGGCGCGGTTCACGGCGGCGCGCATCACCTCGAGGGGTGGCGCCTGCTCCGGGAAGAAGCGGTTGAACGCCGCCGCTCCTTGATGCACCAGCACCTCACGCCCGTCTTGCGCCCGCACGCCTGCCGCGGTCAGCGTGCGCACCCACCGCGTGCCGCCGGGGGCGTAGACGAGGTCGAGAGCGGCATGCAGGCGGGCTGCGCTGTCCGCGTCGAGCGGTAGCGGATCGGCGTCCTTCAAGCCGGCCGGCGTCGCGTTGATGGCCACATCCGGCTCGAGGTTGCCCCGCGCCGCGTCCGCGCGGGTCCCCTGCCCCCGGGCCCAAGCGGCGAAGTCGTGCGCCCGGGCGGCGTTGCGCGACAGCACGTGGAGGTCGGCCTTCGCCGCGGCGGCCGCCACCGCCACCGCGCGCGCGGCGCCGCCCGTGCCGATCAGCAGCCAGCGGCCGGCGCCGTCGGCGCCGAGTTGCCGCAGGGCGGCCAAAATTCCCGCGACGTCCGTGTTGTCTCCCACGAGCGCTCCGTGCTCGGTCCAGAAGGTATTACAGGCTCCCACCCGGGCGCAGACATCGGTTTTCCGCGCGACGCATCGTTCCGCCGCTTCCTTGTGCGGCACGGTCACGTTCCCCGCCCCGCCGACGCCGGCGAGCGCGGCCAGCACGGTCGCCAGCGCCGGGGCGGGCGTGCGCAAGGCCACGTACACGGCGTCCAGACCCAGTACGTGGATCGCGGCGTTGTGCATGGAGGGGGAAAGCGAATGGGAGACGGGATCGCCGATCACCGCCAGCAGCCGCGTGCTAGCGCTGACTTCCACTCGCGAACTCTTTGACGATGCGCTCCACCGCGGTCTGCAGCAGCGCCTCGAGCTCGGCGCAGGTGTCGCGATACACATCCAGGTCGCCACCGAAGGGGTCGCTGACCTCGGCGTCGTCTCCCTCGCGGCCGGCGTACTCACCGAGCACGAACACGTGACCCTCCCCGCCCAGCTCGTCCACCCGCGCCCGGTGGTGCCGCGCCATGGTGAGGATCAGGTCGGCGCCGTCGACGAGCTCGCGCGTCAGCAGCCGCGCTCGGTGGCCCGAGAGATCGAGCCCGCGCTCGAGGCCCACGAGATACGCCCCTTCGGACACCGGCGCCCCGTCCCAGGCCCCGGTGCCGGCCGAGGCGACCGCGATCCCCTCGATCCCGCGCTCCACCAGGGCGCGCTCGAGCAGGGCCGCCGCGAGCGGACTGCGGCAGATGTTCCCGGTGCACACGAGCAGGATCCGTTTCGTGTTCGGTTCCTCGGTCACGGAGCGAGCCGTCCCGCGGCGCGTCGCAGCTCGCCGAGCGTCAGCGCCCCGTCCCGGATCAGCCGGGGCACGGGCTGCGTGCAGTCAACGACGGTCGATGGCGGAGAGTTTCCCAGGACGCCGCCGTCCAGCACGAGCAGCGTCCCCGCCTCGACCGCCGGCGCGAAGTCCCGCACGATCGCCTCGGCGCCCGGCGCCGGCGGACTCCCCGGCAAATTAGCCGATGTGGACGTCACGGGCTCCCCCAGTGCCCGCACCAACCTGGCCATCCCGCGATGGGAGGTCCAGCGTACAGCGATGCCGCCCTCCGGGCCCCGCAGCACGTCCGGCAGGCGGCCACTCCCCCCGGGGAGTACCAGCGTGAGCGGCCCCGGCCAGAAGGCGCGCGCCAGTGCGCTCGCCGACTCGCTGAACGCGAGGCCCTGCGCCTCCGCCATATCCCGGTCGGCGACCAGCAACAGGAACGGCTTGCCCGGCCGCCGGCCCTTGAGGCGTGCCACCGCCAGCACCTCCGGGCCCCGCGCCCGTGAGCCCAGGCCGTACACCGTCTCCGTCGGATAGGCGATCAGCCCGCCCTGCCCGAGATGCGCGAGCACCCGAGGGAGCGCGGCCGTCACTTCCTCGTCGGTCCGGAAGGGAATCCCGGTCACCGCAGCTCACGCGCCAGCGCCTCGGCGACCCGGAAATCGTCGCCGGTCGTGACCTTGAGATTGTACGGCGAGTCGGGGACGACCTCCACGGGGAAGCCCGCGCGCTCGCACAGCTCCGCGTCGTCGGTGGGCGCGGCATCGCCGTTCGCGAGCCCTGCGTACGCTCGCTCGATCATGGCTCGCGGGAACCCCTGCGGCGTCTGCGCCCGCCAGAGCCGGTTTCGTGGTACGGTTTTCGTGATACGCTCTTGCTCGACGTCTTTGACAGTATCGGAAACCGGTATCGCCGCCACGGCGCCGACCCCCGCACGGGCCTTGGCGAGCACTCCGTCGATCGTCTCCCGGGTTACGAACGGGCGCGCGGCGTCGTGCACCAGCACCACGGCGGCGTGCGGTGGCAGCGCCGCGAGGCCGGCCCGCACCGATTCGGCCCGTGTGGCGCCGCCGGCGACGAGCCCCAGCCGGTCGCCCACCAGCTTCGCCAGCCACTCGGGCGGTCGCGCCTCGAATCCCGCCGGCACGACCACGATCACCTGCCCGACGTCGGGGTGGGACGTGAACGGCCGCAGTGCGCGCAACAGCATCGGAACGCCGTGAATCGGCCGGAACTGTTTCGGTTCGCCGGGGCCGGCGCGTACGCCGGCTCCGGCTGCCACGACCACGACGCCAGCGTCAGGCCGCGAGTCGCCGGGCGAGGTCACCGATGCCGTCCATGCCGACCAGATCGAGCCCGGGCAGGCTCACGCGCGAGCGGGCGGACAGGAACACGCGGCGGAACCCCTGGCGCGCCGCTTCCCCGAGCCGTCGCTCGACTGCGCTCACGGGGCGGATCTCACCGCCCAGGCCGACCTCCCCCAGGAACACGGCGTCGGCCGGGAGCGGTCGGTCGTGCACGCTCGAGACCAGCGCCGCCACGACCGCGAGATCGGTCGAGGGCTCGATCAGCCGCACGCCGCCCGTCACGTTGACGAACACGTCCCGCTCGCCAAACGGCAGGCCGCCGCGGCGCTCGAGGACCGCGAGCAGCACCGCCAAGCGGCGATGGTCGAGTCCCGTGGCCACGCGCTGTGGTGTGCCGAAGCCGGTCTTCGCCGCCAGGGCCTGGATTTCCACCAGGAGGGGGCGGGTCCCTTCCATCAGGGCGGTCACCGCGGAGCCGGAGACGCCCGTACTGCGCCCCGCCAGGAACGCCGCCGCCGGGTCCGCGACGGGCTCGAGACCGGCTCCCGTCATGGCGAACACGCCGATCTCGTCCACGGAGCCGAAGCGGTTCTTCACGGCTCGCAGGATTCGGTGATCCAGCGTGCTCTCGCCTTCGAAATAGAGGACCGTGTCCACGATGTGCTCGAGCGTCTTGGGACCCGCGATGCCGCCCCCCTTGGTCACGTGCCCGACGAGCAGCACCGCGGGCCCCGCCTCCTTCGCGAAACGCATGAGCCGCGCCGCGCACTCCCGCACCTGGCCCACGTTCCCGGGCGCGCCCTCGAGCTCATCGGTATAGGTGGTCTGGATCGAGTCGACGAACACCACGCGGGCGCCCAGCGCGTGTGCGTGATAGGTGATCGCCTCGAGTCGCGTCTCGCCCAGCACGTGCACCGCGCCGGCATCGACCGTCAGCCGCTCGGCCCGTAACCGGATCTGATCGGGCGCCTCCTCCCCGGACACATACAACGTGGGAACGCCCGCCTGCTCGAGCCGAGCGGCACACTGCAGCAGGAGGGTAGACTTGCCGATGCCGGGCTCGCCGCCCACGAGCACCACGGACCCGGGCACGATGCCGCCGCCCAGGACGAAGTCGAACTCTCGAAGGCCGGTTTGCCACCGCTCGAACCCCGCCGCTCCCACGGCGGACAGCCGGACGGGCGGAGTGCCGGACGGGACGGCGCGTTTTCTGTCCGCCCGTCCGCCCGATCGCCCGACCGGCTCTTCCACCAGCGTATTCCACGCCCCGCACGCCTCGCAGCGCCCGCCCCATTTCGGTTGCTCCGCGCCGCAGTCGGTGCAGCGGAACACCGAGCCGGCCTTACCCACGGGCGGCCTCGGGCGGCGATTCGCGCGCGGTGTAGTTGTCGAAGCGCGTGTATTCCTTCTTGAAGAACAGCTTGACGGTCCCCGTCGGGCCGTTGCGCTGCTTGCCCACGATGAGCTCCGCCAGGCCCTCGATGGTCTCGTTCGTCTTGGGGTCGATGGGACCGTCGTAGAACTCCTGGCGATAGATGAAGCACACGACGTCGGCGTCCTGCTCGATCGCCCCGGACTCCCGCAGGTCCGAGAGCTGGGGCCGCCGATGCTCGCCCCCGCGCTGCTCGGGGGCGCGGGAGAGCTGGGACAGCGCCACCACGGGAACGTCCAGTTCCTTGGCCAGGGCCTTGAGCGAGCGGGAAATGAAGGAGATCTCCTGCTGGCGGCTCTCGGAGTCGGTCGGGCCCTGCATCATCTGGAGATAATCGACCACGACCAGGCCGATGTCGTGCTCCGCCTTGAGGCGGCGCGCCTTGGAGCGCATGGCGAGAGGCGAGAGCATCGCCGAGTCGTCGATCCAGATCGGCGCCGTGCCCAGCAGACCCGCCGCGCGGGCGAGCTTCGGATAGTCGTCGTCGCGCAGCTGACCCCGTCGCAGCCGCTGCGCGTCCACCAGGCCCTCGGAGCAGAGCAGTCGCTGCACCAGCTGCTCCTTCGACATCTCGAGCGAGAAGACCGCGATCCCGACGTTGTGCTCGATGGCGGCGTGCTGCACGACGTTGAGCGCGAGCGCCGTCTTCCCCATCGACGGCCGCGCCGCGACGATCACGAGGTCGCCGCGCTGAAACCCGGCGGTGAGCCGGTCCAGGTCGGTGAAGCCCGTCGCCACGCCGGTGAGCGCGCCCTGGGTGGTGTGCAGCTGCTCGATGCGCTCCATCGTCGGCCAGATCAGCTCTTTCAGCCGGATGAACTCCTCGGCGCGCCGGAACTGGGCGACCTGGAACACGCGGTGCTCGGCGTTGTCGAGCACCTCGACAGAGGAGGTGCGGCCCTCGTAGGCGTCCTGGATGATCGCCGTGGCCGCCTCGATCAGCCGCCGCAGCACCGCCTTGTCCCGAACGATCTTGGCGTGATACTCGACGTTGGCGGCGGTCGGGACCACGTCGATCAGACCCCCGAGGTACTCCATCCCTCCGGCGCGATCCAGGTCCCCGCGCCGCAGCAGCTCGTCGCGCAGGGTGACGGGATCGATCACGTCGCCCCGCTCGGTGAGCGCGATCATCGAGCGGAACAGCAGCCGATGCCCCTCGCGGTAGAACATCGTGTCGTCGAGCAGCTCGGCGGACTTGAGCGCCGCGTCCTGGTCGAGCAGCATGGCGCCGAGCACCGCCTGCTCCGCTTCGTTGCTCCACGGAGTCTGGCGGCCCGCGAATTCGGGAGTCGAGCGCTCAGCCGATGAGACGGCGGGCGATGCGGACGTCATCCCAGGTCGGTTTCTTCCAGTTCGGGTTGCGCAGCAGGGCAGCCGGATGATACGTCACGATCAAGGGAATACCGCGGAATCGGTGCACCTGGTTCCGCAGCGCCCCCAACGACTGTTTGGTGTTGAGCAGCGTCTGCGCGGCCGTCCCGCCCATCGCGAGGATCACCTTCGGCTTCACGATCTCGATCTGGCGGAACAGGTACGGTATGCACGCGGCGATCTCGTCGAATTGCGGCATGCGGTTCTCGGGCGGCCGGCATTTGACCACGTTGCAGATGAAGACCCGTTCGCGGGGCAGTTCGATCGCGCCCAGAATCTTGGTCAGGAGCTCGCCCGCCGGGCCGACGAACGGCCGTCCGGTGTCGTCTTCCACCCGTCCCGGCCCTTCGCCCACCACGACGAGTCGGGCCTCCGGCGGTCCTTCCCCGGGGACCGTGTGCCGGCGGGCCTCGCACAGCCGGCACTTGGTGCAGCTCGCCACGAGCCCCGCGATCGCCTCGAGCGAGGCCGCCTGCGGCACCGGGTCGTTCGAGAACAGGTCGCCGCCGGGGGGATCATAGGAAATTCCGGGTGGGGGAAGATCCGATGCCGGGAGACGGGAGGCGGGAGGCGTGGCGGCGAGTGCCGAGTGCGGCTCTCCCGTCTCCCGTCTCCCGTCTCCCGATCCTTGGGAGAGGATAACGGCGTCGCCACCCAACAGCCGCTGCTGTTCCAGGTATTCGCGCGCCAGTGCCCGCCCGTCGCTCACGTCAGAGCTCGTTCCACCGCGTCGAGGATTCGTTCCGCCACGTCGCGCTTGGGAAGCAGCGGGAGCTCGATCGGCTCGTCGTCCTTCCCAATGATCGTGACGCGATTCGTGCTCACTTCGAATCCCGCGCCGGGCTCGAGCGCGTCATTCAAAACCACGAAATCGAGCACCTTATCTTGCAACTTCTTCCGGGCCCGCGCAACGCCGTCGCCCCCGGTCTCGAGCGCGAACCCCACGACCACACATCCCGCGGGACGAGTGAGCGAGCCGAGAATGTCGGGCGTCGCCTCGAGCTCGACCGTGAGGGCCCCCTTGGCTCGGGGCCGCTTGGTGGCGCCCGGCTGGGCGGGACGATAGTCCGCCGGCGCCGCCGCCATGATCAGGACCGCCGCGCGCTTGACGAGTGCCTGGGCCGCGCGCTGCATCTCCGCGGTGGTTTCGACGCGATGCGCGGTCACCCCGAACGGGAGCGGCAGGTCGCTCGGTCCCGACACCAGGACGACGTCCGCGCCGCGCGCATAGGCGGCCTCGGCGAGCGCGTAGCCCATGCGGCCGCTCGACGGGTTGGTGACGACGCGCACGGGGTCGAGATGCTCACGGGTGGGGCCGGCGGTCACGACGACGTTCTTCCCCTGCCACGGCGCTCGCTGCAGCAGCAGCCGCTCCGCCGCCGCGAGAATGGCCTCGGGCTCGCTCATCCGGCCGGGACGGTCGCTCGGTCCCTCGGCGAGGGGGCCCGTGTCCGGCCCCACCAGGTGCCAGCCGCGCGCGACGAGCCCTTTCAGGTTGGCGCGCGTCGCGGGATGGGCGTACATCGCGTCGTTCATCGCGGGCGCGGCCAGCACGGGCCCCGTCCGGGCGAGCAACAACGCGGTGAGCACGTCGTCCGCGAGCCCCATCGCGGCGCGGGCCAGCACGTTGGCGGTGGCCGGCGCGACGATCACGAGGTCCGGCTCTCGCGCGAGCCCGATGTGCGCGAGCGCCCGGTCCCGCTCCCACAGGGAGGTGAGGACCGGGCGCCCGGTGAGCGCCTCGAAGGTGACCGGCCGCACGAACTCGGCGGCGGCAGCGGTGAGCACTACGTCCACCGCCGCTCCGGCTTCGGTGAGCCGGCGGGCGAGCGTGCAGCTCTTGTAGCACGCGATCCCGCCCGACACGCCGAGCACGACGTGCCGGCCGGCGAACGGCATCAGCCTTCCTGGCGCCGCCGCCGCACCAGCTTGTACGTGAGCCGGCCGCGCACCATCTCGTCCAGTGCGCGCGTGGTGAGCTTCTCCTCGAAGTCCACCGAGCGGTCGCGCGGGAACTCGTTCACGAAACGGGCGAACTTGGCAGCTACGAGCACCCCCAGATACTTGTTCTGGGTCTGCGTGGCCACTTCGCTCGGGGTCACGATCCGCATCACCTGCTCCTTCCGGTAGACTGCTTCAGTTGGGCTGCCTCGCTCCGCAGCTGTCGCACGAAATCCGACAGCAAGCTAGCCACGTCGCGGGGCGCGCGCTGCGCGACGTCGCGCCCCCCTCCCTGCACCAGGTCGATGACCTCACGCACGGCCAGGTCGAGGTCGTCATTCACGAGCACGTGGTCGTACACATCCCCGAGTTCGCGCCGCGCGGTCTCGACCTCGCGCGTCGCGATGTCGATTCGCTGCGACAGCTCCGCCTCCGACTCGGTGCGCCGCTTGCGCAGCCGCTCGATCAGCACGCGGGGCGAAGGCGGGATCACGAACAGCACGACGGAGGCCGGACGCGGGTATGCCTTCCGGACCTGTCGGGCTCCCCTCACCTCGACGTCGAGCACCACATGCTTGCCGCTGTGCAGCACCCGCTCGACCTCGCTGCGCAGCGTGCCGTACAGCTCGCCCGCGTACTCGGTCGACTCGAGGAACTCCCCCGCCTCACGGCGTCGCTCGAACTCATCGCGGGTGAGGAAATGGTACGCTTCACCGTCCCGCTCCCCCGGTCTCGCCTTGCGCGTCGTCGCGGACACCGAGTACCCAAAGATCTCGGGAAGCCGCGTGCGCAGCTCGCGCGCGATGGTCGTCTTGCCGCCTCCGGACGGGGCGGCGAGCACGACGACCCGCGGTGTCACTCCAGGTTGTCGAGCTGCTCCCGAAACTTCTCGAGCTCGCCTTTCATGGCGATGACGGCTTGCGTTATCCCCGCGTCGTTGGCCTTCGACCCGATGGTGTTCACCTCGCGCAGCAGCTCCTGCGCGAGGAACCCGAGCTGCTTCCCCACCGCTCCGTCGGCGACCAACGCCTCGCGACACGCCGCGAGGTGGGTCCGCAACCGCACGAGCTCCTCGGTGATGTCCACACGGTCGGCCATCAGGGCGACTTCGACGGCAAGCCGCTGCTCATCCACCGGCACGCCCGCCGCGAGCTCCGCCACCGCCTTCTTCAAGCGCGCGAGCTCCGCCGTGAGCCGCTCGGGTGCCCGCTGCTCGATCGCCCCGGCGCCCGCCTCGAGCGCCGCGAGCCGACGCCCGAGCTCCGTCGCGAGCGCCGCTCCCTCGCGTGCCCGCATGCCGAGCAGCTCCCGAACCGCCCGCTCGGCGATCGGCGCGACCTCGCTCCACTGCGCCGCGGGGATACCATCCTGATGCGGGGTCAGGACCTCGGGCTGCCGCGCCACGAACGCGAGGTCCACGTCGCCCTTGAGCTTCAGGTGCTTCTTCAGCTCCTTCGCGGCCGCCAGGACTTGGCGCGCCCGGGCGAGGTCCACCGCCACGGCCCCCCCTCCCTCGCGCGGTGGCGCGTCGATCCACCGCGCCGTGACGGTCACGTGGCCACGCTCGAGCAGCTGGCGCAGCCGATCGCGCAACGGTCCTTCCACCCCGCCGAGCTCGAACGGCAGCTTGAGCTGAGGATTGTAATAGCGGTGGTTCACGCTGCGGATCTCGATCGAGAGCCGCCCGCCGAGGACAGTCCCTTCGGCCGAACCGAAACCCGTCATGCTCCGCGGCACAGACTTTAAAGCTAGTGGGGCAAAGCACTTAGGTCAACTTCAGTTGGTGAAGAGCCAGCGGACGCCGTAGTACTGGAAGCGGCGCGGGTAGTCGAGCCCGGGTACGTAGCTGGCGCGCTGCAGGGTCACGTTGCGCTGCACCCAGAAAATCGTGACGCCCGCGATCCGCACCTCGACGTTTACCTCGCCCATGGTCACCCCGGGGAGCAGGCGCAGCGCGCCTGCCGAGTCGAGGCCGGCGGTCCCGCGACTCCAGGAGTCCATCGCCAGCTCGCCCCGCAGCCCGAAGATCCCGCTCCGGTACACCCGCCAGAACTTCGAGTAGAACGTCAGCGACAGGCGCGCGTGGTAGGGTGGCTCGAAGTCGTTTCCGGTGCGCACCAGCGGATCGAAGTACCAGCCGGAGAGCTGGAGTCCAGGCAGCAGGCGGAGCGCGCCATGGGCGGTGAAATAGCGTGTGCGCTGGGTCGGGCTCAGGCGCACGGGACCGGAGCTGTCGATGGCGGTGATCGCCACGGGAAAGCCGATCGGCGCGAACGGATCGAGGGTCGCGCCACCCACATCGAGGCTGATCCAGCTGCGATCCCAGCGCACCGCGCCGGACGCGTCCACGGTTCGCTGCCCCAAGTCGGACGAATCGAGCGGGGCCTGGAGGTCGTGCGCCCATGCGAGGTCGCCGTGCAGCGACAACCCCGCGGGGAGGATGAGTCCGGCGGCGAGATGGGCGCGATTGCCGGAGCGTCCGCGGCTGTAGTCGGCGTGGCGGGCGTCGCCCGCGAGGGTAAGGCCGGGAAAGGGGCTCCAGGCGCCGGTGCCTTCGAACTGCCAGGGCCGGGCGTGATCCAGCCTGCGGATTGCGAAGCCGATGTGCGCGCGGGACCAGTCGTTCGTGATCTCGAGCGTGCTCTCCGACAAGCTGCGATCCGGCACTGCCGTATCGCGGCTCACGCTCGTGGTGGCGAACGTCGCTTGCGCGCGCGGCCCGAGGCCGTCGTCCCGGGCGGCGGCGAACACGCGGAAGATTCCGTCGCGCCGTTGGGGGTGCCAATTGGCCGTGAGGGGCCCTGCGCTGCGGTGCCAGCGCGAGCTCAACGTTTGAAACGAGGCGCCGAACCGGGCGCTCGGGGCGTACTCGCCCTTCAACCACAGGTCCACGGAGTTGAATGCCGTGCTCGAGCTACCCTCGATGCCCTCGTTGTTGTTGTAATCGGCGACGAGCGAGAGGCCGAGTCCCGAGCGCCAGCGGCGGAGAAACGCGCCGCGGTAGTTCGCGGTCTTTACCTCTCCGGTGGCGACCCCCACCTGCGACGCGGTTTCCGTGGAGCGCTGGCGGAGCGTGACGAGATAGACGCGCAGCGAGGCCGGCAGCACGATCACGTCGATGCGTTCGAGCGGCGCCAGGGAGATGCGTGCCGGGTCGAGGAACACCGAGTCGCGTCCGAGCGGCAGGTACGGCACGCCGTCCCAGTAGATCTCGAGCCCCGCGGCCCCGCGCCCGCCGTACATCACGATCTCCCCGGCGCCGTAGATGCCGCCCCGGGCGACGTAGACCCCCGGGATATGGGCGAGCAGGTCCGACAGCGTCTGGACGTTCGAGAAAATGAGCGAGTCGGCATTGAACGTGTAGCGCGTGCCGGGCGGCAGCGGCCCAGCGGGGATCGCCTGGGGGAATACGGGGAGGTAGTGCGGCACGGTGTCGCGGGTGGTGGTGTCCTTGGGGGGCGGCGCCGTGGAGTCGCGCGCGAGGGTGTCGCGGCGCGCCGTGCTGTCGACCTGAGCGGCGGCTCCGACCGCGACGAGCAGGAGCGCGGCCGTGCTCGAGAGGCCGCGGGTCACGCCCCCGCGCGCTTGAGAATGAACTCGGTGAAGAGCCGGACGCCGACCGCCGTCGGGCCTTTGGCCTGGTGCGGTCCCTCGGCGTCGGTGTACGCGGTGCCGGCGATGTCGAGGTGCACCCAGGGATACCCCTCCACGAATTCTCGCAGGAACCACCCGCCGGCGATCGACCCGGCGCCCCGTCCGCCCGAGTTCTTGACGTCGGCGATGTCCGACTTGAGCAGGTCGCGGTACTCGTCCCACAGCGGCAGCGGCCAACAGCGCTCTCCGGCGCGCTCCCCGGCCTCGCGCACTTCGGCCAGGAGGGCCTCGTCGTTTCCCATCTCGCCGATCGCCACCTGGCCGAGGGCGACCACCACGGCGCCGGTGAGCGTCGCGATGTCGATCACCGCCGCCGGCTTGAAGCGCCGGACGTACGACAGGGCGTCGCACAGGATGAGGCGACCTTCGGCGTCGGTGTTGATGATCTCGATCGTCTTGCCGAAATGGCTCTTGACGACATCTCCCGGTTTCACGGCGTGCCCGGAGGGGAGGTTCTCCGTGGAAGGGATGACGCCCAGGACATTGACCTTCGGCTGGAGCAGCCCCACCGTCTCGAAAGTTCCGAGCACCGCGGCCGCGCCGGACATGTCGAATTTCATGTCCTCCATGTTTTGTGCGGGCTTGATCGAAATCCCCCCCGAATCGAACGTGACGCCTTTGCCGATGAGCGCCACCGGAGGCGCGCCGCCGCCGCCGCGATGCTCGAGCACGATGAAGCGGGGCTCCTGGTCGCTACCCTGCGCCACGGCGAGCAGCGCGCCCATGCCTTCCTGCTCGAGCTTCGCGCGGTCGAGCACCGTGAGCGTGAAGCCGTACTGGTCGGCGAGCTGTTTCGCCCGCTCCGCCAGGTAGCTGGGGGTGCACACGTTCCCGGGCAACATCTGGAGGTGGCGGGTCAGGCGGTGGCCCGCCGCGATCGCATCGCCCACCCGCTGGCCGGCCGTGACCTCTTTCATCTCCTGCTGCTCGCACACGAGCGTGACGCGCTCGACCTCGGGCTTGGGCTCGTCGGGCGAGGCTTTGAGGTCGGTGAACGCCCAGGCGCCCTGGGCGGCGCCCTCGACCGCCGCCTGACCCACATCACGGGCCGACACGCCGTTTCGCGCCTCCGGGGCGACGGCAAAGGCGAGCTGGTTGACGCCGAGCGCGCGCGCCCGCTTGGCCGCGACGGCGGCCGCGCGCCGGATGGTGTTGCGGGAGACCTCGCCCGGCTTCCCCAGGCCGACGAGCAGCACGCGCTCCGGCTTGGCGCCGCTCGGATACAGCAGCGTCGTCTCGTCGCGCTTTCCCTTGAAGTCGCCGCTCGTGATGGCGCGCGCCACGACCGCCCCCGACGCCCGGTCGAGGTCGGCGAGGGAGGCGGGGACGGCGCTGCCCTGCGCCAGCGCGACGGCGAGGAGGGGCGTTTCGACCTGGGAAAGCGGCGCGCTGGCGACGCCGCTCGTCATCCTAGACATGCTCGATTATGCACTCGGCGAAAGCGGAGGTCGAGACCTCGGTGGCGCCGGGCATCAGCCGCGCGAGATCGTACGTGACGCGTCGCGCCCGGATCGCGCCGCCGAGCCCGCGCGCGATCGCCGCCGCCACGTCGTCCCACCCGAGCTCCTCGAACATCATCGCCCCCGAGAGGATCACGCTCCCCGGGTTCACCTTGTCCTGCCCGGCGTACTTGGGTGCGGTGCCGTGCGTCGCCTCGAACACGGCGTACCCGTCGCCCACGTTGCCTCCCGGCGCGAGCCCGAGCCCGCCCACCTGCGCCGCCGCGGCGTCCGAGAGCAGGTCGCCGTTCAAGTTGGGTGCGGCGATCACCGAATACTCTTCCGGCCGCAGCACGAGCTGGGCGAACATCGCGTCGGTAATGCGGTCCTTCATGATCACCTTTCCCGTCTCCCGTTTCCCGTCTCCCGTATCGGCCTCGGGGATGGTCTTGTCACCGAACCGCTCGCGTGCCACTTCGTACCCCCACTCCCGGAACCCGCCCTCGGTGAACTTCATGATGTTGCCCTTGTGCACGAGCGTGACCGAGCGACGGCCGGCGCGGAGCGCGTACTCGATGGCTTTCGCCACCAGACGCTGGGAGCCGAACTTGGACATCGGCTTGATGCCGATCGCGCTCCCCGGACGGATCTTGGCACCGAACCGCTCGGTGAGGAACCCGATCACCGCATCGGCCTCGGGGCCGCCGGCGCGGTACTCGATTCCGGAGTACACGTCCTCGATGTTCTCGCGAAAGATCACGACGTCGAGCTTGTGCGGCTCGCGCATCGGGCTGGGCACACCTTCGAAATAGCGCACCGGTCGAATGCAGGCGTAGAGGTCGAGCACCTGGCGCAGCGCGACGTTGAGCGATCGGATCCCTCCCCCGACGGGCGTCGTGAGCGGGCCCTTGATGGCCACACGGTGCGTCCGGATGGCGTCGAGGGTGGCCTCGGGAAGCCAGTTCCCGGCTTGCTTGAAGGCTTTCTCTCCGGCCAGCACCTCGAGCCAATCAATCTGGCGTTTGCCGTCGGACACCTTCCGGACCGTGGTGTCGAACACGCGCCGAGCGGCGCGCCAGATGTCCGGCCCGGTGCCGTCGCCTTCGATGAAGGGGATGATGGGGTGGCTCGGCACTACCCAACGACCGTCGCGGTACTCGATGCGCTCGCCCATGGCCAGGCAGTCTACACGGCCCGGGCAGGGTTGCGCCAGGCGAAACAGTGGCCGTACACTTGAGGCGATGCGGCACACACGACGGCTGATCTTGTTCGCGCTCGCGGCGGCCTGCTGGCTGGCCGCGGGGCCCGGCGGTACCACCACCCGCGCACTGCTGGTGTGCCACCACCATGCGACGCACCACGCGGCTGGGAGTGGGGGGCACCACACGCCCCCGTCCGACGGGCCGTGCTTCTGCGACGAGATGACTGGTGGCTCGGATCTCGCCGTCTCCACCGCCGTGCCGACGCCGCGGACGCCCGTGTTGACGCTCGTCGCCCCGCTGCGGCACGCAGAGTACGCTTCCCTCTTCCCGCTTCCCGCTTCCCCGGCCTTTACCCCGGTTCCACCGCCTCCGAACGGCCTCGGCTGACCCGATTCGTTAGCCACCCACAACTCGGAGGATTTATGCGCAGTGCGCTTTGGAGCGCTCTGCTCTGCGGCGTTGCGATGAGCGCCGCTGCGCAGCAGCGGGCCGTGACGTTCGAAGAGCCGTCGCCGGTCGCCATCACGGGCTTCGCGGTCGGCCGGGCCGACTACGATCGCGCCATCCGCAGCAACACGTTCACGGCCGGGAAGATCGGGGTGAGCCTGTTCAAGCCGGTGGGCGACGCCTACCTGTTTGCGCAGCTCACGACGGCGCTCGCAGACGGCGCATCGTCCACCGAGATCGACAATTTGCTCGTCAGCTGGACGCCGCACACGGCGAACAAGTGGTCCCTGGCGTTCGGCCGATTCGACGCGCCCATCGGCTTCGAACGCGATGACGAGCCCCTCAATCTGATTCCCACGAATTCGTTCAACTTCACCTATGCCCGCCCCGGCAAGCTCACGGGCGTGCAGGTCCACTACACGGCGTCGTCGCGGGTGGACGTGTGGGGGGTGGTCGCCAACGGCTGGGACGTGACGGTGGACAACAATCGCGGCAAGACGGGGCTGGCCCGAATCCAGTGGATCCCGATCCCCTGGGTCACGCTCGCCTTCACCGGTGTGTACGGACCCGAGCGGGACGCGAGCGATGCGAACCAGCGTTCGCTGTTCTCCAGCGACCTCACCATTGACCGGGGACGCCTGATCGTGGGGGCCGAAGCCAACGTCGGGCGGGAACAGCAGAGCGGCGGCAATCCCTCGTGGCGCGGAGCCGCGGTCACGGCATTCCTGAAAATGAGCCCACATGTCGGCTTGACCGCGCGGTACGATCAAATGGAAGACACCGACGGCCTGCTCACGGGGACGCCGCAACTCCTGCGCTCGGTCACCGTCGGCCCGATGTGGTACTTCTCGAACGCCCGCGAGGGGATCTTCAGCAACATCGAGCACACGCGGTTCCACCTCCCGCAGGTCGCGCTACGGGCCGCCCTGCGGGCCGACTGGTCGTCCACGCCGTTCTTCACGGGTGCTACGGGGGCGCTGCAGAGCTCGAACACAAAGGGCGTGCTCGAGCTGGTCTACGTGTTCTAGGGGAGAGGGAGGCCATCTATGCTGTACGACTTGCGACGCGCGGACGTCCGCATCAAGTGGCTCGTGACTGGCCTGCTCGCCACCTTGGGGCTGTCGTACCTGTTCGGGGCGGTGATGGTCGCGCTGTACGCGGGGTTCACGCCGCAGAGTGTGGCGGCGACGTACGCGGGACCGGAGATGTCGATGGCGATGCCGCCCGAGACTACGATGGTCGTCCAGCGTCCAATGTCGATGGCCGACTTCGCCGGGCCCGAGGTCCACACCGTCGACACCAACCTGCTGATCCAGGACACCCACGTGCACGTCCCGATGTACGGACTCATCGCGGCTGCCCTGGGCGTCGTGGTCGCCGGGCTCTCGTTGCCGCGCCGTCGGGCGCTCGGCCTCATCGGCCTCCTGTTTGCCGCGCCCTGGCTCGACTTCGCCGGGATGTGGCTCACCAAGCTCGCCTCGCCGCGTTTCGCGATCGTGACCCTCGCCGGGGGTTGGGCGATGGCCGTCGCCTACCTCGTCGTGGCGGCGCTGGCCGTCCACCAGATGTGGGTGTCGCCTGAAAGGGGTTGACCAATGAACTTCGTGATCCGTGCGGCGGCGATCGCCGCGCTCTTCCATATCACTCCAGTGGTCGTGCTGGTCAAGCGGCCCGACGCGGTGCAGTCGCTCTTGCCCGGGGCCGATGCCTATACGGCCCGCGAGGTACACCTGAGTGGGAGAGACGCCCACCGGCTGCACGAAGCCGTGGACTGGAGTCCCGAGGACGGCGTGGTGGTGTTCTACGCGGGCACGGCAGGATCGACGGCGGTCGGCGCGCTCGAGTTCGTGCGCGTGGACACGCCCCACGGGCCGATCGAGGTGGCGGTGGGGTTCACGCCGCAGGGCGCCGTGCGCGGCGTCGTCGTCACGAAAGCGACGGTCGAGATGAAGCCGTGGGTGCTCGAAGCCGTCGCGGCCGGGCTCACCGATCACTATCGCGGGCTCAAGCCGGGCGGGGAGGCGCCGGGGGGGGCTGCCGGGATCGCCAGCCGGGTCGGGAGTCTCGCCGCATACGTTGCCGGGGAGGTGGATAAGGGAGTCGCCCGGGCTCTTGCGGCGTACGGAGCCTTCTACAATCATGTGAGGGCGTGACGGCGGTTCATTCTGGAACGCCTCCGCACCGGACGGGTTAGGAGGCGTCTACATGGGCATGAGACTCTCGCTAGTGACTGTCGGCCTGGCGGCGCTCGTGGCGGCCGCCTGTCCCTACGACCGCCTGCTCACGAGCAACGGAGGCCTCGCGATCAGCGGCGGTGGGGGCGGGAGCGGTCCCGACGCCCTCTTCTTTCTTGTCCAGCCCAACGACGCGACGGCGGGCAACATCATCACACCGGCAATCCAAGTCGAGGTACTGGACAGCCTGCGCCGCCCCGACACGGCCTACGTCAATGCCATCACGATGAGCTTCGCCGTCAATAACGTCGGAGCCAGGCTGTCGGGCACCTTGAGTGTGGTTCCCGTCAACGGGATCGCCTCCTTCGGCGACCTGGTCGTCGACAAGTCCGCGTCCGGCTTCATCCTCCGGGCCGACGGGCCGGGCGCGCTCACGAAGACGAGCACCCCCTTCACGATTTTCGCGCCCTAGTCACCCCGCGGCGCGGTTCGCGTCGCTCCACGCGATTTCAAAGGACCCGTTGCACCGGCGGCAACGCATGGTTTCGGCGTGGCCTTCGAGCTTCGCGCGGTCACGACAGTTGGGGCACACCGCGTAGCTCGGGCCCCAGGTTGCGGGGAAGCGGGCGGTGTGCTTGGGGCTCGGGACGACCGACCAGCGCAGCGCCGGCTCGGACGAGAGCTGCAGCTGCCCTCGCGGCATCGACACGGGCTTTCCCTTGACGTCGAGCACCACCTCGGTGGGCGTCAGCTTCAGGATGCGGTACCAGGCGCCTTTGCGAAGCGCGCACTTCACGTCCGCTTTCAGACGAGCCCACTGGAACGCTGCCGGCATGGAAGCACGATCTCGCGCGCGAGGACGCTCATACGGTGGCGCCCGGGCCGCGGGCCGTCAATCCACCCGCTCGACCGCCTCACGCTTGAGACCGGGCCAAACCTGGCACGCGCGGACCCAGGCCCGCTTGCTGGGCGCATCCAGTCTGCCGGCGTTTTCTTGCTTCAACCACTCGATCAGCTCGGCCGCCGAGTCGTGGGCGGCGACGCGGTGGTCTTCGCTCAGCCCTTCCGCTTCCCGCAACAACCAGCGGCACAGGTGCCCCACGAGCCGCAGTCGGATCGTCAGGTAGAGATCGATGTCCACGCCGTGCGTGACGCCGGGGGCGGCGCTGCGCTCTTCGGCGTGGCTCAAGAGCCATCCACGGAACGCGAGGTCCCGGTCGCCCGTCCGGGGGATCCGGAAATCCTGGGGCTCGCCCCGGAGGTTCTCGCCGTCGTAGGGGATCACGCGTCGCCGTGAACATGGCGTCCGCCGGGCGCGACGGCAAGGAACGCGCCGCGTCGCGGGCGATCCGGCTGGGGTGTCTAGGGGGCGGTCAGGCTGAGCCGACTGCCGTCGGCAAAGACCACGTCGGTCGTTTCCCAGACCAGCTTCATCTTGTCCAGGGGTGTGTCCCGGAGGCGTTGGTGCGCGAGCCGGAACGGGTTGACTCGAACGATCCGTGCCGGCTCGCGCCGCGCTTGTCCGGGAACGAGCGGCAAGTCCACCTTGAGGTGTGCGCTGTAGATCGAATCGCCGAACGTGTCGAGGAACGTCGCGTCACCCTGGAACGCGCGGACCGGCTTGGCTCCCTTGTTTTGATACGCGAACCCGAGCGAGATGTAGTCCTCGTACTGCTCCGCGTCGGGGTTTCTCGGCAAGTACGTCTTCTTGACCACCGTGACGGCGAGGAGGGGCTCGAGAAGCTTCCTCACGCTGTCCTGCCGCGCGCGCTCCGCCGCCTTGGCCGCCGCCTCCGCGACTTGCTTCCGCGCGTGCTCGGCGCCGGCCCACACGAGAATCTCGGCGATCGTCATCGTGTCGTGCGGCAGCTTGCTGGCGAACCCGCTCTCCGCGACGACCGCCAGCAGCGCGCGCGCCTCGCCAAGCGGCAGCCGCACGCTGTCGGCGGCCGCCAGGACGGAGTCGAGCCGGGCCACCGGGACACGGCTGGTGCGAAAGGCGTCCTCGCGAGACCGACAGCCCGAGAGCACCGCGCCGACCAGACCGGCGCACACGACGAACGGTGTCCACCTGGAGGCGTGCATCACGGCTCCAATGGGAAGGAAGCGACTCTCAGTTACCCCCAGGGCGCCCCCGGGGTGCCACGGCGCACGATCAGAGCCGATAGCCGACCAGCGTGCCCGACGCGGTCTGTAAGAAGAGCATATTGGCGACGTCGTCGACGGCATACACCGGCTCGCGCTCCTTGCCGAGATCCACGCGCGAGCGTGGCGCTCCGCTGTCCTTGTCGAGCTGGAGCAGCACGTTCCCATTCCCCTCGGGGGCGCGAGTGAGCATGAAGACCGCCTCCGGCACGGAGAGCGACGCCTTGAAGCGCTTGGTCGCCAGCGCCGCGGCCTGATGCGAATACCCCGCGAGCTGGGCCCCACCCTGGGTGTACGCCGTCGCCATCTGCCCGGTGATGCGCCGCCCTGTGGAGTCCGTGGCGTTGCGGGACGCCTGGGCGAAGGCGTCGCCGTACGCGGACGCGGCGGCGCCGTACAGGCCGGCGCGCACCGCGTTGATCCGATAGAGCGCGCGCAACAACCCCGGCAGCTGGGGCGCAGGATAATAGACCTGCTGCTTCACTTGTCCTTCCCGCGACACGACCACCAGGTTCTGCGGGGCGATCAGGACGAGCCCACCGGGCCGGATCTCCATGGCCGTCGGGTCTTCGCCGCCCTGCAGTTTGATCTCGCCGCCCAGCGCCCGGTAGGTGCCCGCGGTGCGATCGACCGCGTAGAGTCGGTGGTCGTGGCTCGCAAAGACATAGAGCGTCGTGCCTTCCACGACGTGATGCAGGGAATAGCCCGCGGCGTTGTAGTCGTCCGGATTCCCTCCCCACGGCCTGCCGCTCTCGATCGCGTCCTTGAACTTGGGATCCCCCGAGGCCAGATCGATGACGTTCACTTCGGCGTTGGTCGCCGCGTCGGGCCGCGAGATATACAGCAGGCCCGCGGGCGTGAGCTCGGCGTAATCGAGCCGGCCCTTGATCTTCACGTCTTTTTTCAGACGCAGCGTGGCCGTGGCCACGTCCAGCACGTTGACGAAGGTGCGCGACTCGGCGTCCACCGCCAGCACGGCGGAGCCACCCGTGATCATCGCGTCCGTGACCGTCCCGCGCATGCGCAGCGGCTTGTCGGCGATCGTCGCCCCGTCTTCGTACCGGGCAACGTTGAGCCCCGTCTGCACCACTCCGTTCACGATGCGCACGTTGCCCGTCGCCTGATTGGCGGGTGGTGATTCCGGGAGGATGATGATCCCGTTGGGGTGCTCCACGATGCCGTGCACCCAGCCGTCGATCGTCGCAGGCTTGGCCCACAGCGCCTGACCGTCGGCGAGGCGGTAGGCCATGAGCCGGTCGTCGAAGCCGACGTACAAGCGATCGGACTTGTTGACCGACGGGTAGAGCCGCACGTGGCGTGCGGGGTTGCCCGCGCGGGCGGTGGGCAAGGTAGCGGACCACCGCACCGCACCCGACCGTGCGTCCAGCGCTCGCAGACCCATGAGCGTGTGGACGACGATCATGTCGGGCCCCGCCTGCAGCACCTCGAGCGCGGTAGCCTCGGAGGCAGCGCGCACCAGGCCCTGCATCAGGCCGCCCAACCCTTTCTTCTTTGGTTCGGTCTGCTCGAACAGCGCTTCGTTCACCCAGCGCTGTTCCCCCGTCACGAGATCGTACAGGGCGACGACCGCCGGTCCGGTCGCGCGTCGCCCGTGGACCAACAGCGTGCCGCTCTGTGGCAGCACGCGACGGGTGACGATCTGCGTCAGGCCCGGCCGCCGCGAATCGAACAGGACCGCGCCGGTCACCGGGTCGAGAATCACCAGGAGACCGGGGCGGGCGGCCTCCACGAGGAGGGATCCCTCGATGACACGGACGCTGTCGGCCGGCAACCCGCCGAGCTCGGGCTTCTCCCACGTGACCTGACCGCGATCGATATCGACGCCGGCGAGCGCGGCGTCGGTCGAGACGAGGAGCACGCCCGCCGGCGTCACCTGCTGCCACCGGATGTCTCCCTTCAGCCTGAGGGTCCACGCCGCGGTCGCACCGGAGGCGACGACGCCCCGGGTCGGGGGCGGTGCAGCGGTCTGCGCGAGGGCGGCCGTATGCACGAGACTGACCAGTGCGGGCACAAGGAGCGTACGACGAGCGGACACAGCGGCCATGGCGATCCCCCTGGAGGCGGCGGAAAGGGCGGCCCCCATATCCCCCCATCGCTCCCCGGAGCGCAAGGGCGGACGACACACCGGCGTCAACGCCCTGGCGCCGATGCCTCAGGAGCAGCCTGGATGCAACGGCTGTGAGATGGCGCCCTGCTCGACGCGATGGCCCGCCTCAAGTCCAGACCTTCCAAGCTGGAGGCACGGGCCTTGCGAATTGGAACGGTGCGGTGTCGCAGGGTCGAGACGCCGAACTCCAGCCTGGGAGGAGGATGTGAAGCCCAACGGACGTCTACTCGTAGAGGGCGTGCTGGCACTCGCCAGTGCCGGGGCCTTGGGGTGCGAAAACCCGGTCGCCAGCGATCGCCCGCGTCCGCAGACGGCGGTGGCGGTAGCGGCGGCCGATCGTCTTCCCGACCTCGCGATGGCCAGGCTGAGCGATCTGTCGATCCGGACGTCGAACGGGCGTCGGTTGCTCCGCTATTCGACCACGATCGTCAACGTCGGATCTGGCCCCTTCGAGCTTCATGGTCAGCGTGCCAGCAATGCCGAGCCGGAGATGTCCGTCATCCAGCGCGTGTTCGATGACGCCGGCGGCTCGCGCGACATTGCGACGTCCGCGGTGATGGTATACGCCGGCGATGGCCACAATCACTGGCACGTGCGCGATCTCCAGCTGCAAGAGGTGTTCAGGGCCGACGGAACCAGCGCCGGCAGGAGCGACAAGCGGGGGTTCTGCTTCTGGGATAACGTCAGCTATCGGCTCACGCTGCCCGGCGCTCCGCAGTCGCCGGTGTACCAGGAGTCGGGGTGCGGGGATCAGGGGAGCGTCACCACGGCAGTGGGGTTGTCCATCGGCTGGGGCGACATTTACTCCGCCTCGCTGCCGGACCAGAACGTGAACATCACGGGGCTCGCCGACGGGCGTTATCGCCTCGTCGTGACGGCCGACCCTGGCGGCTGGTTCGCCGAGTCGGACGAGGCCAACAACTCGACCTGGGTAGACTTCGAGCTCTATCGCCACGGCAAGCGGGTACGCGTGCTCGGGTACGGCCCGAGCGCGATGATCGCAACGCGTTGAGGGTCGCGGAGCGGCGCTGCTCCCGGCTGCGCCCCACGTCCAGACGGTGAGCGCCCGGTCGACACGGCCGGGCGCTTTTTCGTTGTGTCGCCAATGCCCGAGGAGAGAGTCGAACTCTCACGGGGTTGCCCCCGGGGGATTTTGAGTCCCCTGCGTCTGCCATTCCGCCACTCGGGCGCGCGTCTAGGTCTTCGGTGGGCCGATCCGCTCGGCATCCCGCTGCTTGGCGAGCATCCGTTCGGCGAAGTCCAGCCGCTCCTCGACATCGGCCAGCCGCCGCTGCACGTCTTCGAGCGCGTCGAGTCGCGTCTGAGCGTCGTCACTCCCGCCCACCCGCTTCTGCAGCTCTTCGACGGCCCGCGCCAGGTCGCGCCGCCCCCTCGGCCCGCCCTGTCGATCAGGCGGTCCCAGCCGCCCGGCGAGCGCTTTGCCGATCGAGATGGCCAACATGATGAACGCCACGCCGACGGCCCACTCGGGGATACCGAACATGCCCCTCCTCCGGTGAGCCCCTAACTTAGCCGCCCGGCTGCGCGCGCGGGACCCTCGTCGCTCGGCAGGCGCGTCCATCAACTGAACTGCCCTCCGTGTGTCGGATGTCACAGTCCCGGCGCCCCGGCAGCCGACATCGTATGGGACGCGCGACCACCGGGTGCGCGCACGCCCTGGAATTCGCTAGTGGACCGTTGCTTGGAGAGCGCGCATGCCGCACGTGCAATATTGGGCCCGAGTGCGGGCCGGGATGGACTGCCCCCTGCGCCGCGGCGCGTGGTACCGCGTGGTGGAGCTCACGCCCGACGAAACCGTTCTCGAAGTGAACAGCCGGCTGCTCCGCGTCCCGCGGACGTTTTTGCAGATCCTGCCGCTTCGCCCCCCCATGTGGTCGCTCGTCCGGCGACGGCCCGACGGCGCAGCCCCCGCCGCCGAGGATCCGAAGTACGCCGTCTGCCCGAGCTGCTGCGAGCGCAGTCCGTTGGTCGACTCCGCGTCCACCCTGCGCTGTCGCCGCTGCGGCGCCGTGTCCGCGATCGCCTGGTCTGATTCGCCCTGGCGCGCCTTCGAAGTGCTGCCGGGCCGGCCGGCGGCCGGCGCGCTCGCCCGCGCCCGCGCAGCCGCACTGCGCGCGCTCGCCGCGGCGTTCGGCCTGCGAGCGTGACGGACAAATAAGTAAAGACGCTTCGCGGGGACCTGCGGTAACACTCCCAAAATGACGTGAAAATCCGTGGTTGCCGATTTGCCACGGTCTTGTCGTGCGCGCACCGCAACGTTTTTCCGCCGCCCTCGACCCCGCGTGCGTGCACACTCTGCATTCGGGCTCCCACCTCTCCAGGTACACCTCTTGCCCCGACACACGCGGGTCCTGGCGTGCGGTGCCAGTCGGAGGGGCCCGCCACGTCGTCGTAGTCGGCCACCACCTTTAGGGAAAGAGAGGCAACCATGTGGACCGGAACACTCCGGAGGGCGGCAGCCCTGCTCGGGGCGCTCTTCCTGGTCGGCGCGTGTACGGAGGGGTCGTCCAATGCGCCCATCACGTCACCGTCGTTCGCCGCATCGTCGTCGTCGTTGCCCCACATCAACAACACCAGTCTTCCGATCCCGGTCGCCATCTCCGCCGACTTCTCGGCGTACGACTGCAGTAACAATCCGGGACCACGCATCACGTTCTCGGGGGGCTCCTTCCTCGGCGGCTATGGCGTCGAGATGACGTTCACCAACAACATGAAGGGCACCCACACCTACACCGACGGCCATACCGTCGACGTGACGGTCATGCCCGCCGATGAACAGATCGTGATTCCGAAACAGCCCGTGCTGGGTGGGGCGGGCGGTAATCCGTTCATCTGGGTGCAGTTCGTCGGGGCGAACGGTGCCGCGCTGAGCGGCGAGATCTTCGTCGGCCGCTGCGTCCAGGGAGCGGGCTGGCACGTGACCCAGTCGGCCGTCACCACCGCCTCGGCCTACGCGACGTTCACAGTGACGGGCTGCGAGAACAGCCCCGGGCCGTACATCAACTTTACCAGCGGGGTGACCATGGCGGGTATGTCGGCGCGGATCATTTTCCGCAACAACGACAACCCGGTGGGCGGACCGCACGAGGCCGACGTGACGCGCACGGTCGCCGTCATCCCGGCGGGCCTGAACTTGACCTTCCCGAAACAGCCGGTGCTGGGCGGGGTCGGCGGCAACCCGTGGATCTTCGCCGGCTTCACCGACGTCGACGGGACTGCGTTGGGCGACGCGACGCTCTTGGGACGGTGTGAGCAGCTGAGCAAGGCCCTGAGCTGAGCACACCAACGGCAGGCGGGGAGAGGTCGCCCCGCCTGCCCTTGACGCTCGCTACGGTCTCGGTCGCTTCCGCACGCCGCCGCGCGGTCCCCGCTCGGGCAGCTGCCGCCGCGCTTCGCGACGCTGCCGCACCACGTCGGCCACGCGCTCCTGAAACCGGCGCCGCTCCTCTTGATAGCGCGCGTGCTGGACCGGCGTGAGATACCCCTGCATCTCACGAGCCTCGTCGCGATTCACCTGCTGCAGCTTCAGCTGGTTGTCCTGCCGCTCGTCGATGAGCTGCCTCACCCGGTCCTGGTTGGGCGTGCCCGACACCAGCTCGGCGTTCAGCGATCGATTGATCTCCCGCTGGCGCGCCCGGATCGGCTGCCGCTGCCCTTCGAAGCGCTGCTCGGTCGCCTGCAGCTTGCCGGTCTGGTCGTCGCTCAGCCCCAGCGTCGTGCGCACGTGCTCGTTCCAGCGCTGTCGAATCTGCTGCCGCAGTTGCTGAGCCTCGGCGCCGCTCGGCGGCGGGGCCGCCGCCGTGTCCTCCGGTACCTGCGCCACGAGCGGGAGTGTCGTCGCGAGCATCAAGATCCACACGAATGACTTCATCAACCCCCCAGCGACTCGAGCAAGGCGCGCAGCTGAGACGCGCTCAACTCGTCGAGACCCACATCCTGCGCGGACACCGCTTGCTGCTCGCCCCCGAGCTGCGCCACTGATTCGAGCACCTCCCGGAGCTCATCTCCCGACAGCTCGCTCAGCTCCCCGGCCGCGGTTGCCGATTGCACGGGTGGCATAACCCCCGGGATCCGCACATTGACCGCCACGACTCCCGCGCCGACGACCATCACGAGCAACGCCGCGATCCGCAGCCACCCGGGCCGTATCCATCCCAACACGCGGACCTCGGCGCGTGGGTCCGTCCGCAACCGGCCCACTACCGCCTGTGCCGTGCGTTCGACGTCGAGTCGCTCCGCCGCGCGAGCCCCCAGACGCCGCGCCACCTCCCGTAACTTGGCGTCGTGCACCGTCGCGTCGTCGTTCATTTCATATGCTCCTTCAGTCGCTTCACCGCATGGTGATAATGCACGCGCGCCGCACCCGAGGTCGTCCCGAGAGCGGCCGCGATCTCCTCGTACTCGAGGCCCTGCTGCGCCCGTAGCAGGAACACCTCCCGCTGCAGGCGGGTCAGTCCCTCGAGCCCCACCGCCAGCCGCTGCTCGGCCTCATCGGCGACCGCCTGTTCGTGCGGGTCGCCATCCGTGTCCCGCAAGTCGTCGCCGAGCGGCACCACGTGCGCGCGTCGCGAGCGCCGGTGCGCGTCCTTCAAGACGTTGCCACCGATCGTCATCAGCCAGGTGCGAAACTGACACTGGCCGCGGAACCGTCCGAGCGCGCGGAACGCACGGATGAAGGTTTCCTGCACCAGGTCGTCCACATCCGCCTCGAGCGCTCCCGCGCCCGCCAGAAAGCGGGCGAGCGCGCGCGCGTGACGGCGCACCAGTTCGGCCGCCGCCGGCTCGTCGCCACCGTGCCAGGCGGCGATCAGCGCCGCATCAGTGGGAACGGCGGCGAGGGGCTCGGCGGGAGGCATGCGCTCGGGACGGTAGACGTGGGAGATACGGTGAAATTAAGGCGGTAAAAGGGCGGTGGAGGGCGGTGGAAGGCGGTGAACGGCGGTGCGAGGTTACGTTCACCGCCCTTCACCGCCCTGCACCGCCTCCCACCGCCCTTGAAATCTGGGTAGCCCGCCCGTAGCTTCAATATTCGAACGATCGTTCGAAACCTATGCGCTCCTACGACGAGCGGCTCGATCAGTTCCTCTCCCGGGCGGCGAAGGTCTTCGCCGACCAGGGCTATCACTCGGCCACGATGCGCGATCTCGCCGCGGCGACCGACATGTCGCTCGCCGGCATGTACTACTACGTGCGCGGTAAGGAGGAGCTGCTCTACCGGATCCAGGAGCGCTGCTTCCTGCGCGTGCTCACGGGTGCGGAGCGCGCGCTCGCGGGGCTCGGCGACGCCGATCCGCGCGAGCGGCTGCAGGCGTTCATCCGCCACCACGTGACCTTCTTCGCCGCCCACATGGCCGAGATGAAGGTGCTGTCGCACGAAGCGAATTCCCTCACCGGCGAGTGCCAGCGCAAGGTCAACGCGATCAAGCGGCGTTACGTGGACCTGCTCGAGGGGCTGCTCAAGGATGTCGCGTCGGAGGAGCCGGCGGTGGAGCGGAGCGCCGCCACGTACCTGCTCTTCGGCATGATGAACTGGATCTACAACTGGTACGACCCCGCCGGCGAGATCGATCCCGAGCGCCTGGCGGAGCTCATCGCGCGCACGTTCGTCGGCGGGTTCGCCGAGGCGCGCTCCCCGGTTCACGGAGGCTGACGGCTCATGGCTACGATGACGGAACCCAAGGCCGAGAAGAAGACCCTCGTCCACTACATGGTCGAGAGCGGCGTCGCGATCCTCGAGCTCGACGACCCCCCGGCCAACACGTACACCCACGAAATGATGCGCCAGCTCGACGACGCGATTCTCAAGGCGCGCTTCGACGACACGGCGCACGTCCTGGTGCTGCGCGGCCACGGCGACAAGTTCTTCTCGGCCGGTGCGAACATCAGCATGCTCAACAGCGTGACTCCGCGCTTCAAGTATTACTTCTGTTTGCACGCGAACGAGACACTCAACCGGCTCGAGCACACCCCCAAGCTCACGATTGCCGCCCTCAACGGGCACACCGTGGGCGGCGGGCTCGAGATCGCCATGGCCTGCGACATCCGACTCGCCAAGGAGAACGCCGGCAAGATCGGCCTCCCCGAGGTGAATCTCGGCGTGCTCCCCGGCACGGGCGGCACGCAGCGGCTGGCGCGCATCGTCGGGAAGCCGCGGGCCATCGAAATGATGGTGAAGGGGGAGACCTTCTCGTTCGACAAGGCGCAAGAGCTCGGGCTCGTGAACGAAGTGTTCCCCGCCGGCGATTTCTGGGATCAGGTGATGCTGTACGCCAAACAGTTCACGCCCCCCCACAAGGCGTCCAAGGCCGTGGGACTGATCAAGCGCTCCGTGCAGTCGGGCGCCGAGGTGCCGTTCGAGTCGGGGCTGACGCTCGAGCGCGAGCTGCAGCAGCAGCTGTTCCAGTCCGAGGACGCGAAGGAAGGCATCGCGGCGTACGTCGAGAAGCGGGTGGCGGAGTTCAAGGGGCGGTGAAGACCGACTTGCTGATCGGGAACGAATGGCGGAGCGCTCCCAAGCGTTACTGCCTCACCAATCCCGCCACCGAGGAGCCGCTCGCCGAGGTCGCCGACGCGGGCGAGGCGGAGATCGACGCCGCCGTGCAGGCGGCGCGCGCCTGCCTCGACTCGAAGGAGTGGCGCGAGCTGCCGGCGCGCAAGCGCGGGCAGCTCTTGTATCGCATCGCGGAGCTCCTGGAGCAGCGCGCTCCGGAAATCGCCGAAGTGGAGACGAAGAACAACGGCAAGCCGCTGTTCGAGTCGAAGATCGACGTCGCGATGGCCATCGAAACATTCCGGTACTACGCCGGCTGGGCCGACAAGCTCACGGGGGACACCCTGCCGGTGTCGGGCAACTTCTTCGCCTACACGCTGCGCGAGCCGGTGGGCGTGGTGGGCGCGATCGTGCCGTGGAACTTTCCGCTGAACCTCGCCTCGTGGAAAGTGGCCCCCGCGCTCGCGGCCGGGTGCACGGTGGTCTTGAAGCCCGCGCACGAGACCCCGCTCACCGCGCTGCTGCTCGGGGAGATTGCGGTCGCCGCAGGACTCCCGCCGGGGGCGCTCAACGTGGTGCCGGGGCCCGGCGCGACGGCGGGCGCCGCCCTGGTGCGCCACCGCCTCGTGGACAAGATCGCCTTCACGGGCTCGACCGAGGTCGGCCAGTGGATCATGCGCGAGGCGGCGGGGACGGTGAAGCGCCTGACCCTGGAGCTGGGCGGCAAGAGCCCGAACATCATATTCGGCGACGCCGACCTCGCGGCGGCCGTGCGCGGCGCCCAGAACGGGATCTTCTATGGAAAGGGCGAGGTCTGCGCCGCGGGGTCTCGGCTGCTCGTAGAGCGGGCGGTGCACGATCAGGTGGTCGAGCAGCTCGCGGAGCGGGCCAAGAAGCTCACGCCCGGTGATCCGTTCGACAAGAACACCCGACTGGGCGCGATCGTATCGAAGCGGCAGCAGGAGACGGTCCTGTCCTACATCGCGGCGGGCGAGAAAGACGGCGCCCGGCTGGTGGCGGGTGGCAAACCGGCGAAGGTGAATGGCAAGGGCTACTACGTCGAAGCCACCGTGTTCGACGGCGCCAAGCCCGGCATGAAAATCGTGGACGAGGAGATCTTCGGCCCGGTGCTGTCGGTGCTGACGTTCGAGAACGAGGCCGAGGGCATCCAGCTCGCCAACCGCTCGATGTACGGGCTCGCCGCCGGGATCTGGACGAAGGACGTCCAGAAGGCGCACCGCGTGGCCCGGGCCATCAAGGCGGGGACCGTCTGGGTGAATACGTACAACTTCTACGATCCAGCCGCGCCGTTCGGCGGCTACAAGTTTTCGGGGTTCGGGCGGGACTTGGGCAGAGAAGCGCTCGACCACTATACAGAAGTGAAGACGGTATGGGTGGGGTTATGAACGCGGAAGTCGGAACGCGGAACGCGGAACAGACAGGCCGGCTTCTCGATGGTTGGACGAGTTGTTCCGCATTCCGCGTTCCGCGTTCCGCGTTGGAGTGCCCGTGAGGGAAGCGTACATCTGTTCAGCACTCCGGACTCCTGTCGGCAACCACGGGGGGAGTCTGGCATCTGTGCGCGCCGATGACTTGGCCGCCGTCCCGATCAAGGCCGTCGTCGAGCGCAGCGGGATCGATCCGCTCGCGATCGACGACGTGATCCTCGGGTGCACCAATCAGGCCGGCGAGGATAACCGGAATGTGGCCCGCATGGCGCTGCTGCTCGCGGGGGTGCCGGTGGAGGTGCCCGGCCAGACGGTGAACCGGTTGTGCGGCTCGGGACTCCAGGCGGCGGCGAGTGCCGCGCAGGCGATCAAGGCCGGGGAGGGCGATGTCTTCATCGCGGGTGGCGTCGAAAGTATGACGCGCGCGCCCTATGTGACGCTCAAATCGGGCGAGCCGTGGAGCCGCCGGGCTCCCGAGACCGCGGATACGACGGTCGGCTGGCGGTTCACGAACCCCCGCCTCAAGAAGGAATGGACGATTTCGTTGGGTGAGACGGCCGAGGTAGTGGCCCAGCGCTACAAGATCACGCGCGCCGAGCAGGACGCCTTCGCCGTCGAGAGCCAGTGCCGGGCCGAGGCAGCGCTCAAGGCGTGTGTGTTCACCGACGAGCTCGTGCCGGTCCCCCTGCCCGACGGAACGACGTTCGCACGGGATGAGTATCCGCGGGCCGGTACGACCCTCGAGCGCGCAGCGCAGCTGAAGCCCGCGTTCAAGAAGGATGGCACGGTGACGGCGGCGAGCTCGAGCGGGATCAACGATGGAGCGGCGGCGCTGCTCGTCATGGGGCGGTCGAAGGCGGTGGAGGGCGGTGGAGGGCGGTGGCAACCTCTGGCCCGCGTGGTTGCGACGGCGGTGGCGGGAGTCGATCCGAGCTGCATGGGGCTCGGGCCGATTCCGGCGACGCAGAAGGTGCTCAAGCGCGCGGGGATGACGATCGATCAGATCGACCTGATCGAGCTGAACGAGGCCTTCGCGGCGCAGGCCATCGCCTGCATTCGCGAGCTCAAGCTCGACCAGGCGAAGGTGAACATCTACGGCGGCGCGATCGCGCTGGGCCACCCCTTGGGTGCGACGGGCGCCCGCATGCTCACGACCTTGGTACACGCCCTCCGGCGGACGAATTCGCGTTACGGTCTGGCGACCATGTGCATCGGCGTCGGCCAAGGGATCGCGATGATCGTGGAGCGGGCGTAATGGCGGCCTACGAGCGCGTATTGGTGGAAATCGCCAGGGGGATCGGCACGGTGACCCTCAACCGGCCGGAGAAGCTCAACGCCCTGGACCGCGAGCTGTGCGACGAGCTGCGGGAAGCCCTCGCCCTGCTCACCAACAGCGACGCCGTGCGCGTCATCGTGATCACCGGCGCCGGGCGCGCCTTCTGCGCCGGTGCTGACCTGGGCGTGCTGGAGGAGGAGGGCCCAGCGCTGGTCGCGGCGGGGAAAGACGTAGCGCTCGCGCTGCGTGCGGCGCCGCAGCCCGTGCTCGCGGTGGTGAACGGCCCCGCCGCGGGAGGCGGGGCGAACCTGGCCCTGGCCTGTGACTACCGGATCGCGTCGGACCAGGCCTCGATCGGCCAGGTGTTCCACAAGCTCGGTCTCGTCCCCGACTGGGGCGGCAGCTTCTTTCTCCCTCGTTTGGTGGGGCCGTCCAAGGCGCTGGAGCTCGTCTGGAGCGCGCGCATGGTGCCGGCGGCCGAGGCGCTGGCGTTGGGGCTGTTCGATCAGGTGGTGCGGCACGCGGACCTCGCGGCCGCCGCCCGTTCCCTCGCCGAGCGGTGGGCCGCCCAGCCGCGCGCCGCGGTCCGGCGTGCCAAGGAAGCGTTGTATCGCAGCGAGGCGAGCTCGCTCGCCTCCATGCTGGACCTCGAGATCACCCAGCAGAACGAGCTGTTCGCCACTCCCGAGGCGCGCGAGCGCATCGCGGAGGCTTCACCTGCCAAGAGGAGCCGCTGATGGTCCGCAAGCTGAACAACTTCGACGAGTGGATCGACTACTTCCGCTACTGGCAGGACTCCATCGGCCTGCCCCAGGGCGAGATCCGGAGGTTCAAGTTCGAGGCGAAGTTCGGGGACCAGGAGGTGCCCCACATCGAGTTCGGCCATTACAAAGGTCAGCGCAAGTGGCCGACGGTGATGCACATCCCCGACCAGCGGATTCGCGACGCCCTCATGAACCTGATCGTGTACCAGGGCGACACGGAGTTCGCGTCGGTGGAGCAGCAGCGTAACCTGCTGACGCACGCCCCGTCCGACTACGATCTGCTCGCGCTGATGCGGGTGATGACCGAGGAAATGCGCCACGGCTGGCAGATGTCGTATCTCCTGTGCAGTCATTTCGGCGACGAGGGAAAGCGCGAGGCGGCGAAGCTGCTGGAGCGCCGGGCCGACGAGGGGGAACGCCTGCTCGGGTCGTTCAACGAGCTGGTGGACAACTGGCTCGACTTCTTCACCTACACGCAGTTCATCGATCGCGACGGCAAGTTCCAGCTCACCATGCTGTCCGTATCGGCGTTCGATCCGCTGTCGCGCTCGATGAACCCGATGCTCAAGGAGGAGTCCTTCCACCTGGGCACCGGCAACAACGGGCTCCTGCGAATCGTGAAAGCGGGGAAAATGCCGCCCGAGGTGATCCAGCGATTCTTCTACAAGTGGATTCCCACCGCGTTCGATCTGTTCGGCACGGACAACTCGTCGTCGGCGCACTGGGCCTACGTGTGGGGCCTGAAAGGCCGCTACGACGAGCGCGAGAGCCAGACCGAGCCCGACAAGGCGAAGCTCAACGAGCTCAGCCGCGACCTGTACCGCCAGGAGATCAGCAAACTCGTGGAGCGGCTGAACATGTTCATCCCCGACCGCGACCGCTGGCTGCGGATGCCGGACACGAAGTTCAATCGCAGGATCGGCGTGCACGCCCATCAGCGCTACACCGTGGACGGTCAGGTGATCGACGATCCCGCGAAGTACGAGACGTACCTGAAGACGGTCCTCCCGCAGCCCGAGCACTACCAGATGGTGCACGGCATCGAGAAGGAGCCGGGCTGGATCGAGTCGAAGAAGGCGGACAGCCTGCTCAAGTGAGCCGGGCGCTCGTGGTGGCGCACCGCGGCGCATCGGCCCGCGAGGTCGAGAACTCGCTCGCCGCGTTCCGCGTCGCGGCGCAGCTTGGCGCCGACGCGGTGGAGCTGGATGTGCACGCCACGGCGGATGGTGCCATCATCGTCCACCACGACGAGACGATCGCCGGCCGCCCTATCCCGCAGCTCACCGCGCAACAGGTCGGGGAGCTGCGGCTCGCGAACGGCGAGCCGATCCCCACCCTCGCCCAGACCCTCGCCGTGATCGGTCCGCGACTGCAGGTGTTCGTCGAAGTGAAGTCCCTGCCACCGAGGTTCGACGATCGTCTGCTCGAGACTCTGCGCCGGGGTCCGAACCCCGACGGGTATGCCGTCCATGCCTTCGATCACCGGATCGTCCAGCGCCTCGGGGCCCGGTCGCCCGGTCTGCGCCGGGGTGTGCTGAGCGCCTCCTACCCCGTCCGGCCGCTCGTCGCGCTCGAAGACGCCGGTGCGACGATCCTGTGGCAGGAGCGGACGCTGGTGGACCGGGCCCTGGTCGACGCGGTGCGCGGCGCCGCGATGCAGCTCATCGTGTGGACGGTGGACGACCCCGCCGACATGGAGGGACTGCTGGCGCTCGGCGTGGACGCGATCTGCACGAACCGACCCGAGATCGGACGCCGGGCCGTGGACGCGTTCCGTGAGGCGGGAGCGGCATGAGCAACGGCAAGGTGACCGTCGTCGGCGCGGGGACGATGGGTCACGGGATCGCGTACGTGGCGGCGCTGGCGGGGTTCGAGGTGTGTCTCACCGATAGCCGTGCCGAGGTGCTCCCCCGCGCCCTCGGCCGATTGAACGATCTGCTCGCCGTGGCGGTGAAGCGCGGGACGCTCACGGAGGCGGACCGTGCCACAGCGGCGAGCCGTCTCCGCGCGGAGCACCAGTTGGCGCCTGCGGTGAGCGGTGCCGGGGTCGTCATCGAGGCGGTGCACGAGCACCTGGGCGTGAAGCAGCAGCTCTTCGCCGAGCTGGAGCGGGCCGCGCCCGGGGACGCCCTGCTCGCGACCAACACCTCGTCGCTCTCGATCACGGACATCGCCGCGGCCGTGCAGGAGCCCGGTCGGGTGGTGGGTATGCACTTTTTCAATCCCGTGCACGCGATGAAGCTCGTCGAGGTCGTGACGCACCCACGGGCGGCGTCGGCCGCGGTGGAGCGTGCCGTCGCCCTCGCGCGCGCCCTCGGCAAGGAGCCCATCGTGGTGCAGGACTCGCCGGGATTCGCGTCCAGCCGGCTGGGTCTGGCGCTGGGCCTCGAAGCGATGCGGATGCTCGAGCGGGGGGTCGCCTCCGCGGAAGACATCGACAAGGCGATGGAGCTGGGTTACAACCATCCGATGGGCCCGCTGAAGCTCACGGATCTCGTGGGCCTCGACGTCCGGCTCGCGATCGCCCAGTACCTGCACCAGGCGCTCGGCGAGCCGCAGTTCGAGCCCCCGCAGATCCTGCGCGACAAGGTGGCGAAGGGAGAGCTGGGAAAGAAGTCGGGAAAGGGGTTCTACAACTGGAGCGGCTGAGGGGCATCCCCCTCCCCTCAGCCGATCGTAGTCCCCTTCCGGTCAGGGGCCCGCACAGATCTTGGGACCCGCCGTCTGCGTCGCGATGGCGGTGTGGTCGTCCCTTCCGACGTTCCCGGGCTGATCGTCGCTGTAGGTGATGGAAGCCAGGCCGGTCGTGGGGTTGACGGCGACGCCGAAGTCGTCGTACAGGTCCCGGTTGCCGGTGCAACCCACCCCGCTCTCGCACACTCCACCGTAGTGGATGATCGGGGTGGCCGCGGCCTGCGTGAACGTGCTGCCGGCCGCGGCGGCGTTGAGGTTCTGGGCGAAGAACACGTACCACGCCGCAGACGCTGGATAGTTGTCGGGCGCCGTCGTCCCGTCGTAGAACGACGTCCCGTACCACACGATGTTCAGCTGGCCCGGGTCGCAGGCCACGCTCCACGGCATGACGGCCGTGGCGGACGGCGCCTGGTTCACCTGAATCGGCCCGGACCACGTGTCCCCGCCATCCGTCGAGAAGCTGTAGAAGAGGTTGTGGTTGTCGGTATAGACGACGTAGACCGTCCCGGCACGGTCCACGCTCACGTTGACGAACTGGTGGCCGTAGGACACCGAGGTGTTCGGATTCACGTAGACGGGTTTGTCGGTGAACGTTTTACCGCCATCGCGCGAGACCGCGATCCAGACGGCATGGAACGAGCTCGGGAGCAGGGCTTCGGTGACGGTCGCGATGCCGCTGAAGACCTGATAGACGACGTGGCTGTTGGGGTCGATCGTCAGGTTGCCGATCTCGTTATCGTCGATCAGGAAGGCGTGTGCCAGGTCGATCGCCGACCCCAGCTGGGTGAAGCTGGCGCCCGCGTCGAAGCTGCAGTTCACGTCGATGTTGAAGGTCACGATGTCGTGGTACGAGATGCACACCTTGGACGCTTGGTCGGCGGCGATCCACTCGCGGTCATCGATGGGAATGGTGGCGCTGGTAACGTTCCTGCTCCAGGTCTGTCCGCCGTCCTGGCTGGTGCTCACCGTGACATTCGCCAGGCTGAGGCTCGCCACGTAGACGTTGTGGATGCCGCTGGCGTTCGCGTCCGGCGCGGTGCTCAAGTCCGTGTCGCCGCCCCCCGGCCCCACTCCCCCGAACGCCTGGGAAATCTGATTCGGGGATTCCAGCGCCGTGTAATGCAGGCCGCCGTCGGTAGACTTCCAGGCGAGCGTGCCGGAAGCGAGGCCGAGCTCCGAGGAGACGTAGAAGGTACCTGTGGCGTCCGCGCGAATCGCGGGCTCCGCGGCGCCGTTCGTGCACGCCGATGAGCCCGGGCACACCGTCCCCGTCGCGGCGCCAAGCTCGAAGTTCTCGAACGTGAACGGTCCCCCGCTCACCGCCTGCGCGTTCACGCCACTCGCCGGGCCGGGTGACGGAAGAGGACGCTCGTTGCACGACGCCAGCAGCAGGATGCCGCCCACCGCGGTCGCGCTGGCGACCGTGCGCCGGAGCCACCGGCTTTCGCCGTCTGCTTGGACTCGCGCGCCGCGAGGGCACGGACCGTCGTTCGTCATGTGTAGCCTCCGGGTCTAGTCGAAGGTTCTCGCCTTGCTCACCATCGCATGGGCGCAAGTTTCACACCTGCCTGCTGCGCGCGGGCTACGTCGCGGATCGCAACGTGGCTAGGGAGGTCGGATGGCCGCGCCGCGCGCACTGTCGCGGCCCCGCAACTTCCACGTGTTGCGGCCGCTCGGCGTCGCAAGTCCCTCCTACAGGTGCGGTTGAATGCGCACTCGTCATACGGTAGCTTCCGCGCCCCATGAGTCCCCCTCCGTCGGCAACGGATCTCTCACTGACGCGCATCACCGACGTGCACATCCATATTCAGCCGTGGCGCGAGCTCAAGCCGCCAGTGCTCGAGGTCATGTGGCGCGGCAAGGAAGTGGAGCGCGACCGCATGATCCAGATCATGGACGACCCGCGCGCGCTGCTCGACGTGATGGACCGCGCGGGGGTGTGGCGGGCGGGCCTGGTGAACTATCCCTCGCCCGACGTGATGGGATTCACCGATGCGACCAACGCCTTCGCCGCGAAGTACGCGCAGGCCGACCGAGAGCGGATGAAGCTCGTCGAGGTGGTGACGCCCGCGCGGGCCCTCGGCAAGGAGCCGATCGTGGTGCAGGATTCGCCGGCGTTCGCGTCCAGCCGGCTGGGAAGGGGCTTTACAGCTGGGGGTAGCGCGTGCTTGCCCTCCGCCGACCGGGGGTTACCTTCTCTCCGGTCACCGCCAAGCCGTTGTGCGATGGGTACGTCCCCCGTCATCGTGCGGCCACAACCTGTTCGTCGTCGGCTGCCGGACGCCCCGAGCGCCCGGGATGCGGAGCTTGCTGAAGCGATCCGGCGCGGCGACGAGCGCGCGCTTGACCGCCTCCTCGCCCACCGCTGGGCGCCGCTCGTGTCCTACGTCGCCGGTCGCGTCGGTGACGTGGAGCTGGCGAAGGACATCGCCCAGGAAGCTTTCGTGCGGCTGTGGGAGCGCCGCCACAAGATCGACCCGAGCCGGTCGGTGGTGGCTTACCTCTACCAGGTCGCGCGGCGCCGCGCCATCGACGAGCTGCGCCGGGAGGACGTCCGGGCGCGCTGGGCGGAGCGGGAGCACTACCAGGTGTTGGAGGCCACGGCGGCGGACGCGCTGGTGCGGCCGGTCCCCGATCACGACACACTGGCGGCGCTGGACCGAGCGATCGCCGGGTTGCCCGGGCGGCGCCGCGAAGCCTTCACGCTCGTCCACGTCCAAGAGCTTTCCTACCGTGAGGCGGCGGAAGTGATGGGCATCGCCCCCCAAACGGTGGCGAACCAAGTGGCCGCCGCGCTGGCGCAGCTCCGGTGCGAGCTGAAGCAGCTGATTGCCGACCCGACTGACGTGTCGTAGGATCTCGAAGCCGGCCCTCCCTGCGCCGGGTGGCTTCCCGGCCGGGTGGTATGATTTCCCGCCTCGCCCGTATTACGAGCATGACTCCCGCACGCGCAATCGACCCGCTGCTCGCCCGCTCGCTCAAGGGCGAGGCATTACCGGAGGAGGAAGCGATGGTGCGCGAGTGGCGACGCACGGCGCCCGAAAACGAGATCGAGTACCGACAGCTCGCCCGCCTCGTCGAATGGGCGGCGCGCGTTCCCGAGCTCATCGAGGTCCCGCCGAGGCCTTCGGCTGCCGAGCTGATCGCGCCGGGTAGGCTTGGGCCGCGGGTGATCCCGCTGCGCCGCCGATTCTCGAAGGTCGGAATGGCGTGGGTCACGGCAGCCGCGGCTGCGATCGTGCTCGTGGTGGGGACCTCTTTCTACTCTCAGGTTCGGGGCCGGCCCAGTGCAGGGTCGGTCCTGGGCATTCGGGAGATCGCGACGGCGAAAACCGAGGCGGCCACGTTCGAGCTGGAGGACGGAACGGTGATTCGGCTCGCGTCGTCCAGTCGGCTGCAGGTGCTCGCGGGTCGGAGCCGGCGTGAAGTGGCTCTGGAAGGTCGGGCCTTCTTTGCGGTGGCCCATGATGGCACGCCGTTCGTGATCCGGACCGCGGCGGGTGAGGTCGCGGTGCTCGGCACCCGCTTGGACCTGGAAGCGCGCGGCCGCGACCTGCGCGTGGTGGTGGTCGAGGGCCACGTCGCGCTCTCCACGGCACGGCAACGCACCCAGCTCCGGGCCGGAGAGATGGGCCGCGTCCTGAACGGCGCGGCCGTGCCCGTGGTCAAGGTGCCGGACGTCGATTCCTTCGTGGAATGGACCGGTAACTTCCTCGCTTTCCAGTCCACACCGCTGCACGACGCGGCTCGGGAGATCGAACGCGTCTACGGCGCGCGGGTCGACATCCAGGATGACGACCTGGCTCATCGCGTCATCACGGCGTGGTTCCGGGACAAGAGCTTGGCCGAAGTCGTCGATGTGGTGTGTCTGGCTGTGGCGGCGCGTTGCAGCATCGAGTCCGGTGTGGTTCGCATCCTGCCGGAAGCTCACGGAGGTGGTCGATGAGGAACCGACAACTCACTCTCGTGTCGTTGTTCGCCCTGGCCTGCATGGGCCGGGTGGCGGCGCAAACCGTGGAGTACGCACAGGCGCTCGGGCTCGCTTCAGGGGCCCGGACGGACGGCGGGCTCCTCTCGCAGCGAGCGGAGATTGTCGTGCACGGCGTCCCGCTCCCGGACGCGTTGGCGCTCTTGTCCGATCAGGCGCGGGTCCCGATCGCGTTCAGCGCGAGCCTCCTTCCGGATCGGAGTCACCGGGTGGATTGCCCGTGCCAGGCGGCGACCGTCGCTGATGCGCTGGATCGCATGCTTAAGGGGACCAATCTCGACTTCAAGGAGATGCACGGTCAGGTGGTCATCTTCCCCCGGCTGGCGTCGGCGCCCGTCGGGATGCAGCTCGCGGCAACGCAGTGGCCCGCCGTCGACCCGGGCCGGTTGGAGATCCCGCTCTCCGAGGTGTACGCCGCCCCCTACCGCGCACAAGGGACGGGGGCGATTCGCGGGAAAGTCGTCGAGGTCGGATCCCAGCGCCCCTTGAGCCCCGTGCAAGTGACGGTCCCAGGCACGCCGCTCGCTGCAGTTACGGACGCCGGCGGCCGCTACGTGATGACAAGTGTCCCCGCCGGTCCACACACCGTGCGGGTCCGCAGTATCGGATTCGCGTCGGTCGAACGAACCGTTTCCGTGACGGATGGCGACACGGTGCAAGTGGATTTTGCGCTCTCGTTCCGCCCGATCACGCTCGACGAGGAAGTCGTGACCGGCACGGCAGGTCCGGTGTCCAAACGGACGCTCGGCAACGCGATCACCACGATCAACGCCGCCGACGTAATGGATAAGGTGGTGAACTACAATGTGGCCGAGCTGTTGCAGGCCAAGGCGCCGGGCGTGACAGTGCTGCAGGGCAGCGGCACACCCGGCGCGGCCAGCACGATCCGCGTCCGCGGCGTCACATCGCTGAACGGCGCTTCCGACGAGCCCGTGATTTACGTAGACGGCGTGCGTATCAACTCGACCTTTGGCGGCTCGTTTCGAAACAGCTACCAGCAGCCGGCTCAGGGCATCACGGCGGGGGGCGGCCAGACGGCGTCGGCGCTGGACGCGATCAACCCCGATGACATCGAATCGCTCGAGGTGATCAAGGGCCCGGCCGCGTCGACGCTGTACGGTGCGGACGCGGCCAACGGCGTCATTCAGATCATCACCAAGCGGGGGCGCGCCGGTGACCAGAAGATGCAGTGGAATACGAAGGTGCAGCTCGGGGGGACATCGTGGGGCCTGGATCGCCGAACGAGCTTGACGACGTGCGACGCGGTACGACTCGCGGACCCCGCAACCTGGCCCGGATGCAGTGGCGTGACCGCGGGACGCATGCTCTCGGCGCGGTATTTGGACGACGTGCTTCACACCGGCGATTTCCAAAACGCCTCTCTATCGCTCCGGGGCGGCGGGCGCGGGTATTCGTTTTACGGGGCGCTCGATAACGACCTCGAGCACGGCATCTTTTCCAACAGTCGGGACGGGCGCACGAGCACGCGCGCCAATCTCTCGCTGAATCCGTCGGACAAAATCGACTTCACCGTGAACCTCGGGTACACGCGGACCAAGACGGCTTTCCCGATGACCGACAACGGCCCGACCGTCCTTGAGGCAGCGTGGACCTACCAACCGGGCCGTGCGCCGCAACCGGGACAGCCTTCGAGCCACCCCTACGGCGATCCGACGCTGTATGAGCAGTACGTCAACACACTGGAGGGCGATCGGGTCACGCTGGGAGCCACACTGAGCTACCGGCCGCTGCGGTGGTTACGCCACCGGCTGACCGTGGGCGGCGACATCGGCTCCCTGGAGGCGAATCGCTACGTCCCCCCGCAGGGGCTATTCGATCCGGTGTCGCTCGGGCAGAGAACGGTGGGCACGCCGCGCAACAACGTTTACTCGCTCGACTACGCCGGAACCATCGACCACCGGCTGCCCTTCGGCGGCCTGCAGTCGGCGTTCAGCTTCGGAATGCAGTACACCAACAAGCGCTACGAAAACGCGATCGCGCAAGGTACCGGGTTCGTGACGACGGCGGCCACTAACGTCGGCTCGGCCACGACGCGGAATTCGTGGGACGAATTCTACCAGGTCAAATCGCTCGGGTTCTTCGCGCAAGAGCAGATCGCGTGGCGCGACCGCTTGTACGTGACGGGCGCGGTCCGCGAAGATAACAGCTCCGTGTTCGGCTCGGACATCGAACGTCTGTTCTACCCGAAGGTTTCGGCGTCGTACGTGATTTCCGACGAGGCCTTCATGCAGCGCTTCCGTTGGCTCGACAATCTCAAGCTGCGGCTGGCCTGGGGGCAGGCGGGCAACGCCCCAGACCCATTCGCGAAGGACACGACGTACGGGTTAGTGACAACGGTCGACAACACCACTGGTCAGGTCGTGTCGGCGCTGCAGCTGCAGACCGTGGGAAACCCCAACGTGAAGCCCGAGCGGGGAAGCGAGGTGGAGGCCGGATTCGATGCCGCGCTCCTGGGCAATCGGCTGGGTCTAGAGGTGACCTACTACCACAAGTCGACCAACGATGCGCTGATGCGCGTGCCGCTGATTCCGTCCGTGGTCGGAGGCACCGGCATCACCCAGATCCAAAACGTAGGGAAGATCACGAACACCGGACTCGAAGTGAGTCTGTTGGTGACACCCGTGCGCGCCCGCTGGGTCAACTGGGATGCCCGCCTCAGCGTCTCGGGCAACCGCAACCGACTCGTCCATTTCGGCTACCCTGCACCTTACATCTCGTACGGCTTGACGACTGAGAATCAGCGGACAGCGGAGGGGTATCCCCTGGCGGGATACTGGGTGCACGACCCCGTGCCGGACGGCAGCGGCGGCTACACCGCCGGGCCAGCACGCTTCCTCGGCCCTTCGATCCCGACCCGCGAGGGGTCGCTGAGCAACACCATCACGATCCTCGGGAGGTTGCGGCTATTCACGCTGCTCGACTACAAGGGCGGCTACTACCTCCTCAACCAGACTGACTGGCGCCGCTGCCTCGCTGGCGTCTGCGCGGAGGTGAACGATCCCAATGTGTCCGCGACGCGGAAAGCCGAGCTCCAGGCCCCCCTCGGAACGAACGACGCCTTGTACACGCAGCGCGCCGATTTCATCAAAGTGCGGGACGTGTCGCTGACCTATACGCTCCCCCCCGAATGGACGTCGCGCTTCCGGGCCGACCGCGTGGCGGTCACCCTCGCGGCGCACAATCTCGGCTTCCTGTGGAAGCCGTGGTACGGGGGCCTCGACCCTGAAGTCACGTTCAACGGCGTCAATCAAACCGGCGGAGATGGGCAGGCGTTCGGATGGGTGCGCACGGATTACTGGACGCCGCCGATGTTGCGTCGCTTCACCATTTCCCTGGATGTGAGCTTCTGATGCGGGTCCGGCGCGCCGAAAGGATGGGAACGGCCATGAACTGGATGCCAAGAGCTCTCCCCTTGCCACTGGCGGTGGCCGTGGTCAGCTGCCTCGTTGGCCTCGCTGCCTGCGGCAATCTGCTGGACGTCGAGACGCGCGGCCTCATTACCGAGGGGCAAATCAAGCAGCAAAAACTCATCGGTGCGGTCGTGGCGGCTGCGGAAGGTTCCTACCACGTCGCATTCAACTGGGTGGCGCACAGCGGTGCCGCGGCCTCCGACGAGATGATCTTCTCACATCCTTGGACGCCGTGGAACACCTACGATGAGCGCACGCTCTCGGCCGAGGGGTGCCCGCACGACAATTGCGGATTTGGGTACGACTGGATGCAACAGGCCCGTGTCACAGGAGTCCGAAGCGTGCAGCAGTTGGAGGCGATGCAGGCTCCGGATTCGGCGATCGCGCACGCGCTCGTCTACGCCGGCTTCAGCACCGTGATGCTGGCCGACTACCTGTGCCAGGTGGTGTTCAACGGCGGACCGCCGCTCGACCCCCCTCAGGCGTACGACTCGGCCATCGCGATCTTCCAGGAAGCGGTGCAGCGCGCCGGCGGCGACGCGTACCTCACCAGCCTGGCGAACGTCGGCATCGCCCGCTCCTACCTCAACAAGAACGACCTGAACCACGCAGTCGAGTACGCCCTGAAGGTAGATGCGACGTTCACCGCGTGGGTCAAATTCGTCGATAGCGACAACTTCGGCGACTGGGTGAACAAGTACAACCTGTTTCATCGCAGCACGGCGCTCGAGTTTACGAGCGCCCTGGACCCGGCCGAATGGCGGACCAAGCGAGATCTCCGGGTTCCCTTCCTGACGGACAGCACGGAAGGGATGTTCAGCCCCCATCCGGAGGCGCGCCGCGCCTACTTCCCTTACACGCCCTCGTCCTTCGAGGGGTGGACGCCCGGCAACCGCGACACCATCGCCGGCGGCGCGGACGTCCGGTTCGCGTCCGGTCTCGAAGCGCAGTACATCATCGCCGAGGCGAGCCTGTACGGCGCGACCGGTGGCTGGACCAGCGCGCAGGTCCTGAACTTCATCGACGCGCGGCGGGCGGTCGGCGCGGGCGCCCCGTCGCCCTACACGGGCTCGGACCCCGCAGGCGAACTGCGCGAGCAGCGGAAGATGGATTTCTACTTCGCGGGCTATCGGTTGCCTGATATCATCCGTTACAAGAAATACCACGGCATCGATCTGTGGCCGACGGGCGTGATCGGTGGGTACGGCGTGGACCGCGATGGCAACCCGCCCGCGACTGCGCCACAATGGCGTTACGGGACGCGCGAGTGCTGGCCGGTGGCGCAGAGCGAAGTCAATACGAATCCCAATTTCTGACGGGCGTGTGTCCGAGGCAGGCGTGACGGGTCTGGCGTGGTCTAGCCGGGCCCGTCTCGGTCTCCTGGCATTGCTCCTCGGGTGTGCCGCACCCGCGCCGGCGCCCGCCCCGCAGCCCTCTCCCAAGGTCATTGCCTACCTCGCCTCCTGGGGCGTACGGGCGAAGGGCGTGCGGATCGCAGACATTCCCGCCGATCGGCTGACCCACGTCTTGTACGCCTTCGGGCACCTCGCCGCGGACGGGCGGGCCGCGTTCGGCGATTCGACTCTGGATGTGGCGAACTTTCGCGAGTTGAGCCAGTTGAAGCAGCGCTTCCCGCACCTGCGCGTCCTGATCTCCCTCGGCGGTTGGGGCGGGTCGAAGTACTTCTCGGACGCGGCGGCGACCCCGGAGGCGCGCCGCGCCCTGGTCACGTCCACGATCGAGCTCTTCATCCGTGGCTTTCCGGCGGTGTTCGACGGCGTCGACGTCGATTGGGAGTTTCCCGTCGCGGGCGGACTGCCCGAGAACGGGTACCGGATCGAGGACCGGGGCAACTTCACGCTGCTGCTGGCGGAATTCCGCCGGCAGCTGGACTCGGCAGGCGCCGGGGAACGTCGGCACTACGACCTCACAATCGCCGCGTCAGCGCGACCATGGGAGGTCGCGAACCTCGAGCTGGCAGAGCTGCCGCGCTATCTCGACTGGATCAACGTGATGACTTACGACTACCATTCCGTAGACACCATCGCCCACTTCAACGCGCCGCTGCACGCCGCGCCGGGCGACCCCACGCCTGAGCTGAACATCGAGGCGTCGTTGCGACTCTTTCTCGACGCGCGCGTGCCTCCGCGCCAGCTCGCGGTGGGTGTGCCGTTCTACGGGCGGGGATACGGGAGTGTCGCGGCGGAGCGTGACGGCCTGTTTCAGAAGGCCGACTACACGGGCGCACCGGACTGGGGCAGCGGTGGGATCGACTATCGTGTGCTGGCGAGCCGAGAGCCCGAGCGCCACGGCTTCCGACGGTACTGGCAGCGCGCGGCGCAGGTGCCCTGGCTCTACAACGCGGAGCGGCGGATCTGGATCAGCTACGATGATTCCCAGTCGGTGGAGTTGAAGGCGAGATTCGCGCGCGACCGGGCGCTGGGCGGGATCATGTTCTGGGAGCTGGGCGGGGACGATGGCACTCTGCTCCGCGCCATTCATCGCGGCCTCGGGTCCGGTCGCGACTAGGTTGGCCTCGTGCATCTGACGCGCATCACCGACGTGCACATCCATATTCAGCCGTGGCGCGAGCTCAAGCCGCCAGTGCTCGAGGTCATGTGGCGCGGCAAGGAAGTGGAGCGCGACCGCATGATCCAGATCATGGACGACCCGCGCGCGCTGCTCGAGGTGATGGACCGCGCGGGGGTGTGGCGGGCGGGCCTGGTGAACTATCCCTCGCCCGACGTGATGGGATTCACCGATGCGACCAACGCCTTCGCCGCGAAGTACGCGCAGGCCGACCGAGAGCGCTTGCTGCCGTACGGGGGCGTGCACCCCCGCTTCACGAAGGACGCGGCGGGTGACGTAGACCGCCTTGCCGACCTCGGGATCCGGCTCGTCAAGATTCATCCGCCGCACCAGGGCATGCCGGCGAACGCCTACACCAACGGTCTCACCGCCCTGGGGACGATCTACCGGCGGTGCGAGGAGCGGGGGCTGCCGGTGATGATCCACACCGGCACCAGTATTTTCCCCGGGGCGCGCTCCAAGTACGGCAACCCGATGGAGCTCGACGACGTCGCGATCGATTTTCCCGATCTCCGCATCGTAATGGCGCACGGCGGCCGGCCGCTCTACATGGAGGAGGCGTTTTTCGTTCTGCGACGCCACCGGGGGATGTGGCTCGACGTCTCCGGGATACCGCCCGCCCGCCTGTTGGAGTACTTTCCGCGTCTCTCGGAGCTCGCGGATCGGGTCCTGTGGGGCACGGACTGGCCGAGCCCCGGGGTGAAGGACATGCGGATCAACATCGACCAGTTCCTGGCGCTGCCGCTCAGCGACGCACACAAGAAGGCGATTCTCGAGACCAATGCGCTGGCTCTGTTTCCTGCTCCTCGCTAGCCCATTCACGCCGGCCGCGACCGCCCAGACCTCGGGTGCCAGCCCCAAGTCGCTTCAGTTCGATCTCGCCCAAGTCCCCGCGACGCGTGATTCGTTCGTGTTTCGCCTGCGCGGAGAGGAGCGGGGGTGGGCGGTGTGGCAGTACGAGATCCGCCCGCTCGAGATGACCCAAGAGCTCGTGTATACGGCGACGTCGGAGTTCCGGCCGATCGAGGAAGAGCGGTTGCGCGTCGTGGTGAACCGGCTGACGGGCCAGCCGATCTCGACGTTTCACCACATCGATTTGTTCTCGCCGCGGAGCGACACCGTGATGGTGGAGCACGATTTGGAAGTGAAGCGGGGCGAGATCTCGGGGCGCCGGCGGGTGGGGACCAAGAGCGGTGGCGTGAAAATCGTTCCGGTGAGCCGCCCGTTCGCGCCGGGCACGGTGTTCTCGGACTACGTGTTCCTCGCGGGCGCCGTATCGAACGCCGCGCCGGGGGATTCGCTCGCCGTCCCCGCGTACAAGGAATTCGACGACTCGCTCGTGACCCTGAGCTTCGTCGCCGGGTCGCCCGCCACGATCGAGGTCCCCGCCGGCCGGTTCGACGTGCTGCCGCTCGTGAGCGGCGGCTTCCGGATCTACGCGACCCGCACCGGGCCCCGACGCGTGGTGAAGGGCGAGACCCTGGACGGGGGCTTCTTGTTCGAGCTGGTGCGGTCGGGACCGGTGGTTCCGACTCCTGAGTGAGCGGTCGTATGCGCGTCCCGTCCGTGGTCGCAGGACTGCTGCTCCTCCGCGCGGCGCTCGCTCCCCCGCTGCTCGGGCAGTCCGGCCAGATCCCGTACGAAGCGTTCACGCTTCCCAACGGCCTGCGCGTCCTTTACTCGGAAGATCACTCGACGCCCATCGTGTCGGTGGACGTGTGGTACAACACCGGCTCGCGTAACGAGCGGCCGGGCCGCTCGGGCTTCGCGCACCTGTTCGAGCACATGATGTTCGAGGGCTCGGCCCACGTGAAGAAGGGCGAGCAGTTCCAGCTGATCTCGCGGGCCGGCGGATCGGAAAACGGCAGCACGGCGGAAGACCGCACGAACTACTATGAAACGGTGCCCTCGAATCGCCTGAACCTGGCGCTCTGGCTTGAGGCCGATCGGATGCGGTCTCTCGCCATCACGGACGAGAACTTCCACAACCAGCGCGAGACCGTAAAGGAAGAGCGCCGGCTGCGGGTCGACAACCAGCCGTACTCGCCCGCGTTCATCGACGGCATGACCTGGCCGTTCGACAGCGCGGCGTGCTTCGCCTACGCGCACACGGTCATCGGATCGATGGACGACCTCAACGCGGCACAGCTCTCCGACGTCCGGGCCTTCTTCGACACCTATTACGCCCCCAACAACGCCACGCTCGTCGTGGTGGGCGACTTCCGGCCGCTGGAGCTGCGGCGCTACGTGAATCAGTATTTCAGCGAGATCCCGCGCCACGCCGAGCCCCCCCCCGTGCGCTGCACCGCCCGCCTTGCCCCGGGCGTCCAACGGCGTGAGGTGACCGACGTGCACGCCAACTTGCCGGCGGTGCTGCGGATCTATCGCGCGCCGCCGCATGCGGACCCGGACACGCGTGCCCTCGAGCTGCTGAACGTCATCCTCGGCCAGGGGGAGAGCTCGCGTCTGAACGTGGCAGTGGTGCGGCGGGAGAAAGCGGCCCTCGGCACTCAGGTAATCGTGAACCCCTTCGATTCCCGACGTGGGCCCGGCGTGCTGCTCGTCCTCGCGATCGCCAACCAGGGCGTGGACCCGCTCAAGCTCGACACCCTCGTCACCGCCCAGCTGGACAGCATTCGCGCCACGGGCGTCACGGACGAGGAGCTGACCAAGGCGAAGAACACCTTCCGCGCGGGCTTCGTGCACTCGCGTGAGACCACGCTCGGAAAGGCGGAAGAGCTGCATCACTACGACATGTTCCATCCGTCGTTGGCCGAGATCAACAGTGATTTGGAGCGCGTCCTGGCCGTCACCGCGGCGGACGTCCGCCGGGTCGCGGCGAAGTATCTGGATCCGGCCAACGCGGTCGTGATCGTGGTGAAGCCCGCGGCGGCCGGGGGGGCGCAATGAGACGGTGGACGGCCCGACTGAGAGACGGGCGGACAGTGGTCGCCGTTGTGGCCGGGCTTCTCCTGTCCGCCCGTCCGACGGTCCGCATGTCCGCCCAGACCTTCCCCACGACGCCCCCCAAGCCGACGCCCCTCACCCCCGTGCGCTTTCCGCCGTTCAAGGAGGCAACGCTCGCCAACGGCCTGCAGCTCGTGGTGATCGAGCATCACGAGCAACCGGTCGTGTCGGCAACGCTGTCGTTCCGCGCCGGGGGCATCTACGACCCCGCGGGCAAGGAGGGGTTGTCGGACCTCGCCGCAGAGCTGCTCTCCAAGGGCACGGACAGTCGCAGTGCGGAGCAGATCGCCGCCACGATCGAAGGCGTGGGGGGCACCCTGTCGGCATCCTCGGGAGACGATTTCCTCACCATCTCGGCCGATGCGCTGAGCGACCAGGCAGAGCTCGTATTCGATCTGCTGGGAGACGTGACGCTGCATGCGACGTTCCCGGAGAGTGAGCTCGAGCTGGCGCGCACGCGAGCGCTATCCGCGCTGGCCTTGCAACTGTCCCAACCGAGCGCCGTGGCGCAACGGTTCTTCGGGCGGGAGATCTACGGCCGCAACCCGTACGGGCGAAGCGCGACGCGCGAGAGCTATCGGGCCGTCACCCGCGACGACGTGGCGCAGTTCGCCCGGCAACGGCTGCGGCCGGCCGGCGCGCTGCTCGTGGTCGCGGGGGACGTGACGGACGCGCGGGTGCAGGAGCTCGTGGCGAAGGCGTTTGAGGGCTGGCGCGGCGCGCCGGCGTCAAGCCCGCCCCTGCCCGCCCCTGCCACGCGGGTCGCGACGGACATCCTGCTCGTGCATCGGCCGGGCTCGGCGCAGGCGAACATCGCCCTGGGCAACACGACCATCCTGCCGACCGACCCGGGGTATTATCCGGGCCGCGTCGCCACGCAGGTGCTCGGCGGCGGGGCGGACTCGCGGCTCTTCCTCATCCTGCGCGAGCAGAAGAGCTGGACGTACGGCGCGTACGCGTCCCTCCACCGCTACCGCGGGCTCGGCTACTGGCAGGCCACCGCGGAGGTCCGCACCGAGGTGGCGGATAGTGCGCTGCGCGAGCTGCTCCATCAAATCGATCGGATCAGGACGGAAGTGATTCCCGACTCGGAGCTCGCCGCCACCAGGGGCTTCCTCGTCGGCTCCTTCCCGCTCACCATCGAGACGCCGAGCCAGATCGCCAGCCAGGTTGCGACCGTGAAGCTGCTCGGCCTCGGCGACGATTACTTGCGGCTGTACCGCGACCGGCTCGCCGCCGTGACCGCCCTGCAGGCGCGGGCGGCCGCGGCGCGGCTGTACCGGCGCGGCGCGCTCACGATCGTCGTCGTGGGCGACGCAGCCAAGCTGTACGACCGGCTGCAGGCGATCGCCCCCTTGCGGATGGTGGATGTGGACGGCAAGCCGCTCACGCCCGCCGACCTCGCTCCGCCGACGGGGCCCGTGGCGCTCGACGCCACGCAGCTCGCGGCCCACACCGACAGCTCGCGCGTCGTGATTCAGGGGAATCCGGTGGGGTTCACGGTTTCAGAGATTCGGCGGCCTCCGCCGGATTCGCTCCTGTACACCGAGCGGTCGAACCTGGCGAACGGCACCTTCCAGCAGCAGACCACGCTCGTGCTCGAGCCCGCCAGCGGGCTGGTGCGGCAGGTCGATCAGGTGACGACCCAGCAGGGCCAGCAAGCCGAGACCCACTTGAGCTACGCCGGAGGCCGGGTGAAGGGAGCCAGCGCGACGCCGCAGCCGGACGGCTCGGTGAAGCGCTTCGAGATCGATACGGCGCTGCCGCCCGGCACGGTGGACGAGAACGCCGTCCCGTTCGTGGTGCCGGCGCTGCCGCTCGCTCCCGGCAAGACCTTCGCGATGACCTTCTTCACGCCGAGCGAGAACGCCATCAAGGTGCTCACGTTCAAGGTGAGTGCTCCGGAGTCCGTGACCGTTCCGGCCGGCACGTTTCAGGGATTCCGTATCGACGTGACCGGCTCGCGGGTGCCGTTCACGATGTACGTGGGCACGGATACTCCCCGACGGCTTCTCAAGACGGAATTCGTGGGACAACCATTCGTCGTTGAGCTCGTCAAATAAGAACAGTTGCAAGACGCCAAGACGCCAAGCCGTAAGAGGAGGATCATGATGCGGACGTTTATCGCTGCCCTCGCCGCATTGCTGGTGGGCTGTGCGAGCGCTGGTCGCCGCACGATCGCGGCACCGGCGCCCGCGACGCCATCGGCCGCCACCGCCGAGAGCACCAGTACCACGCGTCCACAGTATCCATCCACCTACGTTCGCCATCCTAACCCGCCGGTCGTGATCCGCAACGCCACGATCATGACCGCGACGGGTCAGGAGATCCCCAACGGCTCGATCCTGCTCAAGGATGGGCGGATCGTCGCGGTCGGCACGAAGGTCGACGCCCCCGCCGACGCCGTGGTCGTGGACGGGACCGGCAAGTACGTGACGCCCGGGCTGATCGACGACCACTCGCACCTCGGCGTCTACGCCGCGCCGGGGACCGATGCCGAGTCGGACGGCAACGAGGCGACGAACCCGGTGACGGCCGAGGTGTGGGCGGAGCATTCGTTCTGGCCCCAGGACCCGCAGATCCCGCTCGCGATCGCCGGCGGGATCACCACCATCCAGGCGCTGCCGGGCTCGGCGAACCTGATCGGCGGCCGCAGCGCGATTCTGAAGCTCATTCCGGCGCGCACCGTGCAGGAAATGAAGTTTCCCGGCGCGCGCTCCGGCCTGAAGATGGCCTGCGGCGAGAACCCCAAGCGGGTGTATCGCATGCGCGGCGGGCCCTCCACCCGCATGGGCAACATGGCGGGCTACCGCGCCGCGTTCATCCAGGCGGAGTTGTATCGACGCAAGTGGGACGCCTGGAACAAGGATCACAAGGGCGATCCGCCCGAGCGGAACCTGCGGTCGGAATCGCTGGCCGAGGTGCTGCGGGGCAACATGTACGTGCAGAACCACTGCTATCGCGCCGACGAGATGGCGCAGATGCTCGATCTGGCGCACGAGTTCGGGTTCAAGATCCGCTCGTTCCACCATGCGGTGGAGTCGTACAAGATCGCCGACCTGCTCGCCAAGGAAGGGACCTCGGTCTCCGTGTGGGCGGATTGGTGGGGGTTCAAGGAAGAGGCCATGGACGGGATCAAGCAAAACGCCGCCCTGAACCAGCAGGCGGGCGGCCGGCCGATCATCCATTCGGACGATCCCAGCGGCATCCAGCGGCTCAACCAGGAAGCCGCCAAGGCGATGTACGCCGGGCAGCGGTCCGGTATCCCGATCACGCGCGACCAGGCCCTCCGCTGGATCACGGTCAACCCGGCCTGGGCGCTCGGGCTCGACTCGATCGTCGGCACGCTCGAGCCGGGCAAGATGGCCGACGTGGTCGTGTGGTCCGGCGATCCCTTCTCGGTCTATTCGAAGGCCGCGCAGGTCTACAACGACGGCTGGCTCACCTACGACCGCGCCGATCCCGCGCACCAGCCGCGCACCGACTTCGAACTGGGCCAAATGCCGGCGCCCGGGAGTGACCGATGATCGCGCTGCTCCTTGCCCAGACCATCGCCATCACGGGTGGAACGGTGTATCCCGTCTCCGGTCCGAAGGTCGCCGACGCGAACGTGCTGATCCGCGACGGCCGGATTGTCGCGGTGGGGACCAACGTGGCGATTCCCTCGGGCGCGACCCGCATCGACGCCAAGGGAAAGTGGGTGACGCCGGGGCTCATCGACGGAGCCGGTCAGCTCGGCCTGGTGGAGATCAGCGTCGTGCCCGCGACGCGGGAGGGCAGCGTTCAGGGGGATACCATCGCCGCCGCCTTCAACGTGGCGGAGGGGATCAACCCCGCCTCCACGCTGATCCCCGTCACCCGAATCGAAGGGATCACCACGGCGCTGGCGGTGCCCTTCGGCAACCTCGTGAGCGGTCAGGCGGTCCTGATCGACCTCGACGGCGTCACCATCGAGCAGATGGTGGTGAAATCCCCGGTGGGAATCGTCGCCGACCTGTCCGAGAGCGGAAAGGATGACGCCGGCGGCTCGCGCGCGGAAATCGCGGCGCGCCTGCGTCAGGTGTTTCGCGACGCGCTCGAGTATGAACGACGCAAGACCGATTTCGGTCGGGCGCAAATGCGACCGCTGGCCGCGTCGGCCGGCGATCTCGAGGCGCTGCTCCCGGTGCTGCACGGCCGGGTGTCCCTCATCGCACTCGCCAACCGGCGCAGCGACATCGAGACGGCGTTGCGGCTCGCGAAGGAGTTCCGGCTCAAGCTGATTCTTGCCGGCGCCGCCGAAGGGTGGGAGATCGCGGGGGCGATCGCGGCGGCGGGCGTCCCGGTCCTGGTCGAGCCGATGGACAACATCCCGGGCTACGATTCCCTCGGCATTCGGTACGAGAACGCCGCACTCCTCGCCAAGGCGGGTGTGACCGTTGCGCTCCTCGAGACCGACACGCACCAGTCGCGCAACCTGCGCCAGCAGGCCGGGAACGCCGTGGCCTACGGCATGACGTGGGACCAGGCGCTCCGCGCCGTCACCCTGTCGCCGGCGGAGATCTTCGGCGTGGCGGATCGCTACGGCTCGCTCGAGCCGGGGAAGGTGGCCAATGTCGTCGTCTGGTCGGGCGACCCGTTCGAGTTCACGACGGGCGTGGAGCACGTGCTGATTCGGGGCAAGGAGATCCCGCTCAAGAGCCGGCAGACGGAGCTGTTCGAGCGGTACAAAAAGCTACCGCCTACCTACTAGCCGATGCGACCGCCTTCGGATACACGCTGACCCGGAAGCGCTTCTTGTTCTTGTGCTCGAACTTGACCTGCCCGTCCACCACGGTGAACAGCGAGTCGTCGGATGCGCGCCGCACGTTCGTCCCGGGATGGAATTTCGTGCCCCGCTGCCGGACGATGATCGTGCCCGCGGTGACGAACTCCCCGGCGAAGCGCTTCACGCCGAGGTACTTGGGCCCGGAATCGCGGCCGTTGCGGGAGGAGCCGACACCCTTCTTGTGTGCCATGCTAGCGTCACTCAGTCCTTGAGCTTGACGTCCGCGATCTTTACTTCGGTGAACGGCTGCCGATGCCCGGCGTGGCGCCGGTATCCGGTGCGACGCGCGAACCGGTAGATCTTGATCTTCTCGCCTTTGCCGTGGCGCACGACCTCGGCGGTGACCTTGGCGCCCTTCACAACCGGCTTCCCCGCGTGCACGTGCTTGCCGTCGCTGGCGAGCAGGACGTGGTCGAAGGTCACCTTGCTCCCGGGCTCCGCTTCGAGCAGCGGGATCTTGATGGTGACGCCCGGCTCGGCGCGGAATTGCGCGCCCCCGGTGGCAAAAATCGCGTAGGGCATAGGGCCGGAACGCTAATCGGGACTTACGGTTCGGTCAAGGGTGAGCGGTGAGCGGTAAGCGGACCCCCCGGCTCACCGCTCACCTGTTACCGCTCACCGTTACGCAACCGCATACTGTTCAGTCACGTCGCGCCCCGCCGGCTTCGCCATCATCCGGAACTCATCGAGCCGCATCATCGGGTCGTCGCGCACTTCGAGCACGAGTCCCGTTTGCTTCTCGAGCTGTCGCAGGAAGTTGGGCTCCTGCTCCACGAGATACAGGGCCACATCGGGATGCAGCCGCACGGCGAGCTGGCGCTCCTTGTGCTCGGCTCCGGCCCGCTTGAGCGAGCGCTCCATGCGTCGCACCACGACCTCCGGACGGAACACCCGTCCCGTGCCGTGGCAGGTCGGGCATTCCGCCGTCATGGAGTGCCATAACGACGGACGGACGCGCTGCCGCGTCATCTCGATCAGTCCCAGCTCGGATACGGCGAACGCCTTGGTGCGCGCCCGATCGCGTCCGAGATGGGTGCGCAGCTCCTGGAGCACCTTGTCTCGGTTGCCGCGGGATTCCATGTCGATGAAATCCACGACGATGATGCCGCCGATGTCGCGCAGCCGCAGCTGGCGTGCCACCTCGCGCGCGGCCTCGATGTTGGTCTTCAAGATCGTGCTCTCGGGGTCCTTCTTGCCGGTGTAGCGGCCCGTGTTCACGTCGATCGAGACGAGCGCCTCGGTCGGTTGAATGATCAGGTAGCCGCCCGTCGGCAGCTCCACCCGCGGTTTGAAGAGACTCCGGATCTCCGCCTCGATGTCGTACTCGTCGAACAGTGGGGTCTCGGCCTGGTACAGCTTCACCCGGTCGAGCAAATCGGGGTCGATCTGCTTCAGGTACTGCACCACCTCGGTGTGCAGCGCCTTCGACTCGACGAGGAGTGAGTCGACCTTGTCCGAGAACAGATCGCGGATGATGCCGCGCGCGAGCGACGTCTCCCGCTGCAGCAGCGCCGGTGCCCGCACCGAGCCCGACTTGCGCTTGATCTTCTTCCACAGGCCGTACAGGTGGTCGATTTCGCGCTTGCAGCTCTGTTCCGTGAGGTCTTCGGCCACCGTCCGGATGATCCAGCCGCCCGCCCCCGCTTCCTTGGGGACGAGCTTGGACACCATCTCGCGCAGCTTGGCGCGCTGTTCCCTGTTTTCGATCTTGCGGGAGACGCCGACTTTGGAGGCGAACGGCATGTAAACGAGGAACCGGCCGGCGAGGGAGATCTGCGCGGTGACGCGCGGACCCTTGGTGCCGATCGGTTCCTTGATGACCTGCACGATGCGGGTTTCGCCGCGCTTCAGCTCGTCCGCGACGTTCGGCAGGCGACGCCGGCCCGAGCGGGTACCGCCGTTCCCCGCCCCGGTTCCACCCTCGCTGCCGTTGTCGTCGTCGTGATCGGACGGCTCGTCTTCGTCTTCCGCCTCGATCAGGTCGGAGGCGTGGAGAAAGGCGCTCTTTTCCGCCCCGATGTTGACGAACGCGGCCTGTATCCCCGGAAGCACGGCCTCGACCGTGCCGAGGTAGATATCGCCCACCATGCGGCGGGCGTCCGGACGATCCACCAGGAGTTCAACAAGGCGGTCGTCCTCCAGGATCGCGACGCGAGTCTCGCGCGCGGTCCCGCTGATGAGAATTTCCCGTTTCAAAGCAAGTGCCCTCGACCCCGGTCGGCCAACAGCCGGTCGGGATCCTACGATTGTTCCAGCAGGAACTCATTCCGAGCAGATCGGCTGAGGATGAGCTGAACCGATTGGACGGGTCGTCCGCCGGCGGCATGGGGATGATGCCGCGAAGCGCGGACAGGCCTGGCATCCAATGCATGCTGTAAATATAAGTGGGCTTGCGACTTAGGTCAACTGCCCCGAGATTTATCAGGCAAATGACCACTTCTCTGCTCCGTTCCCTCGCGGGGGGTTTCCTCCTGACCGGCATGTTCACGAGCGCAGCGCCTATCGGGGCCCAGACGCTCCAGTATCCGGCCGCTCGCAAGAGCGATGTCGTCGACGATTATCACGGGACCAGGGTCCCCGACCCGTACCGCTGGCTCGAGGACCCGGACTCGCCCGAAAGCCGCGCCTGGATCGAGGCGGAAAACCGGCTCACCGCCGCCTATCTCGCCGAGATCCCCGCGCGCGGCACGATCCGTGAGCGGCTGACGAAGGTCTGGAACTATCCGAAGTACGGCGCGCCATTCCGGAAGGCACGTCGCTACTTCTTTTTCAAGAACGATGGTCTCCAGAACCAGTCCGTCCTGTACAAACAGGCGTCGCTCACGGCGGACCCGGAGACGCTGCTCGACCCGAACCTCTTGTCCGAAGACGGTACGGTGGCGCTCTCGACCCTGGCGGTCTCGGACGACGGGCGGCTCCTGGCCTACGGCACGTCGGCGAGCGGCTCCGATTGGGAGGAGTTCCGCGTGCGCGATGTCGCGGAGGGGCGCGACCGGTCCGATCACCTCAAGTGGATCAAGTTCTCGGGCGCGTCGTGGACCAACGATGGCGCCGGCTTCTTCTACAGCCGGTACCCGGAGCCGGTCGACAAGGCGCTCACCGAGGTGAACCGGTTTCAGCGCCTCTATTACCACCGCTTGGGCACGGATCAGACGCAGGACGTGCTCGTCTACGAGCGACCGGACCAGCCCGACTGGGGAATGAACGCCGAGGTGACCGACGACGGCCGGTATGCGGTGCTGCAGGTATGGCTCGGTACCGACCGGCGGAACCGGGTTTATTACCTCGACTTGAAGGAGGCCAAGCGCCCGAAGGTCACGGGCGAGGTGGTGCGGTTGCTGGACGACTTCGATGCGAGCTACGCGTTCGTGGGGAACGATGGGCCCGTGTTCTACTTCCTCACCGACCTCGATGCCCCCCGCAAGCGCGTCATTGCGATCGATACCCGGCACCCCGAGCGGGCCCGCTGGCGCGAGATCATCCCGCAGGCCCCGGACGTGCTCGATGGAGTCCAGATCATCCACGACACGTTCGTGGCCAACTACATGCACGATGCGTCCTCCCGGCTGCGCTTGTTCGCGCGCGACGGGCGATTCGTGAAGGATCTCCCGCTCCCGACGCTCGGCTCGATCGGCGCAATCAGCGGGGAGCGGAAGGACGACGAGATGTTCTACGCCTTCACGTCGTTCCTCTACCCCACGACCATCTTCCGTTACGCCTTCAAGAGCGGCGTCACGAGCGTGTTCAAGGCGCCGGCGATCGACTTCGATCCGTCCGGCTACGAGACGAAGCAGGTCTTCTACACCAGTAAGGACGGCACCCGGGTGCCGATGTTCGTCACCCACAAGAAGGGGCTGCGGCTCGACGGCTCGAACCCGACGTACTTGTACGGCTACGGCGGGTTCAACATCAGCCTCACGCCGAGCTTCTCTGTGGCGATGCTCGTGTGGCTCGAGCTGGGTGGCGTGTATGCCGTCCCGAACCTGCGGGGCGGCGGCGAGTACGGCGAGGAGTGGCATCAGGCCGGGATGCACGACAAGAAGCAGAACGTGTTCGACGACTTCATCGCCGCCGCGGAGTATCTGATCGCCCAGGGCTACACGTCCCCGGCCAAGCTCGCCATCGCGGGCGGGTCGAACGGGGGCTTGCTCGTCGGCGCCGCGATGACGCAGCGGCCCGAGCTGTTCGGAGCGGCGCTTCCCGCGGTGGGCGTGATGGACATGCTGCGGTTTCACAAGTTCACGATCGGCTGGGCGTGGGTGACGGACTACGGGTCAGCGGACAGCGCGGCGCAGTTCCCCTACCTCTACAAGTACTCGCCGCTGCACAACGTCAGGGCGGGAACGCGCTACCCGGCCACGCTCGTCACCACCGCCGATCACGACGATCGCGTCGTGCCGGGGCACTCATTCAAGTTCACGGCCACGCTCCAGGCGGCCCAGGCCGGGCCGCAGCCCGTGTTGATCGAGATCGAGACGAAGGCCGGGCACGGGGCGGGTAAGCCGACCAGCAAGCTGATCGAGGAGCAGGCGGATCGATTTGCGTTTCTGGTGAGAAATCTGGGAATCGAGGTTGGTGGAGGTCGGTGAAGGTTGGTGGAGGTTTAGTCGACTAGATCGCCGAGCAGCTGCCTCGCAATCACGATCCGCTGAATCTCGCTCGTGCCTTCGCCAATCTCGCAGATTTTCGCGTCCCGCATCATTCGCTCGACGGGGTAGTCCGTCGTATACCCGTAGCCGCCGTGCAGCTGGACGGCCTTGGTGGTGGCGCGCGTGGCGAGCTCGGAAGCGTACAGCTTCGCCATCGCCGCCTCCTTCTTGAACGGCTGGCCGTGCTGCTTGAGCCACGCGGCATGATACACGAGGTGCTTGGCCGCCTCGATTTCGGTCGCCATGTCGGCGAGGGCGAAGTGGACGCCCTGGAAGCTGGCGATCGGCTTGCCGAATTGCCTCCGGGTCGTGGTGTAGCGGAGGCACTCCTCCAGTGCACCCTCGGCGATGCCGAGGGCGAGCGCCCCCAACCCGATACGTCCGCCGTCGAGCGTATGGAGGAACTGCCGGAAGCCGTTGTTCACGGCCCCGAGCACATTTTCTTTCGGGACAATCGCGTCCTGCAGGACCAGCTCCCGCGTGTCCGAGGCGCGCCAGCCGAGCTTGTCCTCCTTCTTCGCGGCCACGACGCCGCGGCACTTGGGGAGCGAGGCGTCGTGGCCCACGCCGACCCGTTTCGCTTCCTCGAGATCGGTCGTGTCCTTGGTCACGATGAACGCCGTTATGCCGCGGGTCTTCTTGGCAGCGGGATCGGTGCGGGCCGTCACGACGAAGATCTCCCCGACTCCGGCATGCGTAATGAAGATCTTCGAGCCATTGAGGAGATAGTGGTCGCCCTTCTCCTCCGCCACCGTGCTCGTGCCGCCGGCATCCGACCCGGCGCCGGGCTCGGTCAGCCCGAACCCGCCCAGCACCTTTCCCGTGGCAAGCAGCGGCACGTAGCGTTGCTTCTGCTCCGGCGTGCCGAAGTCCACGATGGGCGACGTGCCGAGCGTGGTGTGAGCGCTCACCGTGATGGCGTGGCTCGCATCGACCTTCGCGAGCTCGTGGATCACCAGGATGTAGGAGAGATAGTCCATCCCGGACCCTCCCAGCTCCTCCGGCCACGGGATGCCGAACAGGCCCAGGTCGGCCATCCGCCGCACGTTGTCCCACGGGAAGCGGCTCTCGACGTCGTAGCGGCGCGCGCTCGGCTTCACGACCTGCTGCGCGAAGTCGCGCACCATGTCACGCACCTGGAAGTGGTGCTCGGTGAAGTAGAGGGTGTCGTGCATGGCTGAAATCTAGTCGCACGACCCTACGACGCCACGACGGATAGTTTGACGAGCGACTCCGCCTGGGCGTCGTTGCGACGTGGCGTCGTGCAACGCCTCACCCGGTAGTCCCGAACCCCGCCGCGATGCAGTTGATGGACAAGAGCAGCGCCGCGAGCTGGTCCTCCGGGGGCTTCTCGGCCGCCGTCGCGCGATAGCGTCGCAGCAGCTCGATCTGCTGGCGGTTCACCTGGTTGAGCGTGGGCAAGCGGCTCGCCAGGCGCTGGCGGAACTGGGGGAACCGCTCGGCGAGCTCGGTGCGCCCGGTGAGGCGGTGCACGACGTCCACCGTCCGATGATACTCGTCCGTCACGAGCGTGAAGATCTCCTGGCGTACCCAGGGGTCGGCCACGAGGTCCGCGTACTGGCGTGCGAGCTCGAGATCGACGTAGGCCAGCGTCTTCTCGGCCTCGTCCACGATCAGCCGGAACAGGCGAAAGTCGCTGAACATCCGCTGAAGCAGTGTCTCGCCGCGCGCGCCGCGGACCTCGAGGAACGTCCCCACGCCCGTCCCGACCCCGAACCAGCCGGGAATGAAGTGTCGGTTCTGGGTCCAGGCGAACACCCACGGGATCGCGCGCAGGTCGGCGAGCGTCCGCATGCCGGTGCGACGGGCGGGCCGCGAACCGATGTTCAGGAGCGCGATCTCCTCCACCGGGCTCGCGGCCTGGAAATAGGTCACGAGGTGCGGATGCTCGACCAGCCGGCGATAGGCGGCATGCGCGGCGCCCGACAACGCTTCCATCGCTTCGTCGAACTCGGTCGTGGGGACGAGCGCCTGCTCGCGCTCGGACTTGAGGGAGTGCTCGAGCACGCTCGCCGCGAGCAGCTCCGTCTGGTAGGCGGCGGTGCCGCGATTCGCATACTTGAACGACACGACTTCCCCCTGCTCCGTGAGGCGGAGCCGCCCCTGGATCGAGCCGGCGGGCTGAGCGGCGATGGCCCGGCCGGTGGGCGCGCCCCCGCGGCTCACCGAGCCACCCCGGCCGTGGAAGAAGGCGATCGGCACGCCGCACTCCCGGCCGAGGCGGGTGAGCCGCAACTGGGTCTTGGCGAGCTCCCAGTTCGACGAGAGGAAGCCGCCGTCCTTGTTCGAGTCGGAGTAGCCGATCATCACCTCGAACACGCCGCCCTGCGCGCGCACGCTCCGGCGCACCAGCGGGACCTGCAGCAGGTCGCGCACGATCTCGGGCGCCCGCCGCAGGTCGTCGATGGACTCGAACAACGGCACGATCGGGAGCGTACAGCTCTCGACTCCGGCGGCGTCCGCAAACAGGCCGGCTTCTTTGGCGAGCAGATACACGCCCAGGATGTCCGCCACGTCGTGCGTCATGCTCAGGATGAAGCTGCCGACTGCTTCGCGGTCGAGGCAGTCGCGCACCTCGTGGATCAACCGGAAGAGATCGACCATCTCCGCGGCTTCCTGCGGCGGCGCCCGCCGGTCCGGACGCAATGGGCGAGCCAGCTCACCCTGCAGCCAGGCGCGCCATGCGGGCGACGCCGGCGCAGGCGGCTCGCCCGGGCTCCGGCCCCGCGCGAGCGCGGCCACGGCCGCGTACACGCGCGGCGAGTTGTCGCGGATGTCGAGCCGGAAGGTGCTGAAGCGGAATGCCTCGACCTCCCGACGCACCGGTCGGACGAGCAGCTCGGCCGCGCGCCCGCCACGTCCCGCCACGAGCCCGGCCTCGAGCGTGCGCAGGTCGCCGATCAGCTCGTCCGCGGTCCGATAGGCCGCCGCCTCGGGCGCGGGCTCGCGCCGTTCCGCGCTGGTCAGCGCGCCGTCGAGCTTGCCCAGCATGCAGGTCACGAATTGTCGATACACCTCGCCCGGGTTGCGCTCCCGGATCCGCTCGGCGTCGCCGGAGGCCGCCAGCTCGCGGGCGAGCGCCTCGCGGAACTCGGGCGCGATCGGGGCGGCGCGCTCCGTGAGGCTCAGGGCGCGCAGCAGATCGCCGACCCGCTGGCGGTAGCGTCGCAGGCTCGCGATGCGGTTGTCGAACAGGGTGCGGCGCGTGACGTCGTTCGTGACGAAGGGATTGCCGTCCCGGTCACCGCCGATCCACGAGCCGAGCTGGAAGAACGGCGGCACGTCGAAACGGTCCGCCGGATACGCCTGCCGCAGGGCGCGCTCGAGCTTGTCCACCAGCTCGGGCACGACCTCGAACAGGTTCTCGTTGACGAAGTACAGGCCCCACGCCAGCTCCTGCCCGACGGTGGGCTTCGCGAGCCGCAGCTCGCCGGTGAGCCACAGCAGCTCGATCTCGGTTCGCAGGTTCTCGACCAGCGCGTGCCGCTCGCGGGGGGTCCAGCGGGGGGCCTCGAGGTCCACCAACCGACGATAGATGCGGCGATGTTTTTCGAGCACGCTGACGCGCTTGGCTTCCGTCGGGTGCGCCGTGATGACGGGCCGCACGCGCAGGTTCGCGACCACGGCGCGGACGTCGTCCGCCGCGATCCCGTCGCGGGCCGCGGCTGTGACCACCTGGGCGAACGTGCCGCGCAGCTGGTCGTACCCTCGCTCGACTTCGCTCTGGCGCCGCTGCCGCATCGCCGCGTTCTGCTCGGCGATCGACAACAGTTGGAACCACATCCCCTGTGCCGCAATCGCGCGGGCGACGAGCGCGGGCGGTGCCTGCGGGTCGAGGCGCTCACCCGCGAGCACGCCCTCGATCTCCGGCTGATGCGTCCGGATGACGTCGCGAAGGCAGTCGTGCAGGAGGCCCGCCGTGCGCCTGAGGTACTCGGGCGTTGCGACCGGGGTGGAATTCTCGGCGCTCACGCCACGCGGTCGCGCGGCGGCGCGCCGGCGAAAAACGCCTTGAGGTTCTCGAGGGCGCGCAGGCCCATGGCGATCCGGGTCTCGTGCGTGGCGCTGCCGAGATGGGGGAGCAGCACGACGTTCTCCATCGTCAGGAGGTCGGGCGTGACGGCGGGCTCGCGCTCGAACACGTCGAGGCCGGCCCCCGCGATCGTCCCCTGCTTGAGCGCCGCGACCAGCGCGGCTTCGTCCACGATGTCGCCGCGGGCGTTGTTGACGAGGAACGCGCCCCGCTTCATGAGGGCGAGCCGGCGGGCGTCGATCAGATGCCGGGTTTCGGGGGTGGCCGGCGAGTGCAACGACACGAAGTCCGCCTCGCGCAGCACGTCGTCCACGCCGGCCCTCGGCTCCGCGCCCAGCTCCGACACCACCGCCGCTGGCGGCGGGGACGGATCGTGAAAGATGACCCGCATGCCGAAGCCCGCGCGGGCGCGGTGCGCCACCGCCCGGCCGATCCGCCCGAGCCCGATCAGACCCAATGTCTTGCCGGTGACGCGGGTGCCGAGCATGTGAGTGGGCCGCCAGCCGGTCCAGGCCCCGGAGCGCACGTGGCGCTCCCCTTCGCCGCCCCGGCGGGCCACCATGAGCAGCAGCATCAGGGCGTCGTCGGCCGTGTCGTCGGTGAGCACGTCGGGTGTGTTCGTGACCACGAGGCCGCGCGCCTTCGCGCTGACCGTGTCGATGTGGTTGAAGCCGACGCCGTAGTTGGCGAGGATTCGGGCCCGCAACGGCTCCACCGCCAGCACCTGTGCCGTGAGCCGGTCGGTGACCGTGGGGAGGAGGCCGTCCGCGGCGCGGAGCGCGTCCGCGAGCTCGACCGCGCTCAACGGATGGTCATCCGCGTTCAGGCGCGCGTCGAACTCCCGCGCCAGCTGCTCCTCCACCGGGCGGGGGAGCCGCCGCGTGACGACAACCACCGGGCGGCCGGACCGCCCCGCGCTCACCGCTGCACCATCACCGGCCGCGACGGCTGCTGGCGGAGCGCGTGGACGACGGTGACCCCGAGCTCGGCGGGGCTCGGCGCCACCATCAGGCCGGCAGACCGCATGATCTCCGCCTTCTCCGCCGCCGTGTCCCCGAACGCCGAAATGATCGCTCCGGCGTGCCCCATGCGGCGGCCCTTGGGCGCGGTGAGACCCGCCACGTAGCCGATGACCGGCTTCGTCATCTGCTCCTTCACAAACAGCGCCGCATCCGCTTCCTGGGGACCGCCGATCTCCCCGATCATCATCACCGCCTCGGTCTCCCGGTCCTGCTCGAACAGCGCCAGGATGTCGACGAACGAGCTGCCGTTGATCGGGTCGCCCCCGATGCCCACGCTGGTCGTGATCCCGACGCCGAGCGCCTGCAGTTGCGCCGCCGCCTCATAGCCGAGCGTGCCCGACCGCGTGACGACGCCGACCGGCCCGCGCGTGTAAATGTGGCCCGGCATGATGCCCATCATGGCCCGGCCCGCGCTGATCATGCCGGCGCAGTTGGGTCCGATGAGGGTGGTGCGGCGCTCCTTGGCGTACCGCCACAAGTACCGCTTCACCCGCATCATGTCCTGCGCGGGAACGCCGTCCGTGATGGTCACGACCAGCCGAATACCGGCGTCCGCCGCCTCCATGATGGCGTCGGCGCAGAACGGCGCGGGGACGAGAATCAGGCTCGCCGCAGCGCCCGTGTTCGCCACCGCCTCCTTGACGGTGTTGAACACCGGGCGGTCCAGGTGCGTGGTGCCGCCCTTTCCCGGCGTGACGCCACCCACGACGTTCGTGCCGTAGGCGATCATCTCCCTGGTGTGGAAGGTGCCTTTGTCGCCGGTGAAGCCCTGGACGATGACGCGGGTCTTCTCGTCGAGCAGGATGCTCATGCCGCCCTCACGCGGTCGCGGGCCGCGACCACCCGCTCGGCTGCCTCCGAGAGGGTGTCGGCCGTGAGAATCGGGAGGCCGCTGTCCGCGAGGATGCGGCGGCCCTCCTCGACGTTCGTGCCCGCGAGCCGGACGACCAGCGGAACCGCCACCTGCACCTCGCGCACGGCCTGGACGACGCCCCGCGCCACCCAGTCGCAGCGGTTGATCCCCGCGAACACGTTCACGAGGATGGCACGCACCTTCTTGTCGGAGAGCACCAGGCGGAACGCCGCCGTCACGCGATCGGGGCTCGCCCCGCCGCCGATGTCCAGGAAGTTCGCGGGCTCGCCGCCGGCGTGCTTGATCATGTCCATGGTGGCCATGGCGAGGCCGGCCCCGTTGATGATGCAGCCGATGTCCCCGTCCAGGGCCACGTAGTTGAGCCCGTGCTCGGCGGCCTCCGCTTCGCGGGGGTCCTCCTGGGCGTAGTCACGCAGCTCGGCGACGTTGGGCCGCCGGAACATCGCGTTATCGTCGAAGCTCATCTTCACGTCGAGCGCGAGCACCTGGCCGGTCTGGGTCACGACGAGCGGATTGATCTCGACCATCGTGGCGTCGAGCTCGCGGAAGGCGCGGTAGGCGCCGAGGATCGCCGTCACGGCCTGGCTCACCTGGGAAGGGGCGAGACCCAGCCCGAACGCCAGCTCCCGCGCCTGGAACCCCTGCATCCCGACCGCCGGCTCCACGTCCTCGCGCAAGATCGCCGCCGGCTCCCGCTGCGCGATTTCTTCGATCTCCATGCCGCCGTGCGGATGCGCCACGACCACGATCCGCTCGCGCTTGCGGTCGAGCACCAGTCCCACGTACAGCTCCCGCTCGATCGGGAGCGCTTGTTCGACCAGCAGGCGATGTACCGGAAGACCCTCAGGACCGGTCTGAACGGTCACGAGCGTCTTACCCAGCAGGTCCTTTGCCGCCTGGCGGACGTCCGCGTCGGTCGTGCACACCTTCACGCCTCCGGCCCTGCCGCGGGCGCCCGAGTGGATCTGCGCCTTCACGACCCAGCGCGTGCCGCCCACTTCGGTCGCCCGGTAGACGGCCTGCTCGGCGCTGTAGGCGACGCCGCCCTTCGGCACGGGGACGCCGAAGCCCGACAACAGCTCCTTGGCCTGGTACTCGTGGATGTCCACGGTTACCCGCGCGTCGGGGCCAGCGTCGGCGCGCCGGCCGTCCGGGCCGCGATGGCGGCAGCGATCTCGACGATGTTCTGCGCCATACGGGCCGAGGCGGCGTCGATCATGCGGCCGTCCAGCTGGGCGGCGCCGCGGCCGGCGCGTGCCGCCTCGTCGAGCGCGAGCAGGATGCGGCGGGCGCGCTCTACCTCCGCCGGAGGGGGTGTGAACACCTCGTTGGCGAGCGCAAGCTGGGAAGGATGAATGGCCCATTTGCCTTCGTAGCCGAGCGCCGCCGCGCGGCGGGCCGCTGCGCGAAACCCGTCCGGGTCCTTGAAGTCGCCATACGGGCCATCGATCGCGCGCAGCCCGTAGGCGCGACACGCCGTGACCATGCGGACGAGCGCGGCGTGCCATTGGTCGCCGGGGTAGTCGGGATTCAGACCTCCGATGCTCACGGTGCGGGCGTGCAGGCTCGCGGCAAAGTCGGCGACGCCGAAGTGCATCGCCTCGAGGCGCCGGCTCGCCTGGGCGATCGCCTCGACGTTCGCCATCCCCAGAGCCGTCTCGATCAGCACCTCGATGCCGATGCGATGCGGGATGCGGCGGGCGGTTTCGATCTGCGTGAGCAGGGCGTCCACGAGATAGACGTCCGCGGGGACGCCGACTTTCGGCACCAGGACGGTGTCCAGCTTGTGCCCCGCTTGCTCCACCACGTCCACCACGTCCCGATACATGTAGTGCGTATCGATGCCGTTGACGCGCACCGAGACCGTCTTGCCGCGAGCCTTCCAGTCGAAGTCGAGCAGTCCCGCGACGACGTGCGTGCGGGCTGGCTCCTTGTCGGCGGGCGCGACGGCGTCTTCGAGGTCGAGAAAGACATAGTCCGCCGCGCCGTCGAGCGCCTTCTGGAACAGCACCGGCTGCGAGCCGGGGACGGCGAGCTCGCTGCGCTGGAGCCGCGGGTGCGCCGGCTCGTAGCGGGTGAGGCTCATGCCCTCACGGGAGCCCGCGAGGAAGGCGAGGGGGGCAAGGAAGGCGACTGGGCCTGCGCGGCGCGCGGCGCGACCGGGGCGGCGGTGCTGCGGTAGTGCTCGGCGGCCGCGGCCACGCCGGCACCGGGCGTCACCGGGAGGCCGACGTCGCGCATCGCCATCTCCGCGCCCGCGAGGGCGCCGAGCAGCATGAGCTCGTTCAGGTCCCCGAGGTGGCCGATCCGGAACAGCTTCCCCGCCATCCGGGCGAGGCCGGCCCCGAGCGCCAGGTTGTAGCGACGGAACGCCACGTCGATCACGTCGGCCGCGTTCGTGCCCTCCGGCACCATGATCGCGGTCACGGTGTTGGAGTACCACTTCGGCGCCTTGGCGCAGAGCTTGAGGCCTCCCCCCCACGCCCGGACCGCGGCGCGCACGCCCTCCGCGAGTCGCTGATGGCGTGCGAAAATGTTGTCCAGCCCTTCCTCGGAGATAATGTCGAGCGACTCGCGCAGCCCGTACAGCATCGGGATGGAGGGTGTGTACGGGAAATATCCTGTGGCGTTCGCCCTGATCATGTCCCCGAAGTCGAAGAACACGCGCGGGCACTTGGCGTGCTCGCGGGCGGCGAGCGCCTTGGGGCTGGCGCACACTAGCCCTAGTCCGGCGGGCAGCATCAGTCCCTTTTGCGACCCGGTGATCGCCAGGTCCACGTTCCACTCGTCCATCCGAAAGTCGATCGAGCCGATGGAGCTGACCCCGTCCACGTACAGCAGGGCGGGATGCTGTGCCGCGTCGATCGCCTTGCGGACGGCCCCGACGTCGCTCGTCACGCCCGTCGCCGTCTCGTTGTGGACGATGAGAACCCCCTTGATCTCGTGCTGCTTGTCCTGCGACAGGATCTCCCCGATACGGTCGGCCGGGGCGCCCTCGCCCCATTCGACGTCGATGATGTCGACGCGCAGGCCGTGACGTTGGGCGAGGTCGATCCACAGGTGGCTGAACTGCCCGTAGCGGGGCGCGAGGATCCGGTCGCCCGGCGACCGGGTGTTGACGAGCGCCGCTTCCCACCCGCCGGTGCCGGTCGCGGGGAAGAGGAACGCCTGCCCCGTCGTCGTCTTGAATACCGTGCGGAGATCGCGGAGCAGTCCGGTGGCCAGCTCGGGGAACGCGGAGGAGCGGTGGTCTTCCATCGCGCGGTCCATGGCGCGCAGGATTCGCTCGGGCACGTTGGTCGGGCCGGGGACGAACAGGAAGTTGCGGCCGGGCATAACACGCGTCCTCAAGAGAGGGGAAAAACAAAGCGAGAACCGCCGGCTCTCGCTTAAGCTACTCGGGCTAAGGTATTCGGCGACCCCCGCGCCGCAACCCCACGGTTGGGTAGGGGCGAGCCCGCCTAACTTGAGGGGCGCCACGGTTCTACCCCGCACACGTCGCAACCACTACAGGCCGTCCCCCGCTCCCCGAAATACGCGAGCAGCGCGGCACGACGGCACGTCCGCGTCTCCACGTAGCGTCGCACTTCCGTTGCGGCGTCGCCCCAGGCAAAGTCGGCGGGACGCCATACCACGACACACTCGGAGCGGCGACCGTCCCTGCCGGCACGCCCCGCCTCCTGGTAATAGGCTTCGACGGTGCGTGGCGGCCCCCAATGCAGCACGCGGCGCACGTCGGGTTTATCGATCCCCATGCCGAAGGCGCTCGTCGCCACCACGACCGGGGCGCGGTCCGCGAGAAACGCGCGCAGCACCCGGCGCCGGGTGCCGGCGGTGAGGCCCGCATGGTAGGGCGCCGCCCGCACGCCCATCCGCAGCAGGGCGCGGGTGACGAGCTCGGTGAGCCGGCGTGTCGGCGTGTACAGCACGACCGGCCCGTCCACGCGAATCAGCTCCCGCACGCGGGTGAACCGTTCGCGGTCGTCCCGCACCCGCTCCACGCGAAACACGAGGTTCGGGCGATCGAAGGACGTGACGACGACTTCTGCCTGCGGGATCCGGAGGACGTGCAGGATCTCGTTGCGCGTCCCCGGCGTGGCGCTTCCGGTGAGCGCGATGGTGACCGGATCGCCGAGCAGGTAGCGGTATCGGTCGAGCTTTCGGTATACGGGGCGAAACTCGTTGCCCCATTCCACGATGCAGTGGGCTTCGTCGACGGCGAGGAGCGACACCTCGCGCCCGGCGCGCGACAGCTGACGCACCAGCGAACCGAGCCGTTCGGGCGCGCAGTAGAGGAGCGCGAGGCTCCCGGACAGGGCGGCATCGAGGATCGCCCGGCCCTCACCCGGCGTCAGCAGGCCGTTCAGGTACGCGGCGGGGATTCCCCGCCGCCGGAGCGCCGCGACCTGGTCCTGCATCAGCGAGATCAACGGCGAGACCACCAGCGTGAGGCCCCGGGCCATCAGCGCCGGCAGCTGGTAGCACAGCGACTTCCCTGCCCCCGTGGGCAGTACCGCCAGGATGCTCCGGCCGGCTAGGAGAGGCCCGAGCACCAGCAGCTGGTGGACGCGAAATGCCGCATGGCCGAACCGCTCGGCGAGCAGCCCGCGCGCCCGCCCGAGGCCTCCTGTGAACGGCGGCATGCGGCAAAGAAAGCGGGCCCTGGTCGATGACCAGCGCCCGAATCGCGCAGCACGGACCGGAACTTGGCGAGCAGACTGACGACTGAACGACTGACGACGGACGACTGCCTACGCCCGATCCTGCCAGTCCACCCCGAAGCTGTTGCCGCACTCGACGCATTTCACGTCTTTGGGCTGTCCCGAGACGTGCTGCCGCTTGTGACAGCCGGGGCACACGAGATGGGGCTCATGCACCACGCTCCAGGCCTTCGGCCGCTCCTTCCGGATCTCTACATTCTCCTTGGGAACGCGCACTTCGACCTGGTGCACGTCCAGCACGAGCCAGGACTTGCCGGACTCTTCGACGATGCGGTACCACGCGCCTCGCCGTAGGCCTTCCTTTTCGGCGCGTTCAGCGCGGCTCCGGGCCCATCCGATGTCGGCCATGACCTACTCCAGTTCCTCGGGTATCGATTCCCGCACCAGCACGAGGATTGCCGCCTGCGGGACGACCAGGTACTTCGTTCCTTCGAACGTGATCTCCACGGCAGCCTTGCGGAAGAACAGCGCGTAATCCCCAACCCGCGCCTGCATCGGCAGGTACTTGACGTCGGGTCCGCGGATCTTCCAGGGCTCATCATCCATGCTCGCCGGCTCGGTCATCGGGGTGCCCGGCCCGGTCGCTACCACCCGGCCGCCCTGAACCTGCCGGGTTTCGACCGCGGTCGGCGGGAGGTACAGGCCGACGTTGGTGCGCTCCTCCCCCTCTTCGGGAGCGATGAGCACGCGGTCACCGACCACGATCAGGCGCTTGGGGGCCTCGTCCGGCATGGGGTCCAGTATACAATTTTCCCCCCTTACGGGGGGGGGAGGTCGGTGGAGGTTGGGGGAAGTTGGTGGAGGTTTGTGGAGGCTGCGCCGCAGACGGGGCCAACCTCCACCGCCCTCCCCCGCCCTCCCCCGTCCTCCCCCAGCCTCCCTTTAGTGATGTGGATCACGTGCCCCGCTTGACAGGGCTGGGCGCCTCACTATTAATGCGCGCCTGCCGCAGAGCCTCTGGCGGCCGCCATTCCCCGTTCCATGCGGAAGGGACAAAGACATGCAAAACCCGATTGGCGCGGCTCAGACGGAGCAGTGGAGCTTGATTCTGCAGACGGTATGGGGCTGGATCTGGGGCGGCCTGTCCTGGATCGTCGATTGGCAGGCGCTCGTGTTCCGGACGGTGCTCTACGGTGATTCCTTCTGGCAGATCGTCGGGAAGTTTTTGTTGCTCTTCTTTCCGGCGACGGTGTTGGTCGCGGGCGTCTGGGGAACGATGGTCTCGCTCTACACCATTCCGTTCCGTTCCGGGCGCGGACGCTTTCTGGCCGCGCTGCTCATGTCCTGGTGGGACTCGGTCCGCATGGCGTGGTTCTACTGGTTCGGCCTGGCGCGGTTCCTCCTGGTGTTCGTCGGCTGGATCTGGGGTCTGCTGCGGCTGGGCGTAGGGTTGTTGTGGAGAACTCTCAAGAACCTGGTCACGTCGCCCTTCGCGATGCTCGATTCGAGCTCGCGCGAGCCGGGGGTGCCCTGGATCGCCTTCATGCTGCTGCTGTTCTGGTCCGCCATCGAGGCCACGATCTTCACGTTCACGCTGCGTCCCACGATGAGCGAGCTGCTCTCGGACCTGACGGGCTACCAGGTGAACGCGCTGGCCCTCGTCGTGCTCCTGTGGTTCTTTCTGTTCATCATCATCGGGGGCAGCTTCGCCTGCATCCAGGTGCTGAACGAGGCGATCAAGACTCGCGCGATCGGGCAGATCGTCTCGATGGTGCTGGTCGAGTTGGCGGTTGCCCTGTTCGAGGTGCTGTTCTTGTACCGCGAGCTGATCGACGCCATCACGCCGTGGCTGGCGCAGCAGGGGTTCCAGTTGGGGATCGTCGGGACCCTGGGGCTGGCCCTGCTGGGGTGGGTGGGCGTGCGCGGCATGACGTGGTTCCTGTTCGGCCGGTTCGGGACGCCGGCGCTCCTCGCCATCCTGGGCCGGAAGGCGATGGAAGGCGTGGGCGCCGTGCGGGCGGCCGCGACCGCGGACGCGGAGTTCTGGCGCGGGCCGATCAACGCGCTCAAGGCGGAGCACGAGTGGTTCAAGAAGGAGGCCCAGCACCTGATGGAGCTGCTGACCTTGCCGGTGCTGCAGCTCGTCGCGAGCGGGTTCAACTTCTTGGTCGTCGTGATCATGGGCAAGCCGCACTTCAACCTGCCGTTCCGGTCGCTGGACCAGGTGCTCCACAGCACACCGATCTTCGCGACCGGCAAGACCCACACGGTCGAGGGAGGTGCGTCATGAGGCGTGGCGTCGCGGCACTTGCGCTGAGCGTCGTGGCGTGCTCGCCGTCGCAACGGGCCGAGACGCCCCGGTCGACGCTCGTGATCGGCCTCGACATCAGCGGCTCGTTCCGCCGCAACCCCAGCTTCAACGGGGCGATCGAGTTCGCGTCGCTCTACATTTACGGCCATCTGAACGGGGTCGACGGACTGCAGCCGAACACGGCGATCTTCGTGGGGGAGCTGGGCGGAGAGCGTACCGGCCAGGCCAAGGTGTTCCACCCGATCCAGGATCTTTCGGGGAAGTCGCCTGCGCAGATCGCGTCGGACCTGCGGGCGTGGTTCCCGCAAGAAGACCCGATCACCGACTTCAACGCGTTCTTCCAGCGCGCCGCCCTGCACGTGAAGCGTAACAATCTGGTGCTGGCGCCCCTCAACGTCGTGCTGTTCTCCGACGGCGAGCCCGACTATCCGGGGGCAGGCCGGATGTCGCTCGACGACCGCTACAAGCGCATCGACCTGAGCCCGCTCGAGTACCTGTCGCGCAATGTGACCGTGCGCCTGCTGTACGCCGACCCGCCCATCGCCCAGCTGTGGGAGAACAAGGTGCCGCGAAAGCGGGTGCGCCTGTGGACGCAGGATTCGGAAGTAATGAAAGGGTGGCGCCGCCACGTGGTCGACGGCGCGGCGATCGGGCGGCAGGATTCGCTCTGGTCCTGGGTGGACAAGGTGGTGGATGTGCGGGTACGGCGGGAGCGAGTGCTCTAAAAGAAAGACGGGGGAGGACGGTGGAGGGCGGTGAAGGGCGGTGGAGGTTGGGGCGACCCTCGACCGCCTTCCACCGCCCTTCCCCGCCCTCCCATCTGCGGCGAGGATGGCGCGTAGCCTGTGAAGTAGCGCCTGGCGCGCGCGGTCGCGTCGGCGTCCTGGCCCGCGAACACCGTGAGCAGTCGGGCGGGTCGACGCGTATGCTGCAACGCGAGGTTCGCGGCGGGGCGCGCGTTCCGAGCGGCACATCCGCAGACCGAGTTCACGACGACGAGCGTCGTGTCCTTCGCGGTCCCCAGCACCGCCTCAACCTCTGCGGGCGTACGGAGCTCCTGGAATCCGAGGCGGGTGAGCTCCTCGCGCATCGGCTGGACGAGCCGGGGGTCGTACAGGGGGACGTTCAGGCCTGCCATGGTCACCTCGAGTAGAAATGTGCCGCTGATTGAATCATAATAACGACAACAGACCTTCTCCATGCGCGTGCTGATCGTCGAAGACGACCCCAACCTGGCTGGCCTGCTCCGCGACGGTCTGCGCGCGCAGCGCATCGATCCGACCCTGGCCGCGACGTTCGCCGAAGGCCGCGACCGTGCACAGGGAGGCTCGTTCGACGTGATCATTCTGGACGTGCGGCTCCCGGGGGGGACCGGCCTGGAGCTCTGCGGGGAGCTCAGGCGCGGGGGGAGCTCGACACCGGTCCTGATGCTGACGGCACTCGATGCCCTCGACGACCGGGTGCGGGGGCTCGAGGTCGGGGCGGACGACTATCTCACGAAGCCGTTCGCGTTCCGGGAGCTCGTGGCGCGCCTCAAGGCGCTCGCGCGTCGCCGGCCCGCCCTGTCGCCGGCCCGGTACCGGATCGCCGACCTCGAGGTCGACCTCGGCACCCGCCAGGTGCATCGCCGCGGCCAGCCGATCACCCTGAGCGCGAAGGAGTTCGCGTTGCTGGAGCTGTTCGTGCTGAACCAGGGGCGGGTGCTGGATCGCTCGACCATTACCACGCACGTGTGGGACGACAATCACGACCCGTTCGCCAACGTGCTCGAGGTGCTCGTCGGGCGCTTGCGGCGCAAGATCGACGACGGCTTCGAGCCGAAGTTGATCACGACGCTGCGCGGCGCGGGGTACCGGTTCGGCACGTGAAGCGCCACGCCATGAACCCGCTCGCGCGCCTGCGACTGCAGTTGACGGTGTGGTATGCCGCGGTGCTCACGCTGGTGCTCGCGCTGCTGGGCGCCGGCCTGTTTCTGACGGTCCGGCAGCAGATGTCCAGACATGTCGACAAGTCACTCGGCGCTGCGGCGGCCGCCCTCGAACAGGCGGCACGCATCCGTGAGACCGAGCGTGCGAGCGCCCACGGAGCCGTGGTCGATGCCGTGGACGAGCTGCATATCCCCGAGCGATCGCTCTACCTGCTCGACCAGGAAGGGCGCCCCATCAAGCCTGCGGGGGTCCCCGTATGGATCCGGGACGCGGCGCGGCAGGCCGTCCAGTCCCAGCACGGGTACCGGGACCTCGATGCCCCGGACGGCCGGGAGCTCCGGATCTATGCCGAGCGGTTCACGGGGACGACCGGGGCGCCGTACATCGCCGCCGTCGTCGCCGACCGCATCGAGCTCGAGGACGAGTATGCCTCGCTGATCAAGACGTTCGGGGCCGCGGCGCTCGCGGCACTGCTCCTCGTCGCCGGGGGCGGCTACATCCTGGTCCGCAAATCTACGGCGCCGATCGAGCGGTCGATGGATCAGATGCGCCGTTTCATGGCCGACGCCGCCCATGAGCTGCGCACGCCCATCACCATTCTCCGCACCCGCGCCGAAGTCGCCCTCGCCCAGGAGCGGGAAACGGCGCAAGACGCGGCGACGTTCCAGGCGATCGAGCGGGAGGCGGCCCGCGTGGGCGGCATTGTGGGCGATCTCCTGACCCTCGCCCGCGCGGACAGTGGCGAGCGGCCCGTCGCGCGTGAGCCGCTCTATCTCGACGACCTCGCAGCCGGTGCGGTAGACGCCGTCCGGGCGCTGGCGACGAGCAAGGGACTCACCCTGGAGGTCGGGGCGTTCGAGGAAGCCAGGATCACGGGAGACGGGGCGCTCGTCCGCCAACTGCTGCTGATCGTCCTCGACAATGCCATCAAGTTCACCCCCGCGGGCGGGCACGTCCGTCTCAACGTGTCCGTCGAGGACGGCCGGGCGGCCGTGGTCGTGAGCGACACCGGTATCGGTATCCCGGCCGACCAGCTTCCTCACGTCTTCGAGCGCTTCTATCGCGGCGATCCGGCCCGGCGGGAGGCGGACGGAACCGGGCTCGGCCTCGCGATCGCCCGCTGGATCGCCGATGCGCACCACGCGCGCATCGACATCCGCTCCGCTCCAGGGACGGGCACTCGGGTCACCATCACGCTCCCGCTGTCGCCGGCCTAGAAGCAGATCGTTCGCGCCTGCGGCGCTGAGGATGACAGGCGCGTTCCCTCCGTGCGAGCGAAGGATCTGCTTCTCACGATGCGGCCACTACGTACCCCCTTCCCCGGATCGCGACGAGCAGCGTCGGTACGGCGAACAAGGTGATCGGCGTGGAGAGGGCGAGCCCCCCGATGACGGCCAGGGCGAGCGGGCGCTGCAGCTCGTTCCCAGCCCCGATGCCGAGGGCGAGCGGCAGCAGCCCGAACAGCGTGCACAGCGTCGTCATCAGGATCGGACGGAGGCGCACGCGTCCCGCCTCGCGGATCGCCACCTCGAGCGCCGCGCCCTCGGCCTGCATCCGGAGCCGCGTGAAATCGAGCAGGATGATCCCGTTCTTCACGATCAGCCCGACCAACAGGATCAGCCCCATGAACGAGGAGACGTTGAGCGCGGTGCGGGTGGCGAGCAGCAGGACCAAGGCGCCGACGAACGAGACGGGTGCCACGAGGAGCACGACGAGCGGCTCGGTGAACGACTCGAACTGCACCACCATCACCGCGCACACGCTCACCGCGGCGAGCGCGAGCACCAGGAGAAGGGCCCGGAACGCCTCCTGCTGGCCGGCGTACTGCCCGCCCAGCGCGACGCGCACCCCCCGGGGGGCCCGGTGTGCGGCGAGCACCCGGTGGACGTCGCCCATCACCCCACCCAGCGAGCGGCCGCTCACGTCGGCGGTCAGCGCGATCATCTGCTGCTGGTTTTCGCGATCGAGGGCGAGCCGCGACTCCGTGGGCTCGAACGCGGCGAGGCTTCCGAGCGGGGTCGCCCGGCCGCCGCGCGCCGCGACGATCGGCAGGGCCCGCAGACGCAGTGGGTCGAAGCGCACGGCATCCGGCGCCCGCACGCGCACCGCCACGGGCCGGTCTTCGACGCGGATCTCGCCGGCCGACGTGCCCAGCAGCGCCCCGGCGACCGTGTTGCCCACGTCGACCGGTGTCAGGCCGATGCGATCGGCCTCCGCCTGGTGGACGCGCATCAGCAACTCCGCCGCGGGCTCGCTCACCCCGTCGTAGAGGTCCTCGAGGCCGGTAATCCGCTCGAGCTCGGGCGCGAGCCGGCGCGCGTACGCCTCGAGCGTGTCGAGCGGCTCGCCATACAGCTTGATCTCGACCGGCCGCGCCGCGCCCGCGAGATCGTTGATGACGTCGGCGAGAATCTGCATGAACTCGATGTGGAGCCGCGGCACCGCGCCCTGGATCCGGTCGCGCACGTCGTCGATCACGGCGAACACGTCGCGCGCGCGCCGGTTGCGCGGCGCGAGCCGGACCACGATGTCGCCGCGGTTCTGCGCCGTGGCGAACATCCCGAGCTCGGCGCCGGTGCGGCGCGCCGTCCCCGTGACCTCGGGCGTCGCCGCGAGGAGGCTCTCCGCGACGCTCAGCTGCCGGTTCGTCTCGGCGAGCGCCGTGCCCCCCGGCGTCCAATAGTCGAGAATGAACGCCCCCTCGTCGATCTCCGGGAGGAAGCCCGTCCCTACGATCTGCCAGAGCCCGACCCCCAGCGCGACGAGCGCCACGGCGGCGACCGCGATCCGGCGGGGATGCTGCAGCGCGGCGCCGAGGGCGCGCTCGTAGCGCGGCGCCAGCGCGTCGAGCGCCTGCTCGAGCCGGGCCAGCGGGCGCCAGCGCGGCGCGGCCGCTGCCACGTCGTGCGCCGTGACGAACTGCTCGGCGAGGAGCGGGATCAGCGTGAGCGCGAGGAGCAGCGAGACGAGCACCGCCACGGTGAGGGTGGTCGCGAGCGCGGCGAAGAACTGCCCCACCACCCCCTGGAGCAGGCCGAGGGGGAGGAACACCACTACCGTGGTGATGGTCGACGTCGTGACGGGCCAGATGAGCTCTTGCACGGCGGCGCGGAGGGCGGCGAGGCGGCCGCCCGCGGCGCCGAGCCGCAGGTGGCGCGCGATGTTCTCGGTGACGACGACGGCGTCGTCGATCACGAGGCCGATCGCGATCGCCATGGCGCCCAGGGTCATCAGGTTGAACGTCTGGCCGATCAGCCACATGACGAACACGGTCACCGCGAGCGTCACCGGGATCGCCGCCGCGCTGATGGCGGTGATGCGCCCGTGGCGCAGGAACAGGAGCAGCACCAGCACGGCGAGCACGGCACCGATGAGCATGGCGTCGCGCACCGAGCGGACGGCGTCGCGTACCAGCGCGGCCTGGTCGTACACCCGCTTGAGATGGACGCCGGGCGGGAGGCTCGGCGCGAGCGCGGCGACGATTCCGGCCACGCTGTCGGCGACCTCGAGGGTGTTCCCCTCGACCTGCCGCGCGACGTTGATGAGCGCCGCGGGCTTGCCGTCGCCCGCCACGATGCGGACGTGATCCTCCGTGCCCACCTGCACGCTCGCCACGTCCCGCACCCGCAGCCCGTGCGCGATCACCACGCCGCCGATGTCCTCGGGGCCGTGGGCCTCCTGATCGGTCACGATCAGGTACTGGCGGTAGTCCTGCGCCACGCGACCGACCGCTTGCACGGTGACGGCCCGCCGGATCGCGTCGGCCAGGTCGGCGTACGTGAGGCCCAGCGCCGCGAGCCGCGGCGGGTCTGCGACCACCTCGATTTCGCGTACGTCCGTGCCCTGGACGTCCACGCGCCCCACGCCGGGGACGCGCGAGATCAGCGGTTTGATCTCGTAGCGCGCGATGTCGTACAGGGTGGCCGGATCACCCCCCTCGAGGTTGTACGAGATGATCGGGAACAGCGACGGAGTGAGTCGCTCGATCTCGATCTCCAGGTCCGGCGGCAGCATCCCCTGGATCTGGCTCACGCGCGCGCGCACGAGCTGAAGGGCGTAGGCCATATCGGTGCGCGGCGTGAAGGTGATCGCGACCTCGCTCGCGCCGCGGATCGACTGCGACTGGACGCGCGTCACGCCCGGGACCACGCTCACCGCCTCCTCGAGCGGCCGCGTGACGCTGAAGACCACCTGGCGCGCGCCGAGGGTCGAGCCCTGCGCGACGATCTTGATCCGCGGGAACAGGAGCTCGGGGTAGATGGCCGACGGCAGCCGGAACGACGCCCACGCGCCCGCGACGGAGAGCAGCGCGACCGCGAGATAGACGACGCGGCGCTGACGCCGCAAGACGTCGAACAGCGTCATCGTGGCGCAGCGGCGGGAGCGCCGGAGCCCGGCGAGGGAGGGGGCCGCGCGACCCGCGCGCCGTCGGCGATGCCGTAGGCGCCGCCGGTCACGACCACTTCACCGGCCGCGAGCCCGCTGATGATCTCCGCCACGGCTTCGGCACGGCCGCCGACCGTGACGGCCCGGCTGTGGGCCACGCCGGCCGAGTCGACGACGAACACCTGAACGCCCTCTCCACCCGGCGCCGGCACGAGCGCGGCGACGGGGACGGTCACCGCGTGCGGCTCGACCGCGGTGATCAGTCGACCGAACACCGACTCGCCGATCCTCAAGGGGCGCTCGGTGCGCCGCAGCCGCACGCGGACCGCGACCGCGCGGGACAGGGAATCGACGGCGGCTGCGACTCCGGTGACGACGCCCGTGCCGAGCGGGTCGCCCCGCGCGGTCTCGCCGGCCGAGAGCGACACAGAGTCCCCGTCGCGCATGTCGGCCGCTTCCGCGGGTGACACGCTGAACACGACGTCCAACGCGCCGGGGTCGGCGATCTCGACGAGCGGCTGGGTTGGGTCCACCGAGGCGCCCAGCACGGCGCTCATGCGGGTGACGACGCCCGACAGCGGGGCGCGCAGCGTGGCGAGCTGCTGCGACCGGCGCGCGGTGACCGCGGCGACCTGAGCTTGCGCCAGCTCGGAGGCCGCCTGGTCCGAGTCCTTTTGGGGCAGGATCCCCGCCTGCACGAGGCGCGCGGCGCGGGCGAAGTTGTGCTGCGCCGTCTCGAGTGCGGTAGCGGCGCTTTGGGCGGCGGCATCGAACGGCGCGCGCTCGAACTCGATCAGCGTATCGCCCTCGGCGACGTGCTGCCCCGAGGCAACGAAGATGCGCGCCACCCGGGTGGGTCCCGGGGCCGCGAGCTCCGCGAAGCGCCCGGGGCGGGGCGTCACGGTGCCGATGGCGCGCACGACGCGGGCGAACCGCTGCTCGGTCGCCTCCGCCGTCTGCGCCGCAACGCCGGTCCGCTCCACGACCGCCTCGGCATCGTCGGCGGCGCGGGCGCGGCAGGCGGCCGCGACGGCGAGCAACGCGACCAGGCGTCTCACGACCCGCCCGCGGAGGCCGTGACCAGGCGCACGACGCCGGCCGCGTCGTTCGCCGCCGCGACATCGTCGATGTAGCGGCCCAGCGCCTCGCGAGCGTTGCGCTGTGCCTCGAGCACGTTGGCGAGGGGGACGGCGCCCTCGGCATACGCCTGCAAGGACATCGCCGCGACCCGGTCGGCGCTCGCGAGCAGCCGCCGGTCGCGCTCGAGGCGCGCCCGCGCCGCCGAAAAGCTGCGACGCGCGCGGGCGACGTCCGCTGCGGATTCGCGGCGAATCACATCCAGGTTTGCCTGCGCGCGGTCGCGCGCCGCCCGCGCCTGCCCGATCTCGCCGCCGTTGCGGTTGAACAGCGGCAGCACGAGCGCCATCCCCACGGTCGGCAGCACGCCCTGGGCGGGGTCTGCGGGATCGCCGCGCTCGACGCCGACCTGGAGACTCGGCGCCGGAATCACAGTGCGATGGGCGAGGGCGAGATTCCGGTCCTCGAAGCGCAGGCTCGCCCCGGCCGCCGCGATCCGGAGCGGCTCGCCGGTGGGCGCCGGCGAGCTGTCGGGCGGCGGCACCAGCGAGTCCGCCAGGGTGATGCTGGCCGCTTCCGCCGGGAGGCCCATGGTGAGCTGCACGGCGAGCAGCCCGTCCAGCGCGGCGAGCGAGTCGTCGACGGCGACGTTCAGGAGCTGGCCCGCGTTCACCTCGGCGAGCCGCACGTCCAGCTCGCTGACGTCGCCGACCTCACGGCGCAGCCGGGCCATCGTGAGCAGGCTGTCGGCATCGCGCGCGTTGCGGCGCGACAGCCGCGCGTGCGCTGCCGTGGCGAGCGCGTGCGTGTAGGTGGTGTCGACGGCAAAGCGGATGGCGGCGCGCTCGAACGCGAACCCGAAGCCGGTCGCGTCGCGCGCGGCCGCCGCGGCGCCGATCCGCGCCGAGCGGAGCCACGGCAGGTCGAGTGACACATCGGCGATGTAATGGTAGCGCGGGACATCCTTCGTGTAGGTGGCGGCGAACGACGGGTTGGGGTAGGCGCGTGCGCCGCGCAGCAGCCCGGCGGCCGCTGCCGTGTCGGCCCGGCCGAACGCGGCGCGCGCCCCGCGGGCGAGCGCCGCTTCGATCGCTGCGGCCCGCGTGACCGGGTGCTGCGCGGCGAGCGAGACCGTCGCAGCGCCGTCCAGCCCTACGACGAGGGCGGAGAGGCGCAGGAGTCGTTTCGGGAGCGACATGGGATCCTGCGGAGAAACGTACGCGGTGAACCTGTCACCAAGCTGACAGGGCTGCTACATGGAGCCCAACTGGCTCTCGGTGGGCTCTGCTCAGCAAAACCACGGCTCGGTCAGCCGTGCCGCAATGGGACGGTCGGGCGGTGGGGCGCGGAACGACGTGGGCGCCACGACCCGGCCGGTCCGGGCGTTCGCGAGCGCCCGGATTCGACCGAACGTCACGGCGGGATCCTCGCCCGAGCGAGCCGCCTGCTCCACGAGCGTGCTCACGTCGCGCTGCAGCGCGTCCATGCGCGGGTCGGGATGCGTCCAGCGAAAGGTGAAGGCGCCGACGTCGAGGGGCCCAAGGAAGGGGCGGATGGCGGACCGGGACACGAGCAGCGAGCCCGGCGGAATGAGCAGGCGGATGGCGAGCTGGATGGGATCGACGTGATCGATCAACCCCTCGAGCCCGATCCACTCGAGCAGCTCGAGGTAGTCGTCGCTCGTGGCCCACGGAGTGAACGGGACGAACGACGGTCGGAGGGCGATCCCCGCCTGGCGCAGGACGCCGAGGGCGCTCTTGACGTCGGCGCGCGTATGGCCCTTTTCCAGGTTCGCGAGCACGACATCCGACAGCGATTCCACCGCGGAGACGACGAAGACGCAGCCGGTCGCCGCAAATTCCGAGAACAACCGCCGATGGCGGACGATGTGCTCGATCTTGGCGGTGAAGTCATACGAGAGCGCCGGAAACTCCGCGTGCATCGCCCGCACCAGCCTCACCGCGTGACCAGGGCCGTTCAGGAAGTCCGGGTCGCCGAACGTGATGTGCCCCGCTCCGGCTACCACGAGGCGCCGCACGTCCTCGAGCACGACGTCACGGGGGACGGCGAAGAAGCGGCCGCCGTACACCGGCGGGATGGGACAATGCAGACATGTGTGCAGGCAGCCGCGGCTGGCCTCGACGTAGCCGGCCGGCACGCGCCGCCCGTCGCGCAGCAGACTCGCGTACCGCGTGAGGGCGGGCAGGCCGCCGCGCCGTGGGACGGGAAAGGACAGGCGCTCGAGGTGCGGGCGCTGGTGCGGCGCCGGCTCGTCGCCGCGGTCGAGCTGCTCGACCACCGCCACGAGCGGGCCTTCGACCTCACCACCCACCACCAGGTCGGCGCACCGACCCAGCAGGTGCTCCGCGTTGAGCTCCGCATACAGGCCGTGGAACACGATCCGGCACGCGGGATTGATCTGGCGAATGCGCGCGGCGGCGTGGACGCCGAGCCGCAGCGCCGTGTGCATCGGGACCGCGATCGCCGCCAGCCGGGCCCGCCGCACCTTCGCTTCGTCGAGCGGCTGCACCGCCAGGTCGAGGGTATCGGGGGCGAAGCCGGCCCGCTCGAGAAACGCGCGCGGCCAGGCCAGGCCGAGCGGTTGATGCCCGAGCTCATAGCACGAGACCAGCAGCACCGCGCCGGGCGCACGGAGCGAAGAACGAGCGATGGTGTTCAAGACTCTGCGAACCGCAGCAGGAAGGCGACGCCCATCAGTGCCACGGCAACCCACACCAGCCAGCGTTCCGCGATCGCCATGCCCACGAGACCCACCGTGAGGCCTGCGCCGCCGAGCCATGCTTTGATTGCGAACAGACGGTAGGGGCGCGGCATGCGACACTCCTACTTCTTGAGGAACGCCTGCAGGGCGGCGCGGAAGTCGGGCGTCGTGCGGCTCACCGCGTTCACGTCCGCCCCCAGCCGGATCCCGTCCTCGAATCGCAGGCCGTCCAGCTGGTAGAACTGCTGTTTCGTGAACGCGAGCGCCGACGGGCTAGCCGCGGCCAGGGCGCGCAACACCTCGCTCACTTGGTCCTCGAAGTCCGAGTCTTCGTATACCCGCGACACGAGCCCCAGCCCCGCCGCCTCCGAGGCGCCGAGGATGCGCCCCGTCGCCGCAAGATCGAATGCGATCTTCTCGCCCGCCGTGCGCTTGAGCAGGGTCATGACGATGGCCGGCACGAAGCCCCGTTGGACCTCGGGATAACCGAACTTCGCGGATTCAGCGGCGAGCACGAGGTCGCAGGCGGTGGCCAGCCCGCAGCCGCCGGCGAGCGCCCGACCCTGCACGACGGCGACGATCGGCTTGGGGATACGCCGCATGCGCACGAAGACCTCGGCGAAGTGCAGCGCCGCCTGTCGGTTCTCGTCGATGCTCCGGTCGGCGGATGCGAGCAGCTCGTTCAGGTCCATGCCGGCGCAGAAGTCGCCGCCCGCGCCGCGCACTGCCACGACGCGCACCGCACCGTCGAGATCGGCGCGTTCCAGCACCGCGAGCAGGGCGTCGATCATGGGGGTGTCGATCGCGTTCTTCTTCTCCGGCCGGTTGAGCGTCGCCGTGAGGATTCCGCCCTCGAGCGCGGCCAGCACCCGGTCGCTCACCTGGGGAGCTCGAGCTCGAGACGCAGCAGGGCGGTCGAAAACACCTTCCCCTGCGCGTCGGTCTTGAGCGAAATCGTGCCGCCGCCGTCGAGCGCGCCGTGCAGCAGGAAGTTCAGGGCGTGCAGGTTCGGCAGCTCGTAGCGCTCGACCGGACCCGTGATCATGCCCTTGAAATGACGCGCGACGCGCGCTGCCGTCACGTGTTTCACCAGGATCGGATAGTACTCGGGTTTTAGTGCAATCAACCCCACGTTGGCCGTGTCACCTTTGTCGCCTGACCGGGCGTGCGCGAGTTCCACGAGGGGCACTCGTCTCTTCCTCGCCCGCCCTGCACCGGTCTGCACCGCCCTCGCCCGCCGTTTCACACCTCCACGACCTCGACGCACGGCGCCACCATCTGCTTATCGAGAAGCGCAGGCCAGTACGCCACGATCTCTTCCGGCTTCGGTCGTCCGCCTGCGAACCCGGTGACGCTGGGCGGCCCGTTCAGGATCAGCGGCGCGATCTCGCGCGTGAACCGCTCGACGGAGCTCTTGTCGGGCGACCGGACGCCGATCCGCAGCTGCACTTCCGGGAGACGGTCGAGGGGCGCCGTCGCGCGCGCCAACGGGCCGTGGGTCGCATCGACGCCGACGAACTCCGTCAGCACCGCCTCGAACGCGAGGCCGAGATCGGCGAGCCGCTGCCGGAGAATCCGATCCGCGGCCCGGGCCTTCTCGTAGGCATCGGGCCACGCGTAGACCAACGTGCCAACCGCCTTGTAGCCGTAGAAATAGCCGATCGACACCTTGAGCTGGTCCGTCGCCGGTCTCCCTCTGACACCCGACACCCGAACCCTGTCTTTCCCAGTCTGCTCGAGCCGGATCGTGGTGAAGTCCGCGACGCAGTCGGGGGTGATGTACTCCGCGGGATTTCCCATCTCGTAGACGAGCTGCTCGGTCACGCCCGCCACGCTGATCCGTCCGCCGGTGCCCGGATGCTTGCAGATCTCGAACGTCCCGTCCGGTGCCGCGTCCACGATCGGGTAGCCGACATTCGCGAGGTCGGGGACGCGCTGCCAGTCCACGAGGCTGTTGCCGCCGCTCGACTGCGCACCGCATTCGATCGTATGACCTGCGACCGTCCCGGCCGCGAGGAGGTCCCAGGCGTCGGGTTGCCACCCGAAGGCGTGCATCATGGGCGCGAGGGTGAGCCCCGTGTCGGTGACCCGACCCGTGACGACGATGTCCGCGCCCCCGCGCAGCGCCTCTACCACCGGCGAGGCGCCAAGGTACGCATTGGCCGACAGGACCCGGTCGCGCACGTCGGACAGCGGTCGGCCGGTGTCGAGGTTCCTGAGCTCGTGCCCGCGGGCCAAGAGGCCGTCCAAGCGGCCGAGCAGATCGTCCCCCGTCACGACCCCGATCCGGAGCTTGCCGCCCAGCCGCAGGCGGCGCGCGGTCTCGGCCACCGCCTGCGCGCACCCTCGGGGGTTCACGCCGCCCGCGTTGGCGGTGACCTTGATCCGCCGCTCCGCCACGATCGGGAGGATGCGTTCCAGCAACGGGATGAAGTCCGTCGCGTACCCGAGGGACGGGTCCCGCGCCTTCTGCTTCTGCAAGATGGACATCGTGACTTCGGCGAGGTAGTCCATCATCAGGTAGTCGACTGGTCCGCCGGTCACCTGGCGATACGGTGCTTCGAGCCAGTCGCCCCAGAACCCCTGCCCTGCGGCGATGCGCACCGTGGCGGGCCGCGGCGTCACGGATTGACGACCACGCGGCGGGTCGCGTCGGGAGCCCCCACCGATCCGTGCACTCGCAGCTCCACCAGGGGCGCGAAGCCCTCGGGCAACGCCAGCTCCCGCGTCGGCTGGGCGGGGAGCGGGGCGCGTCCTCCCGGGAGCACCGTGATGTCCCGGCCGTTGCCGAGCGAGCGCGGCTCGCTCAGCAGGAAGCGCACGCGCAGCGTCGCCCGCCACGCATGGATGCCCTTGTCACGTGCAAAGCCCGGATACAGCTCGATAGTGAGCGGACGCCCCCGCAACGACGCCGGCAGCGCGAAGGCTTGCCGCCCGAACGCGTACTCGAGGGGCCCCTGAGACACCTGCTGCCCCGCGGAATCGAACTCGGTCACGCCGAAGTCGGTGAACTCGCGCCACCGCTCGCGCGGCAGCTCCACCTCGACTACCGCCGTCGCCGCCCAATCGGGCACCCAGACCGTGAGGCTCTCGGGCGTCGCACCACGGCCCGCCACCTCCAGGGCACGCTCCACGCCGAGGAGCGCCTGCGTGACGCGCCCGCTCACGATTGCCGGGCCCGGGTTCGTCGCTTCCCGGTCCGCGAGGGTCAGCGGAGCGAGCTGCGCGCGGACGGTCGCGGTGGCCCCGGACCGGGGCGGCGCGACGACGTCCAGCTCGTACACGCCCGGGACGGCATCGTCCGCGCGGACGGTGAACCGGGCCGTGCCCGGCTGGGATCCGCCGATCGGAACGATCGAATCGCGCGCGAGGTCTCGAAATGGCGCGCCGTTGGGCTCGTACAGGATCGCCCTGGCGGTCTGCTGTCCCGAGTCGGCGAGCGTCACGCTGGTGACGAGCGTGGCGCCCGGCTGTGCCACGCGGAGAAAGTAGCGGCGCACCTGGGCGGGGCCCACCGTGCGCCGCTCGTCATACAGGGGCTTGTCCGCGAGATCGTACGGGACGACCACGACATTGACGAGTCTGAACACCGGGCCGGCGAGGGCGTCGCTGGGATTCCATGCCGTCACCGTTCCGACGTACACGCCCGGCGCGCCGAGGGCGGCGGCCGAGTAGGTCAGGGGGATCTCGGTCTCGTGGGATCCCGCCGGGAGGATCGCGGGGGCGGACAACCACGGGGCGTCACTCTTCAACGAGAATTGTGCAACCCGGAGTCCGGTGACGTGGCGCGCCTGGAATGTCTCGACCGTGTCGCCCGGCCCCGCCAGACCCTCGCGCCGGAACGCGGCCGACCCGCCGCCGGTGGACGCGCGCACCGCGTACCCGGAGCCCTGATGTCCCGCGAGCAGCCACCGGTACGCCCGCTCGAGCTGCGGCAGGCCGGCCCCCTGGTCGAGCACGCTCGCGCCGGGCAATCCGGCTGCGGCCGCGCGGAGCGCGGCGCTCACCTCGGCACCGTCCGGTCTGCGCCCCTCCTGTGCCAGCGCCGACATGAGACACGCCGCGAGGCCGGCCACGTAGGGGGCCGACATGCTCGTGCCGGCCTTGATCTCGTTTCCCGTGTCGAACGAGGGAACGGTCGAGAAGGCCCACCCCGGCGCGAGCAGGTCGGGCTTCGCGAACTGTCCGCCACGCCCGCTGAACGAGCCGACGAAGTCGCCCGCGACCGGCGGCGCACCATCCTGCTCGAGCGGGACGTAGATCCCCGGCAGCGCCGCGCCCACGGAGATCGCCAGGTCGGCAGACCCGGGCAGACCCACGGTGGAGAGGCCGGGCCCGTCGTTCCCGGCGCTGATCGCGAACACGATCCCGGGATGGGCGGTGACAAACGCGTTGACGATCGAGTCGAGGACCGCACGCTCGCCGGGCTCGTTCCCGATGCCCCAGCTCAGGTTCAGCACGAGCGGCAGGTTGCGCTGCTCGGCGAAGCGGGCGGCGTACTCCATCGCGTGCTGAATGCTGCCCGTTACCGAGATACCGCCCCGCGCGTCGTTCGCGATCTTCAGCCCGAGCAGCTGCGCGCCCGGGGCGACCCCGTCGAAGCCGACGACGTTGAACAGGTTGTGCCCCGCGGCGATGCCCGCGACGTGCGTGCCGTGCGCGTTGTTGTCGAACACGAAGGCGAGCGTCGGCACACCGCTCACTTCACCAAAGTTGGCGGCCAGCGTGATCGGCTTCGTGCCGATGGCGATCGTCTCGCGGCCCTGGCGGTAGTCGTGCAAGGGCATCTCGTCCTCGAACGAGCCGTCCAGGTTCGTGTCGATGAACGCGACCCAGCCGTCCGTCGCCTTCACGACGATCACGGGAAAGACATCGCTGTTGCTCCCGTCACCGTTGAGATCGCCGCCCGGCACTTTCCCGAGGGGACGCTCCGCCAGCTCGCCGGCATACCACGTGGTCGCGGACGTGAGCCGCCCGATGCGACCGGCGCCGGAGAGCGCCCGGCCGGCGATCGAGACGGTGCCGTCCCCCGCCGGGGTGACGGGCGTGAGCCGCACGACGCCTTCCCCGGAGAAATCCCGCACGTCCAGGGTCTTGGGCGCGCCGGTGCTCGTGACGATCAGGCCGTCCACGCCCGGGTCCACGCCCGTGTCGAGAATGCCGATCAGGACGCCGCGCCCGTCGTAGGTGGGGTGCTTGGCGCGGAAGTCGTCGACGCCCGCGCTATGGAGGGGCATGAGGCCCACGAGCAGCGCGCGCGCCGGCGGCAGAATCGGCAATCGGCTCGCGACGCCCGTGGCGGTCGCTGGGGGTTGGGACGCCGATGGTGGCGCGCCGGGACCCGAGGCCGGGACGGGGGAGGAGGCCGGCGTCGGGCGCGTGGCCGGTGGCGGGGCGGAGCCGCCGCAGCCGGCGACGAGGGCGATGAGCAGCAACGGGATGCGGCACGATCTCATGGTTGACTCGGCAGCACGAACGCCCCGACGTGGGGGCCGGTGAATTCGTCAGTCGCCTCGAGGAGAAACGCGAGCGTATCGCGGGTCTCCTCGGGCAGCACGATCGCGTCCACAAAGCCGCGCGCGGCGGCGAATCGGGCGTCGAGCTGATGCTCGTAGTCCGCACGCATCGCGTCGACGGCGGGGGCATTTTCGGGCTTTGCCGCGTCATTCCCGAAGACGGCCTGGATCGCCGACTCGCCTTCCATGACGCCCATCCGTCCGGTCGGCCACGAGACGATGAAGTCGGGATCGAATCCCTGCCCGGCCATCGCGTAGTAGCCCGCCCCCGAGGCATGGTTCACGGTGAGCACGAGTTTCGGCACCGTCGCCGTCGCCATCGCCTCGACGAAGCGCGCCCCCGCGCGGATGATTCCCGAGTGCTCGGCTTCGGTGCCGACCATGAACCCCGAGACGTCCTGGACGAACAGGAGAGGGATCCGCTCGCGGTCGGCGTTCTCGATGAAATAGGCCACTTTCTCCGCGCTCTCCGTATAAATGATGCCCCCGATCTTGGGCGCCCCGCCCTTCCCTCCGCCCTTCCGGCCCTTGATCACCCCGCGCGAGTTGGCGATGAGCGCGACCGTGCGGCCTTCGATGGCGCCGTGAGCGCAGATCATCTCGGGGGCGAGATCGGGCTGGAACTCGTCCAGCTTGTCCGCGTCGAGCACGCACTCGAGCACGGCGCGGACGTCATAGCTCATGCGGTGGTCCGACGGCAGCAGATCATACAGCTCCTTGGGGTTGCGTTTGGGCTTGCCGCCGGGCGCGGGAGGCCGGAGCGTCCGCGGCAGGCGCGCCACGTAGTCCCGGATGCGTGCCAGGCACTCACGATCGTCCTTCGCGCGATAGTGCGCCACCGCGCTCACCGCCGTGTGCGTCACCGCGCCGCCGAGGGATTCCGCGTCCACCGTCTGTCCGGTCGCGCCCTTCACGAGGTTCGGGCCCCCCAACCCCATGAACGACGTGCCTTCGACCATGAAGATCACGTCCGAGAGGGCGGGCAGGTACGCGCCGCCGGCGATGCACGGTCCCATGACGGCGGCGATCTGCGGCACGCGGAGGTAATGTCGCATGATCGAGTTGTAGTAGAAGATCCGCGCCGCGCCGTACTGGCCGGGGAAGACGCCGCCCTGGTAGGGGAGATTCACGCCGGCCGAGTCCACGAGGTAGACGATCGGGATGCGCTGACGCATCGCGATCTCCTGGGCGCGGAGCATCTTCTTGATCGTCTCCGGCCACCAGGAGCCCGCCTTCACGGTGGCATCGTTCGCCACCACCACCACCGGCCGGCCCGCGATCCGACCCAGACCCGTGACCACACCCGCTCCGGGCGCCTGGCCGTCGTACTGGTCGGATGCGACCAGCAGGCCGATTTCGAACCAGGCACCGCCCTGGTCGAGCAGGGCCTCGATCCGCTCGCGGGCGGTCAGCTTTCCCTGGTCGTGCTGGCGGCGCACCTTGTCGCGCCCGCCGCCCTGCTCGAGGCGCCCTTTGAGCTCGCGGTATTCCGCGGTCAGGGTCTTGAGCCGGCTCACGGAGGACTGCGGAATGGACTAAGCCGACACATGCTCGGCTGCCCATTCCTCGATGTATCTCACGAGGTCGGATGTCGGGGTCCCGGGGCCGAACAGCTTGCCGATCCCCTGCTGCTGCAGGGCCTCCATGTCCGCCGGCGGAATGATGCCGCCGCCCGTCACCAGGACGTCGTCCCGTCCGGCCGCGACCAGGAGCTGCTTGACACGCGGGAAGAGCGTCAGGTGTGCGCCCGAGAGGATCGACAGGCCGACGACGTCGACGTCCTCCTGGATTGCCGCTTGCGCGATCATCTCGGGGGTCTGGTGCAGCCCCGTGTAGATGACCTCCATACCCGCGTCCCGCAGCGCCGCGGCCACCACCTTCGCGCCGCGGTCGTGCCCGTCCAGGCCGGGCTTCGCGACCAGCACCCGAATGGGGCGCTTCGAGCCGGGCATCAGCGACGGAACCGCAGCAGGCCGGCGAGCCCGTCCACGACGCGGCGCGCCCGCTCGTCGTACACGACGTCGACCTGGACGCGCTGGGCCAGGGCCTCCTCGATGGCATCGTCGATGCGCCGGTCGTCGTCCTGCCCGTCGGCGAGCAGGGTGCGGACCTGGCCGCGCTGGAGCGCCTTGAGGGTCGGCTCGATGCCGTTCACGGCCCAGCCGGTCCCGATGCCCTCCCGCACGGCCTCCGCGTGCGCGCGCTCCCAGGCGCGCTCGCGCTCCTCGCGCAACGAGAGCGCCGCCTCGCGCACTTCGGTCGCCGTGACGCGCTTGGGGTTCAATCGCACCACGCCCAGGACGAGATCGTGCAGGTAGGTGTGCAGGTGGGGCAGCAGGGCCGCGGCGTCGACGCCGATGCCGGCGACCACGAGCCCGGCGAGCGGACGCTGGGTGTGGACCTGGAAGATGCGGTCCGCGACCTGGGCGTAGTGTCGCTGCCGCTCCTCCCGAATCCGCATGTGGTAGTTGTGCTCGCCGAAGCCACCCGCGAGCATGTGGCCCCGCTTCGCCTGGCGCTCGCCGTGGAACTTCCCCGGTCGCGTCGCCTCCGCGGTCAGGCTGGGCAGCTCCACGACGTCATACGCGGTCACCTCGAAGAACCGTGCACTGGTGCGGTCGCACGCGGCGACGAGGATGGTGCCGAATTCCTCCTCGAGCGCCACCAGCTCCCGCACCAGGGGCACGGGAGCGACCGCGAGCCGCGAGCGGTGGACGTGCGGGAGGGGGAGGGCCTCGAACAGGTCGAGTGCGCCGCAGGCAAACAGCGCGATCCCGCGTGCCGGCGGCAGCCGCGTCGGCTCCGCGAAGTACGCCTGCACGCGCTCCAGGTCCGCCGCCACCTGGGCCCGGAGCGCGCGGTCGAGCACCTGGCGCTCGAGGGCGGCGAGTGCCTCGCGGATGCGGTTCTTGATCTTGATGAGATACTTGCCCCGGGTCTTGTCCCGGGGCTCGAGTTTCAGGTAGCACGACACGACCTGATACGCGCCGGGCTGGACGTGCGACAACCGCTCGACCGCGGCGCGCACCGCGCTCTCGTTGGCGGAGATCGGCAGGGCGGTCATGGCCTAAAAGAACACCGGCTCGCGGTACGCGCCGTAGACGCTCTCGAGCGCGTGCCGGATCTCGTACAGGGTGCAGTACGCGCGGGCGCAGTCCAGCATCGGGCCGATCACGTTCTCGTCGGCGCGGGCCGCCCGACGCAACGCCTCGAGCCGCTCCGCGACGAGCGCGTTGTCGCGCCCGGCCCGCAGGCGCGCGAGCCGGCGTCGCTGCCCCTCCTCGGCGTCGTCCGAGACCTTGAGGATCTCGACGGGGTGGTCGTCCGCGCTCAGGTAGTCGTTCACGCCGACCAGGATGCGATCGCCGGCCTCGACCCCGCGCTGGCACTCCTCCGCGGAGCGCGCGATCTGCCGCTGGAACCAGCCGCTTTCGATTCCCTTCACCACGCCGCCCACCGACTGGATCTCCGCGAACAACCCCTCCGCTTCCCGCTCGAGCTGGTCGGTGAGCGATTCCACGTAGTAGGACCCGCCGAATGGGTCGATCACGTCCACGACACCGGTTTCGTGTGCGATGATCTGCTGCGTCCGGAGCGCCAGACGGACCGCCTCCTCGGTGGGAAGCGCGAGCGTTTCGTCCAGCGAGTTGGTGTGGAGCGACTGCGTGCCGCCGAGCACCGCCGCGAGCGCCTGGTAGGCGACCCGGACCAGGTTATTCATCGGTTGTTGCGCCGTGAGGGTAACCCCCGCGGTCTGGGAGTGGAACCGCATCATCGCGGAGCGCGGGTTCTGCGCGCCGTAGCGCTCCTGCATGTGCCGGGCCCAGATGCGGCGGGCCGCGCGGAGCTTCGCGATCTCCTCGAAGAAATCGTTGTGGATATCCCAGAAGAAGGAGAGGCGTGGCGCGAACGCGTCCACGTCCAGCCCGCGCGCGATGCCCCGCTCGACGTAGGTGAACCCATTGGCGAGCGTGAACGCGAGCTCCTGCGCCGCGGTCGCTCCTGCCTCCCGAATGTGGTAGCCGGAGATCGAGATCGTGTTCCACAGCGGCGTGTGCGTGGCGCACCACTCGAACATGTCCACGATGATCTTGAGGGCGGGCTCGACGGGGTACACCCAGGCGTGCTGGGCCATGTACTCCTTGAGGATGTCGTTCTGTACCGTGCCGCGCAGCGCGGTGCTCGGCACGCCCTGCTTCTCGGCCGCGGCGACGTAGAAGCAGAACAACATCGCCGCGGGCCCGTTGATGGTCATCGAAGTCGAGACTTGATCGAGCGGGATGCCACGGAACAGGTCTTCCATGTCGGCGAGCGATGAGATCGCGACGCCGCACTTGCCCACCTCGCCTTCGGCGCGCGGGTGGTCGGAGTCGTAACCCATGAGCGTGGGGAAGTCGAACGCCACCGACAGGCCGGTCTGCCCGTGCTCGAGCAGGAACTTGTAGCGCCGGTTCGTGTCTTCCGCGCTCCCGAACCCCGCGAACTGCCGCATCGTCCACAGCTTCCCCCGGTACATCGTCGGATGGATGCCGCGGGTGAACGGATAGCCGCCCGGCGCCCCTAACCGGTTGCGCGGGTCGAAGCCGGCGAGGTCGTCCGGCGTGTAGACCGGCTTTTTCTCAATGCCGCTCATCGGGTCGCGTCCCCTCCCTCCCCTGCCTTGACCTGATCGAGGATCTCAGCCGCGACGTCGTAGGGGCTCCGCCGGCCGTCCGCGACTTCGTCCAGCCGCAGGGCCAGCAGCTCCTCGACGCGTGTTGCTTCCAGAAGCCAGCGCCTGAGCTTGCGCTCCAGAACCGCGCGCGTCCGCGCCGCCAGGCGCTGCCGCCGTCGCTCGGCGAGCGTGCCGCTCGCTTGAAGATAGGCGTAATGGCGATCGAGAGCAGCCGCGAGCTCGTCGACGCCGGTGCCCGTCGTGGCCGCGGTGGCGAGCACCGGCGGCTCCCACTGAGAATCGGCGGGGCCCTGCCCCGTCCTCCCCCGTCCTCCCCCGCCCTTCCCCGCCCGGGGCGGTGCCGGGTGGTGGGGAGAGATGTGCCGGAACGCATTCCCCCGCCGGATGCCCAGCATTACTTCGACCTCCTGTCGAAACTTGTCCGCGCCCGGACGGTCGCTCTTGTTCACCACGTAAATGTCGGCGATCTCCATGACCCCGGCCTTCAGGGCCTGAATCCCGTCGCCCGATTCGGGCACGAGCACCAGGACCGTCGTCTCCGCGCTGCGCGCGATGTCGAGCTCCGTCTGACCGACGCCCACCGTCTCCAGCAATACGCGCTCGAAGCCGAACGCCTCGAGCAGATCGGCGACCTCTTCCGTCGTGGTGGCAAGCCCGCCCTGCGCGCCCCGCGTCGCCATCGAGCGGATGAACACACCCGGGTCGAGGCTGCCGGATTCCATCCGGATCCGGTCCCCGAGCAGCGCACCGCCGGTGAACGGGCTCGTCGGATCGACGGCCACGACGCCGACCGAGAGGCGGCGGGCGCGAAACCGCTGGATCAGCGCCTCGGTGAGCGTGCTCTTGCCGGCGCCGGGGGGACCGGTGATCCCGACCCGCCGCGTGCCGCCGCGCCCGAGCAAGCCGTGCGCGTGCGACAACACGCGCTCGAACCCGTTGTGCTGGTTCTCGACCAGGGTGATGGCGCGGGCCAACGCAACGGGGTCACGCCGGGCGAGCCCCTCGAGAATCCGCTCCGTCGTCACGCAAGACTCATGCTTCAGATCCGCTCGTCGGCGCGCTCGAGCGGCACGGTCCGCACCGGCCCCGGCCGGACCGCGACGCGCTCCACGCGGGTGGCCGTGGCGGCGAGAATGTCGAACTCGAGCCCGTGGAGCGCGAAGCGCTCCCCCGGTCGCGGAATGCGGCCCAGCGCCTGCACGAGCAGCCCGGCCACCGTCTGGACCCCGCGCGCGGCCAGCGTGACGCCCAGCGCCTCCTCGAGCCGGCTGGCCGGGGCGCTTCCCTCCAGCTCGACGATCCGGACGGGCGCCTCGTCGGCGGGGGGCGGTTCCCCCGATTCGAAGATCTCCGACACCAGGTCGCGGAGCAGGTCCTCGAACGTGACCAGGCCGGCCGTCCCGCCGAACTCGTCCAGCACGACGGCGAGGTGGCTCCGGCCGCGCTGCATTTCCAGCATGAGATCGGCCGCCCGCGTGGTACCCGGCACGAGGATCGCCGGCAGGGTGGGAACGGGCGCGTCGGGCGGCAGACGGAGCAGATCGAACGCATGCGTCACGCCGACGACGTCATCGAGCGATCCCCGGTACACCGGATATCGGCTGTAGCCCGATTGGAGGCACACGTGCGCCGCCTCCGCGGCGAGCAGGCCTTCGGGAAGGGCCACGATCGACGTGCGGGGCGTCATCAGCTCCCGCACGGGCCGGTCCGCGAAGGCCAGCACGCCCGACACGACCGCCATTTCGTCCGCGGACGCGAGCGCCTCGGTGTCGGCGTTGGTGAGCACGGCCGCGAGCGTCGTGCGGGTCGAGGGGTCGCGCCAGGGGACGAAGGGGGCGAACGCGCGGCCGAGCTTCTCGAGCCGCGGTGCCGCGTGCGCCACGATCGGCTCCGCCCAGCGCCGGCCCACCACGCGCGGCACGAGGTACGCGGCGCTCAGGAGCAACGGGATCCCCAGTGCGATGGTGAACACGCCGAGCACCGTCGGCGTCGTGCGGGCGAGGAGCGCGGGGATGGCGGTCGCTGCGCAGAGGATGCCGATCGTCGTCAGGGCGTTCGCGGTCGCGAGCACCCGCCCCGGGTTCTCGAGCACCCCGGCCGCGCCGCCGGAGCCGCGCAGCTTGTACGATACCCAGCGAGTGAGCTCGAGCTGGCTCACGGCCGCCGCGGCGACACCCACGGCCGCCGACGCGGCCGCGAGGAGCAGCCCGCTCACGAGCAGCAGGGCGGGCAGGGTCACCGTTGCCTCTGGAGCAGCACGCTGGTCACCCGGCGTCGGTCCACCCGCTCCACCACGACCTGATACCCGTCGAGCGTCAGCTCGTCGCCGGCGCGGGGCACGCGCCCGAGGACCGAGTAGACGAGGCCGCCCACCGTCGAGACTTCCGGGTGCTCGAAGGGGCGCCCCAGCGCCTGCGAGAGGTCGTCGAGCGTGACTCGTCCATCCACCCAGTAGCGGTCGCCGTCCTGACGGATCGAGGGCGCTTCGCCCACGTCGTGCTCGTCGTGGATTTCTCCGACGATCTCCTCGAGGATGTCCTCGAGCGTGATGAGCCCGGACGTGCCGCCGAACTCGTCGACCACGATCGCGAGATGTGCGGGGCCCCGCTGGAAGTCACGGAGCTGGCTGTCGAGCGTTTTCGTCTCCGGCACGAAGGCCGCGGGCCGCACCAGATCCTGCCAGCGTGGGGCGGCGGTGGCGCCTTCCCCGCCGAGACCCATGGCGAACGGCACCAGGTCCTTCGCGAAGACGACGCCGGCGATGGTGTCCGGCGTCCCGTCGTACACGGGGAGACGCGAGTGCTCGCTTTGTCGAAATGCCTCGATCACGTCGTCGCTGGGCGCCGCGAGGTCGACGGCGACCATGTCCAGCCGGGGCGTCATGACCTCGTCCACGCGCGTGTCCGCCAGCGTGAACACGCCGAGCAGCATGTCGCGTTGCGCGGCGCCGAGATCGGGCTCGAGGGGGCGCGGCGTCGCGACGAGGCCGTGCAGGCCCTTGTCGACCCACGCGAGGAGCCAGAGGAGCAGGCCGAACGGCGCGAGGGTGCGGCGCGCGAGCGGCAGCGCGGTCGCGGCGAGCTCGGGCGCGACCCGGGCCAGGCTCCGCGGCAGCGCGTCACCGACGATGAACAGGAACGTCGCCGCCACCGCCCAGCTTCCCAGCGCCTCCGCCCAGGGCCGGTCCCACCAGCCGAGGGCGTGGCCCGCCGCGACCGCGCCGAGGACGAGGAGCGCGAGGCGGGCCACGTGCAGCGCGCGGTGCAACGGCACGCGCGCGCCGACGGTCGTGGGCGGCGCGTCGCCCAGCGTATGGAGTGCCTCACCCACGGCGGCCTCCTCCCCGAGGGCCAAGAGGCCGGCCCACAGCGCCGCCGCCCCGGCCACCAGGGCGCCGCCCAGGGTCAACGCCGCGCCCGTGAACGTCATCGTTCCGCCCCCCGGCGCCCGAGCACCCGGTGAACGTAGCGCTCCTGGCGGCGCCACATGGCGGAGCGCGTTCGGCCCGGCCCGTCGGGGTGGTCGTAGCCGAGGACGTGCAACGTGCCGTGCACGGTCAACCGCACGAGCTCTTCCTCCACCCGTCGCGCGTCCCCCGTGCCTCGTCCTCCGTTCCTCACCCAGCGCTCCGCGGCGGCGGGGCAGATGTACACGTCGCCGAGGAGGGCACCGTCGGGTTGTGGCAGCGCGAACGCCAGGACGTCGGTCAGGCCGCGCCGGCCGGTGACGCGGCGGTTGAGGCGGCGCATGGCGGCGGCGTCGAGCAGCGCGAGCTCCACGCGCGCGCGCCTGCCCCGGGCGCCTTCCCAGGCCAAGATCTGCCCCACCGCGCGCTCAAGCCTTGGCCGCAGGTTGCCACGTCGCCGTGATGCCGCCACTGGACTCCGGATAGTCGATGCGGTTGTGGTACATGCCGGTGATGATGCGCACGAATTCCTGTTTCACCTGGTCGATCTGCCGCAATGTCATGGGCGCCTCGTCGAGCTGACCGGCGTTCAGCTTGGTGCGCACGATATGGTCGATCACCTCTGCGATTTTCTGCGGCGTCAGGTCCTCGAGCACGCGCAGCGCCGCCTCGACCGAGTCCGCGAGCATCGTAATGGCCGTCTCGGCGGAGTGCGGCTTGGGCCCGGGGTAGACGTAGTCGCTCGGGCGCGGGGTCCCGCCGTCGCCGCTCTTCTTCGCGCGGTCCAGGAAGTACGTAATCTCGGTTGTGCCGTGGTGCTCCGGAATGAAGGCCGCCACGGCTTCGGGCAGCCTCGCCTCGGCGGCGAGGACGAGCCCGTCCGTGACGTGCGCCTTGATGATCTGGGCCGACTGATGGGCTTTGAGCCGGTCGTGCGGGTTGTTGCCGCGCGTCTGGTTCTCGACGAAGTACTGCGGGTTCTTGATCTTCCCGATGTCGTGGTAGTAGCACCCCACGCGACCGAGCAGGCCGTCGGCGCCGATCCGGTTGCAGGCCGCTTCCACGAGGTTCGCCATGGCCACGGAATGGGCATAGGTCCCCGGCGCCTCGAGCGACAGCCGTCGCAACAGCGGCCGGCTGGGGTCGGAGAGCTCGAGCAGGGTGAGGTCGGTCGTGATGCCGGTGATCGACTCGGCGACCGGCAACAGGAAGAACGTGAGCCCGGCCGACACCAGGCCGTTCGCCGCGCCCCACACTCCCCGAAGGCCGATTTCCGCGACCGTCCAGCTCCCGGCGAGGCCCAGCGCGACGGCGCCCGCGAGATACCCGAGCGCGATGATCAGCACCGGCACGTAGAAGTTGCTCCGGCGACGCAGCACCCGCACCGTGAGGGCTGCCGTGACGCCACCGACGACACACAGGAACAGAGCGGGCAGGTCGTGGAACACCGGCTGCAGGCCGATCACGATCGCGAGGATCATGGCGGCGATCATCGAGACACGCCCGTTGAACAGGACCGTCAGCAGCATGGCCATGAAGGGCAGGATGATGATCTCGGCGTGCTGCGGGGCGAAGCGCGCCACGGCCGCCGCCTGCAGCAGCACGAGCGCGAACAAGCCGCCGATCAACGCGACCTGCCGTCGCTCGCGATACGTCTCGCGGCGGTAAAACACCAACAGCACCCAGAAGATCGCGAGGATGAGCGAGTCCCGGAGGACGGGCCCGAACACACCGCCGGGCGAGCGGCTGGTCGCCGCGCCGCGGCGGACCAGGTCCGAATGCAGCGCCACGAGCTTCTCGTGGGCCTCGTTCGTCACCACTTCGTGCGCGCCCACGATGCGGTCCCCGGCGCGCACGATGTATTTGCTCGGGTCCACGCTGCGGCGGAGCTCGTCACGCCGCCGCTCGGTCTCGAGCGTGTTGGGGATGAGCGTCGGTCGGAAAAAATGTCCCGCGAGCCGGACGTAGAGCTGGTCGCCGACGCTCGAGCCTTTGTCGGGGTGAATGGCGCGGGCCCGCGTGAGGTATTGCGCATACGTGAGCACCTGGTCGCGCGACACCGACTGCTCGCCCGAGCGGCGGCGCACGATGAGCTCCGGAGCCTGTTCGACCTGCAGCACACCCGGCCCGGTCACCCCGAGCGCCAGCGCGCGGTCGAACAGCTCGCTCAGCGCCCGCTCCAGGGCGTGCCGCTTGCCGCCCTTGGCCAGGTAGGCGGCCTCCGGGGCTCCCAGGGCGAACCCGTGGGCTTTCGCCACCTGGAGGATCGCCGCCGCTCCGCCCTGGTCCGCCGCGGTCTCCACGCTCGAGAAAAACGCGTGCATGGCGATCTTCGCGCTGTCGAGCGCCCGCTCCTGGTACTGATAGATCGGCTTCACGGTGCTCGCGAGCTCCTCCGCCTCGCGCGCGAGCTCCTGATCCGACTTGTTGACCGGGAACGTGAACGGGGCGATCACGTCGCGATCCGCCACCGCGCCGGGCTCGAGCAGCGGCGCCACGTTGGTCGCGCTCGAGGGAAACACGAGGGATGCGAGCAGCGCCAGGCCCACCACCCACGCCCAGCGGCTGCCGTGATAGCGCAGCTCCTCCTTCGTGGGGAGCCTCATGTCAACCCTGTGCGTCCTCGGCGTACGCCCGGATGATGTCGCGCACCAGCCGGTGGCGTACGACGTCCCCGTCCCCCAGGTAGCAGAACCCGATCCCTTCGATCCCGGGCAGGATCCGCTCGACTTGGAGCAGTCCGGAATCCTCTCGGTTGGCCAGGTCGATCTGCGTCTTGTCCCCCGTGATCACGGCCCGCGAGTTCACCCCCAGGCGCGTCAGAAACATCTTCATCTGCATCCCGGTCGCGTTTTGGGCCTCGTCGAGAATCACGAAGGCGTCGGACAGGGTGCGACCCCGCATGTACGCGAGCGGCGCGATCTCGATCGTGCGGTTGTCGATCGCCTTCTGGACGCGGTCGCGGGGCATCATGTCCTCCAGCGCGTCGTACAGCGGTCGCAGGTAGGGGTCCACCTTCTCGTGCAGATCGCCGGGGAGGAAGCCGAGGCTCTCCCCCGCCTCGACGGCCGGGCGTGCGAGCACGATGCGCCGCACCCGCTTGCGCGCCAGCGCGTCCACGGCCGCGGCCACCGCGAGGTACGTCTTCCCCGTACCGGCCGGGCCGATGCCGATCACGATGTCGTGCTGCGCAATCGCCTGGAGATACTCCCGCTGCCCTGCGGTCTTCGCCTGGATCACGCGGCGCAGGCCGGGGAGGATGATCTTGTAGTCGCCGTCGGCGGTGTGGCCGGCCGGCCCCGGCGATTCCTGGCTCACGATCCGGTCGACGTCGGCCACGTCCAGCGGCTCGCCCCCCCCCATGCGCACGAGGTCGACGAGCGCCTGGGCCACCGGCACCGCCCGCTCGACGGCGGGGAGCGGGCCGTGCAGCATGAGCGTGTCGCCGCGCAGCGACACCCGAACGCCGAGCCGCTGCGCGAGCGCGACCAGATTGCCGTCGTTCACGCCGGCGAGCGCCAGCGGATCCACGCCCTCGGTCGAGAGCCGGTGGGTGATCTCGTCACTCATGGCTTGACCTCGATGTGGAGCGCCGCCAGGTCTCCCGGGGCGGCCGGCGCGGGCGCGCCCTCGAACAGGGCACGCGCGGTCGTCGTCTTGGGAAAGGCGATCACGTCGCGCAGGCTTCCCGCTCCCGCGAGCAGCATGACCACGCGGTCGAAGCCGATGGCGAATCCGCCGTGGGGCGGCGCGCCCGCCTGCAGTCCGCTCAACAGGAAGCCGAACCGGGCCTCGGCGTCTTCCCGCGACATGCCGAGGTGGCCGAAGACGCGGCGCTGCACCGCGGGGTCGGTGATCCGGATGGATCCCGAGCCCAGCTCGTTGCCGTTGTAGACCGCATCGTAGTGCAGCGCGCGACAGCTGAAGGGGTCGGTGTCGAGCCGCGCCAGGTCGTCGGGGTGCGGCGAGGTGAACGGGTGATGTGCGAATACCGGCTTCCCCGTCTCCGGTTCGGGCTCGAATAGCGGGAAGTCCACGACCCAGCAGAACGCGTGTGCCGCCTTGGGCTGGAACTCGAGGCGGCGGATCACCTCCTGGCGCACCCGGTCGAGCACGGGGGACGTCACGCGATCAGGACCGACCGCCATCAGGGCCGCGTCACCGTCGCCGACGCCCAGCTGTCCGAGCGTCTCGGCGGTGAAGTGCTTGCCGACCGATCCCGAGATGTGCTCCCCCTGTCGCTTCACCCACGCGAGGCCCGAGCCGCCGAGCTGCTTCGCGGCTTCGGCGAGCTGATCCACGTCTTTGCGCGACAGCCCGCCGCCGCCCTTGACCGCGAGGCCCCGTACCCGCGCGCCGTCTTTCAGCGTCGACTCAACGAACGGCACGGCGAGCGGCTTCACCTGCGCCGTCCAATCCGCGATCGAGAGCTCGTAGCGCAGGTCGGGCTTGTCGGTGCCGTAGCGCTCCATCGCCTCGCGCCAGGTGATGCGCGGGAACGGCCGAGCGATCTTGTGGCCCGCCTCGTCCCACAGGGCGACCAGCACCGCCTCCACGTAGCCGAGCACGTCTTCCATCCCGACGAACGACGCCTCGAGGTCGATCTGCGTGAACTCCGGTTGGCGGTCGTTGCGGAGGTCCTCGTCCCGGAAACAGCGCGCCAGCTGGAAATAGCGGTCGAAGCCGGACACCATGAGCAGCTGCTTGTAGATCTGGGGCGACTGCGGCAAGGCGTAGAACTCCCCGGGGTGCACGCGCGCCGGCACGAGGTAGTCGCGCGCGCCCTCCGGGGTCGGCTTGGTGAGGACCGGCGTCTCGATCTCGAGAAACTCGAGATCGGACAGTGTCCGGCGCGCCCGCTGCAGCAGCCGGTGACGCAGCATGAGGTTGCCCTGCATCTCCGGGCGACGCAGGTCCAGGTGGCGATGCCTGAGCCGCAACTCCTCCGCCGGGAGCTCTTCCCCCTTCCCGCGTGCCACCGGGATGGCGGGCGTCACGGCCGGGCCTAGGACGGCGAGCTTCGTGGCCTGAACCTCCACGTCGCCGGTCGCGAGCTCGGGGTTCTTCATGTTCGCGGGGCGGGCCGTCACCTGGCCCTCCACCTCGACGACCGTCTCGCTCGTGAGCTCGCCCGCCACGCGCCGCACCTCCGCCGGGGCCGTCGGTCCGGCAGCGACCTGAACGACCCCCGCTCGGTCGCGGAGGTCGATGAATACGATCCCCCCGAGATCCCGGCGACGGTGCACCCAGCCCCCCAGCCGCACCCGTTGGCCCACGTGCTGCAGGCGCAACTCGCCGCAGCGGTGCGTCCGTCTCGAGGTGGAACCAAAGCTGTCTATGGTACCTCCGCCTCGCACAGCACGCGGTAGAATTCTTCGGGCGTGCGGGCACTCAAGAGCCGGTCTCGCACCGGCTCGCGACGCACCAGCCGCGAGATCCGGCTCAACGCCTTCACATGGGACCCGGCGCACGATTCCGGGCCGGCCAGGAGAAAGAACAGACGGACCGGCTCGCCATCGATCGTCTCGTACGGCACCGGTGCGGGCGTCGTCCCCGCCACGACGACCAGGGCGGAGAGGACCGGCGTTTTTCCGTGTGGGACAGCGACGCCGTAGCCGATGCCGGTGGGGAACTGCTTTTCCCGCTCGAGAATGGCGCCCAGGACTTCCTCGGACGGTCCTCCGTTGCCGACCGCGGCCACGTCCACCAGTTCCCGGAGCACCCCCTCTTTGTCGGTCGCGTGCAGGGGGACCAGGATGCGAGCGGGGGTCAACAGCTCGGACAGGCGCACGGTGATCCAAGTGTCCTAAGCGATTGAAGATAGTTAAGTTAGGGTTGACATGCAACGCATTTCCCGAGCGGCACTTACATGGTCGATTTGCTGAGCCTCGTCCCCGACGCGGCTCGCGCCGCGCTCGCCGAGTGGCTCGCCGAGCGCGACGAGCCGGCCTACCGCGCCCGACAGGTTTTCCGCCGGCTGTGGGAGCGGCCGGTGGAGTCGTGGGACGACGCGACCGAGCTGCCCGCCGCGCTGCGGCGGGCGTTGGCAGCGGCGCTTCCGCTGCGCCGGTTGCCGCTGTCGGCGCGTCAGGTGTCGCGAGACGGCACGGAGAAGTACCTCTGGGATCTGGGGGACGGGGAGGCGGTAGAGTCGGTACTGATCCCTGAGGGGAAGCGGCGCACGCTGTGTATCTCGTCCCAGGTCGGGTGCGCGCTGGGCTGCGTGTTCTGCGCCACCGGGCGCATGGGCTTTCGTCGGAACCTGTCGGTCGCGGAGATCGCGTGTCAGGTGCGCGAGGTGATGCTGCTGGACGCGGCGCTGAAACCGACGAACGTCGTCTTCATGGGGATGGGCGAGCCGCTGCTCAACTGGGACGCCGTGGACGGCGCGCTCACGATTCTCAACCACCCGGAGGGACTCGGGATCGGGGCGCGGCACATCACGGTCTCGACCGTGGGCATCCTGCCGAGCCTCGCCAAGCTCGCGCAACGGCCCGAGCAGTTTCGGCTGGCCCTCTCGCTGCACGCGCCGTCACCGGAGCTGCGGCATGAGCTGATGCCGATAGAGAAGAAGTACACGCTGCCGGTGGTGATGGCCGCCGTGGCGCGATTCCGGCGGCGGGTAACACTCGAGTACGTGCTGATCGAGGGAAAGAACGACGCGCTCGAGCAGGCGGATGAGCTGGCTCGGCTCGCGCGGCCGCTCGGCGCGCTCGTCAACCTGCTGCCACTCCACCCCGGCGGCGCGCCGGATCTGTCGCCGAGTCCCCGGGCGCACATGCTCGCGTTCGAGCGGCGGCTCCGGCGGCACGGGATCGAGGCGGTGCTGCGCCGCAGCCGTGGGCTCGATATCAGCGCCGCCTGCGGGCAGCTACGGGTGGAACTTGAGGCGCGGCGTAAAGTCCGCACCGAGGAGCACGCTCGCGTCGAGTAACCGCGCGCTGTCGGGTTGCACGACGACCCGGCCCAGCCCCAACGCCCGACGCACTCGTCGCCCCACCTCTTCGGTTCCGCGGCGCACCACGATGCGCGTCGAATCGAGCGTTCCCATCGTCGCCGGTGCGTTGCCGTAGGTGAGCACGTCGATGCCGGCGTGCCGGAGCATCCGCGTTCCGATCCTCGCGAGCCCCGGCGTGCCACTCGCGTTCAGCACCTCCACCGTCACGCGCGGCCCCGCGCTCCCTGCCCCGGGCACGGGGAGCGCGGCGCCGCCCCCGCGGTCTCCCCGGCAGGCAGCGAGCGCCGTGGCGCCGGCGATCAGTATCCGACGAGCGCGTTCCAGAAGTCCACGGTCTCGCGGGGGAGCGGCCAGCGGCTGTCGATGACCCGCGCGACGCGGCGGGCCGCGACCTGTTTCAGAATCGCGTCGCGCTCGTCGGGCACGCGGGCTGCGAGCGAGCGCCGCAGCTCCTGATCGAACGATCTGCCCGGCTCGAGATAATCCGCCAGATAGAGCATCCTGCCGACGTCGTCCCATTGAGCGTAACCGAGCGAGTGGTAGCGCACCGCGTCGAGCACTCCCCGGTCGGCCTCGCCGGTCTGCGCGGCGCGTTCGGCCGCGAGCGGGCCGTGGAGGAGCTCGTTTGCCGCGGGCGCGTCGCGCAGCGCGTCGTGCAGCCAGGCCGCCTTGAGCCAGCGCGCGCGCTCGCCCTCGGGCGCGTGCATCGCCGCGGCCCAGGTGGCGAGGAGCGCGGCGACACGCTCGACATGCGCGCGGCGCTCCGGGGTGACCACCGCCCACGGAGGCAGCGCCATCACGCTCGCACGGCCGGGTCGGCGGCCACGCCTTCGCCGAGCACCACGTTGTCGATGAGCCGCGTCTTGCCGACCTTCGCCGCCACCAGGACCACGGTGCGGGCATCGACCCGGGCCACGGAGCGCATCTGTTCGTCCACGAGGGCCAGGTATTCGGGCGCCACGCCCGGCGCCCGCAGGACCTCGAGGCCGCGGCGCGCCAGCGGGCCGGGGTCGGCCTCCCCGCCACGCCACGCCTGCTCCACGGCGCGGAGCGCGCGCGACAGCGCGAGCGCCGCGCGGCGGTCGTCGCCCTTCAAGTAGGCGTTGCGCGACGAGAGGGCCAGGCCGTCAAGCTCTCGCACCGTGGGCGCGACGTCGATCTCGAGCCCAAAGTCCAGGTCCGCCGCCAGGCGTCGTACCAGCATCGCCTGTTGGAAGTCCTTCCGCCCGACCACCGCGATGTCGGGCTCGACGATGTGGAACAGCTTCGCGATCACGGTCAAGACGCCCGCGAAGTGCCCGGGCCGAGCCGCGCCCTCGAGCGGGTCGGCCATGGGCCCCGGGCTCACCCGGACCAGGGGCTCGGCGGGGTACATGGCCGCCGTGTCCGGGACGAAGAGACAATCGACGCCACGTTCGCCGGCGAGCTGCCGGTCGCGCTCCAGGTCGCGAGGGTACTGCGCCAGGTCCTCTGCGGGGCCGAACTGGAGGGGGTTCACGAAGATGCTCACGACCACGCGGTCGGCGCGCTCCTTCGTGCGATCGACGAGCCGCAGGTGCCCTTCGTGCAAGAACCCCATCGTCGGCACGAACCCGACGCGGCGCCCGCGGGCGCGCTCGGCGCGCGACCAGGCGCGCATCTCCTTCAGGCTTGGAAGCTCGTGCATGGCGGCCTATTCCGCCTTCAGCACGACCGAGTCCGTGAGATAGGGATCGTTGAAATGCGCGATCTCACCCGCCGCCTTGTCCGGAACCGGAAACAACCGCGCGGAGAGGGGCTTGCGAAGCTTGGTGGAGAGGGCCGCCACATCGGCGATCAGGGCCGCCAAGCGGTCCGCCCGGCTGTCGCCCGGCAGCGGCACGACGTCGAGCCCCGTGCCGCAGACGCTGGAATACAGGAGCAGATCGCGCACGCTGAACCGCCCTTCCGACGCGCGTCGCGCCAGCACCGGATCTTCCAGGACCGGGAGCATGAGCCCCGAGTACCCGCACGTCTTGACCCGCAGGCTCTTGAGCACGTCCGTGATGGCCGCGCACCCGGCGAGCGTCGAAGGCGCGCCAAACGGCACGCCGGTGAGCGCCTCGATGGTCGCCCCGATGCTCGCATCCTTCCCCGGCGCTGGGGAGACGTCGATGCCGGTGTAGCCCCGCCGTTCGCGGCGGGCGATATCCCGCACCAGCCGCTCGAGCGGCCCGAGCCGGGACTCGAGCAACTCCGTGAGATGTTGTTTGGCCTCCCCCAGGGTGTTGGCTTCGGCGAGACCAGCGGACAAGAGCGGTGGCGATTCGAGACCGATGGCCATGGCGTCGGAGCCACTGTGGTACGCGACGGGAAAGAACGGCGTTCCGGCGGGCACGTTGGCGGCCGCGGCGAACCGGAAATTCCCGATGCCTCCCGGAGTGGCGCGCGCGATCGCCACCATCGCGTCGCCGGCGGCGGTCACCCCGCGCGGCGACGTGCCGCGCTCGGGCGACGCGACCCGCACCGTGAAACTGACGTTCTTTGTCGTGTGGGCGAGCTCGGCCGCCCACGCGGCAAAATCGGGGTCATCACCATCAGGGGCGAGAACCGGACCGACGCTCAGCAACACGCTCTCGGCGACGACGGCGCGGTCGAGCGCCTGAAGGGCGATCAAGGCACTCGCGCGCTCGCGACCTCCGGCGTCCTCGAGTACGGGCTGGGTCGCGATGCGGACGGTCTGCACTTCGTAGCCGGCGTCGGTGACGGCCTGCTTCGCCCGCTTGAGCGTGCCCAGTGCGGCGTCGAGGGCTCGGGTGTCCGCGAGGCTCTTCAGGTTCGTGCCGGCCGTGATCGTTCGAACCCGAAAGCCGGCCGCAGCGCCGCGCGACCCGACGGCCGTCACCTGTGGGACGCGGCGCGGCACGAGAGGCGTCCAGGCTGCGGCTGCCAGCATCGCGAGCACGTCCCGCCGCGTCCAATCATTCACTTCGGGAACGAATGCTCCGGGCCGGGATACCGGCCCTCGCGTACCTCGGCCGCATACAGCTTGACGGCCTCGCGCACGTCCTCCGCAAGCGCCGCGTAGCGCTTCACGAATTTGGCGCTGAACCGGTCGTTCAACCCCAGCATGTCGGGGAGCACCAGCACCTGGCCGTCGCAGGCGGGCCCCGCCCCGATGCCGATGGTGGGGATCGTGAGCGACTTCGTGATCTGGGACGCGAGGGGCGCGGGGATGAGTTCCAGCACGATGGCGCAGGCACCCGCCGCCTCGAGTCCCTTGGCATCCGCCTTCAGCCGCTCGGCGGTCTGCTCGTCGCGTCCCTGCACCCGGTATCCGCCCAAGGCGTGCACCGACTGAGGGGTAAGGCCCAGGTGGCCCATCACGGGGATGCCGACGTCCACCAGCGCGCGCACGGTCTCTGCGATCGGCGCCCCGCCCTCCAGCTTCACCGCGTGGCAGGCGGTCTCCTGCATGACGCGCCCGCAGTTCCGGATTGCCTCCCGGGGAGATACCTGATAGGTGAGGAAGGGCATGTCGCACACCACCATCGCGCGGACGGCGCCGCGCCGTACGATCTTCGTGTGGTAGATCATCTGCTCGAGCGTGGCGGAGAGCGTGGTCTCCGCCCCGGCGAGCACCTGATTCACCGAGTCTCCGACGAGCAGGACGTCCACCCCGGCCGCGTCGAGCAGGCGCGCGAACAGGGCGTCGTAGCAGGTGAGCGCGACGATGCGCTCGCCGCGCTGCTTCATGGTGACGAGCTCGTAGGTCGTGACCGCCTTCGTCTCGTCAGCCATCGGGGGTCAGCTCCGCCAGCTCGCGCTGCCAAAAGGGGCGGTTGGGAACCTCGGGGTGCGGAATAACGAGCTGCGGGTCGCGCAGCACCCGATCGCCGAAGCGCACGATATCCAGGTCCAGGGTCCGCGGTCCCCAGCGCACGCCGGACCGGCGCTCGCGCCCGCGCTCCGACTCGATCGCGTGCAGGTGGACGAGCAGCTCGGCGGGCTCGAGCGTGGTCTCGAGCAGCACCATCTGGTTGAGATACGACCCCTGCGGCACCGGTCCGAGGGGGGCGGTCTCCTCGACGCGCGACTCCTTGAGCAGGCGCGTGCGCGGCAGGGCCGCGAGCCGCGCCCGTGCGTATGCGAGATGCGCGGCGCGATCTCCGACGTTCGAGCCCAGCGCCACGTACACGCGCTCCGCCTCCCCCTTGGCCACGCGGGAATGGTAAGCGGGCTACGCGATGCTGGCAAAGCCGCGGGTCAGCTCCCGCAGCATCGCCGCCACGTCCTCGAGCTCTCGGGTCGCGCGCTCGAGGTCGGTGAGCCCCCGGGCCGCTTCTTCGGCGCGCGTCGCGACGTCGTCGGCTTCGGCCCGGTTTTTCCCCGCGATTTCGGCCACGGCGTGGATGCGCTGGCGCAGCTTGCCGAAGGCCTTGTCCTGATCACCCGCCGCGGCGGCGATGCGTTGGGCGTGGGATGTCGCCTCGGCCGTCGCCGCGACGATCGCGTCCAAGGCCTCGAGCGCCGCGGAAGAGAGCTCCTCCACGCCGCCCACGTTCACTTGCCCGCGCCGCATCTGCTCGACCACCTCGCCCACCTGCCGATGGATGTCCTGCACCAGCTCGCCCGCTTCGAGGGCGGCGGTCGAGCTCTGCTCCGCCAGCCGGCGCACCTCTTCGGCCACCACCGCGAACCCCTTGCCGTGCTTGCCCGCCCGCGCGGCCTCGATGGCGGCGTTCAAGGCCAGCAGGTTGGTCATGTCGGCGAGCTCGCGGATCGACGCGATGAACCCGGTGATGCGCCGGCTCACCTGCCCGAGCCCTTGGACCTTGCTCGAGGCCTCTCCCACGAAGGCCTTGAGCGCCACGAGTCGGCCGATCGCATCCCGGATCTGATGGCGATTCTTGTTGGCGACCTCGCTCGCGGTGCTGGACGCCTGCGCCGCCTCGGTGCCGTCCTCCGACACGCGCCGCGACACGCGCGCCAGGCTCTCGGTGGCCTCGAGGCCCCCCGACACTTCGCTTTCTTCCGCCAGCACGCCCTGGCGGATCGTACCCGTGGACTGGGCCACGGCGCCGGCGGCCTGGCGCATCGACTCGGCCGCGCGCGCCAGCGTCGCGAGCTGCTGCGTGAGCGTCTCCACGGTTTCGACCAGCGGCCGGCGCAGCTCGGTGATGTGGATCGCGGTGGCGAGCTGGTTCGCGAACGTGTTGATCGTGATCACGTCCTTCCCTCGGTACACCTTGCGCTTGTGGTGCTCGAGCTCGAGGGTCCCGATCACTTGATCGCCGAACTTGAGCGGCACCATGACGAGGCTCTGCACGACGAGCGGCGCGTCGGCGATGCGCTTGTCACGGGTCACGTCGTCGATGACGACGGCCGCGCCCGTCTGAGCGACGTGCTCGCGGACCGCGGCGGTGTCGGGGGTGGGCTCGCCGCGCTCCGCGCGCCCGATTTGCCCGCGATAGGCGAGGCGCAGCGCGCCCTCCTGACGCCGGTAGATGCGAAAGTCACCCCAGTCCACCAGGCGATGCGCCAGCCGCTCGATCCGGGCGAAGGAGTCCTCGAGGCTGATGTTGCTCGTGATCACGGCTTCCATCGCGTGGATCTTGTTCAGCTCCTCGGCGGCGATCGCCTCCTCGAGGGTGTGCTTGAAGAGCAGCCCCAGGGCGCCGAGCGCGGCCGCCACGAACACCCAGGCGAGCGGCGGCCAGTAGCTCACCGTGCCCACGACGATCCCCGTGGCGATCACCGTCGCGCCGTAGCCGATGCACTCGTACCGCAGGATGAGGAGGCGCTCGTCCTGCTCGAGCTTGCCGCGGATTACCAAGGCGAAGTAGAAGAGCAGCCGGCTGATGACGAAATAGGCGAGGCAGAAGAAGAACAGCGCCGGGATGAGCTCCACGTGCAGTCCCGGCGCCGTCACGCTCGACAGCCGCAGGGCGCCGGCGTAGACGCCGTAGCTCCCGAGCAGCGCGATCACCTCGCGCCCCACGTTCACGAGCGCCGCGAGGAACATCTTCTTTTGCCACAACCAGTCCGCGCCGAGCACGCCGCCCGCCAGCGCGAGCGCGGTCGCCGGCGGGCCCACCACGAGACTCCCCGCCAGGGCCACCAATCCGGTCTGGGTCAGATAGGAATACTTGCTCAACGGCACCTGCCCGGCGCGCAGCAGCAGCGCGGCGACCAGGAGCCCCAGCAGCTCGAGCGGCTGCCCGGTCCAGCGCGGATCCAGGATGAGGGCCGCGCCCAGCACGACCAGCCCGCCGATGGCGAGCGCCCGACTGTAGATCGTGACCAGGCGGTTCGCGGTCACTGGGTTTCCTCCCGGAGGGCGGCGGCGAGCTGGCGGACCAGACGCTCAGCGGCGTCGACCCCGCCCGCGGCCAACGCGTCCACGATCGCACTGCCGACCACCACGCCGTCCGCGAGCCGCGCCGTCGCGCGCGCCTGCGCGGGCGTGCTGATCCCGAACCCCACCGCGAGCGGGAGCGCGCTCGCCGCCCGCACGCGTGCGACATGCTCGGCGAGGTCCGCAGGCACCTGATCGCGTACGCCGGTGACGCCGAGGCGGGAGATGAGGTACAGGAAGCCGCTCGCGCCCCGCACGGCGCGCGTCAGGCGATCGGGCGTCGTGGTGGGGGCGATCAGGCGGATCAGCGCGAGCGGGCTCGCCTGCACCATCGCCTCGAGGGCGGGATCGGCGCCGGCGGGAAAGTCGGTGAGCAGCAGCCCCGACACGCCGGCGGCGGCCGCCTCGCGCACGAAGCGCTCGAGCCCGAAGGCCATGAGCGGGTTCAAGTAGGTCATGACCACCACGGGAATCTCGACCGCAGCGCGGCGGATTTGATCGAGCACGCGCGGCACCGTCATGCCCTGGTCCAGGGCGGCCTGGGTCGAGCGCTGGATGGTGGGCCCGTCGGCCAGGGGATCGGAGAACGGGACCCCCACTTCCACGAAGTCCGCACCCGCCGCGGCAACGCGCCGCAGGGCTTGGAGCGACAGCTCGGGGGTCGGAAACCCCGCGGTCAGGTACGGTATGAGTGCGGCGCGCTGCGCTCCTGCATTGCCCCGAATGGCCCGCCAGCGCGCGGCGATCGGGTGATCAGACAAAGTAGTCGCTGACGTTGATCCCGTACTTGATGGGGTCGGTGACTTTCACGATCGAGCGGGGATGATTGCCGGCGGCATCGCGCTGCGCGAGATCGGCGAGGAATCCGGGGTGCTGCACCCCGCCCTCGGGCGTGGTCACGATGCGGACCACCGGTCGATGCACGTGGGTGACGTCCGGATTGGCACTGTGCACGAGCGCTACCTCGTACGTGTCGAGGATGACGCACGTCCCCACGGGATAGATGCCGATCAGGTTGATGAACGCCTTCACGACGACGGAATCGTAGCCGCGGCGCGGGTTCTCCCACATTTCCTTGAGCACCTGATCCGGCTGGATCGGCACGGTCTGGTACACGCGCCGGCTGGTGGCGGCGTCGAACCCGTCGGCCACGGCGACGATCTTCGAATAGATGGACAGCTCGCGCGGCCGCAGCGACTTGGGATAGCCGGTGAGGTCCGTCTTCATGTGGTGCTCGTACGCGACGATCATGCCCCGATAGGGGATCTCGCCGTAGCCGCGCAGCCCGAACAGTGTGAGCACGCCGAGCCAGGGGTGTGCCTGCATGATGCGCCACTCTTCGTCGGTCAACCCGCCCTGCTTGTTCAGCACCTCGAGCGGCACGCGCGATTTGCCCACGTCGTGGAACAGGGCGGCCATGCCGAGGTCGTAGAGTTGCAGCTTGGTGAGGCCGAGCTTGCGGCCCAGGGCGACCGAGAAGATGCAGACGTTGACGGAATGGGTGAACGTGTACTCGTCGTAGTCCCGCAGCGTGGTGAGGCCCATCAGCGAGGCTTCGTTGTTCAGCACTTGATCCACGATCGCCTGCACGGCCCGCTTCACCTTCTTTACATTGGCCGTCCGGCCCATGCGGATCGAGTTGATGACCTCCTTCGTCACGGCCACGGAGCGCGCGTACGTGCGCTTCGCCGCCTCCTTCTGCCGCTCCTCGTCCTCGACGTCTTCGTCGGTCTCGAGGGGGGGCTCGACGCCGATGTGGGTCACGCCGGCGTCCGACAGCTTCTGCGCGAGCTCGAAGACTTTCGTCGCGGTCACGTCTTTCGCCGCGTACGACAGCAACAGCGAGACGAAGATCTGCAGCTGCTTGCGCTCCACGCCCTCGTCGATCCGGACCGCGCCGATGCCGCTTTGCCGCAGCACGCCGAGGATGTGCGAGAACGACGCGTAGTTGTCGAGATCGAGCCGGAGGCGCGTGGAGTTGATGAAGATGAACTCGCCCTGCAGCCGCAGCTCGATCTCCTTCTCCACGTCCAGCAGGTGCTTGGTCGTGGCGGTCAGATCGTCCAGGGCCTTCTGCACCTGGGCGTTCTCGATCGGATACAGCTTGAGGGATCGCACCGCCGTGTACAGCACGACCAGAAAGTCCCGCCCCGCATGGCGCAGGAATCCGTCCGTGGTCTGGACCGTCTCGGCGATGGAGCCTTTGGGGGGACCGCCGGCGGTCACGTCCCGACCTCGCGCAGCGCCCGGGTGACGGCGTTGCGCACCAGCGGATCCTTATCCTGGGCCGCGCGCTCGAGCACCCCGCGCGCCTCCGGCGTGCGGACCTTGCCCAGCGCCATCGCGGCGCAGGCGCGGGTCTCGGGATCCTCCTTCCGTCCGAGCAGTCCCTTGGCGGCGAGCATCTTCTCCAGCGCCGCGATTCCCTTGGGTCCCACGAGGGCCCCGAACGCCTCGAAGAACGCCATCTTTTCGGTCAGATCGGCGTGGCGGAGCTTGGAGCCCGTGACCATCGATTCGATGCGCGTCGCCGCGTTGCGGTAGCCGCGCGAACCGAGAAACCGCACGGCCGCGATGCGCACGTCGCGGTCGCCATCGTCGATCGCGCGCTCCAGCAACCGCATGGCCGAGGGGCTCGAGATGGCCGTGAGCGCCTCCACGACGGCGAGCTTGAGCCCGCGGTCCTCGGACGCGAGCAGGCGCTCCATGCCTTCCGGTGCCCCCGGGAGCTTCAGGCGCCCCGCGAGCTTCACCATCTCGAGCTGGGCGGCGCCGTCCTCGCTGGCGAGGGCCTTGAGCACCTCCCCCGCGTTGGCCTGGGCCAGCCGGGCGGCCGCGGCCTGCACCAGGTCCCGCACGCGCTCGTCGTGAAGCTTGGCGACCCACACCATGAGCGTCGAGAGCGCCTCGGGGCGGAGCTCCTGGAACAGCTCGGACAGCTCGTCTTCGGTGGGATGGAGAGCCGCTTCATCGAGGGACTGCATGAGCTGCGACAGCGCGTCGTGCTGGGACAGGCGGGCCGGCAGGCCTTCGAGCGTCGTGCGGTGCTCGGGGATCAGCTCCCGTGCCCGCTGCAGGATGGCGCGCGTCTCTCGCAGGATGACCGCCACCGAGCGGAAATCGGCGGCGCCCAGCAGGTAGGGGATGAAGTTTTCGACGATGGAGATGAGCTCGGCCCGGACGGTGCCGTAGGTCTGCAGTTCGAGCAGATCGAACAGCATCGAGAGGACGTTGCGGCGCAGGTCCTGCGAGTACTCCCGCTCGACGTCCTTCTTGAGGTACTCGACCTCGCCTTCTTCGAGAAAGTACAGCGTGGTGTCGAAGTCGTCGATCGAGACCAGGCCCTCACGTTTGGGCGGCGCCTCTTGCTCCACTGCGTGGCGCATGTCGGTCGGCGGGGCGGACGTGATGGTCTCGCCTTTTTCGATCGGGACCGCGTTCTCGCTGGCGAGCTCGCGGAACGTGTAGCTGACGAACTGAAAGTCCTGCGCCCAGAGCAGCGTCAGGAGGTCGTCGGCCGCGTCGGCCTGGAGGTTGCGCGCCCGCTGCAACACGCCCAGGAAGCTCACGATCTCGGCCTCCTCGACGCCCGGCTTGAACGCGAGCGAGCGGACGCCGTCCTTGTAGAGCGTCCAGGCGATGCTCTCGGTGCGCTGCTCCTGGTTGTAGACGACGTTGTCTTCCCAGCGCAGCTCGGTCTCGCCGACATCGAACACCAGATCGTCGGTCGCCTGCCAGATCTGGCGAAACGACGCCCGGATGTTGTCGACCGCGCGCTGATACACCGGATTGTTCGGCAGGTAGAGCTGGGTTGCCCGGATGCCCTTCGACAGGACCTGCAGCAGCTCTTCGACCTGCTGCGGCGGCAACGCCAGCTCGGGTGCGGGCGCGTTGGTCAGGTTGCGGCTCCCGTGAGTTCGGCGACCATGGCGACGTCCTTGTCGCCCCGGCCGCTGAGGTTCACCAAGACGATGTCCTCCGCACGCCACTCCCCACGGTGCGCCAGCACCCACGCGATGGCGTGGGCGCTCTCCACGGCCGGCAGGATCCCCTCGAGGCGCGACAGGGACGCGAACGCCGCGAGCGCCTGCTGGTCGGTCACCGCATCATACAATACCCGCCCGCTGTCTTTCAGGTAAGCGTGTTCGGGCCCGACCCCGGGGTAGTCGAGGCCGGCCGACACGCTGTGCGCGGGCTGGACCTGGCCGTCGGCGTTCTGGAGCAGGTAGCTCAAGCTGCCGTGAAACACCCCCGGCCGCCCGCGGCCCAGCGACGCCGCGTGACGCCCGCTCTCGAGCCCTTCCCCGGCCGCTTCCACGCCGACGAGCGCCACCGTCCGGTCGTCCAGAAACGCCGAAAAGATGCCCATGGCGTTCGAGCCGCCGCCGACGCACGCCACCACCGTGCTCGGCAGCTTGCCCCAGCGCGCCAGCGTCTGCGCCCGCGCTTCGCGGCCGATGACCGACTGGAAATCACGCACGATGCGCGGGAACGGATCGGGACCCACCACCGAGCCGATGATGTAATGCGTGGTCGTGACGTTCGTGACCCAGTCGCGCAGCGCCTCATTGGTGGCGTCTTTCAGCGTGCGCGTGCCCGACGTCACCGGCACCACGCGCGCCCCCATCAGCTCCATGCGGTACACGTTCAAGCGCTGGCGCTGCATGTCCGCTTCGCCCATGTAGACGACGCACTCGAGCCCGAAGCGCGCGCACACCGTGGCCGTGGCCACCCCGTGCTGCCCCGCCCCCGTTTCCGCGATGATGCGGTGCTTCCCCATGCGACGGGCCAGCAGGGCCTGCCCGAGCGTGTTGTTGATCTTGTGCGCCCCCGTGTGGTTCAGGTCTTCGCGCTTGAGGGCGACCACGACTCCTGCTCCCACTTGGGCTCCGAGGCGCGGCGCCTCGGTCAGCGGCGTGGGCCGGCCGACGTAGTCCTTGAGCAACGCCTCGAGCTCCGCCCAGAAGGTCGGATCGCGCTTCGCCGCCTCATGCACGCGGTCGAGCTCCTCGAGCGCCGCCATGAGGGTCTCGGGGACGTAGCGGCCGCCGTACGGTCCAAAGCGACCTGCCGTGTGCGCGCCGGCTTCAGATGCCATGCGAACCTCCGATCCGCGAGCCAACCAAACGCGGAACGGGAAACGCGGAACGCGGAACAGATCGTGCGACCGTCGAGCCGCAGAACCTGCTCCCGGAATCGACCGGGGCCCTGCTGTTCCGCGTTCCGCGTTCCGCGTTCCGAGTTCTCATTACCGACCCCTCCCCGTTCTACGGACCCCCGTCAGCTCCCGCACCGCTGCCTCCGGATCGGCCGTCCGCGCCACCGACGTTCCCACCAGCACCAGGTCCGCTCCGGCCGTGGCCATCCGTTCCACATCCGCGCGGGTCGCGATCCCGCTCTCGGCGATCACGGGAACGCCGCTCGGGACCGAGGCCACCAGCCGCTGGGCGCGATCGAGATCCACCGCGAAGGTGGCGAGGTCGCGGCTGTTCACCCCGACGGCGGTCGGAGCCACGGCGAGCGCCAGCTCGAGCTCGCCGGCCGAATGCACCTCCACCAGGATTCCCAGCCCCTGGTCGCGCGCGGCGCGCGCCAGCGTTCGCAGGCCGTCGGAAGTCAGCGCGCGGACGATCAAGAGCACGGCACTCGCCCCCGCAACCCTGGCTTCGTACAGCTGCAGCTCGTCCAGGATGAAATCCTTGCGCAGTACCGGCACGGGCACGGCGCTCGCCACCCGGGCCAGATCGTCGAGCGAGCCGCCGAAGTGCAGCTCGTCGGTAAGGACAGAGATCGCCACCGCCCCGCCCCGGATGTACGCCCGCGCGTGAGCCACCGGATCGAGGTCCTCCCGAATCGCGCCCGCAGAGGGCGAGCGGCGCTTCACCTCGGCGATCACGCCGACGTCGCGACCGGGCAGCGCGCGCGCGAACGGGAGCGGCGCCGGCGCGGCTGCGGCCCGGCGCGCGAGCTCCCGCGCCTGCGTCCGCAGGCTCGCAACGCGGTCGCGGGTGGCCGTGAGAATGGCGTCAAGCCTGGTTTCCGGCATGCTTGCGTTCGGTCGATTTTCGGGTAGATTTTGTTTCGGTTTCTCTTCGGGAGATATGGTGCCCCTGACCCGCCGTCAGCGCGAAATTCTGGACTTCATTTCGGCGCAGATCAGCGCGCAGGGATACGCACCGAGCTTCGAGGAGATCGCGGAGCGGTTTTCGTTCCGCTCCCTCGCCACGGTCCATGAGCATCTCACCAATCTTGAGCGCAAGGGCTACATCCGCCGGGCGCACAACGAGAGTCGCGGCATCGAGGTCGTGCCGCCGCGCGGCCAGACCGGGGCCACCGACCTGCCGCTGCACGGCCTGGTCGCGGCCGGCGCGCCGATCGAGGCCGTGAGCGGCCCGGACACCATCGCGGTACCCGACGAGCTGATCCCCCGCCGCGGCCGGAGCTACGTGCTGAAGGTCCGCGGTCAATCGATGATCGACGAGCACATCAAGGACGGCGACTTCATCGTGGTCCACGAGCGCAACCAGGCCGACAACGGCCAGACGGTGGTCGCGCTGGTGCACGGCTCGAGCGCCACGGTCAAGCGGTTCTATCGTGAGCCGGGCGGGTGGATCCGGCTCGAGCCGGCGAACCCCACCATGGCGCCGCTGCGGCTGAACGAGCGCGACGTGATCGTCCAGGGTGTGGTGGTGGGCGTCATTCGAAAATACTAGCCGCACAGACGCCGAGACGCGCAGACGCACAGTGAGGCGCGCACGACCTCAAGTCGGACCGGTACTGGTCGTCGCACGACGCAGACGCTCGAGCGCCTCCCTGGCTTTTCCCGACGCGAGCACCTCGCGCGCCCGCGCGACGCCCTCGGCGTACGAGGTGGCGAGGCCGGCCACGTAGATCGCCGCACCCGCATTGAGGAGCAGCGCGGCCAACCCGGCGGGATCCTGGCGCCCGTCGCCGAGCAGGCGCTCGATGCGCGCGGCGTTCGCCGGCGGCTCCGCGCCCGATAACCCGGCCAGGTCGTCGACGGCGAGTCCGTGGTCCGCCGGATCGACTTCCCACGCATTCACGCGCCCGTTTCGCACTTCCCACACGTCCGTAATGCCCTGGGGCGCGATCTCGTCCATGCCGACCCGGCCGTGGACCACGAGCGCATGCTCGGCCCCGAGCCGCGCGAGCGCCCCGGCCATGAGCGGGGCGCGGTCCGCCTCGGCGACCCCCACGACCTGACGGCGCACGCCCGCCGGGTTGGCGAGCGGTCCCAGCAGGTTCATCACGGACGCGACCGCGAGCTCGCGGCGGACCGGCCCGGCGTGCTTCATGGCGGGATGGAACGTGGGCGCGAACAGAAACGTGACGCATGCCTCGCGCAGCACCCGTGCGGCGTCGGCCGCGTCGAGGCTGATCCGCACGCCCAGCGCCTCGAGCACGTCGGCGGAGCCGCACTTGGATGTGAACGATCGGTTGCCGTGCTTCGCCACGACCGCACCGGCGCCCGCGGCGACGAACGCGGCGGCGGTCGAGATATTGAAGGTGGAGACCGCCCCCCCACCGGTCCCGCAGGTGTCCACGAGGTGCGCGCCGTTCGCCTCCACCCGCACCATGGCGTCGCGCAGCGCGCGGGCGGCGCCCGCCACTTCCTCCGCGGTCTCGCCTTTCACGCGCAATCCCATCAGCAGGGCCGCCATCTGAGCCGGCGTCGCTTCGCCGCGCATCACGGCCCCGAACACTTCGGTCGTTTGGCGCTCACCCAGGGACCGACGGTCGGCGAGGGTGGCGATCGCTTGCTGCAGCGGGGAGGGCGCGGACGGGGCCGACACGGGGGCTTGGGGCTCGGGAGTTTCGGGCCTGCCAAAGCTATCCCGAAAAATCGCGTTTTGTCAAATGCCACAACGGGTTGCGTGCCTTGATTGACCCCCTGTTTCAGCCTATCTTTCGCCCGTGACGAGCCGGCCCTACCTCGCCGTGGCGCAGTACGACGGGGCGCAGTTCGCGGGCTGGCAGCGGCAGCGGGACGCGCGCACGGTGCAGGCGGAATTCGAAGCCGTACTGGAGCGCCTCATGGGTCGCCGCACCGCGGCGACCGGTGCCGGGCGCACCGATACGGGCGTGCACGCGCTGGGCCAGGGCGTCGGGTTTCTCGCGGATGGGCGCTGGGCGGAGGACGGGCCCGGGCTGTACCGAGCCCTCAACGCCCTGCTGCCACGGGACATCTGGGTGGAGCGGCTGTGCCCGATGCGACCCGGGTTTCACGCGCGCAACAGCGCGGTGGCGCGGCGCTACCGCTACGTGATCGGGACCGACGACGCGGCCCGCTCGCCGTTCCGGCGGCCGTACGAATGGGCCTTCGGACGTCCGCTCGACGTCGCGCGGCTCGCGCGCGCCGCGGAGCTGCTCCCGGGGGAGCACGACTTCCGCGGCCTCGCCGCGACGGGCGCGGGCTCGGGACGACCCCACTATCGCAGCCGCGTGGCGCTCGCCCAGTGGGCGCCGCGGACCGACGGAGCGGGGGTGACGTTCACGATCGAGGCCGACCGATTCCTGCATCGGATGGTGCGCTTTCTCGTAGGCGCGATGGTGGACATCGCCCTGGGCCGGCGCTCCCTCGACGATCTTCCCCGGCTCCTCACCGCGACCGACAACCAGGCGGCCAGCCCGCCCGCCCCACCGCAAGGGCTCTACCTCGTGGCGGTGCGTTATCCCGCTGACCTCTACGCCGAGGCCTCTAGCCAATGAAGTTCTTTCTCGATACCGCGAGCCTCAAAGACATCAGCTGGGCGGCCCAGGCGGGGTTGATCGATGGCATTACCACCAACCCCTCCCTGCTCGCGAAGCAGGCGGGCGACCTCGATCCCCGCGACGTCCTCAAGGAGATCTGCTCCCTGGTGGACGGTCCCGTCTCCGCGGAAGTGGTGGCGGTGGACGCCGACGCCATGGTCCGGGAGGGCCAAGCGCTCGCCAAGATCGCGGACAACATCGTCGTGAAGATTCCGATGCTCGAAGCGGGAATGGTGGCGGTGCGGCGCCTCGCCGAGGCCGGCATCAAGACCAATGTCACGTTGTGCTTCTCGAGCGTGCAGTGCCTGATCGCCGCGAAGGCGGGCGCGGCCTACGTCAGCCCGTTCATCGGGCGGCTCGACGACGTGGGCCAGGAGGGGATGGACGTGATCCGCGAGGCGCGGGTGATTTTCGACAACTACCAGATTGCCACCGAGATCCTCGCGGCCTCGATCCGGCATCCGCGACACGTCGTGGAGGCGGCGATGATCGGCGCCGACGTGGCTACCCTGCCCCCCGACGTCCTGAAGAAGCTGCTGCTGCATCCGCTCACGGATCGCGGGCTGGAGCAGTTTCTGGCCGACTGGCGCACGTTGGCCGCGCGCGCGAAGGCCTCGGTTTGACGTACAGCTCGCCCCTGTCCCAGCGCTACGCCTCCCCGGCCATGCAGGCCCTGTGGGGGGAACGACGGCGGATCGGGCTGTGGCGGCGGCTGTGGCTCGCCCTCATGGAGGTCGAGCGGGAGCTGGGCGCGGACATCCCCGAGCGCGCGCTCGCGGAGCTGCGCGCGCACCTGGACGACGCCGATCTCGAGCGCGTCGCGGAGCACGAGAAGCGGATCCGCCACGACGTGATGGCGCACATCCACCACCTGGGCGAGCAGGCCCCGACGGCGCGCCCCTTCATCCACCTCGGCGCGACGAGCGCGTACGTCACCGACAACGCCGACCTCATCCTGATGCGCGAAGGGCTCCAGCTGCTGCTCGGCCGGGTGGCGGCGGTTCTGGTCGCGCTCGCCAAGCCCGCCCGGCGCTACCGCGACGTGGCGTGCCTCGCGTACACGCATTTCCAGCCGGCTCAGCTCACCACCGTCGGGAAGCGGATCACCCTGTGGATGCAGGAGCTGCTGCTCGACGCCGAGGAGCTCCTGCACCGGCTCGATACGCTGCAGTTCCGTGGGGTGAAGGGGACCACCGGGACGCAGGCCAGCTTCCTCGAGCTGTTCGATGGCGACGATGAGAAAGTGCGAGAGCTCGACATCCGGGTGGCGCGGCGGATGGGCTTTGCGCGGGTGTTTCCGATCACCGGGCAGACCTACACGCGGAAGCTCGACGCCCAGGTGCTCGCGGCGCTGGCGGGGATCGCCCAGTCGGCCGCCAAGTTCGCCACGGACTTGCGCCTGCTGCAGCACGAGGGCGAGATGCTCGAGCCGTTCGAAAGCGACCAGGTGGGATCGTCCGCCATGGCGTACAAGCGGAATCCGATGCGCGCCGAGCGGATGACCGGCCTCGCACGCTTCGTCATCGAGCTCGAAGGCAACGCCTGGCACACCGCCGCGGAGCAATGGCTCGAGCGCACGCTGGACGACAGCGCCAATCGCCGGCTGGTCATTCCGGAGGCGTTTCTGGCGAGCGACGCGATCCTGGTGCTCGCCACCAACGTGGCTGCGGGGCTCGAGGTGCGGGAGCCGGTGATCGCACGCCACGTCGCGGCGCAGCTGCCCTTCCTCGCGACCGAGCGTCTCCTGATGCGCGGCGTGAAGGCGGGGGGCGACCGCCAGCGGCTGCACGAGGTCATCCGCACCCACAGTCTCGCCGTCGCGCAGGCGGTCGCCGAAGACGGGGCGCCGAACGACCTGCTGGAGCGGCTCGCCCGCGATCCGGCGTTCAAGGCCCTGAAGATCGCCGTCCGCCCGGAGGAGCTCGATCTCGCGGGCTACATCGGACGCGCGCCGCGCCAGGTGGACGAGTTCCTCGACCACGTCCTCCCCGACGTCCTGCACCGTATCGAGGCCGTGGCGCCCGCTGCGGCCGCCGCCGAGGTCACGGTATGACGATCCCGCTCGTCGCCAGCACCCTTCCCCTCCCGCTCGTCCGCCGCGGCAAAGTCCGCGAGGTCTACGAGGTCGACGCCGAGACGCTGCTGCTCGTGGCGAGTGACCGGGTGAGCGCGTTCGACGTGGTCCTGCGGGAGCCCGTTCCCCACAAGGGCGCGGTGCTGACCCAGCTGAGCGCGTTCTGGTTCGAGCGCCTCGCGACGGTGATCTCGAGCCACTTTCTCTCCGCCGATGCCGACGAGATCGTGGCGCGGATTCCGGCGCTCAGCGACCATCGTTCGGCCCTGACGGGCCGGGCCATGCTGGTCCGCCGCACCACGCCGGTGCCGTTCGAGTGCGTCGTGCGCGGCTACATCACCGGGTCGGCGTGGGCCGAATACCGGAAGTCCGGCACGCTCGCGGGTGAGCCGCTGGCGCCGGGACTGGTCGAGAGTGCTCGGCTCGACCCGCCGATCTTCTCGCCCGCGACCAAAGCCGACGTGGGCCACGACGAGAACGTGACCTTCACTCACGTCGTCAAAGCGCTCGGCCGTTCCCTCGGCGAGCAGCTGAAACGTGCGAGCCTGGGCCTGTACGAGGCGGGCCGCGGCTACGCGGCGCCGCGGGGGATCATCATCGCCGATACGAAGTTCGAGTTCGGCACTACGCCCGACGGTCGTCTGCTCGTGATCGACGAGATGCTGACGCCCGACTCTTCGCGCTTCTGGCCCGCCGACCGGTACGCGCCCGGCCGGAGCCAGCCGAGCTTCGACAAGCAGCCGTTGCGCGATTACCTCGCGGGTCTGAAGCAGGACGGCCAGTGGGACGGCAACGCCCCGCCGCCGCCCCTTCCGCGGGAGGTCGTGGAGGCAACGAGCGAGCGGTACTTGGAGGCGTATCGACGGATCACCGGGAAAGTACTGGAGACCGCGCGATGAACGCGGAACGCGGAACGCGAAACGCGGAACATCAATGGAGGTGTCGTGAGGCGAACGACCTTGCACTGCTGTTCCGCCTTCCGCGTTCCGACTTCTGCCTTTGGGTCGGGGTGGTGTGGTGAGGCTCGCCCCCGAAGGGTGGCCCTTCATCCTTCCCGGGTGGGCGCTCGTCGTGCTCGGCGCCTGGGTGGCGCGCGGGTCGCCCTGGGTGTGGGGACCGGAGGTGGCGCTGTTTCTGCTCGCGGTCTGGCTGCTGATCTTCTTCCGCGACCCGGTGCGCACGGGGCCGCGCGGCGATCAGTACGTGATCGCGCCGGCGGACGGCAAGATCGTGGACGTGCGAGTGGTGGATGAGCCGATGTATCTCAAGACCCAGGCGACGCGGATCTCGATCTTCATGAACGTATTCGACGTGCACGTCAATCGCTATCCGGCGACGGGGACGGTCGAGCTGGTGCGGTACCACCCCGGTCGGTTCCTCCATGCCGCGTCCGACAAGGCCAGTCTCGACAACGAGCAGGCGTCGGTCGGGCTGCGCGCCGCGCGGGGCCCCCTCCTGGTGCGCCAGATCGCGGGGCTCATCGCGCGGCGCATCGTCACCGACGGCGCGGCCGGGCAGCGGGCGACGCAGGGCGCGCGGATGGGCATGATCCGATTCGGCTCACGGGTGGATGTGTTCTTCCCCGTTGCCACCCGACCGACGGTGCGGGTGGCGGTCGGCCACCGCGTGCAGGCCGGGGCGACGGTGCTGGCCGAGTACACGCCATGAAGCCGTTCCCCCGCCCCAGCATGCGGCGAGTCGTGATCGTCGTGCCGAGCCTGTTCACGCTGTTCAATCTGTTCTTCGGCATCTGGTCCATGGTGCTCGCTTCGCGCGGCGAGTTCTATCGCGCCGGCTGGTACATCTTCTTCGCCGGCGTGCTCGACGCGCTCGACGGGCGAGTGGCGCGGCTGTCCCGCACCGGCACCCGGTTCGGCGCGGAGCTCGACAGCCTGGTGGACGTGGTGAGCTTCGGCGTCGCACCGGCGTTTCTCATCTACCAGCTCGAGTTCGCGGCCGCCGGCCAGGCGGAGTGGATTTTCTGCTACTTCTACGTCATGGCGGCGGCCATCCGGCTGGCGCGCTTCAACATCACTCAGGCCGGTCGCGCGAAGCGCTACTTCATCGGACTGCCCTCGCCGGCCGCCGGCATGACGCTCGCGACGTTCTTTCCGTTCACGACCACGGAGCTGTATCAACACGTATTCCGCTTCATGCCGCGCCACCACCTGATGCAGCTCCTGATCATCCTGCTCACCATGCTCATGGTGAGCAACGTGCGCTACGCGACGTTCCCGCGGGCGGGGCTGCGGACGCTCAAGGGGCTCCTGGGGCTCGCCACCATCCTGTTTATCCTGGTCTTCGGGATCCTCGAGCACGACGCGTTTTTCTTCCCGCTGGGGATCACCTACATGGTGTACGGCATCCTGCGCGCGACGCTGCTCGGTTTCTTCTTCGAGGAGGACGACGACGAAACCGACATCGCCGGCCCGATCGTGATCGCCGATGGTGCGGCAGGCGAGCTGCTCGGGCCGCCGCGCGCCACCGCGGCGCGCGAGCGCGAGGGGGGAGGCCAGGCGTGAGCGCGTTCCGGGTCGAGGTGCGCGTCATGCCCCGGGCCGCCCTGCTCGACCCGCAGGGCCAGGCGGTCGAGCACGCCCTCCACGCCCTGGGCTTCGGTGAGGTGGCCCGTGTGCGGATGGGCAAGCACCTGGTGCTCGAGGTGACGGCGGGGTCGCGCGATGAGGCGCTCGCGCGTGCCCGGGCGATGTGCGATCGGCTGCTCGCGAACCCGGTCACCGAGGACTACGACCTCGCGGTCGACGGCGGGGCCGCCCGATGAAACGCGTCGCGGTGGTCGTGTTTCCCGGCTCCAACTGCGACGCCGAAACGCTCGCGGCGGCGCGCGCGGCGGGCTCCGATGCCTACTTCGTGTGGCATCGCGACACCGATCTGCGGCAGGCCGACGTGGTGATCCTCCCGGGCGGCTTCAGCTATGGCGATTACCTGCGCTCCGGAGCGATCGCCCGGTTCTCCGCCGTCATGGGCGCCGTCGCCGAGCACGCCTACGCGGGCGGCGCGGTGCTCGGCATCTGCAACGGTTTCCAGATCCTGTGCGAGGCAGGGCTCTTGCCGGGTGCCCTCATGCGAAATGCCCGGCTGCGGTTTCTCTCGCGGCCGGTGTGGGTGCGCGTGGAGCAGACCGACACCCCGTTCACCAGTCTGTACGAAAAGGGCGAAGTGCTCGAAATCCCCGTGGCGCATGGGGACGGCCGGTATGTGGTGGACCCCCGGACGGCCGCCGAGCTCGAGGCCACGGACCGTGTGGTGTTGCGCTACGTGCGGGAGAACCCGAACGGCTCGACGAACGAGATCGCCGGCGTGACGAACGCCGGCCGGAACGTGGTGGGGATCATGCCGCACCCGGAGCGCCGCGACGCCCCGGCCTTGGGCGGCCAGGACGGAGCCCGTGTCTTTCACTCGATGGAGGCTCGACATGCGACGCAGCACGCTGTTGATGTGCGCGCTGTTGACGATCGCCACCTCAGGGTGTAAGCAGATCAACGAGCAGTGGGCGAAGGTGAAGGCGAAGATCGCGGCGGCGCGCCAGCGCACGAGGCCGTCCCAGCCGGCGCCGGCGATGCCGGACACGCAGCCTGCCGTCCCGCCGCAGGACGTCGCCGCCACGCCCCCGCCCTCGGCTCCGCCCAAGAAGCCGGCCCGGCACGCGCCGGCGGTGCCGCTCCCGGCGCGCGACGTTGCCTACGACTCGCCCGACACCGGCACCATCGCGCCGGACATGAGCGAGCGGGAGGTCTACTCGCTGTGGGGGCCGCCGATCGCCGTTCGCCGCCAGGGCGATATGACGTACCTCTACTACCGGAACGGCTGCGAATACACCTGCGGGACGGAGGATGTGGTGTTCCTCCAGAGCGGCAAGGTGGTGGACGCGGTGCTGCGCTGGCCCGGGCACGGCTACAGCGGGCAGTCGTCGTCGCCTTTCGCCACGCCCCCGCATGGCCCGGCGCGTCCGGGCGGCGACACGCTCACGGTGAAACCTTCGACCCCTTGAGGCCGATGCCCGATAAGCCCAGCAGAAACGAGGAAGAATACTTCGCCAGACGGGACGCCGAGCTGCTCCGCCAGCAGCGCGCCACCGTCCAGAAGACCGCGGCCGAAGCCGAGCGCCGCTCGCATCACATGAAGTGCCCGAAGTGCGGCTACGATCTGATCACCGGGGAGTGGCACGGTATCCAGATCGATCAATGCACGCACTGCCACGGGATGTGGTTCGACGCGGGTGAGGCACAAACCGTCCTCGCGCATCCCGAGCCCAACATCATGACGCGTGTGTTCCGCGCCCTGCTGCGAGGCGTCGCCGGGGCGAAGGTGAGCGACAGGTGACGCCGGGAGCCCCGACGCCATTCCCGGGCGACCCCCCGATCACGCCACAGCTGGTCCGCGAGCATAACCTCACCGACGCCGAGTACAAGCGGATCACCACGCTGCTCGGCCGGACGCCCACCTTCGCCGAGCTGGGTGTCTTCTCCGCATTGTGGAGCGAGCACTGCTCCTACAAGCATTCGCGACCGGTGTTGAAGACGTTCCCCACGACGGGTCCCCAGGTCGTGCAGGGGCCGGGAGAGAACGCGGGCGTGCTGCGCCTCCCCGACGGCTGGGCGGTGGCGTTCAAGATCGAATCGCACAACCACCCATCGGCCGTCGAACCCTACCAGGGGGCGGCCACCGGCGTCGGCGGCATCCTGCGCGACGTGTTCACCATGGGCGCCCGCCCCGTGGCCGTGCTGAACAGCCTGCGCTTCGGGTCGCTCGACGATGCCCGCAACCGCTACCTGTTCGCCGGCGTGGTCAAGGGCGTGGGCGACTACGGCAACTGCGTCGGGGTCCCGACGCTCGGAGGCGAGGTGGACTTCAGTCCGAGTTACGGCGGGAATCCTCTCGTGAACGCGATGTGCGTCGGCGTGCTCAAGGAGCGGGATCTCATCAAGGCGGCGGCGCGGGGCGTAGGCAACGTACTCCTCGTGGTCGGCTCGCGCACGGGGCGCGACGGCATCCACGGCGCGTCGTTCGCGTCCGAAGAGCTGACGCACGAGAGCGAGCAACGGCGCCCCCAGGTCCAGGTGGGCGACCCGTTCATCGAGAAGCTGCTGCTCGAGGCCAGTCTCGCCTTGATCGCGTCGGGCCACATCGTCGCCATCCAGGACATGGGCGCGGCCGGGCTCACATCGTCGTCCGCCGAGATGGCCGCGAAAGGCGGCGTGGGGGTGGAGATCGATCTGTCGCTCGTGCCCACGCGTGAGGCGGGCATGACGCCGTACGAGATCCTGCTGTCCGAATCGCAGGAGCGTATGCTGGTGGTCGCGCGGCCCGATCGGATCGCGCAGGTCCAGGCGATCGCCGAGCAGTGGGACCTCACGGCCACGCCGATCGGCCGTGTGACGGACGACGGGATGTACCGCGCGACATGGCAGGATCGGGTCGTGGTCGAAATCCCGGGCCAGCGCCTGATCGACGACTGCCCGGTCTACGCGCCGGACGCGCGTGAGGACGAGGCCATCGTCCGGCTACGCGACGCCGCGCCTCCCGCCTCCCGCCTCCCGCCTCTCGATGACGTGCTGCTCCGGCTCCTCGACCACCCAGCGGTTGCATCCAAGCACTGGGTCTACGAGCAATATGACTCGACCGTCCAGGCGGGCACCGTGATCGGCCCCGGGGCGGGCGACGCCGGGGTGATTCGGATCCGCGATGCGGAGTTCGGCCTTGCGGTGACGGTGGACTGCAACAACCGGTACGTGCTGCTCGACCCGTATGAAGGGGGCAAGGCGGCCGTGGCGGAAGCGGCCCGCAACATCGCGTGCACGGGCGCCCGGCCACTGGGCATCACCGATTGCCTGAACTTCGGGAGTCCTGAACGGCCCTCCGTCTTTTACCAGTTCAAGGAGAGCTGTCGCGGCATCGCCGACGCGTGCCGGGCGCTGGAGACGCCGGTCACTGGTGGCAACGTCTCCTTCTACAACGAGAGCCCGGCCGGCGCGGTGGACCCGACGCCGGTGGTTGGGATGGTCGGCCTCCTGCCCCGCGCCGATCGCGCGGTTCCGAGCCACGCGCGCGCGGCCGGCGACGTCGTCTTCGTGCTGGGCGAGACGCGCGCCGAGCTGGGGGGCTCACAGCTGTGGGAGGCGCTGCACGGCTTCGTGGGTGGACAGCCGCCGCGCGTGGACCTGGCCGCAGAACGGCGGCTCGTGGACTACCTGGTCTCCGCGGCGGAACGCGGCCTGGTCCGCTCCGCCCACGATTGCTCGCAGGGTGGGCTCGGCATCGCGCTGGCGGAGGTCGCGATGGGCGGTCCGTACGACGAGACAGGGTTCGGCCTCAACATCGATCTCACCACTTACGGCTTACGCCTGGCGGCTGTCGATCTGTTGTTCAGCGAGTCTCATGGGCGAGCCGTTATCACATGTCCCCCGACGCGCACGACCGCGGTGGCGGCGCTGGCACAGGAGCTGGGCGTGCCCGCGCAGCGGCTTGGCACGGTGGCGGAGCGCGGTGGCGCGGTCCGGCTGCGGTTGCGCGACGCGACCGTCGAGCACCCCGTCGCGCGGCTCAGGCAGGTATATTTCTCGAGCGTATCCCGGCGGATGGGAGACTGACGGACAGATGTGCGGCATCATCGGCGTCACCGGCGTCCCCGACGCGGCCCGCGTCGCCTACCTCGGCCTCTACAGCCTGCAGCATCGGGGGCAGGAGTCGGGGGGGATGGTGGCCGTGGATGGGGAAGGCGCGGCGCGATCCCACCGCGGGATGGGGCTCGTCTCGGACATCTTCAACGAGAGCGTCCTGAGCGATCTGCCGGGCGACGTCGCGATCGGCCACACCCGCTACTCCACCGCCGGCACCTCCGTCCTCGCCAATGCTCAACCGATGCTCGCCCGCTACCGCGAAGGGCCGCTGGCGCTCGCGCACAACGGGAACCTCACGAACGCCGTCCAGCTCCGGTCCGACCTCGTCGCCAAGGGCTCGCTGTTCCAGAGCTCCTCGGACAGCGAAGTGCTCGTTCACCTGATCGCCCGCTCGGAGGCACGGGAGCCGGAGGACCAGCTGCTGGACGCGCTCGAGCGGGTGGAGGGCGCCTACTCGCTCCTCATCACCGTCGGGCGCACTTTGTACGCGATCGTCGATCCGCGCGGCTTTCGGCCGCTGGTGCTCGGTCGCCTGGGGCGCGGCTGGGTGGTGGCGTCCGAGACCTGCGCGCTCGACATCACCGGCGCGACGCTGGTGCGGGAGCTCGAGCCCGGGGACTTCGTGCGTATCCACGGCGAGGAGGTGGATCAGCTCCCCCGCCTGCCGGCGCGCCCACCGCGCCGCTGCGTGTTCGAGCTGGTCTATTTCTCGCGTCCCGACAGCACGGTCTTCCATCGCTCGGTGGACCGAGTGCGCCGGGCGCTGGGGCACGAGCTCGCCCGGGAGCATCCGGCGCCCGGCGCGGACTGCGTGTTCTCGGTGCCGGATTCCTCGAACGCCATGGCGCTCGGCTACTCCGAGGAGTCGGGGATCAAGCTCGAGCATGCACTCATCCGCAATCACTACGTCGGCCGCACCTTCATCCATCCCGCCCAGGCCGGCCGCATGGCGAAGGTCAAAATCAAGTTCAATCCGGTCCGCGAAGTCCTGCAGGGAAAGAAGGTTGTGGTCGTGGACGACTCGATCGTCCGCGGCACGACCAGCCGGGCGCTGGTGCAGCTGATCCGCCAGGCGGGCGCGGCCGAAGTGCATTTCCGCGTCGCGTCCCCGCCGATCACGGGCCCATGCTACTACGGGATCGACACGCCGACCAAAGGCGAGCTGATCGGGTCGAGCCATGACGTCCCGCAGATCCGCGAGCACCTGGGCGTCGACACGTTGGGGTATCTCTCGCTGGACGGGATGCTGCGGGCCGCGGGCGGCGATCCGGCCGACTTCTGCCACGCGTGCTTCTCGGGCGACTACCCCACCGACATCCCCGAGGATCTCGAGCGGGCCCGCAACGCCGCCCCGCTCCTCGCCGCCATCCCCAGTTGATCCGCCGTGCCGGCGCTCGAGCGGTGGGTGTATTCGTTCGGCGACGGCCGGGCCGACGGCTCGGCGGCCATGCGCGACATCCTGGGCGGCAAGGGGGCCGGCCTCGCCGAAATGGCGAACCTGGGGCTCCCGGTCCCCCCGGGGTTCACCATCTCGGCCAAGCTCTGCATCACCTACCTCGAGCAAGGCACTTTCCCCGACGATCTGCGTGAAGAAGTCGATCGCCATCTGAAGCAGCTGGAGCGGCTCGCCAAGAAGCGGTTCGGCGACGCGCACAATCCCTTGCTCGTTTCCGTGCGCTCGGGCGCCGCGGTGTCGATGCCGGGGATGATGGAGACCATTCTGAACCTGGGCCTGAACGACGAGACCGTGCAGGGGCTCATCGCGGGCTCGAAGAACCCTCGGTTTGCGTACGACTCGTATCGTCGCTTCGTCCAGATGTACGGCGACGTGGTGTTCGACCTCGGCAAGGAGCCGTTCGCGGAGGTGCTGGAGGAGTTCAAGCGCCGGCGCAAGGTGGAGCGGGACATCGACCTCCCAGCCGACGACCTGAAGGCCCTGGTGCGAGAGTTCAAGTCGATCATCCAGGCGAAGTGCGGTCTCCCCTTCCCCGAGGATCCCACGGTCCAGCTGTGGGGGGCGATCGCGGCGGTGTTCAAGAGTTGGCGCACGCGCCGGGCCGCGGACTACCGCCGGGTGCACGGCATCCCCGACGATCTGGGGACCGCGGTGAACGTGGTCGCGATGGTGTACGGCAACATGGGGGACGATTCCGGGACCGGAGTCGCCTTCACGCGCGACTGCAGCACGGGCGAAGCCGTGCTCAATGGCGACGTGCTGACCAACGCGCAGGGGGAGGACGTCGTCTCGGGCGTGCGCACGCCCGAGTCACTCGCCAAGCTCAAGCGCGGTAAGCTCGCCAAAGTGTACCGCGAGCTGGAGCGCATCGCCGAAAAGCTCGAGCGGCACTTCAGGGACGTGCAGGATATCGAGTTCACGTTCGAGCACGGCAACCTGTACATGCTGCAGACGCGCCGCGCTCAGCGCGCCGGGCTCGCGGCGGTGCGCAGCGCCGTGGAGATGGTGGAGGAGGGACTGATCACGCCCAGCGAGGCGGTGCAGCGCGTCCCGCCCCAGGACCTGGACCAGCTGTTCCACCCGATGGTCGACCCGCGCGCGTCAGTGACCCTGGTCGCGAAGGGTCTCCCGGCCTCGCCCGGGGCGGCGACGGGCGAGGCGGTGTTCGACGCGGACGAGGCGGAGGCACTGGCCCATGAGGGCCGCAAAGTCATCCTCATCCGGCCGGAGACGTCCCCCGAGGACTTCCACGGGATCGTGGCGGCGCAGGCCGTGATCACCGCGCGCGGCGGCATGACGAGCCATGCGGCGGTGGTGGCCCGGGGCATGGGCAAGACCTGCGTCGTGGGAGCGAAGGACATCGAGGTGGACCCCGCGGCGGGCCGGCTGCGCGCCAACGGCCGCGTCGTCAAATGGGGTCAGCTCATCACCGTGGACGGGACCACCGGCCGGGTGCTGCTGGGCGCCGCCAAGCTGGTGGAGCCGAAGCTCGGCAGCCACTACGCCAAGCTGATGGCGTGGGCGGATGAGCACCGCCGGCTGCGGGTGCGCGCCAACGCCGACACCCCGGCGGACGCGAAGCGCGCCCGCGAATTCGGCGCCGAGGGGATCGGGCTGTGCCGTACCGAGCACATGTTCTTCGAAGGCGATCGCATCACGGCGATGCGCGAAATGATCGTGGCGCCGGACGAGGCGGGCCGCCGCCGCGCGCTCGCCAAGCTGCTCCCCATGCAGCGCGAGGACTTCGAGGGGATCTTCGAGGCGATGGCCGGTCTCCCGGTCACGATCCGGCTGCTCGATCCGCCGCTGCACGAGTTCCTGCCGCACGGGAAGGACGAGCTCGGCACCCTCGCCCGCGCCATGAAGCTGCCCGCGGTGCGGCTGGAGCGGCTCGTCGCCTCTCTGGTCGAGGCGAACCCGATGCTCGGGCATCGTGGTTGCCGGCTCGGGATCACGTATCCCGAGATCACCGAAATGCAGGCCCGGGCGATTTTCGAGGCGGCGTGCCGGGTGGTGAGTCGCGGCAGGAAGGTGACCGTCGAGGTCATGATCCCGCTCGTCGCGCTCGTCGAAGAGCTGCGTCGCCAGACCGAGATCGTGCGCCGGGTGGCGCGGGAGGTGTTCCAGGCCGAGGGGCGGGCGGTGCCGTATCTCGTCGGGACCATGATCGAGCTGCCGCGCGCCGCGCTCACCGCCGACGAGATCGCGAAGGATGCCGAGTTCTTCTCCTTCGGAACGAACGACCTCACGCAGACGACCTTCGGCCTGTCGCGCGACGACGCGGGCCGGTTCCTCCCCTTCTACGTGGAGCACGGGATCCTCAAGGACGACCCGTTTCAGGTGCTTGACCAGGAGGGCGTCGGCAAGCTCATCGAGCTGGCGGTCCGGCTCGGTCGGGGATCCCGGGGCGAGCTCAAGATTGGCATCTGCGGGGAGCACGGCGGCGAGCCCGCGTCGGTGAAGTTCTGTCACCACGTGGGCATGAACTACGTCTCCTGCTCGCCGTTCCGCGTGCCGATCGCGCGCCTCGCCGCGGCCCAGGCGGCGCTCGAAGAACAGGGCGTAATCAACCGAACGCGAGCAACGGTCTAGAAGCAGGTTGGGGAGGTTGGGGAGGTTAGGGAGGTTAGGGAGGTTAGGGAGGTTAGGGAGGTTAGGCGAGGACGGGGGAGGTTGCGCCGATGCAACCTTCCCCAACCTCCCCCGTCCTCCACAACCTCCCCAACCTGCTTTTAGTAATGGAGGCGCGGGGAATCGAACCCCGGTCCGAGAATGACTCCGATACCACCACTACG
>QHUK01000051.1 GCA_003222085.1 Gemmatimonadota bacterium
TGCGGTGCGGGGTTACGCGGAGCTCTGGCGCGTGTTGGCGGCGGACGTCAACGTCCCCGAATCATTCGACCACGGACAGGGCGGCGAGGCCGGGATGATCGTCCGGCTGGCGCGAGCGCCGCTTGAGGTCCGGGTGGGTTACCGGATCGATCACGCGGTGCTCGTGGCGCCAACCTACCAGCGGCGCGAGACCGTGGACGGGCTGGTGATCGGCGTCGGGCTGAACTGGCACTAAGAGGGAGCAGGTCACAGAAGCCCTCCTCGTCTCAGCTTGCCCAATTGATCATAGTGCGCCTCATGCATCGCCAGCACCTCCGAGGGCGATACGGTGGCGACGCCCGATTTCCCGACCTCCACGCCGGCGGCGTAGTTCGCCACCTGCGCCGCCTCTCGTACCGACGCGCCCGCCGCGAGCGCCGTCCCCACCCACGCCGTCACGGTGTCTCCGGCGCCCGAGACATCGAACACCTCTCGAGCCATGGTCGGAATGCGGGTGAGCTGCCGGTCCCTGGTGACGAGCACCATGCCCTCGGCGCCGAGCGTGAGCAGCAGATTGTCGACGCCGAGCTTGTCGAGCGACGTGGGGAGGGCGTCCGGGTGCGCGAGGTCGAGGGTTGCGCCCATCGCCTGCTCGAGCTCGCGGCGGTTGGGCTTGAACAGCGCCGCGCCCCGGTAGGCGAAGAAGTGCTTGAACTTGGGGTCCACGACGACCGGAATGCCGCGCTTCTTGGCGAGGATCATGGCCCGCTCGATCACGCCCGGCGTGAGCGTGCCCTTGTTGTAGTCCTCGATGAGCACCGCATCGGCGTCCGCCATGGCCGCGTCGAGCTGGCCGAGCAGCTGGTTTTCGGCGCGCGGCGCGATCGGGTCCTCCACTTCTTCGTCGATCCGCACGACCTGCTGGCCGCGCGCGGTGACCCGTGTCTTGGAGGTCGTGGGCCGCGCGGCGGCCACGACGATGTGGCGGTCGGGGAGCCGGTTCTGCGCCAGCTCGGCGCGCAGCGAGTCGCCCCGCGCATCGTCGCCGATCACGGCGACCAGCCGGCACTCGGCCCCGATCGCCGCCACGTTGGCGGCCACGTTGGCTGCGCCCCCCAGCGCGGCGCGCCGCGTGTGCACCGTCACCACCGGGACGGGCGCTTCGGGCGAGATGCGCTCCGCGTCGCCGGCGAGATAGATGTCGAGCATCGCATCACCCACGACGACGACCCGCCGGGCCGCCATCTTCGCGAACACCTGCTCGAGGTGGTCGCGGGTGAGGCGAGGGTCGGGGGTGGGGATGGTCACAGGTGGTGCCTCCGATGGAGCGGGCAATTTGGACGCATACGGTTACCGGGGCAACCAGCTATTTTCACGCGCCCATGTCTCCCCTGCTGGTGCTCATCGTGGCGGTGCTCGCCACCACATACGCCGGACCCATCGTACGGTTCGCCGCCGCGCCGGCGCTGGCGATCGCGTTCTGGAGGCTGGTGCTGGTCCTCCCGGTGACCGGTGGGCTGGCGGTGTTGGAAGGGAGCAGGGAGCCGGGAGCGGGGAGCAGGATTTCGCCGGTAACACCGCTCCCTGCTCCCGGCTCCCCGCTCCCTTTGATGACGCTGTCAGGTTTACTCCTGGCGCTGCATTTCTGGTCCTGGATTGCGTCACTCCGTTTCACTGCGGTCGCCAGCTCGGTCGTCCTCGTGTCGCTCAAGTCCGTTTTCGCCTGGGGTTTCGCGGCCGTATGGCTGCGCGAGCACCCGACGCGTACGGAAGCCTGGGGCATCGTGCTCGCCGTGATCGGGGCGAGCCTCATCGGTCTGGGCGACGCGCGGCTCTCGCTCGGCGCGTTTGGCGGTGACGTCCTCGCCCTGCTCGGCGCCGTCACCGGCGCGGGCTACTACGTGATCGGGCGGCGCGTTCGCCAAACGGTCGGGATCTGGCGCTACGCGACCGGCGTGTACGCCGTGGCCGCCGCGGCACTCGCGCTGCTCGCCCTCGCCCGCCGCACCCCGCTGGTAGGATTCGCGGGACGCGATTGGGCGGTGTTCGCGGCCATGGCGGCGGGACCCATGCTGGTCGGACACACCGGGATGAACTACGCCCTCCGGCACTTCCGCGCCACGACCGTGAACGTCGCCGCACTGGGAGAGCCGGTAGGGGCGACGGTGCTCGCCTGGCTCATCCCCGCTATTCACGAAGCCCCGCGGGCGATGGCGCTGGCGGGCGGAGTTCTGGTACTCCTCGGGATCACCTTATCGCTTACAGCGGGAAACGGGAAGCGACCCGGGCGGGGTAGGGGGCGGGAGGGTAGCGATGCGCGTTGAGCAGCTTCGCGGTGGGGTGGTCGAGGCGGTTCACGACGTCCACGTCGCCGTCGTGGACTCGACGGGAGGCATCGTGGCGCGGGCCGGCGACCCCGAGCTGGTGACGTTTTGGCGGTCGGCGGCGAAGCCGTTCCAGGCGCTGCCGCTCGTCGAGGACGGTGCGGCCGAGCGGTTCGGCCTCACGAGCCAGGACCTGGCGCTGGCGTGCGCGTCGCACTCGAGCGAGCCGGGACAGGTAGCCCAGGTGCGCGAGCTGCTCGGCAAGATCGGATGCTCGGAGCGTGACCTGCTGTGCGGCCCGCACCCGCCGCTATCCGAGAACGTGGCGCAAGACTACCACGCTCGGGGCTTGCGGCTCACGGCCGTCTATTCGAACTGCTCGGGGAAGCACGCCGGCATGCTCGCGCTGGCGCGCCACCACGGCTGGCCCACCGCGTTCTACACGCGCCTGGAGCATCCCGTGCAGCAACGCTGCCTGGCGGCGGTGGGTCGCTGGACGGAAGTCCCGGTCGGCGACATCAAGACGGCCGTGGACGGGTGCGGGGTCGTGTGCTACGGGCTCCCGCTCAGGAACATGGCGTGGGCGTATGCGAGACTCGCGATTGCGGATTTCGGATTGCGGATTGCGGAATCGAAGGGCCCACGTCCAATCCGCAATCCGCAATCCGCAATCGTGGAATCGATGTTGCGCCACCCCGACCTCATCGCCGGTGAAGGTCGGCCCTGTACCGAGCTGATGCGGGCGCACCCCGGGCGCGTGATTGCCAAGGTCGGGGCCGAGGGCGTGTACTGCGCGTTGCTGACACAGCCAGGACTCGGCGTCGCGTTAAAGGTGACCGATGGACACGCGATCGCCTCCGCGCTCGCCATCGCGGCCGTGCTCGAGGAGCTGGGCCTCCGGCCCCGTCCGCCCTCGCTCACGGCTCGACCCAGTGTGAACACCCGCGGCGAGACGGTGGGGGAGCTGCGTGTAAAAGGAGGATTAGAGCAATGAAAGGATGCGCGGGAGGGAAGGGGGGAGCGGTACAATGAGGGAACGGAAGGTCCCGCGGCTCGATTCCCCCACCGCGGCGCTGGTCCGCGTAGCCGCGGCGGTGGCGACGGGCAAGGTCCCGGAGCTCGACGCGCGGCTCGCCGCCGCGCGCGAAGCGCGGGTTCCGGGGCTGTGGATCGAGGAGCTGCTGTTGCAGAGCATGCTCGTCGTCGGCTACCCGCTGGCGCTGGTGGCGTTCGGCGCGTGGCGTCGCGTCGGCGGGCCGGCGCCGGTCGAGGGCGACGGTGCGGAGGACCTGGCGCACGCGGATTGGCAGTCGTGGGCGACGCGCGGGGCGGCGGTGTGCCGCGAGGTGTACGGGCGGGCGTATCACAAGCTGCTCGTGAACCTGCGTGCGCTGCATCCGGCGCTCGAGGACCTGGTGCTGGTGGATGCCTACGGCAAGGTGATCGGGCGGCCGGGCCTCGATCTCAAGCGGCGCGAGCTCTGCACGGTAGCGACGACCGCCGTGCTCGGCACCGCCGACCAGCTGCACTCGCACTTGCGGGGCGCGCTGAACACGGGGGCGGCGGGCGAAGAGATAGAAGCGGTGCTGGGGTTGGTGGATGGAGATCTGGATGCGGAGCGGCGACGGAGCGCCCGGGAGCAGTGGGCGGATGTGAAGGGTCGGAGGCTCTAATGCGGAATGCGGAATTCGGAATGCGGAACGTCAGTGAGAGGTCGTGCCGCGGAGACGGCCTGAAGGCTCGTACCCGGCTCTTCGCATTGGCCGTCATTCGGTTAGTCGAAGACCTTCCTCGCGGTCGAGCCGCCGACGTTATAGGCAATCAGCTCCTTCGTGCTGGTACCGCAGTGGGAGCAAACTACCGCTCTGCCTGCCGAGCCAGGTCACGAAGGGAGTTTGCTGCGAAAATGGGGATAGTCGAGGAGGAGGCAGATGAGGCGCAGTTCTGGCTCGATCTCGTCGCGGCACGAGGGTTCGCTGACGCCGACCGGGTAGGCTCATTGCGAGATGAGGCGGGGCAGCTCGTCGCGATCGCCGTCTCGTCAATCCGTACCGCGCGCCGAACTCCCCGATCCATTCCGCATTCCGCGTTCCGCGTTCCGCGTTCGTCCTCGTGTTCATAGACCGCGCTCTCGTCCACGTGATTGCTGGCGCGGGGGGTGCGGGAGCCAGCTCCTTCCGCCGCGAAAAGTTCGTCCCGAAAGGCGGTCCCGACGGCGGGGATGGCGGCGCGGGCGGCAGTGTCTTCGTGCGCGCCGACCCGAACCTCGCGACCCTCCTCGACTACCGCTACCGCACCCAGTGGAAGGCGGAACGGGGGCAGCACGGCAAGGGCAAGAACATGACTGGAAAGTCGGGGGCCGACCTCTCCCTCCCCGTGCCCCCCGGCACCGAGGTGCGCGACGCCGCGACCGGCGAGCTCATCGGCGAGGCGCTCGCGGCCGGAGACACGCTGGTCGTCGCGAAGGGCGGGCGCGGCGGGCGCGGCAACGCACGCTTCGCCACCCCGACCCATCGCAGCCCGCGCGAGTGGGAGCCCGGCGAGTACGGCGAAGAACGCCGGCTCGAGCTGGTGCTCAAGCTGATCGCCGACGTCGGCCTCCTGGGCGAGCCGAACGCGGGGAAGAGCACGCTGCTCTCCGTGATTTCCGCCGCGCGCCCGAAGGTCGCCGACTACCCCTTCACGACGCTCGAGCCGCACCTCGGCGTGGTCGCGTTGTCCGACCACCGGACCTTCGTGGCCGCGGACATTCCCGGCATCATCGAAGGCGCGCACCTGGGGAAGGGGTTGGGCATCAGGTTCCTGCAGCACGTGGAGCGTACCCGGGTCGTCGCCGTGCTCGTGCCGGTGGACAGTCCGGACCCACAGGCAACCTACGAGCTGTTGTTGCGGGAAGCGGCGTCGTATTCACCCGAGCTCGCATCGAAGCCGCACATCGTCGTGCTCACGAAGCTCGACCTGCTCCCCGGGACTCCTTTAGGGCTCCCCGCGATCCGCACCCAGGCCGGCGCCCCGGTGGTCGCAATCTCGGCCGTGACGGGTGCGGGCGTGCCGGAGCTGCTCGAGACCCTATGGCAATCGCTCCGGATCGGAGTCGCGACGAGGTAGCGGCGTACCTGGCGCTGGCGCAGGTCCCGGGGATCGGGGCCGCGCGGCTGCGTACCCTCGTGGCGGCGTTCGAGAGCGCGGCGGCCGCGTTGGGCGCGCCACACGGCGCCATCGCCGCGCTCCCCGGCTTCAGCCGCGCCGCCGCCACGGCGATCCGCGCCGGCTCCCCCCAGTCGGGCCATGAGATTCTCGACGAGCTGGATCGCCTCGGCGCCTGCGTGCTGCTTCCCGACGACCCCACCTTTCCGCCGCTGCTGCGCGACGTCCCCGATCCGCCTGCACTGCTCTTCGTCTGGGGTAACGCGGCACTGCTCGCCCGCCCGGCGGCGGGAATCGTGGGCAGCCGCGACCACTCGCCTTACGGCGCCGCTGCGGCGTGCCTCCTCGCCGCGGGCGTCGCCGGGGCGGGCGTGGTCGTGGTGAGCGGGATGGCGCGCGGCATCGACGCGATCGCGCATGTGGCCGCCCTGGACGCCGGCGGCGCCTCAGTGGGGATCCTCGGGAACGGATTCGGCGTGATCTACCCTGCCGTGAACCGCGTGCTGTACGAGCGCATGGTCGCCCGCGGCTGCCTCGTCAGCGAGCTGCCGCCGGGGGAGCGCCCCCACGCCGGCGCGTTTCCTCGGCGCAATCGCCTCATCTCCGGACTCGCCGGGGTGACGGTGGTAATCGAAGCGGCGCCCGGGTCGGGCGCGCTGATCACGGCCGACTGCGCGCTCGACCAGGGGCGCGCCGTCCTCGCCGTGCCCGGGCCGATCACGAGCCCCACCTCCCTCGGCTGCAACAAGCTGATCCAGCAGGGCGCGAAGCCGGCGCTCGCGCCGAGAGACATCCTCGAGGAGCTGGGGTTACCTGGAACGGCCGAACCCACGCTGGCGGGTTCGACTAGCCCCGGGGCACCGCCCCGGGGTCGGCCACCCGACCTGAGCGATCTGCAGCGCAGCTTGTGGGACGCCATGGCGGCAGAACCCAAGCACGTGGACGTACTCGTTTCTAGTGCGGGGGCCGACACGAGCGCGGTGCTGACCGCGCTGACGGAGCTCGAGCTGCGGGGGGTGGTGAAGCAGGAGCCGGGGATGGTGTTTGGGCTCGCTTGAACGCGGAGGTGCGAACGCGGAACGCGGAACAGAAATCCGAGCGCGGCTGCAGCGAGCGACCTTCCACTGCTGTTTCGCGTTCCGCCTTCCAACTTCCGCGTTAAGTTTCCGTGGTGCGGCATGTCTATTTGCACGTCCCCTTCTGCCGGCGGCGCTGCTCCTACTGCGACTTCTCCATCGCGGTGCGCAAGCGTATCCCGGCGCGGGAGTATGTAGACGCGGTGCTGCAGGAACTGAAACTCCTTGGGACAACTGACCCCGGGCGCAAGCCCGGGGAGACCGAAGACGTCGGTCTCGAGACGATCTACCTCGGCGGCGGCACGCCGTCGCTGCTGCCTCCCGAGGCGCTCTCCGCCCTCCTTACGTCGGTGCTCGACGCCTTCCGTGCTACGTCTCTGCGTGACGCCGTCGAAGTCACGATCGAAGCCAATCCGGAAGACGTGACGCTCGAACACGCGACCGCCTGGCGCAACGCGGGCATCAATCGCGTGTCGCTGGGCGCCCAGTCCTTCGACGACAACGTCTTAAAGTGGATGCATCGCGCTCACGACGCGACGCGCATCGGCGACGCCGTGCGGGCGCTCCGGGCCGCGGGGTTCGACAACATCTCGCTCGATCTCATTTTCGCGCTTCCCGCGGAGCTCGAGCGCGACTGGGCGCGCGACCTCGACCTGGCCTGCTCGCTGCTCCCCGCTCACCTCTCTCTGTATGGGCTGACCGTCGAGGAGCGCACCCCGCTGGCCCGCTGGATCTCGCGCGGCGCCACGTCCGCCGCCGCCGACGAGCGATACGCGGATGAGTACTTACTTGCTCACGTACGGCTTGCGTCTTGCGGCTATAATTTTTACGAGGTCTCGAACGCCGAGCGCGACGGCCACCGTTCACGCCACAACTCGGCGTACTGGTCCGGTCGCGCCTATTGGGGGCTCGGTCCCGCGGCACATTCGTTCGACGGCCGCGTCCGTCGCTGGAATCTGGCCGCGTGGGAGGCGTATCGGCGCGCCGTCGTCGCCGGACTGCCGCCGGTCGAGGCCGAGGAGGTCCTGACCGAGGAGCAACAGGAGCTGGAGCGCCTCTATCTCGCCTTGCGCACCGATGCCGGGTTACCCCTTACCGCCCGCTACCGCCCTCTACCGCCCGCGACCGTCCACTGGGTGGAGCGGGGTTGGGTGGAAGTGAGGGAGCAGCGATTGGTTTGCCGCCCCGAGGGCTGGCTCCGTCTCGACGCCCTCGTCGGCGACTTGACCGGCGCGGGGCGAGCGGTCTAAATTGTTAGTAGGTAACAGCTTGGGTGACATGGTAGCATCCCTGAACGACCGCGAGCGCCAGGTCCTCGAGGCCGTCATCGAGACCTACGTCGAAACCGCCGAGCCGGCGGGGAGTCGGACTATTGCCAAGAAGTTCGGCCTCACGCTTTCCGCCGCCACCATTCGCAACACGATGAGCGACCTCGAGGAGAAGGGGTATCTCTACCACCCCCACACGTCCGCCGGCCGCATCCCGACGGATCTCGCCTATCGGGTGTACGTGAACTCGCTGATGCGCCTAGCGCAGGTGTCGGCGTCCGACTCGCATCAGATCCGCGAAGAGCTCGCGGAGCGCAATGCCGTGGATCAGATCCTGGAGCGCGCGGCGCAGGTGCTCGGTGTACTCACAAAGGAGCTTGGCGTGGCGGTGGGCCCGACGCTCGACGAGGCGGTGCTCGAGCGGCTGGAGCTGCTGCAGGCGGGGTCCGACCGGCTCCTGCTGGTGCTCACGCTCAAGAGCGGGTTGGTGCGCACCATCTTCGTTGAAGTGCCCTCGCGCCTCGCGCCCGAGATCGTGGTGCAGGTGGCCCTGGTCCTGAACGAGCGCCTCGCCGGACTGAGGCTCCGCGAAATCCGCGCGACGCTGTCCGAGCGGCTGCGCGACGCCGCGCCTGACGCCGGCTCGAGCGAGCTCCTGAACATCTTCATCCAGGAAGCGGACGACCTGTTCGACGTGCCGGCCACCGGGGCGGGCGGGGGCGTCGTGCTCGGAAGCGCGCAGCTCCTCGCCGGCCAGCCGGAGTTCGCCACCAAAGAGCGGCTGCAGGGACTGCTGGAGGTGACCGAGCGCCGGGACGTGCTGCGCGAGGCGCTCGCAAAGCGGCTCGGGCAGGGCCTCACCATCACGATTGGCAGCGAGCACCAGGACGCGACACTCGCTCCCTTCACGCTGGTGACCGCCTCCTACCGGCTCGGCCCCCTTGCCGGAGTCATCGGGGTGATGGGCCCCACGCGCATGCCGTACGACAAAATCATGGCGCTCGTGGATCACACGAGCCGTCTCGTGGGTGAGCTGCTCGAGTGAAACACGATTACTACAGCATCCTGGGGGTCAAGCGCGACGCGGACGAGGGCGAGATCAAGAAGGCCTATCGCCGTCTCGCGATGAAGCATCATCCCGATCGCGTCGCGCCGGGGGAGAAGGACGCCGCCGAGGCGAAGTTCAAGGAGATCACCGAAGCCTACGAGGTCCTGCGCGACCCCGAGCGGCGCGCCACTTACGACCGCTACGGCGAGGCGGGCTTGCGGACCGGGGCGGGCTCGGGCGCGGCGGGGTTCACCCACTTCGACCTGTCGGAAGCGCTCAACATCTTCATGCGGGACTTCGGCGGGTTGGGGGGGTTCGACGCCTTCTTCGGCGGCGGTGAGCGCGCCCGCCGGGAGCGCCACCGCGGCCAGGACCTGAAGGTCACGCTGAAGCTCAGTCTCGCCGAGGTCGCGAGCGGCACCACCAAGAAGGTGAAGGTCCGGACCCTGGAGCGCTGCACCGCGTGCGGCGGCACCGGGGCGGCCCCCGGCACCAAGGCCACGAGCTGCGCGACGTGCGCCGGCACCGGCGAAGTGCGGCGCGCCGCGCGCTCCATGTTCGGACAGTTCGTGTCCGTCTCGCCGTGCCCCGGCTGCGCGGGAGAAGGCACCGTGATCCCACAGCCGTGCGCCAAATGTCAGGGGGACGGACGCATCCGCGCCGAGAAGGAGCTGGAGATCAACGTCCCCGCGGGCGTCGCCGATCATCACTACCTCACCATGCGCGGACACGGAGTGCCCGGGTCGCGCAACGGTCCCGCCGGCGACTTGATCGCCGTACTCGACATCGCCGAGGACCCGCGGTTCGAGCGGCACGGCGACGACTTGGTCTACGATCTGCCGGTCTCCTTCAGCCAGGCGGCGCTCGGCGCGGCGGTCGAGATCCCCACTCCGTATGGGGACGCGACCCTCGATATCCAGCCGGGCACGCAGACCGGCGCCGTGTATCGCTTGCGCGGCAAGGGGCTGCCGCGGGTGGGAGAAGGGGGTCGCGGCGACCTGCACGTGCGGGTGCATGTCTGGACGCCCGTCAAGCTGACCGCGGAGCAGCGCGCCCTGCTCGAGCAGCTCGCGAAGATCGAGAGCAAGCCGTCCGCCGAGGGCCACACCGGGAAGCAATTCTGGGAGCAGCTGCGACAGGCCTTCGGGCGGTGACTGACTGACCCCGGGCGCAAGCCCGGGGTGAACGAGGCCTTCGGGGATGGAGGTACATGACCGGGAGTTGCGTGTTTTGCCGCATCGCCGCCGGCGAGATCCCGGCGACGGTCGTGAAGCGCGGTGACGGCATGCTGGCCTTCACGGACCTCAATCCGCAAGCGCCCACGCACGTTCTCGTGATCCCCACGCATCACGTGGCCACCCTCAACGAGACGAAGGACGCGGGCCTGCTCGGTAAACTCCTCGGCTTCGCGCGGGACCTGGCGCGGGAGCTCGGCATCGCGGAGCGGGGGTACCGCCTCGTGGTGAATACGAACCCCGACGGCGGACAAACGGTGTTCCATCTGCACCTGCACCTCCTCGGCGGTCGGCCGATGACGTGGCCACCGGGGTAGCAGGGTTGCTCCATCGAATCGTCAGGGCTAAGTTTTTCTGTCCGTCACCGTTACCCAGAGGTATGCCGGAAGTCGTCATTCACGATGACGAGAGCTTCGAGCGCGCGCTGAGGCGCTTCAAGAAGAAATGCGAGAAGGCGGGGATCCTGTCCGACTTGCGCAAGCACCGTCATTACGAAAAGCCGAGCGAGCGACGCAAGCGCAAGCTGAACGCGGCGCGCCACAAGACCGAGCGCCCGCATCCGGCCTGACGTGGCGACCTTGCCCGAGCGGCTCCGCGCCGCGATGAACCAGGCCCGCAAACACCGCGATCAAGGGCGCACGCTCCTCCTCTCCACCATCCTCGCAGACCTCAAGAACCGCGAATTCGAGCTCCAGCACCCCGTCTCCGATGACGAGGCGGCCGAGGTCGTGCGCCGCGGCATCAAGCGCCGCCGCGAAGCGGCCGAGCAGTACGCCGCCGCCGGGCGCCCCGACCGGGCCGAGCTGGAGCTCGGCGAGGCGAAGGCGCTCGAGCAGTTTCTGCCCGCCGCGGTCGACGCCGCCGAGATCCGGCGCGCCGTGCGGGAGGCGATCGCCGCCGGCGGGAAGGATCTCGGAAAGGTCATGGGACAGGTGATGCCTCAGTTCAAGGGCCGGGCGGACGGCAAGCTGGTGAACCAGATCGTCCGCGAGGAGCTGGCGGCGGCCGTATGACAGTCGGGGGAGGGGTCGCGCCCTCCGTGCTGGAGACACTCGAGTTCCCTGCCGCGCTGGAGCGGGTGGCGGCGCACGCCGCCGGGCCGCTCGGCGCCGCCCGCGTGACGCGTCGCACCCCCGCGACCGATCCCGCCGCCATCCGCGCCGCGCTCGCGCAGGTGGCCGAGCTCGCCGCCCTCCTCCTCACCGACGACGCGATTCGCGCCGAGCCTGTCCCCGACATCACCGCCGCCCTGGAGCTGCTCGGCGTGCCGGGGAGCGCGCTCGAAGGTGCCGCGCTCGCGCGGCTGGGAGGCGCCCTCGCCGCCGCCCGGATTGTCGCGGGCGATCTGGCCCGACTCGCGGCCGACGCGCCGCGCACCGCCGCGCTGCGGGTCGATCCGCCCCCGAACGAGCTCGCGCAGCGGCTCGCCGTCTCGCTCGACGCGGACGGTCAGGTGCAGGACGGCGCATCCCGCGCTCTGGCGCGTGCCCGCCGCGCCGTGCGAGAGGCGCGCGCGCGCCTGGTGCACAAGCTCGACGCCATGCTCGCCGGGCTCGATCCCACGGAGCGCGCGCCCGATGCGGCCGTCACCGTGCGGGAGGGTCGGTACGTGATCCCCGTCCGCTCGACCGCTCGCGCGCGCATCGGAGGCATCGTGCACGACGAGTCGGCGACCCGTGCCACCGTCTTCCTGGAGCCGCCCGAGGTCATCGAGCTCGGGAACGCGCTGCGCGCCGCCGAGGTCGAAGAGCAACGGGAGGTCCTGCAGGTGCTGCGGGATTTGACGGAGCTGTTGCGCCCCCATCGCGACGCGATCGCCGCGGCGTGGGAGATGTGCGTCGCCTTCGACGACCTGTGCGCCCGCGCGCGGTACGCGGTGGAGGTGAACGGGTTCGCGCCCGCGATCGGCACGGGTCCGCTCGAAATCCGGAACGGTCGTCACCCGCTGCTGGCCTCACCAGGGAGTGAGGTCGTCGTGCCGTTCGATCTCGTGCTCGCGCCCGATGAGTGCACGGTGCTGGTCTCGGGCCCGAACACCGGCGGCAAGACGGTGCTCATCAAAGCGGTGGGCTTGCTCGCCCTCATGGCGCAGAGCGGCATCATCCCGCCGATCGGTCCGCAGTCGACCCTCCCGGTGTTCACGGGCGTGTTCGCCGACATCGGGGATCGCCAGTCGATCGCCGCGAGCCTCTCCACGTTCTCCGCCCACGTCGCCGCCCTGCGCGATATCCTGGAGAGAGACGGGGCCGGGGCGGGGGCGCTCGTGCTCCTCGACGAGATCGGGAGCGGCACCGACCCCGCCGAGGGAGGCGCGCTCGCGACGGCCGTGCTGCAAACGCTCACCCGGCGCCGGGCGGTCACCCTGGCGACGACGCACCTCGGCGCCTTGAAGCAGCTGGCGGCGGAGACGGTGGGGATCGTGAACGCGTCGCTCCAGTTCGATGCCGATACGCTGACGCCGACCTACCGGTTGTTGAAGGGCGTGCCCGGCCGGTCGTACGGGCTGGCGATCGCGCGCCGCCTCGGCATCGCCCCCGACGTGCTGGAGATCGCCGAGCGGGCCGTGCCGCGGGCCGAGCGCGCGCTCGATGCCCTGCTCGCGACGGTGGAAGCCAGGGCCCGAGAGCTGGAAACCAAGGAGCAAGAGCTGGCGGCACGTGACGCCTCCGTCCGCGCCGACGCGGAAAAGCTCGACCTCCGCGGCGCGGAGCTGGCGGCGCGTGAGCGGGACGTGAAGGCTCGGGCGCAGGGCCTCGAACGCGAGGCGCGGGAGCAAACCCGCGCCTATCTGCTCGAGGCGCGCAAGAAGGTCGAAGAGGCGCTGGGTCGCGCACGGGCGGCCGTCGACGAGGCGACCGCCAAAGAAGCGCGGCGACTGGTCGAAAGCGCACTCGAGGAGACAGCCGGTGGTACGGCCGGGGAAAAGCCCAGGGAAGGGTGGATGTCGTTGGACGAGTTGAAGCGCGCACGTAAGGCCTCTCCCTCCACCGCCCTCCACCGCCCTCCACCATCCTCCACCGCCCCGGCACCGGAGGTCGAGGCGGCCACCGAAATTTCTCTCATCGGCCTTCGTGTAGCTGAGGCCGAGCCGCTGCTCGTCAAAGCGCTCGACGACGCCATACGCGCCGACCTTCCCTCCCTCCGCGTGATTCACGGCAAGGGAACCGGCGCCCTGCGCCAGCGCGTGCACGAAGTCCTCTCCGCCGACTCGCGGGTGAAGCGCTTCAGCTTCGCCCCGCCGAGCCAGGGCGGTCACGGCGTCACGGTCGTCGAGTTTCGCGCGTGAGCCTCATCCCCGACGACGTGATCGAGCAGGTCCGCGAGGCGGCGGACATCGTAGGGATCATTGGCGAGCACGTCGAGCTCAAGCGCACCGGATCCGATTTCCGCGCTCCGTGTCCATTTCACGGGGGCACGCACCGCAACTTCGCCGTCATCCCCCGCAAGGGGATGTTCTACTGCTTCGTGTGTCACGCCGGCGGGGACGTATTCACGTTCTTCATGAAGAAGCTCGGCATGGACTATCCCACGGCGGTGCGCGAAGTGGCCCGCCGGGTGGGAATCACCATTCCGGAACGGGGGCCTACGGGTCCCGATCCCCGTGAGCCGCTCTACAGCGCCGTGGCCGCGGCGGCCGACTGGTTCGCCCGCCAGCTGCTGGAGAGCCCCGAAGCGCAGGTGGCCCGCGATTACCTGACGACGCGGCACCTGGACCTCGAGACCGTCCAGCCGCTCGGCCTCGGGTACGCCCCCGGGGGGAAGGCGTTCCTGGCCGCAATGAAAGGCTTGGGCGTGCGTGACGAGGTGTTGCTCGAGGCGGGTCTGTTGGCTAAACGGGAGGATGGCACGCTCGCGCCCCGCTTCCGCGGCCGGCTGCTCTTCCCGATCCACGACCTGCGCGCCCGCGTGGTCGCGTTCGGCGGGCGCATCCTTGGCGACGGAGAGCCCAAGTATCTCAATTCCTCCGACACCCCGATCTTCCACAAGGGAAAGCTGCTGTACAACCTGCACGTCGCGAAGCACGCGATGCGCAAGGCGGAGCGCGCGATCCTGGTCGAAGGATACTTCGATGTGCTCCGCCTTTCCCTCGCCGGGATCGAAGAGGTCGTGGCGCCACTCGGCACGGGGCTCACCCCGGAGCAAGCCCAGCTCGTGAAGCGCCACGCTCCCCACGTGATCCTCCTGTATGACTCGGACGAGTCCGGCCTGCGCGCCACCTTCCGGGCCGGCGACGAGCTGCTGCGCGAGGGACTGCGGGTGAGCGTCGCCACGCTCCCGGCGGGCGAGGACCCCGACACCCTGGTGCAAAAGAAGGGTGCCGCGGGCCTTCAGGAGATCCTCCAGGACGCGGTCGATGTGCTGGAGCGGAAGATCCAGATTCTCGACCGCAAAGGATTCTTCGGCACCTTGCCGGGCCGGCGCCGCGCCCTCGATCGACTGCTCCCGACGATCCGTGCCGCGACGGAGCCCATCACGCGGGAGCTGTACATCTCCCGGGCCGCGGAGGCCGCCGGCGTCCGGAAGGACGTCCTCGAACGGGAAACGGGAAGCGAGAAACGGGAAACGGTCAGGACACCCTCGTCTCCCGGTTCCCGTTTCCCGTTTCCCGTTCTGCCGGCCAGCGCCGAGAAAGCCCTCCTGCTGCTGATGCTGGAAGGCGAGCCGTGGCTGAGCCGCGTAACCGAGGCCGTCGACCCCGAGGAGCTCGAGTTCCCCCCCTATCGGGCCGTGTTCGAGAGCGTCGCCGACGACGCGGTGCTCGCCCTGGACGACACGTCGGCGCGCGCGTACGAGCAGCTCAAAGCGGAGGGACTCGGGGCCCGCGACCCCAACGAGATGTACGAGCTGGCCGTCAACTGGATGGAGGCGCGGCGACTGGAGCGGCAGCTGGAGCAGCTCGACGATCAGCTCCCGTTCGAGACCCCCGAGCGGCAGGCGTCCCTCATTGCGGAGAAGCGCCGCGTGTTCGACGAGCTGCGCCGGCGCTACCCGCGCTACAAGATCGCGAAGAGGAGGAGAGGTGCACCCGGAACTTGAAGCGTTGTTGGCGCTACAGGAAAAGGATCAGGCGGTGACGGCCACCGACGCAGCCCTCGCGGCACTCGCCCCCGAGCTGTCGACGCTCGATGAGGCGCAGGCGGCGGCGGAGCGCGCGCTCGCGGTCGCCCGGGGCGGTATTCAGGCGGCCATGGATCGGCGCGACGAGCTGGAGGGCAAGATCGCCAACTATCGCTCCATGCAGGAGCAGCGGCGCCAACGCCTCGAGTGGGTGCGGGGCGCGAAGGAAGCCTCGACCCTCATGGCGGAACTGGACCTCGCGCGCTCGGTGCTCGCGAAGGAAGAGGCCGAGTTCATGCGCTCCGGGGACGCAGTGACGGAAGCGGAGCGCAAGGCGGCGGAAGCCGAGCGGGCACTCGACGACGTGCGGGCCCGGCAGGCCCCGCTGCGCGAGGCGCTCGCCGGCAAGCGCGAGCAGATCGCGGCCGAGCGCGAGCGGGCCCTCGCGGAGCGCGAGCGCGCCACCGCCGGGCTCAGCGCCGCGCTCTTGGCGCGCTACGAGCGCATTCGACGCGGCAAAGCGCCCCTGGCGCTGTACCCCCTGCACGGCGACGCCTGCGGCCACTGTTTCACCGCGGTCCCGACGCAGCGCCGCGCCCTGATTCAGCGGGGCGCGTCGATCGAGGGCTGCGAGGCCTGCGGCGTGCTCTTGTACGCCCCGGAATGATCCCCGCCCGCTGGGCGGTCGCGGCGCCGGCCGACCCGCAGCAGACCGCGGCCCTCGCATCGGACCTCCACATCCCCGAGCCGCTCGCCGCCATCCTGGTGCAGCGCGGGCTCGCCGCGCCCGAGCATGCGAAAGCCTTCCTGCGCCCCGACCTCGAGCGGCTCTCGGACCCGCGCGCCTGGGCCGATATGCCGCGGGCGGTCGAATTGATCGTCGCCGCGGTCCGCTCGGGTGCCCCGATCCTGGTCCACGGCGACTACGATGTGGACGGCCAATGTGGCGCGGCGCTGCTCACCCGGGTGCTCTCGAGCGTCGGCGGCAGGGCCCATGCGTTCGTCCCGCACCGGTTGCGCGACGGATACGACTTCGGGCCGGCCGGGCTCGCGGAGGCCCGCCGCGTCGGCGCCGGGCTGATCATCACCTGCGACTGCGGCATCACGGCGGTGGAGGCGGTGCGCGCGGCGCGCGCGGCCGGCATCGACGTCATCATCACCGACCACCATCTCCCCGGCGACGAGCTCCCCCCCGCCTCGGCCGTGCTCGACCCGCGGCGCGCCGACTGCCCGTCGGAAGACAAGGAGCTGTGCGGCACCGGCGTCGCGTTCAAGCTCGCGCAGGCCCTGGTCCCGACGCTGGGCTTGTCCCCCCATCTCCCGCTCCACTTCCTCGACTTGGTGGCGCTCGCGACGGTGGCCGACGTCGTGCCGCTGACCGGCGAGAACCGCATCCTGGTGCGCCACGGGCTCAAGCTGCTCGCGCAGTCGCATTGGACGGGCGTGCGGGCGTTGGTCGAGACGGCGGGCCTGACGGGGAAGCCGATCAAATCCGGCCACGTCGGGTTCATCCTGGCCCCGCGCTTGAATGCGGCGGGGCGGATCGGGGACGCGAACGACGGGCTGCGGCTGCTCCTCTCGGACGACCCGCAGGAGGCGGCGGCGATCGCCCGCGAGCTCGAGACGCTGAACGCCCGACGCCAGGCGCTGGACCAGCGCATCCTCGACGAGGCGGTGGAGCTGGCCGAGCGCGTGCTGCAGCCGGACGACCGCGCGCTGGTGCTCGCGGCCGACGCCTGGCACCCGGGGGTGATCGGGATCGTCGCCTCGCGGCTGGTGGAGCGCTATGGGCGGCCTACGTTCCTCATCGGCTGGGAGGAGGGGAGCGAGGTGGGGCGGGGCTCGGGGCGGAGCATCGCGGGCTTCGATCTGCACGCCGCGCTGCATCGCGTCGGGCACCATCTCGAGAAGTACGGCGGCCACACCATGGCGGCGGGGCTCACCGTCCGCCGCGAGCGCTACGAGGCGTTCCGTGTTGCGTTTCTCGCCGTCGCGGGTGAGCTTCTGCACCCCGATGACCTGGTGCCCGCGCAGCGGGTGGACCTGGAGCTGCCGTTGGGCCTCGTGAGCGACGAGCTGGAGAAGCTGATTCGCTACCTCGAGCCGTGCGGTCCCGGCAATCCAGCCCCGGTGTTCGGCGTGCGCCAGGCCCGCGCGGTCGGTGCGCGGCGTGTCGGGACGAACCACCTGCGCTTCACGCTGGACGACGCGTCGGGGGTGCTCCCCGCGATCGCGTTCCAATGGGCCGACGCGATCCCCGACCATTGGCTCGCGGAGCGGCTGGACGTCGCCTTCCGCCTGGAGCGCGACGAGTGGCAGGGGCGGACGACGCTGCAGGCGCGGGTGGCGGCGATGGCGCCGAGCGAATGAACGCGGAACGCGGAAGGCGGAACGCGGAACAGACGCTCACCCTTCCGTTCCGCGTTCCGCGTTCGCACTTCCGCGTTGGGAAGGGGGCCGGGCAGGGCATGATCCGCATCATCGCCGGCGACTTCAAGGGCCGCCGTCTCAAGACTCCGTCGAGCGACGCCGTGCGGCCCACCGGGGACCGCGTGCGCGAGGCGTGGTTCTCCATTCTCCAGCGCCCGCTGCGTGGTGCGCGCGTCCTCGACCTGTTCGCGGGCTCGGGCGCGCTCGGTCTCGAAGCGCTCTCGCGCGGGGCCGTGAGCGCGGACTTCGTCGAGATCCACCGGCTCGCGTTGTCGTCGCTCAAGGCCAACATCACCCTCCTCAAGGTGGATGACCGGACGGTGGTCCATCGCGTGGACGCCCTGGCGTTCGCGGAACACCTGCACGCCGGGCAGTACGACGTGGCGTTCGCGGACCCGCCCTACGCGGGCGGGCAGGCGGCGCGGCTCGTCGCCCTGTTCCGCGTGAATCCGTTCGCGCGCATCATCTCGATCGAGCATCCGGCGAATCAGCCGATTCCCGGCGACGACACCCGACGCTACGGCGATACCGCCGTCACCTTCATCTACGCCCCATGACCGCTCCCGCGTCCCGCGTCGCGGTCTACCCGGGATCGTTCGACCCGATCACGCGCGGGCACGAGGACCTGATCCGCCGCGCCCGCTCCTTCGCCGATCGCGTGATCGTCGCCGTGGCCGTGAACGTGGCGAAGCAGCCCCTCTTCACCCTGGAGGAGCGGGTGGCGTTGATCCGGCAGGCGGTCGAGGATCCCAGCGTGGAGGTCCGGTCGTTCGACGGGCTGCTCGCCGCGTTCGCCCGCACGGCGGGAGCGACGGTGATCGTGCGGGGCTTGCGGGCCGTGAGCGATTTCGAGTACGAGTTCCAGATGGCGCTCATGAACCGCAATCTGGCGCCCGGCATCGAGACGGTGTTCCTCGTCCCGGCCTTCGATCTCACCTACCTGAGCTCGAGCCTCGTGCGCGAAGTGGCGCGCTTCGGCGGCGATGTTTCGCAGCTCGTCCACCCCGCGGTGCAACAGGCGCTCAGAAAAAAGTTCGGGAAGTGACGTTCCGCGACTCGGTGTACGAGCGGGCGCGCCGCGCCGGTCGCCGCATCGTGCTCCCCGAGGGGAGCGACGAGCGCGTGCGCGCCGCTGCTGCGCAAATCGAGGCGATGGGGCTCGGGAGGGTGGACCTCCTGGAGGGTACCGCTCCCTGCTCCCCGCTCCCTGAGATGGTTCGTCTACTGCGCGCCCGGCGGCCTGACCGGTTCCCCACCGACGCCGCCGCGGCCGCCGCCCTCGAGCATCCCCTCACGTTCGGCGCCGCGCTCGTCGGGCTGGGCCGCGCCGACCTCATGGTCGGCGGGGCCACCTTCCCAAGCGGGGATACAATCCGCGCCGCGGTGTGGGCGGTGGGCACCGCGCCGGGGATCACCACGGTGAGCGGCGCGTTCTACATGGTGCGGGACGACGCGGTGCTCACCTTCACCGATTGCGCGGTCGTGCCCGAGCCGAGCCCGGAGCAGCTCGCCGAGTCGGCGGTGGCGGCCGCCCGCGATCGCCGGCGGATCGTGGGCGACGAGCCGATCGTCGCGTTCCTCTCCTACAGCACGAAAGGCAGCGCGGCGGGACCGCGCGTGGAGCGCGTGCGCCAGGCGCTCGAGATCCTCACGCGGCGGCGACCGGAGTTCGCGTTCGACGGGGAGCTGCAGACCGACGCCGCGCTGGTCGCCGACGTGGCGGCCCGCAAGGCGCCGGGCTCGCGCGCGGCCGGCCGCGCGAACGTGCTCGTGTTTCCCGATCTTGACAGCGGCAACATCGGATACAAACTGGTGCAGCGCCTGGGGGGCTGGGAGGCGATCGGGCCGATTCTCCAGGGACTCTCGCGACCCGTCGCCGACCTGTCGCGGGGCGCGACGGTCGATGATATTGTGGACACGGCGGCGGTCGCGGTCCTTCAAGCGGGAGAGCGGTCATGAGCTTCAGTCTCAAAAAGGACAAGCACGGCGTGGTGGTGGTCGGTGTGGACGGGCAGCTGATCGTCGGCAACCGTCAAGAGCTGAAGCAGAAGGTGCTCGATGCCCTCGATGGCGGCGGCAAGAAGTTCGTCATCGACTTCACCAAGACCGGCTACATCGACTCCTCCGGCCTCGGCGTCCTGGTATCGCTCTCGAAGAAGATCCGCGAGCAGGGCGGGGACCTCCGGCTGTGCGGCCTGAACGAGGACCTGCAAACCCTGTTCGAGCTGACCAAGCTCGACACCCTCTTCGCGATCGTGAGGACTCCCGAGGAGGCGCTCGCCGCCTTCTAGCCCGTGACCACGCCGCAGCCCCTCCAGATTCGCCGGCGGGCGACGGGAGGTGAGACCGAGATCGAGCTGTCGCTCGACGTGCCGAGCGACCTCGAGTACGTCGGCCCGGCGGTGGAGCTGATCGCGGACGAGCTGCCCGGCGGCCCCCTCTCCCTCCGCCGCATCCGATTCAACTTCCGCACCGCGTTCGCGGAAGCCCTCGCCAATGCCATCGCGTACGGGAACCGCCGCGACCCGGGGCGCGTCGTGCGCGTACGGGTCGAAGTGGCGCGCGACGCCGTGCGCCTGCACGTGACCGACGAGGGCAACGGGTTCGACCCCGCGGACGTCCCCGATCCCACCCTCCCCGAGCGCCTCGAGCGCGAGGACGGGCGCGGCCTGTTCGTGCTGCGGAGCCTCGTAGACCACGTCGCCTTCAATGAGAAAGGGAACTCGGTGTGCCTGACGCTCCGAGCGGGCTGACCCGCGTCGAGCGGCTGCTCCCGCTGCTCGAGCGGCTGGCCGGGACGCGCCTGCGGCTGCGGCAGGCGAGCGAGGCGACGCCGCAGGGGTCGGCGCGGCTCGAGCCGATTCCCGAGACCGAGGGGGTGTGGCTCGAGATCGCGAACGGCGCTGGCCCAGGGGTGGCGCAGGAGTTGGCCGAGATCGTCGGGGCCGTGCTCGCGGCCGAGCGCGACGCCGCCCAGGTCGCGGCCGAGCTGTCGGAGCGCTACGAGGAGATCGACCTCATCTACACGATCAGCGAGATCCTGGGCCATACGATCCGGCTCGACGAGGCGGCGGACCGGATCCTGCGCGAGGTGTCGACCGTGGTCGGCGCCCGGCGCGCGACGCTGCTCGTGCACGACGCCGAGCAGCAGATGCTGCGCATCGTGGCCGCGCGCGGCATGGACGTTCAGGACGTGGAGCCGATCGAGGTGGACGACGCGTGTTCGGTCGCCGCGCGCGTGTTCCGCGAGATGCGGATCGTGAGCTACGATCCGACCGACCCCACGGCCCCGAACCCCGGCTGCCCCGAAGGCCGGAACTATCGCGGCCAGGCGTTCCTCTCGGTCCCGGTGCTGTACGCCGCGCCGGGGGCGCGCGGCAAGCCGATCGGCGTGATCAACCTGACGGACCGGGTGGGAGGCGACGCCTTCACCGCGGGCGATCGCAAGCTGGTGGCCGCGATCGCCAACCAGATCGGCGCGGCGATCGAGAACGCGCGGCTCGTCGCGCGCGATCTCGGCCAGCAACGCGTGCTCCGGGAGCTCGAGCTGGCGCGCGATCTCCAGCTCAAGCTCCTCCCGTCGCCGGGCGTGCTCGGGTCGCGCGTCGACGTCGCGGCGCGCTGCCGTCAGGCGGAGTCGGTGGGCGGGGACTTCTACAACCTGCTCAACCTCCGGGCGGACCGCATCGGCGTGATGATCGGAGACGTGACCAGCCACGGCTTCAGCGCCGCGCTGATCATGGCGCTCGTCATGGCGGCCTCCGGCATCCATGCGGAATCGGCCGAAACGCCGACCGAGGTGCTGCACCGTCTCGAAGAGTCGCTCGCCGATGAGCTCGCGAGCACGGAGATGTTCCTCACCGTGTTCTACGCCGTGGTCGATCCGAAAGGCGGACGGATCACCTTCGCGAACGCCGGGCATCCGCACGCGTTTCTCGTGTCGACGCGCACGGGCGAGGCCGTCCGGCTCGAGGCCACGCGCCCCCCGCTCGGTCTCGCCACCGAGCCGGGCGCGGATGCGGTGCGCACCTGGGCGCGCCGGGAGG
>QHUK01000068.1 GCA_003222085.1 Gemmatimonadota bacterium
ACTGATCACCCCCGTGGCCGTCGAGTCCAATGGACGTTGTATGCCCAGAGGTGCGGAGCGGTACGCACCGAACTCCCCGTACACTCGATCGTTCCACATCGTGTACGCCGTCAGCCCAGCCACTTGCTGCCCGAGTGTGCCGTCGATGAGCGTGGCTGCGCCCGGCGCAGGAGCCACCGCCGAGCTGCCGTACGGGAAGCCCCAGGCGGGCGTGCTGTTCCAGACGTCCTGTACGGTGGGGTTGTTGTTCACGCTGAGGCCGAAGGTCGCACGCTTGGAGAGGACGCTTCCATGGGTCGCGAAGCGGAAGTCCGCGTTGTCGACGCCGATTTGACCGCTCTGCGGATCGAAGGTCACTTGCAGGAAACCACCCACGTGCGGCGTGATCTCGCCGCCGGTGAAGAGGCTCAACTGGTCGGGAAACAGCACCGTGCCGTTCTGCGTGCCGGGCAGCGCCTTCTTCGTGCTGGTGTACGATGTCTGGAACATCAAGGACACCGGCGCCACCAGGTTGAGCAGCAGGCTCTGTTGGCCCTCGGGGCTCTTGCCCTCGAGGGACTCGCTTCTCCGGAACACGTAGCCGTTGAGCTTGAACGCCCGTCCTGTGGCGGTCAGCTCCGGGAAATGCGTATGGCACGCGCTGCACGCCAGGCCGGTCTGGCGGGCGTAGGTTGGCGTGAGGTGAGCGGCGGCGAACACGTAGCGCGTGGCGTAGGCCCGCAGCGCCCGAGCCGCGGTTTCCCTGTCTCGTTCTCCGGCGCCACGGTCCGCGAGGGCAGCGCGTGGGGCGCCTGTGATCAGGGCGCCAATGAGGACGACCATCCCAGCTCGACGTGACATAAGCGCTCCCTGTACGAAGGTTCGCGGCAGGGCGGGAGTGTCTCACTGAGCTCCGCCCGTGAGAGGGAGTTTGCACGCCGCATGGCCTTGTCGATGTGAAGACGCGATGAAGAAGCCGTCAGGTGGTGCCGCGGAGTCGTGATCCGATTCGAAGCACGTGACCGGGTTCAGTACTTAGCCTGCATGTACTCCACACCTTTCCGCACTGTCTTCCGCCACGCATCTTCGACGGCCGGCGTAAACTCCGGGTCGCAGTGGCGCACCGTCTCGATCAGCGCGTCGATGAATGGCGCATAGAGCGAGGGATCCACGCCGAGGTCCCGCCGACTGTGTCGTTCGGCGACCCGGGCCAGGATCGTGGGTTCCCACGCCGGCTGCTTCGGGAAGTTGAGCAGCAGACCGAACGCATGTCGTAAGAGCTTATGCTGGCGCTCGAAGTCCGTTCGCGCGAACATCGCCCTCGCCTGCGGGCAGCGGGCAAAGAAGTTGTTGTAGAAGTCCTCGAAGAAGCGGGGGACGGCGCAGCAGCGGTCGCAGCTCGCCCTCGCTGCCGCCATCGTCTCCCGGTCCACGGCTTCGCCGCCCGTGCTCACGCCGCGTGCCTCGCATGACTCATACCGACCAACTCGCACTCGAGCCGCACGCCGCCGCTCGGGACATTGACCCCCCGAATCAAACCGCCATGGACGCTCGTGACCGCGGCGGCGACCGCGAGCCCGAGCCCGGTCCCCGTCCCCCGGGTGCGGGCCTGGTCCGCGCGGTAAAACGACTCGAACAGATGCGCCAGGTCATCCTCGGCCAGCGGCAGGCCGGAGTTCTCAACCGCGAGACGCAGGCCTCCCCCTGTGGCCGTGGTGGCGACCACCACCACGCCGCCGTGAGGCGCGAACTTGACGGCGTTATCGAGCAGCTCCTCGACGAGCCGGCGGGTGAGCCCAGAATCGAGCACCAGACTGCCGAGCCCGACAGCGAGTTCGGTGCGCACGGTAAGTTTCTTTTCTTCGATCCGTCCACGGATCCCGTCGAGCTCGCGGTGGATGAGCGCGTTCACGTCGGTGGGAACCCAACGCGCGGCCAGCAGGCCGGCCGCCGCACGTGTGATGAGCAACAAGTCCTCGCTCATCGCCGTCAGGCGGTCGATCTCCTCGAGACCGCTGCGCAACACGCGCTGGTAGTCACGTGGGCTCCGCTCCGCGCGCAGCGCCACCTCGATCTCGCCCCGGAGGGCCGTCAGCGGCGAGCGCAGCTCGTGGCTGACGTCGGCCGTCAGCCGCCGCTGGTTCTCGAATGCCGCATCGATGCGCTCGAGCATGCGGTTCAAGACCGCGACCAGGCCTCGGTACTCGTCAGTGTCGGCGTGCGCCATGATCCGCTGGCCGAGCGTGCCCGCTTCAATGCGGGTCGCCTGCTCGGTGATCTCATATACGGGCCGCACGGCCGAGCCCGCGAGCCACCACGCTCCAACCAGGGTGGCCCCGGTCCCCACCACCACGACGCCCGCCAGCACCAGCAACAACTCCCGGTGCATTCCCGCTGCGGGGCCGAGCGCCACGGCGTACGCCGCCGCTGCCGCCACCACCAAGCCTACACCCATGGTGGCCGCGAACCTTACAGCGAGCGCGCGTCGCAACGACCGACTCACGCCTCTTCCCGATCCGGGGACACGAGCCGGAACCCGACGCCCCGCACGGTGTGGAGCAACTCGAGCTCCGCGGCCTCCTGGAGTTTGCGGCGAAGATTGCCCACATGGACGTCCACCACGTTGCTCTCGGGGTCGAAGTGGAGATCCCACACCTTCTCGAGCAGCTCGGTGCGCCGGATCACCTCCTCCGGCCGCAAGAGGAAATGCTCGAGCAGCTGGAATTCCTTGGGCGTGAGCTCGAGCTTCTTGCCCTTGACCTTGACCTTGTGCTTCAGGCGGTCGAGCTCGACCGGTCCATAGCTCAGGAGTTCCGTGCGGCTCGCGCCGCCCCGCCGGATCAGTGCGCGCACCCGCGCCAACAACTCGTCGAACTTGAATGGCTTGGCGAGATAATCGTCGGCGCCGGCGTCGAGCCCGCGCACCACGTCCTCCGTGGTGTCGCGCGCGGTGAGCATCAGGATGGGGGTCTTGCGTCCCTCGCGCCGCAGCTCCGCCGCGACCTGAAGCCCGTTCTTCTTCGGCAGCATCACGTCCAGGACCACCAGGTCGTAGTCGTACACGTGCGCCAGGGTGGTGGCTTCGTCGCCATCGGGCGCGACGTCCACCGCATACCCCTCTTCGCGCAGCCCCTGTTCGATGAAGCCCGCGACCTTCCGATCGTCTTCCACGACAAGGATTTTCATAGGTCGGAGACTATGTAGCGCGCGTTGAACTCATTCTAAAGAATCGATGAAGGAATCTTCAGACGGCGTCCGGTGGCCGGTGCGGTAAGGCCAGGGTGAAGGTGGCGCCCGGCCCGACCGTATTTTCGACGGCCAGCCGTCCCCCCATCACCTCGGCCAAACGGCGCGACACGGGGAGCCCGAGCCCAGTGCCGAGCCCCGAGTGCGGGTCGAAGCGCTCGAACGGCTCGAAGATGCCCGCCCGCAGCTCGGGTGGGACGCCGGGCCCATGGTCGACCACCCTGAACCGCACGTCTGAGCTACCCTGCTCGACCTGCACCGCGACCGTGTCCCCGTCGGGGCTGTGTCGCACCGCGTTGGAGAGCAGGTTGACGAGGATCTGCTCAAGCCGCACGGGGTCGGTCCGCAGCGTCGCGGCGCCGTTGGTATACTCGGTCAGTAGCCGGACCCGCTTCGCCTCGGCCGCGGGCTCTAGCCCCGCAATGGCACGGTCGACCGCGGCAGCGATTTCGACGTCGCGCCAGACCGGCCGGACCTTCCCGGCGTCGAGGCGCGCCAAGTCGAGGAAGTTGTTCAGCAGCGTGATCGTGCGTTCGGCGCCCTCATACACCTCGCGCGCCGCCCGCGAGTGCTGCTCGGGCGACTTGCCCCGCACCAGGCGCTCCGCCCAGCCATACACCCCCGTGAGGGCGTTCCGCAGCTCGTGGTTCATCATGGCGGAGAATAGATCCCGCTGCCGCTGCATCGCCTTCACCTGGCCGACCAGCCGCTGGCTTTCATCGTGCAGACGTGCATTCTCGACCGCGACCGCCGCGTGCGCCGCGAGCAGCACCGTGATCGCCTCGTCTTCTCGATCGAACTCTTTGGCGCCGATCTTTTCGGTGAGGTACAGGTTGCCGAACACCTCCCCCCGGCTCCGGATCGGAACCCCGAGGAACGATTTCATAGGCGGATGGTGGGGCGGGAAGCCATAGCGCTTGGGGTGGCGATTGATGTCCGCCGAGCGGATCGGCTTTGGCTCCCGGATGACCAGGCCGAGCAGACCGCGGCCACGGGGCAGCTCGCCGATGCGCTCGCGCTCCACCTCTGAAAGGCCGGAAGTCACGAACTGACTTAGCGACTGGCGGTCTGGACCGAGCACCCCAAGCGCCGCATAGCGCGCCCCCACGACCTCTCGCGCTGAGTCCACAATCTGCTGCAGCACGCGCTCGAGCGAGTGCTTGGTGAAGATCGCGACCCCTGCGGAGAGAAGGGTCTCGAAGCGACGGCGCACCCGCGAGGCTTCCGTGGCCCCTCGTCGGGATGGCTGAGAGGGTCGTTTCTTCGGCAACCGAGCCTCGCTACGTGATGAGTGACCCGCTGGCCGGGAAGACTGTACAGTAAGGGGGAGGGCTCGCACTCGGAAGCCGACTTCGGAGGGTTCGAAGAGTCGGCGGCCCCCGATGTAAAACGAAGCGACGCCCGAGGAGCCTCGGGCGCCGCCCTGGTTGACTGAGCGGTGCTAGTGCGCCATCGCCGCGACCTGCGGCGCCCCCACCCGGATCAGACCGACCGCGCCCTTGGCCGCGTCGGCGAAGGCGTGCGTCACAAACGCGTATACGCCCTCACCACTTGCGTCCTTGTCGAACAGGGTCTCGACCACCGCCCCACCACCCGCCGGGATCCCATAGGTTTGCACGCTCGACAGCGCATGCTGCGGGTTTCCGTCCGGATACACCTTGTCGAACACGGTGCCGACGATGTGGAAGTCGCTCGTGAAGCTCGGCCCCGCGCTCACGACGAACAGGCGGACGCGGTCGCCGACGTCAACCTGGAGCGGGTGCTCCTGGTACTGGAACGCCCGCCCGTTGAACACGACGTAGCTGGCGTCGCGCTCGAGCGCCTGCTTCCAGTCGGCCTGGCCGGGCAGCGCGCTGTCGCCGCCCTGCACGTAGAACTCGCTCTGCACGATGACGAATTCCTTGTCCACCTTGCCTGGCCAGCCGCCCTTCGGGTCCACGATGATCGGGAGATACATCCCCTGCATCAGGTGCAACAGCACGGGCGGCGTGCCACAATGCACGAGGTAGGCGCCGGGATCGCGCGGTGTGAATTCGAACGAGAGCGAGTCCTTCGGCAGGATCGTCCGGAACGCCTTGTTCATCGGGATCCGGGCCGCGTGGAAGTCAATCGAGTGCGGCATGGAGGCCTCGTTGACGAGCCGGATCCGGACCAGGTCGCCCTCGCGCACCCTGATCACCGGGCCGGGGACGGTCCCGCCGAACGTCCAGCTCTTGTACGTCACGCCCTTCGCGATCTCGACCGTCGCGTCGCGGATCGGGATACGGAACTCCTTCACCGGTGCGGCCGAGGCGGGGCTGAGCCGGGCGTCATATACGGGTTGCGTCGCGCGGGGGGCGGTCGCGAAGTCCGTCACCTCGACCTGCGGTTGACCCGAGCCGCCGACGGCGGCGAGCGATGCCAGAGCGACTGCGATCGCGCCGCCAATGAGAATCCTGCCGTTCATGACGCTGCTCCTGGTTGGGGAGTTGGCTATCTGTGACGAGGCAAGTATCGGGAGGACTCGATGAATGAGGCTGGGAGATTACATGAAGAGTTCTTCACCCGCGGCGGGTGACGAATCCCTCTGCTGCATCTCAATCTCCCTTCACGCAGGCGCGCTCATCTTGACCACGCCATCAGCGGATACCCGGCTGGCAAAGGAGGCAGTCTTATGTCGTGGCAACCCATCGTCGTGGGGGTGGATGCCTCACCCGAGGCGGCAGGGGCGGCAGCCTTCGCGGTCCGCATGTCGCAACGGGCCGGAACGACTTGCCACTTGGTTCACGCAGCGCGTGACGTGTGGGCCTCCGTAGGGGTGGAGGAAGGGGTCGACGAGTTGTGGCACGCCCTCGTCGACCAGGCGCGCGCAAACATCACGGCGGTCTTGGCAGGCGTAGTGCCTCGCGAGCTGGTCGACAACATGGCAGTCCGGCTCGGGCGCGCCCCCGTCGCGCTCAGGCAGGCAGTCGCGGACCTCGGCGCCGAGCTCGTCGTCCTGGGTGGCAAACATCACTCGGCGCTGGGCCGGTGGCTCGGTGGCAGCACGAGCTTGAACGTCGCGCGGACCACAGACGTGCCTATCCTCGTCGCCGCCGGCTCGTTGCCAACGATTCGCCGCGTGCTCGTGGCGGTGGACCACTCAGGGGCAGCCCGCCCGACGCTCCAGACAGCCGAGCGCTACGCGCACCTGTTCGGCGCCGCGCTGCGCGCGCTGAGCGTGCTCGAACCCCTACCGGTCATCCCGGGGATGACACAGGCCTACGAAACGGGCGAGTACTACGCCATGACGGAGGAGCTTCTCGAGCGCGACGTGTGGTCATTGATCCGCACACCGAGCGTGGAACGAATCGTCCGGTACGGGATGGCGGTCGAGACGATCGTGCGCGAAGCGTCCGAGTGGGGTGCGGACCTGTTGATCGTAGGGTCGCATGGGAAGGGTTGGGCGGAGCGCGTGCTGGTTGGCAGCGTGACGGAGCGACTGCTCAACCACTTGCCGACATCGCTGGTCGTCGTGCCCGTCGGCGCTGCGGCGGTCGCGGAGCCGACCGAAGCGAACCTGGCTGCCGTCGTCGCGTGACGGCAGCTTGAGCTGGGGCGGGAGGACTCGAACCTCCAACTTCCCGGTTAACAGCCGGGCGGTCTGCCAGTTGACCTACACCCCAATGTGCCGCGACACCACCCCACGCACCGTGAACAGATTACAGAAAACAGACGCACAGACGCTCAGCGGTGAACAGATAACAGAACCAGGAAAACGTGCGCCCCCGGAACCATTGGGTGCCGGGGGCGCGCGTTCACCGTCACTGCACGCTACGCCGCC
>QHUK01000052.1 GCA_003222085.1 Gemmatimonadota bacterium
GAAGTGCTGGGCCGCATCTCGAGCCGCATTATTAATGAGGTGAAGGGGGTGAATCGGGTCGTGTATGATGTGAGCTCCAAACCTCCTGCGACTATCGAGTGGGAATAACGGCGTTGCATGTTCCACGTTGCACGTTCCACGTCTACAACCGGCTGCAAGAAACTGGACCGCATCCGCGAAAGAGGATGATGGTCGCACGGTCGGTACCCCCGAGTCTTGTCCGGTGGGAGACTTCCGCCAGCTCCGGGCGTGGCAAGAGGCCATCCGTTTCGTGGTGTTGTCGCGCCCCGCGATCCGTCGCTTGCCGCCCGACGAACGGTTTTCTCTGGCCGCGCAGTGGCGACGAGCTGCATACAGCGTCGCACTGAATCTGGCGGAAGGTGCGGCACGTTCGAATCGCGGTAATTTCCGCCGTCACGTCGACATCGCGCGGGGCTCTTTGGACGAGCTCGAGTCGATTCTGGAGGTCGTGAAATCGCTCGACTACTTGTCGGAAAGCGAGTTGCGGGTCTTGCACGCGAGCCGCTCGAACTGCGCGAGGATGGTCGCCGGGCTGCTGCGGAGGCTGCGGGACGATTGAGTTGGAACGTGCAACGTGTAACGTGTAACGCCTTCTAGATATTCTTATCCTCCAGCAGCTTCAGGAACTCCTTCGCCGTCCCCACCACCGCGAGCTTCCCCGGCACATCGGGCTCCTTTGCGAACTGCGCGATCTTTCCGAGCACGGGCAGGTACTGGTTGGAGACTTCCAGCGGCGGGGCCACGATCAGGAAGAAGTAGTGCACCGGCTTGCCGTCGATCGCGTTGAAATCGATGCCATCGAGCTTCCGGCCGAACGCGACGCGGAGGCGGTTCACGGCGAGCGCGCGACAGTGCGGAATCGCGATGTTCTGACCGATCCCGGTCGACCCGAGCGTCTCGCGGCGCTTCAACATCTTCACCAGAGTCTGCTCGGACTTGTCGTCCAGCTTGAGCAGGCTCACGAGCTCTTTCAAGACGTCGTCTTTGCTGGTGCTTTGCAGCTGCAGGTTGATCGCGTCTTCGGCAAAGAACTCACGCAGGCGCACGTCCTAGTCCCTCCGGTCGAAACGGCGGCGAAACGTAATGACTGGTTGCTCCCCGCGCAACGCGTCATTACGTTGTGTTGCATGCACTTCCCGTACCACACGGGGCACGATTTCCCCTTGTTCCTCGCCCCCATGTCGGGCGTGTCCGAGTCCCCCTTCCGGCTCTTGTGCCGGCGCTTCGGGGCGGACGTCGTCGTGTCGGAATTCATTTCCGCCGTCGGCGTGGCCCGCGGCCTCGAGCACCTGTTCGCCGACATGCGGTTCGAGGAGGCGGAGCGCCCCATCGGCATTCAGCTGTATGGCGCAGACGCGACAGTGATGGCGCGCGCCGCCGAGATGGTCACGGAGGCCGGGCGGCCCGACTTCATCGACATCAACTTCGGCTGCCCGGTGAAGAAGGTCGTCAAGAACAACGGCGGATCGGGCTGCTTGAAAGACCTCGATCTGGTCGAGCGCATCATCCGGGCGGTGCGAAGTGCAACGCATCTCCCCGTCACCGTGAAGATCCGGAGCGGCTGGGACGACACGCAGCGCGATCCCGTCACCATCGCCCGGCGCTGCCGCGAGGCCGGTGCCCAGGCCCTCACCCTGCACGCCCGCACGCGCACGCAGATGTTCTCGGGTGTCGCGAACTGGGACGAGATCGCCCGCGTGGTCGAGGCGCTCGACATTCCGGTGATCGGGAACGGCGACATCACCACGGCGGCGGACGTCGTCGCGATGCGGGCGCACACCAACTGCGCCGGGGTCATGATCGCCCGCGGCTCGTTCGGCAATCCCTGGATCTTCGCGCAGGCTCGGGACCTCACCGCCGGCCGACCGGCGCGGCCGGACCCGAGTCCGGACGAGCGGTTCGCCACCGCGCTGGAGCACGCGCGGCTCGCGCTCCGGCTGCAAGGCGACACCCGTAAGACGGCGCTCGAATTTCGCAAGCACTTCGGCTGGTACACGAAGGGCGTGGCTGGCGCGGCGAGCCTGCGCGAGCGGCTCTTCCAAATCGAGTCGATGCAGCAGGCGGAAGCGATCTTCGCGGCCTACCTCGCCGAAAGCGCGGTGGAGCAGGCGGCGTGAAGCTCGACGACCTGGGGCGCTTCATCGAGCGCCTCCCGTTCGCGTCCATCGATCACCTCCGGCCCGCGACGCAGGGGCATCAGGAGGTGATCTTGTGTCAGGGCAAGACGCCCGAACAGGCGGTCGCCATCGCGGAGCGGCTCGACGCCGCGGCCGGGAGCTTTCTCGCGACGCGAGCCGACGTCGCCCATCGCGCGGCGCTCGCTGCCCGGTTCCCCAGCGCAGAGGTGAACGACCTGGGGCGCACCGTGTACCTGCCCCCCACACCGGAGCCCGCCCCGACGGGGCGGGGGACGATTCTCGTCGTGACCGCGGGGACGAGCGACCTCCCGGTGGCGGAAGAGGCCGCCGTGACCGCACGGGCGTTCGGCAACACGGTCGCGCGCCTGACGGACGTGGGCGTGGCCGGCATCCACCGCATTCTCACACAAACGGATGAGCTGCGCCGCGCCGCGGTGATCATCGTGGTCGCCGGCATGGAAGGCGCGCTTCCGAGCGTCGTGGGCGGGCTCGTGCCGGTGCCGGTGATCGCGGTGCCCACCAGCGTCGGCTACGGCGCGTCGTTCGGGGGCGTCGCGGCGCTGCTCGGTATGCTCAACTCCTGCGCCGCCGGCGTCACCGTCGTCAACATCGACAACGGGTTCGGCGCCGCCGCCGCCGCGAGCCGCATCAATCACTCGTGAAGGGGCCCCGCGCGGGCATCTGGGTCGGGCGCGGCCTCGCCGTGCTCGGCCTGGTCGCCGTGATCCCGGCCGTCCTGAGCGCGAACCTCTGGGCGCTGGTCGCGGCGCTGGGCGGCTTTCTCGCGGCGACCGGGTTGGCGCTGGGACCGCTGGTGCGGGTGTGGCTGGCCGACGAGCCGCCCGTCCGGCCGTCCGATTTCGAGCATACCCTGGACCTGCTGCGCCGGGCGCACGGGGCTCGGGCGGGCTGGGCCGTGGGTCTCGACGACAGCGAGGTCGAGGTCCTCGGGAAGGAGGAGGTCGACGGCGCGATCCGCCAGCGCGGCGCCGCCCTCGTGCAACTCGCCTCGGTGGACGGGCGTGCTCACGTCGCACGCGATCCCGCCGGCAGCTACGTCGCCGTGGGCGACTTCCCGTTCGGTGCCGGGCTGCTGCTCCCGCAACCGGACACCCCTCCCGAGCAAGCGGCGGCGGTCACCGAGGAGCTGCGCCGCATCGTCGCGGGGATGCGGCTCGCGCGGTCGCACGAGCCCGGCGACCATCCCGCCCAGCTCGTGTCGAAGCAGCTCGCCGCCATGGCGGGTGGCGGGCAGACGCTCGAGGGGATCGCCAAGGCCGGAGTCGTGTTGGCCCAGCAGTTCACGCAACGCGGGGCGGCGATCGTGCTGCAGGGGAGCGGACCCGCGAGTGGCACGCTGCGGATCGTGGCGGTGTCGACGGCGGCGGACAGCCGGCTCCAGGGGCTCGTGCTCCCGCCCGCCGCGCCGGCGGTCCGGGCCACGACGTCCGCCGTGCCGGTGGTCTCGCGCGGCGCGGAGGACATTTTCGGCAGCGCGCTCCCCGACCGCCGGCGCCAGGATCGCGCGGGTACCGCGTATCCGCTCTTCGACGGCCATTTCGCGTTCGGCGCGCTGGTGGTGATGGGCCCGCAGCCCCCACCGGGCACACCCGTCGCGGACCAGCTGCAGCGCCTCGTGGCGGAGCTGGGATCCCGCCTTCCCGCCGCCCGCGCGGTCTTCGAGGCGGAGCAGCGGGCGGTGAGCGACCCGCTCACGGGTCTCCGCAACCGACGCGAGTTCGAGCGCGCGCTGAACCAGCACGGGAGCAAAGCCCCGCCGATCACCACGTTGATCTATGCGGACCTCGATCACTTCAAGCAGCTGAACGACACGCTGGGGCACGCCGCCGGCGACGCGGCGCTACGGCACATCGCACGCATTCTCGAAGGGGCGGTGCGCGACAAGGACCTGGTGGCGCGGATCGGGGGCGAGGAGTTCGCCGTGTGGATGCCGCACACGCCTCTGGTGTCGGGACACGAGGTCGCCGAGCGCATCCGTGCGACCGTCGAGACCACGACCTGGCGATGGGGCGGGGAGCCGTACGGCCTGACGATCTCGTGCGGCGTGGCCGCCTACCCGGACACCGTGCGCGAGCTCGCCAACCTCCGGGGCGCCGCTGATGCGGCGCTGTACGCGGCGAAGCAGGGCGGAAGGAATCGCGTGGAGCAGGCTCAGGGAGACGTGACGCGGTATACCGGATGAATCTCCCACAACGCGCGCACCGATGAGTTACAACGCCCGTGCGCTCCGTCGATCTTATCGCTCCGCCGCCCGCCGCGGCGATGCTGTCCGTCGAAGAAGGCAGCTCCGCTGATGCGTGCCCGAAGGGGCCGTGCCAGGACGCCCCGCTTGCGGACTTTCACGTCGCCGATCAGCGAGTCGAGCGCCGCCCGGGCCCCCGCGTAGCGCGGGCTGTACTGCGGCGCCGGGATCTCGATCACGACGCAGGAATCGGAAGGACTGTCCGCCCGCTCGGTGAGCTCGATGTGCCAGTCGCCGTCGTCTTTGACCTCGTCGACCCGCCGCACCCACGCGGTAAGACTGTACGCCAGAAGCTCGCGGTCGGCGCGGAGAGCGCACCGGTCGCGCGGCCCGAAGTCGGGCGGCGTCCAGGTGGCGAGGATGGCCGACACCGATGTCGCCTGCGGCGGGACGAGGGCAAGCCCCGTATCGGTCTTCTGGCTCCAGCGGTAGTGGGGCTCCCGGCACCGTTGCGCCCGGAGCGGCGCCCCGGACGGGAGTCCGCCCAGCCCGAGCACGACGAGTCCGGCCAGCCCGAGGGCGGTGAGCGCCGCTGCGAGGTCAGGCCGTGGCACTGGCCAGACCCAGCAGCCGCTCTTGGAAGCTTCGCGACTCCCCGCCCGGTGCCGGCGCGCGGCGGTGATAGCTGCCGTCGGAATCGAGGTCCCAGGCGGTGGGGTCGTCCAGCTCCGCCGCGAGAATGGCGTCGAGCCGGCTGCGGCACGCCGCGTCGCGCACCGGCGTCACCACCTCGACCCGCTGCCGCAGGTTGCGCGGCCGCCAGTCGGCGGAGCCGATGTAGTACTCGGCGGCGTCGCCGTTGGCGAAATGGTAGATGCGGGCGTGCTCGAGAAACCGGCCGAGGACGCTGACGACGCGGATGCGCTCCGACAGTCCCACCACACCGGGACGGAGCGTACACACGCCCCGTACGACCAGCGCGATGTCGACGCCCGCCTGCGAGGCGCGATACAGTGCCGTGATGATCTCGGGATCGGCGAGCCCGTTGAGTTTCGCGCGAATCCGTGCATCCCGGCCCGCGCGAGCGTGCGCGGCCTCCCGATCGATCAGCTCCACCAACCGTTTCGCCAGATAGGTAGGCGCGACGAGGATCTGCCGGAACGCGGTCTGGGGCGGCCGCGAGGAGCCCGAGAGCTCGTTGAACAGGTCGTGCAAGTCCGCCCCGAGCTCGGGGTCCGCCGACAAGAGCCCCACATCGGTGTAGAGGGCCGCCGTCGCGGCGTTGTAATTCCCCGTCCCGATGTGGACGTAGCGCCGGATGCCGTCCCGCTCGCGCCGCACGATGAGCGCCGTCTTGGCGTGGGTCTTGAGCTCGACCAGGCCATACACGACCCGGATGCCGCCCTGCTCGAGCTTCTTGGCCCACTCGATGTTCCGCTCTTCATCGAACCGGGCTTTCAGCTCGACAAAGACGAACACTTCCCTGCCGCGACCGGCCGCGCGCAGGAGCGCGTCGACGATTTCCGAGCGGCCGCCCGCGCGATACAGCGTCAGTTTGATCGCGACGACATCGGGGTCGTCCGCGGCTTCGACCACGAGGCGCTGCACGGTGGCCTCGAACGCGTCGTACGGATGGTGCACCAGGACGTCACGCTCCGCGAGGATCGCGAAGATCGACCGGCCCTCCTCGAGCGGCGCGCGGCCGTGATGCGGCGGGTAGTCGAGCTCGGGGAGCGGCAGGCGGGCCAGCTCGCGCAGGGCGCCGAGGTCGAGGAGACCGTCCACGGCGTACAGATCGCCGGCACCCGGGGGGCTGCTCGCGGCGGCTTCCTCGAACTGCAGCTCCCGCAGCAACAGCTCCCGTACCGCCTCCGGCATCTCGCCGGCGATCTCCACCCGCACGGCGGCGCCGTAGGGGCGGCGTTTCGTCTCCTCCTCGATCACCTGCAGCAGGCTCACGGCATGACGCTCGTCGAGCTCGAGGTCGGCGCCGCGCGTCACGCGGAAGGCGTACGCCTCCTCGACGAACCGCCCGGGGTAGACCAGGCCCAGCTGCGCGCGGATGACGTCCTCCACCGCGACGAATCCGCTCTCGTCCGCCAGCTTCACAAACCGCGAGACTGTCTCGGGCACCTTCAGGTAGGCGAAGTGCATCGGCCCGCCAGGAGCATCGCGCACCACGACGGCGAGGGAGAGTCGCAAGTTGGCAATGAGCGGGAAGGGATGCCCCGGCGCCCGCGTCATGGCCTGCGGCGTGATGAACGGGAAGATTTCCTCCGTGAAGTAGCGGCGCAGCAGCTCCTGTTGAGCCGCCGCCAGCTCCGACCAGCGCAGGATGCGGACCCCGTGGGCGGCGAGGGCCGGGAGGCACTTGGCGGTGAAACAGCGAGCCTGCCGCTCGAGCAGGGCCCGCACGCGGATCCCGATGGCATCGAGCTGCTCGTCCGCCGCGAGGCCGCCCGCGCCCGCCGCCGGGCCCCCCGCGCCGGTCGCGGCCGCGCGTTTCAGCGCGTCCACGCGCACCATGAAAAACTCGTCCAGGTTCGTGCTGAGGACGGACAGGAACCGGATCCGGGCGAGGAGCGGGACGCGCGGGTCCTCGGCCAGATCCAGCACCCGAGCGTTGAACTCGAGCAGGCTCAGATCGCCGTCCAGGAAATGCTCGGGTGCCGCTCCGTCGACGCCCGCAGCGGAGGGACGCGGCACGAACTCCGACAGCCGAACGCGGCGCTCGACGGTCTGGCGCGGCGCCGTCCCCCGCTCGGGCTCGCCGCGCCGCTTCCATTCGGCGAGGACGTCCGACCGCGCCGCGACCGTGAGCGCCGCAAGGGTTCGCGGGTCGCGCAGGCCGGGTGAGCCCGCCGCGGCGAGGAGCTCATCGAGCGGCAGCCATTGGACCCGTCCGGCGACACCGGCACCGCGGGCCTCGGAGACGCGCGCCAGCCAGACCTCGAGCACGGGTCTCGTCCCGGTCAGCGCTCCAGGCGCCGTGCCGAGGAAGCGTACCTGTCCGTCCGCGGTGCCGAAAAAGGTGCGCAGAATCTCACGGCATGTCTCCTCGCCCGTGCCACGCCTTACCGGCAACGTGAGCGCGGTCGATTCCGTCAGCATGGCGATGGACCCTCCTTCGACGGCGACCAGGGCCACCTCCCGCTCGCCGCGCGCGGGCCGGGCCAGGGCGCCGCTCTCGAGCTCGCGCAGCAGCGCTGCCGCGCGGTCCACCTTGCCCACGAGCAGGGGGCGCAGGCCGTACTGGTCTTGAAACGCCCGCGCCAGGCGGTCGAGGCCCGGTCGGCCCCGGGCGAGCTCCCGAAGCTTGAGTTCCTGGAACGTTTGCGCCCGCTGACGACCGCGGACCGTCACGACGTCGTACACGACGTCGTAGCGTCCCCGGGAGAACCACCCAGCCCGGGTATGCCGCACGCGCCGCTCGGTCTCGAACTGGATACGGGGCAGGAGCAGGGCCGGGTCGATGAGCGAGCGCAAGCGACGCGCCGGGTCGGACGTGCCCGCGAGGGCCTGCTCGCCTTCGAGCTCGGGGACGTCGGCTTCGAACGTCTGCGGCAGCACCAGCGGGACGCCCCCCTCCCACCGACCGATCGTGCGCAGCGTGAGGATCCGACGGTCGTCGACCCGGATGCGGAACCGACAGCTCACGCCGCGGCGGCGGAGCGTCCAGTCGGCCGAGTCGAAGTAGATGTCGCGCTGGAAGAACGTATCCACGGGGCCGGAGCGGAGACCCAGTGGGAGCGCGTCCAGCACCATGCGGTTCAGCAGCTCCAGCGTCGGGACCTCGCCCCTCCACTCGGGCGTCATACCTAGTAGGCGAATCCCGCCCGCACGTACACCCGTGTGCCCTCGACGCTGTGCGCCGCCGCCACGGACAGGGTGTTGGCGGCGCTCAGGAACGAGAACCAGAGGCCCCCGCCGGCAGCCGCGTGCCAGCGGTCCGATGTCTCGCCCGACAGGTACACCCGGCCGGCGTCCCCGAGGCCGAACACCCCAAACTGGACCGGCACCAGCAGGAAGAACCTGGCGACAGACAGTCGCAGCTCCACGTTCCCGAAGACCGCGGCATCGCCCGCGAAGCGATGGTCGAAGAAGCCTCTCACCGTCGTCGACCCGCCGATGTAGGCCATTTCATAGAAAGGAATAGAATCAAAGGTCCCCCAGACCTTCTTCCCGCCGACGCGCAGGGCAAGCGTCGGGTGCAGCGGGATCCGGGCCGTGAGGTACGAGCTCGCCTGGGCGTGACCCTCGCCGAACGGCGACGTCACGTCCAGCGCCCGCGCGTAGTAGCTCCCGCCGAGATCGAAGGTGATCCCGTGGCGCGCGGCCCGGGGCTGATCACGCGTGTCGACGTGGAATTCCGCTGCGCCACCGACCTGGCCCAGGTCGCCGACGCCGTAGGGCTTGATGGCGTCGATCAACGTGCCGCTCTCGAGGCTGGTATGGGCGAATTTCAGCACCGGGCCGATCGAGAAGCTCGCCGCCGTCGAGAATGGGAACTCCAGGGCGGGCGCGACGAGGTACTGCTGCGGCTTCACCTTGTGGAAGTCCTTCGAGCCCGGTCCCGGGGTTTCATTGCCGAAGGCGTAGAACCGCAGCACGTCGATCCCCGAGGCGCGGAGGTGAAGCCGCACGATGGCGGGAGGTACGATGCCACGGAACTCACCCGTGAACTCGGCGCGGTAGGTCTGGGCGGCCGTCGCATACCCCGCGCGCACTCTCACGTGGGAGTTGTACGGCAGGCGCCGGAAGTCGTACCCGGTCCCGTCGGCGCCCGCTCCCACGAACAGGCCGACGTCCGGCGAATAGTCGACCCACGTCAGGGGCATCCAGTGCGAGCCCCAATCGCGCGGCCGCCCGAGCGTCGACGTATCGCGCGGCGGCTCGTCGTAGTGGCGGCGGTCCACGGACGTCCCCGGTCCCCTCACGAAGCGGTCGTTCCCACGGTCGTCGTAGAACTGCGTCCTGCCGACCCGCGAGGAGTCCATCAGCTCGTCATCCCCGCCACCGCCGATCACGCGGAGCAGCGGTCCCGCTCCTGATCCGGGAGAGCCGCGCACGACGAGCCGATCATCCCCGCCGTGCAGGTAGACCCGGATCTCCTCCGTCTCCCGGCGGTCGAACGTCCGGCGGTAGTACGGAGCCGCCGCGCCGTCAGCCGACAGCCGCACCGTGACGCGCCCGCCGCCGAGACGCTCGATGACCGCGATATCACGCTCATCCGTGGCGTGGATGTCCACGACGCCGGCCAGCAGCGCATAGTAGCGATCGCTGACCTCCCGCAGGTGATCCCGGCGCCGCCGCAGCGCTCGGGTCAGGGCGGGACCACTCGGCCGGAAGTATTCCGGGGGGAGCCGCCGCACGGCGGCATCGATCACCGAATCGGTGAGCCGTGCCTGGAGCGCCTTGGCGACCGAGTCCCACACCGGCTTCTCGAGATCCACGAGGAGCCGCCGGTCGGCGACCTGCCCGGTCAAGGTGAGGCGCCAGATGCTCGGGTAGTCGTCGCCGAAGCCGATAACCTGGGGCCAGTAGTACCCGGTGAGCCAGATGAGCACGCCGTCGAGGCGGGCGAACGCTTGATCGCGGTCGCGGGGGATGGGCCGCCACCAATGGACCTCACCGGAGTCGAAGCGCGCCCAGCGCCACTGGTCCTGGTGCCGGTCCCAGTCGCCGATGAAGACGTCCATCAGGCGGGCCGCGAGAAACGCCCGCGAGTCGACCCGGTTGCGCGCGCTGTGCTCGAGATGCTCGAACAGCTTTTTCGTCCCCGCGAGCTCGACCGCGCCAGCGAACGCGACCTCGTTGTCCGGCGGCTCCGTGGGGCGCTCCTCGATCATGCCGAGCTTGAAGCCGGGGCGCACGCAGTCGAACCCATTGAGGCGCGGGTCGTCGGGCAGGAGGGCCATCCGCGGCTCCACGTGCAGGATGCCGGCGGCGTCGAGCAGCGGCGCCACCACCAGGGGCGCGCCGGGATGCGCCGAGCTGATCTGGTCCTGCACCAGGTTCTTGGCGAAGGTCGCCCGCAGCTCTGGCGGCAGGGCCAACGTGGGATCCTTGTCCACCGAGCGGAACACGTACTGCCGTCCGTCCTTGCCCAGGAGGCGCAGCACCTTCGTCTGACGACGGCCGCCACAACCGGTGGGCGTGAGGCCTCCGGCGAACCGGGACAAGTCGAGCACGTCGACCGCGACGGGCGTCGCCCACAGGTCGCGGTAATGCGCGCCCAGGAGCAGGCGATGCAGCCACCCCGCCCGGTAGTGGTCTCCCGCCGCCACGGTCCGGCTCGTCGGCGACCCCGGGGGGCGGGCCGCCACCGTTTGCCCGGTGAGGCCCATCGGCGCGAGCGCCACCGCGAGCCCGAGCCCGATACCGCGCCGTCGCGCTCTGCTTAGTTGAGCCATAGGCCGAACTCCTCCGCCGCATGTCCGACGCGATCGACGATCATCACGCCCAGGCGGGCGCGGCCGTCGCGCAGAAACTCGACACGCATGAATCCGCTGGCGCTGCGCGCGAACCGGGTGCTGTCGAGCGCCGTGACGCGGTAGTGATGCCCGAAGGTGCCCGCCCCGCTCACGAGCTCGTAGCGGGCGCTGGTCCCGCCGATCACCTGGAGCGCGTGGTCGTGGCCCGCCGCATAGATGAACGGGGCGGAGCCGGCGAACGCGCTGTCGAGCGCGGCGCGCATTCGCCGGTAGGTCGCGCTCGAGACGTCCTGGCGCGAGATCCCGCTCTCCCGGGCGATCGGATACACCGAGCCGATGAGGGGGAGAGGAATCCAGAGCCATGACTTGAAGTTCCGCAACGGGAAGACGTGATCCTGCCACCCGAAGTATCCGCCGTGCGGGCCGCCGCTCACCAGCGGATGGTGGGCGATGACGACCACGTGGCGCGCGCCGGCCGTGCCCAGTGCCGCTCGAACGGAATCGATCACTTCGCGCTCGGAGTCGGCGGGACACGACGACGCGGGATGCTGCGGCTTCGGTCCTTCCTGGAGCCACCACTGGGTGTCGAGGGCCACGAGCCGCACGACCCGTCCCACATCGAGGACGGCGGGGCCCGGACAGCCGCCACCCGGCAGGAAGGTGACGTGGGCATCGCGCTGCGCCGCGATGAAACGCTCCTGCCGTCGCACGGCATCCCAGCCGCCGGGTTGCATGCTGTCCCAGTCGTGATTGCCCGGCACGAAAACGCCACGGGCCCCGCTTGCGTGGAGGACACGCAGCTCCTGCGTGAGCGCGCGATCGGCGGCAGCGCGGGTGGGGGCGGCCGAGTCCGGCATGCCGCTCGGGTAGACATTGTCGCCAAGGAACACGATGACGGCGTGCGGCACGGACGCCGCGGCGGCCCGGAGCCCCATGAACACTGGCTCCGAATCGGGCGGCACGGCCGGCGCGCCCGCGTCACCTATGAGAAAGAGGGTAAGGTCGATCTCCGCCGGGGGGGCCGGGGGGACCGCTGCCGGAGCGGCGCCCCCCGCACTCGCGTGGCCACATCCGTGCAGCCCGATCCACAGGGACGTCCACGCGGCGAGCCGCCACGCCGAAGACCTCATTCGTCCCTTAGCGTTTCTTCAGGCCGCGGAGCGAACGATACTCGGCGGCGTCGACGGGGGGGCTGCCGCGCCCCTTGAGGGCGTCGAGGAGGGTCGCGGGCAGGAACTCGTCCCGGAGTCGCAGCAGGTACTCGAGGGTGGACCGTCCCTGCTCGGCCGGCACGATTTCGGCCAGCCTCCAGCGCCTGGCCTGGACTTCCAGGAGCTCTTCGACGACCCGCTGAGCGGCTTCCGGTTGTGTCGTGTGCACGAGCAGCATGCCGTTGAACCGGTCCTCTTTCTTGTCGCCCGAGCGGGCCATCACGTAGGCCTGCAGTCGGGCGGCGCGGTCCGCCACCTCCTCGAGCTCGTGGGGCGCGAGCGCCGCGAGCAGGTCCGGATCCCCGACCGCCAGCATAGCGGAGGACCGCCGGCGTGGGCCGAGGAGCGCTTCGGCGGGGGAGAGCGCCGGGGTGCGGCTCCGCTGGTCCGCGTAGATGTTGCCCACGTTGAGCTCCCACAGCGCGAGCACCACCACGTTGAACATGATCGACATCACCGCCGCGACGGTCGGCGAATAGACGCCGGCGGCGACGCCGACCGCGAGGGCGAGGAAAATGTAGACGGCGTCCTTCGTATCCTTGAGCGTATTGCGGAACCGTACCGCCGCGACGATCGCCGCGAGCGTGAACGCGAGGGCGAGGCTGTTCTGGATGAGAATCACCGTGGCGGCCACCGTCATGGGCAAGATGATGACGGTCTGCACGACCGATTGGTCGTAGCCCGAGCGCTGCTTGGTGAGCATGTACACCCAGGAGACCGGAAGCACGAGCAGCACCGCCGTCAGCATCGACAGCAAGGTCACGAGCCCCCACTGACCCTGCGACAGGGTCGCGACCGCCTGGGTGGCCTCGTCGACCAGGCGACCACGGCTGGCCACGGCCCCGAGCAACGACATCTGCCGCACGCGGTCGAGCAGCTCGGGGATTCCGGGCAGGAACCTGATCACCAGCCATGCGGCGAGGCCGAGCAGCGCGTAGTACGCTGCCAGCCGCAGGTAGGGGGAGCTCCGCACAGGACCGCCGCTGTCCACGAGGAAATTGTAGCGCGCGGGACGGAATCGGCCAGGGGCCCGTCGCGACGCTCGCCCGGCAGACGGGGGGGCGCTAAGTTGCGCGCATGTCTGACATTATCGACACCTTGCGCGCGCGCCTGGCGCCCAGCTACGACGTGGAGCGCGAAATCGGCGCCGGGGGCATGGCCCGGGTGTTCCTGGCGGTGGAGCAGCATCCGCACCGCCGGGTGGCCATCAAAGTACTCGATCCCGAGGTGTCCACCCGCCTGTTGCGCGAGCGGTTCATTCGCGAAGTGGACCTCTCCTCGAAGCTCAGCCATCCCCATATCGTGCCGATCTTTTCGGCCGGCGAAGTCGACGGGCTGTTCTACTACGTCATGCCCTACGTCGAGGGGGAGTCGCTGCGGCATCGGCTGGTCCGCGAGCGGAAGCTGCCGCTCGCGGCGGCCCTCCACATCACGCGCGACGTCGCCGACGCGCTCGCCTTCGCCCACGCGCAGGGGATCATTCACCGCGACATCAAGCCCGAGAACATCCTGCTCTCGGGCGACCACGCGATCGTCGCCGACTTCGGCATCGCGCGCGCCATCAGCGCCGCCGGGAGTTTGACGCTCACCCAGGCCGGCCAGCCGATCGGGTCGCCCGGCTACATGAGTCCCGAGCAGGCGCTGGCGCTCGGCGACCTCGACGCGCGCACGGACATCTACAGCCTCGGCTGCGTGCTGTTCGAGATGCTGGCGGGGGAGGCGCCGGTGGCGAGCATGGCGGAGCGCCTGGTGCACAACTGGGCGGCGCTGGAGACGAGCCCGGCGCTGCACGGATCGGCCGCGGGAGTCGCGCGCGCCGTGAAGCACGCGATCTCGCGGGCGCTCGCCCCGCTCCCCGACGACCGGTTCCCCACGGTGACCGAGTTCGCGGCGGCGCTCGGGGGACCGGGCTATGAGACGAGCGTGCCGACCCGAGGCGTCTTCGCCGGCCGACGGGGACGGAGAGCCGCGCTGGTCTTGGGGGTCGCGGTCGTACTGCTCGGCGGGGGCGCCGCGGTCCGGCTGTGGCGCCATCGCGGCCCGGCGCTCAACGAGCGCCGGGTCGTTGTGGCGGTGATCGAGAACCATACCGGTGATCCCTCGCTCGACAACGTCGGACACATGGCGGCCGATTGGGTGACGCAGGGGCTCGCCCAGACAGGCCTGGTGGAGGTTGTATCGTCGATGTCGGTGATGAGCTCCTCGGTCGCATCGGGGCGACACGGCGCCGGCCATCTCGACGCCGCGGGGCTGCAATCCCTGGGGCGCGAAACGGGCGCGGGCACGGTGGTCTCCGGCGCCTACTATCGGCAGGCCGACAGTCTCCGGTTCCAGGTCCAGATCTCGGCGGCTCATGACGGCACCGTGTTGCGCGCGCTCGAGCCGGTGGCAGGGCCGATCGCGCAGCCGCTCGTCGCCGTGGAAGCGGTGCGGCAGCGGGTGATGGCCACGCTGGCGACGCTGTTTGACTCGCGCCTGAGCTTCTGGGCGAAGTCCGCCGGTCAACCGCCGACGTTCCCGGCGTACCAGGAGTTCATCCAGGGGCTGGACCGCATGGTGCAGTTCGACTCACGGGGCGCGATCGGCCACTTCAGGCGCGCCGCGCGGGAAGACACGACGTTCCGGCTGCCGCTGATCTTCGCGGCGCACGAGCATATGGACCTGGGGGAGTTCGCCACGGCGGACTCGATCGCGCACGCGGTCGAGCGCGCTCCCGGCCGCCTCTCTCCCCTCGACCAGCACTATCTCACCTGGGTGCTCGCCCAGAGCCGGGGCGACCGCCAGCGAGCGCTGGAGACGGCGCGCGAGATGGCCGTCATCGCGCCGAATTCCGAGACGCTGTGGCTGGTGGCGCAGTGCGCGCTGGCGCTCAATCGGCCGCGCGAAATGATCGCCGCCCTGAGCGCGCTCGGGCCCGATCGCGGCCTGTTTCGGGGCTGGTCGGTCTACTGGTTCTATCTGACCTTCGGCTACCACCTGGTGGGGGATCATGGCCGCGAGCTGAAGGAGGCGCGCGAAGGGCGGCGGCGCCACCCCGCCGACTTTGCGGTGCTCGCAGCCGAAGTCCGGGCGCTCGCCGCCCTGGGCCGGGCGGCCGACATCACCGCGCGACTGGTCGAGGCGCCGAGCCTCCCGCCACAGCCAGGGTGGTCCCCCGCCGACATCGCCCTGATCGCGGCGCTCGAGCTGGCGGCGCACGATCACCGGGCGGAGGCGCCGGCGGCGGGCGGGTGGGCGGTGCGGTGGCTGGAAAGCCGGCCGCCGGCGGAGGCGCACTCCGTGGCCAACCGGTTTCGTCTCGCCCTCGCCTACTATGTGGGCGGACGGCTCGACGACACACGGCGCCTGCTCGAGGGTCTCGCGTCGGAGGCGGCGCACGGCGCCCCCGATTACTCCACCATGCGGTGGATCGGCATCATCACGGGTGATTCGCCCGATCATTTGACGTTCCTGGGCTTTCTGGGCGTGATTGCGGCGCGCGATGGGAAGCGCGAGGCGGCGCTGCGGCTCGCGCAGACGCTCCAAGGGATGAGCCCTCGGTATCTGTACGGCCGGCACACGATGTGGCGGGCGCGGATCCACGCCGTGCTGGGCGAGCGGGATACCGCGGTCGCGCTGGTACAGGAGGCGTTCGCGCAGGGGTATCCGCGCGGCGGGGTGATGCACCTGTATCCGTCGCTCTGGACGCTGCGTGACTACCCGGCGTTCCGGGAGCTGCTGACGCCGAAGGAGTAGGGCGGGGGAGGCTGGACGACCGCGGGAACTCGGCATAATTACCAGTCAGGCGGCCCGCCGCTGCTTGTGCCCAACCCACACACGGGAGAACCCGCATGCTCCTCATTCGCGAGATCATGTACTGCAAGCCTGGGAAGGTACGGCCCTTGGTCGAGAAGTTCCTCGCGATGGCCAAGCTGAGCGCCAAGGTTGGCATGCCGAAGATGCGTGTCATGACCGACGTCTGCTCCGACCGGTACTGGATGCTCGTGGCCGAGATGGAGGTGGCGAACATGGCCGAGTTCGAGCGTATGATGCAAGGCGGTGGCCAGAACAGCGAAGACATGAAGGAATTCGAGAGTATCATGAAGGGGTATCACGATCTCGTCGACCACGGTCGCCGCGAGATCTACAAGATTGAGGGGTGACACAGAGTTCAAGCGCCGGTACGTTCGGGAATTGCGAGCTCATCCCGAAGGGTTGGAACCCATCCTCGAGCGGGTGCGAGCGGGGCGTGTCACCTTCGTGTTCGCTTGGCGAGAGGCGCGCTTCAATAACGCGGTCGCCCTCAAGGCTTTCCCTGAGCGCCGACGGTGACTTCAGTCCCTGAATCCCGTGGCCCTGTTCTTTTTCCTCGCGTACGTCATCACGTGGGGTCTCTACTTCGCGGCCAACTCCACGTCGGCTGCCGGCCTCCGCGGACTCCTTTTCTACCTCGGGGTCTTCACTCCTGGGCTGCTGGCGCTGTGGCTCACGCGGCGAGCAGACGGATCCCCCGGCGTGGTCGCCCTACTACAGCGCCTGGTCCACTGGCGGGTCCCGGCGCGGTGGTATGTCTTCGCCCTTGCGTACGTCGCCACAATCAAGCTGACCGTTGCTTTCCTCTACCGGGCGCTCGCGGGCGCGTGGCCACCATTCGGGGACGTTTCCTGGTACGTGATGCTCGCGGCGACTCTCGGGTCAACCCTGCTGGGCGGTCAGGTCGGAGAGGAGCTCGGATGGCGGGGCTATGCCCTCCCCCGGCTCGCGATGCGGTTCGGGCTTGGGGGTGCAAGCCTGCTGCTCGGCGTCCTCTGGGCGGGGTGGCATCTCCCGCTCTTCTTCATTCTTGGCGGCGACACGGTCGGGCAGTCCTTCCCCCTGTACGTGCTTCAAGTCACGGCACTGTCGGTCGCGATAGCGTGGCTCTATCTCAAGACCCAGGGTAGTCTGCTGTTGACGATGCTCCTGCACGCAGCGGTGAACAATACCAAGGACATCGTTCCGTCCGCCGTGCCCGGCGCGACACAGCCGTGGGCGCTGAGTACGTCGCTCGTGGCGTGGCTCACGGTGATCCTGCTGTGGATTGCGGTCGGCTACTTCTTAGTTGACATGCGGAAGGCGGGCCTGCCTCTGCCGCTGGTCCGGCGGGCGACTGCCGCCTAACAAGCGCTTGAATCTAGCGAGCGGTGATCGCTCTAAGGGAAGCGGAGTGTGTGCCCTGTCGGGCACGGACTGTCGTCCCACGGCCTTGCGCCAGCGGGCGAGTAGCCCGCAGTTTACCCGCGACCCTAAGGCGGCACGCGAAGCGTTCACTGCCAACTCTCCGCCGCCTTGAGCACCAGGCGTGGCACGATAATGAAGGGATGCACGGATGGTCAGCGTCGAGCGAAAGGTCAAGCAGGTATTCAGGAACTTCCAGGCGAGCCTTGGTACTCTCATGCGAGGGCGCTTGGTGTCGGAACGCCAACTCAGGGCCAAGAAGATCAAGACTATCAAAGCCACGATCAAGGCAATCGACGCGGCCCTCCATAGACCCGGATCAAAGCCGGCGCTTCGCCAGCTAAGGGCCGTCAAGACCCAGATGACCGAGCTCCTGGAGCAAGAGGTCAGCGACCTGACCAAGCGCATAGACGCCAGCAAAGGGATGCTTGCCAGACTTCGTAGTCTACGAACTTCTCCATTCCTGAAGCCGTGAGCACCTTGGACCTACTGGACCAGTCGTCCGCAGCTTAAGCGCACACCGTTAGGCCGACCGCGACGCAACACATGCGCTTCTCACGGCAGGACCTGGCCCCCTTCGCAGCCATTGCCGCACTTACGTTGGTCGTGCTTCTCACGGGACATTGGGCCCAACGGCGATGGGCTCCATCCCGACCCCCGCAAACCCTAGCGAAGACGCTAGCCTTCTGGCTCCTATTGATTCTGGGAAGCTGGGCGATGGTGGAATACTTTGGCCGTCGTTGATCAAGCGGCCGCCTGACAAGCGCGCAATTGCGAGGCGTGGTGCTCGACCTATCGCAGGCCGTCGTCGTTGACTTCCCGCTGCGCGGTGAGTGGACTGCAGTCAACACGCCCGCTCGGCGTGTGCCCAGTCATGGGACCAACTTCTTCGCGCAGCGTTTCGCGATCGACCTCTTGCAGCTCGATTGGACAACTCGGCGACCGTGCGCGACTCCCGCTTGGCGTCAGTGGCTTACGCCGGTCTCGGCGTCCGCATTCTTCTGCTGGGGGCAGCGCATTTACGCGGCGTTCGCAGGCCGGGTCGTCAACATCGGCGATGGGTGGCCTGATCGACGCCGTGTGCATGGGTTATGGGAGCTCTTCCGGATAATCAGCCCGTTAGCGCTCTTGGCGCTACCGCGCGGCAAGAACTACCGTCCGCTGATCGGCAACTTCGTCGTTGTCGAAGGCACGCCGGGAGCGGCATTGTATGCTCACCTGCAATGGGGCAGCCTGATGGTTGCCCTCGGTGACGACGTCGACGCTGGAACCTACCTCGGTACGGTCGGCAATTCCGGAAACTCCACCATGCCCCATCTCCACTTCCAACTCATGGATCGATCCAACCCACGCAAAGCGAGGGGCAAGCTGTACGCGTTTCGCGGCTACGAGCGCTACGTCGACGGAGTCTGGCAGCAAGTCGCGGCGGGTATTCCCGGGCACCTTGAGCGTGTGCGCGCCGTCTAAGAAGCGCCTGACGTTGACCCCGGTCTTCGCTCGAAAGGAAGCGGACCGTTGTGCGTTGGCGCGCACGAACTATCGTTCACTTATAGGGCGCGGAGCGGGCGAGGCGCCCTAATTCGTCTCTTGTCGCGCCTCGTTCTCGCCAAGGCTCGCTAAGGAGGAAGGCCACTTGGACTCTGCTGTGTTTCTTGTCGCGCTCCTGATATTCATGGGGATCCCTGCTTTCACGGTGCTCAGGGTCGCTCGTCTGCGTGCCGCTCGTCCACAATCACCATCGGCCGACGTCACCGCACGGCTCGAGGCGGTCGAACACGTCGTCCAGGACCTCCAGCAGCAACTGGCAGAAACACAGGAGCGTCTCGATTTCACAGAGCGGTTACTCGGCAAGGCACGGGAAGAGCGGCGGATTGGCGGCTAGAGACGACTTCATACCCTCTGGAGGCCTCTGTGAACGTATTCCCGATCGCGCCTGCCGAGAGCCGCTACCTGGGGTTTGTCATCCCAATAATCGTCCTCCTCCTTGGCCTCCTCCTCAGCGGCGTCACCGTCCTCGTCACGTCCGTGCGAGGTGCTCACGCCTCGCGGTTCGACGTCCGACCTGACGGCCTCCGCCTGGAGGGCGACCTGTACGGCCGTCTGATTCCCAAGGCGCAGCTCCGCGTCGACGGCGCTCGCCGCGTAGATCTCGCCCGTGAGGACGGGCTTCAGCCAAAGTCGCGCCGCATGGGGACGGCGCTCCCCGGCTATCAGGCAGGCTGGTTCCGCTTGCGGAACGGGGAGAAGGCGTTGCTGTACCTCACCGATCGCACGCGGGCGATCTACATTCCCACGGCGGCTGGATACAGCCTGCTCCTGAGTCCGGCAGACCCTGAAGGGTTCTTGTCTCGTTTGCGGGTTGTGTTGGGTTCGTGAGCGTGGGGTCGGGCGCGGCAATGACCATGACCACAGACCATTACCACTCGACTCTTACTGATGACCTGCATTTCACTCGCGATAACACTTCTCCTCGTCGGTCGGCCCTCTATCCAGGAGCACCGATGCCAGAGACGCTGCAGACAACGACCACGTTTTCGATTGAGGGGTATCGCATCACGGAATACAAGGGTCTCGTCCGCGGAATCGTTGTGCGCTCCCCGACGATCGGCCAAGGGTTTTTGGGCGGCCTGAAGCAAATTGTCGGCGGGCAGATCGGGGCATATGCGGAGATGTGCGAGCAAGCGCGTGAGCAGGCCTACGAGTTGCTCTTACGACACGCTCGGGAACTCCGTGCGAATGCGGTCGTGGGCGTTCGATACGAGAGTTCGGAGGTCGGCCGCCAGGGGTCGGCGACTGAGGTGCTATGCTATGGGACCGCGGTCGTCATTCAACGTGCATGAACAAGAGATCGTCCGTTGCCGCCCGCCGAACGTCACAGCCTTCGTGACGCGCCTCGTTCTCGCCAAGGCTCGCTGAAGGGATCGGCTTAAGGGAGGAAGGGCACTTGGACTCTACTGTGTTTCTTGTCGCGCTCCTGATATTCGTGGGGATCCCTGCGGTCACGGTGCTCAAGGTCGCTCGTCTGCGTGCCGCCCGTCCCCAATCACCATCGGCCGACGTCATTGCACGGCTCGAGGCGGTTGAACGTGTCGTCCAGGACCTCCAACAGCAGCTCGCAGAAACACATGAGCGTCTCGATTTCACAGAGCGGTTACTCAGCAAGGCACGAGACGAGCGGCGGATTGGCAGCTAGAGGCGACTCCATGGACTGCGACGGCCGCTCGGAGGTACCCGGTGTCGATCGCCCAGTGGCTACTCCCAGAGTTCGATGAGGAGATGGCTGCCACTCGACGCGTGCTCGAACGTGTGCCGTGGAGCCGGTATGCTTGGCAACCGCACCCGAACTCCATGTCTCTGGGCCGCCTGGCGACGCATGTCGCCGAGCTCCCGAAATGGGCGCTGGATGCCTTTGCCCTCGACGAGGTAGACATCGCTCCGCTCGGCGGGGCGCTCACGAGACGACTGGTCTTTGATTCAGTGACGAACCTCGTCCAATGGTTTGCAGACCACGCCCAGGCCGCGCGCCAGGCTCTTGCCGCGGCCAGCGATGACGACTTCGCTCAACCTTGGACCCTCAAGTCCGGCGGCCGCGCGCTCTGGACAAAGTCCCGACTGGCCGTTTATCGCAACGCGGTCAGCCACATGGTGCACCATCGCGGGCAACTAACCGTCTACCTGCGGTTGAACGGTGTGCCGGTTCCGGGGACGTACGGGCCGTCGGCGGACGAGCGGGAGCCCGCCGGCTAGCGGACTCGGGGCGCTTGTGAGTCCGCCATTCACAGTCGCTTGCGCCGGCGGGCGAGTCGCCCGCAGCTTAAGCGCGATCCGTTAAGCCGACGCGCTCGGAGGCTCCCATGACCTGCCGTTTCGGAGTCACAGTTCTCCTCGGTCTCGTCCCCCTCGTCGCCCACACCGCCGCGGCTCAGACCGCTCGCGTTGGCGCCCACTACGGCGTCAACCTCAGTAACGGTCACTGGGAGGACGAGCGTCTCGGCGCGCAGGCGTCGCTGCACATCATCGGTCCACTCGAGACCGCCGGGGCGTTCAGCGTTTTCACCGACTGGCCCGGAGCCACCGGCTTCACTGGCTCGGCGTGGCAGGCCTACTGGACGATGCGCGTCAGGCCTCGAGGACCGTGGTCAATCGCCTCCCTCGGCTATGGCTTCATCTTGATACACAGCAGCTTGCGTGACGCGAGTCTCCAGCTCGAAACCTCGGGAAGCAACTTTACCGACGCCATCGTGCTCGGTCTGGAAGCCCCCACCCCCTTCGTTCGCCCGTTCGCCGACTTGTATCTCGTTGACATCCTCGATCGTGAGTCCGCCGTCGGGGTGAATCTCCTTATGGGGGTCCAGGTCAGCCTACCAACCCGTCGGTCGAGCTGAGCGCACCGCGAGAAAGGTTAGATCACGCATGACCGACGTTCCGATCGCCTGCACACTCACATCCGCTGAGCTCCAGTCCCGCGGCGCGCAACTCCTGCCCGGACTGGTGGCGGGGGCGATCGCGCGGGTTCCGGTGAGCAACGGCTTCCGCTGGGCGTTCGCGCCGAGACCGGGACTCCTAGCCGAGGTCGCGCAGGTCATTGACGCCGAACGGCGATGCTGTCGGTTTCTTCGGTTCGCGGTGGCGGCCGAGCCTGACGGCGGGCCGATTTCCCTTGAGGTCACCGGTCCGCCGGGAACTGTACAGTTCCTTGACCAGCTTGTGACTGGGGCTTCGCGTTAACAAGCGCTTCAACCTGCCAGCGCGCGTAGAAGTAGTTGATCTTTCGCCAGTGCGCTGCAGCTTAAGCGCGATCCCTAGGCGGACGGCACACGTTATCACGGCGGATTGAGGAACTGCCATGCGACTTGCTATCGTTGGCGCGCTCGTACTGGGGCTACTGGGGTTGGTCGAAGCGGATGTTGTGTCGCAAGGTTCCCCGCATCCGTCGCACCAGTTCTTCGACCTCGGCACACTCCGGCTCGAGAGCGGCGATAGTCTCCCCTCGGCCAAGTTACTGTTCGTCACACACGGGCAGCTCGCCCCTGACCGGCGCAATGCCGTGCTTCTCCCCTCCTGGTATGGAGGCAACCATCACGGATACGACTTCATGATCGGACCCGGCCGGGCCTTGGATCCGACCAAGCAGTTTATTGTGGTCGCCGAGATGTTCGGGAGTGGCGGATCCTCATCCCCCAGCAACACTCCAGACCCGCGGCACGGGCCGAGGTTTCCGTCGATAAGTATTCGAGACAATGTTGCCGCGATGTACCGGCTGATCACAGAGAAACTCGGCGTACAGCACCTTCAGGCCGTCGTCGGGTTCTCGATGGGTGCGCAACAGGCCTTCCAGTGGGCGGTGAGCTATCCTACTTTCGTCGATCGCATCGTACCCATTTGTGGGACCGCGAAGACATATCCGCACGGCGTGGTGCGACTCGAAAGCGCGATTCTAGCGTACGAGGCCGACAGCGCGTTCGCCGGCGGCAACTATCATGTTCGGCCGGAAAAAGGGCATCGGGCCTGGGCGGCGCATTGGGCGGCGTGGGTGTTCTCCCAGGAATGGTGGCGACGGGAGCTCTACAAGCCGAAGTTCGCCAGTCCGGAAGCGCTGCTCGAAGCCTGGGCGGCCGACACGGCTGACCGGGATCCTAACGACGCGATTCTGCAAGCGAGGACCTGGCAACAGCATGATGTCGGAAAGACCCCGGGCCTTGGCGGGAACCTTGCCCGCGCGCTGGGCAGCATCCGAGCACGTGTCCTCTACATGCCCTGTGCGACGGATCTGTATTTTCCGATCGGTGACGCCGAGTCCGAGCGGCGATTCATTCCTGACGTTCAGTGGATCCCGATTCCCTCCTTGTGGGGGCACGCGGCGGGTGCCGGACGGGATCCTGCGGATAGCGCTTTCCTGAACGAGAACGTGCGTCGGTTCTTGAGCGAAGCGGCGCACCGCTGAAAGGACGCAGTGACTACTCGCGTCGTCATCAGATTTGGAGGACTCTGTCTCACGGGCGGCGCAGTTGCGTTCCTCGCCGTCTTCGGCTACCTCGCCGCGCGCTTCAACTATCCGGATGTCCTCGATGGGCCGGCTGCAACCGTCCTGCCCAACCTGCTCGCAACCGGCCCGCAGGGCCGCCTCGTCTGGGCCGTCTACGCCCTCCTCCCGCTGATATGGCTTCCTGCCGGCGTCGCGGCCTATGAGGCCTTGGCCCCGGCGCGGCGAGGATCAATGCGGCTCGCCTTGCTCTTCGCGACGGTCGCAGCGCTCGCCATGATGCTGGGCCTCATGCGCTGGCCAAGTGTGCATTGGCACCTCGCCTCGGCATTCGAGCACGCTGCCCCGTCCGAGCAGGGAGTTCTCGCCGCCGTTTTCGACGGCCTCAATACCTACCTTGGCAACTACATCGGTGAGTTCTTGGGCGAACTCTCCTTCAGCGCATTCTTCTTCCTGACGTCGATCACGTGGCTGCAATCGTCACACCGGAACAAGTGGATCGCCTGGGCGGGCGTGGGCACGGCGATGCTGGGGTTTGTCGGCATGTTCCGCAACGTCACGGGCGCCGTGGCTCCGATCGCGGCGCTGAACGATTACTTGCTCCCAGCGTTCATGATCACGCTCGGTATTGCGCTCATGCGGTGGCCGGCCGTCCCACATGCGGCAGGCGCCTAGCAAGCGCTCTCGGAGGTCTACCCATGAATCTGCTCCGCCACCTCGCGGCGCTCACGCTTGCGGCATCCGGGCTTACACTCGCCGACCCGCATAGACCGTCTCAGACCATGGAAGGTGCCGAGCTCCGCAGGGCGGCGAACGACGTTCACGCGGCGGCCGGATGTCAGGTGCGCGGGGTGTGGGAGCTCGTGTCGGTATCTCAGGATGGCAAGGACCAGCCCCTCGGCGGGTACCGAGGAATGAAAGTGCTGACGGATCGGCATTTCATGTTTCTCGGCCAGGCGGCGAGGCGAGATACACTGCCGCTCAAGACCGAGATGGACACGCTGCGGGCCTACCAGATTAGCGGCGGGGCGGGTACCTACACGACGAGCGGCACCACGTACGTCGAGCACATAGACTTCTTCGTCATTCCGAGCTGGGTTGGGACAGCGTTCAGAGCCACATGCCGGATCGAAGGGCGTCTGTGGTATCACAGCTTCACCGACCCGAACGATACGACGGCGGGTCCCGGTCCGTACCGGCATTTCATCGAAGTATGGCGACGTCTTGAATAGCGATTGGAAGAGCCCCTAGCGGCCCCCCGTCTTGACCTCATTCGGCACACCGAGCTGCTGCCAGAGGTAGACGTAGGTCAGTGCATACTCTTTCGCCACCTGGGCATTCGTGACGCCCGCCCCGTGTCCGCCCTCCGTGTTCTCGAAGTAAAAGAACGGAATACCCAGCGACTCCATCTTCGCCGCCATTTTCCGCGCGTGCGCGGGATGGACGCGGTCGTCGCGCGTCGTCGTCGTGAACATCGCCGTCGGGTACTTCGTGCCCGACTTCAGGTTCTGGTAGGGTGAGTACCTCGAGATGTACGCCCACTCCTCGGGCTTGTCGGGGTCGCCGTACTCCCCCATCCAGCTCGCGCCCGCGAGCAGATGGCTGAAGCCCTTCATATCCAACAGCGGGTTCTGGATCAGCACGGCGTTATAGAGCTCGGGGTGCTGGGTGAGCGCGACGCCCATCAACAACCCACCGTTGCTGCCGCCGCGGATGCCGAGGTGTGGTGGACTCGTCACGCCGTCTTTGATCAGTTCCTCGGCGACAGCCGTGAAGTCGTCGTAGATGCGCTGACGGTTCTCTTTCAGACCGGCGCGATGCCACTGCGGCCCGAATTCGCCCCCGCCGCGAATGTTGGCGAGCACGAAGACACCACCGCGCTCCAGCCACGCCGCGCCTGTGTGGCTGCTGTAGGAAGGAGTGATCGCGATCTCGAATCCGCCGTACGCGCCGAGCAAGGTCGGATTGCTGCCGTCGTGCTTCATGCCGTCGCGATGGACGATGAAGAACGGGATTCTCGTCCCATCCTTCGACGTTGCCTCCATCTGTTCAACGACGAGTCCCGTTGCGTCAAACATCGCCGGAAGCCGCTTGATCTCCGACACGCCCCCGTTCTCCGCGGTGACGTACAGCGTCGTCGGCTGGATGAAGTTGGTAAAGGTGAAAAAGTAGCGATTGGATCGCGACGACCTGGCTACGACGCCTACCGTGCCGAGGTCGGGAGCGGGAACCCTATCGAAGGACCAGGCACCCTTCCGATGTCGATACCGCCGGAGCTCACCGCGCACGTTGTTGAGCACGTTGATGATCAAATAGTCTCGCGTCGAGGAGATGCGGTTGATGGTCTCGCGCGCTCCCGGCTGCATCACCAGTTGCAGGTCGCGCTTGCTGGCGAGAAAGTCATCGAACGACATCGCGACCAGTGACCCCGTCGGCCACGTCTTGCCGCCCACCGTCCACGGATCTCGCACGTAGACGACGATCTGATCGCGCACGAGATAGAGGTCCGCGTCTTTCAGCACGTCGATCTTTATCGCTTTGCCTCTGTCGTAGAGATACTGCGCGCTCTCATAGAACGTGACGGCATCGGTGAGCCGTAAGTAGCGACGGTCACCGGCATCGACACTGAAGGCAAATCCCCCCACGTGATCGGGTGGAACCTCGAAGACGGTCGTCGCAGACGAGAGGGGGGTGCCGCGCCTCCAGAGTTTCGTGATGCGCGGGTAACCGGACGTCGTCATGCTCCCCGACCCGAAGTCGGTACCGACGAGCAGGGTGCTGTCATCGACCCAGGCCGTGCTGGTTTTCGCTTCGGGAATCGTGAATCCGTCGGAGACGAACGTCTTGCTGGTGAGATCGAACTCACGTGTCTCCGTGGCGTCGGACCCGCCGCGCGAAAGCGCGATGATGCAGCGCTTGTATTCGGGCTCGAAGCAGTCGGCGCCACCGAAGGACCACGTCACACCGTCCGCTTTGCTGAGCGAATCCACGTCGAGCACGGTTTCCCACGATGGATGGGCGGTTGCATAGCTAGCCCAGCTCGTTCGCCTCCAGATCCCGCGCTCGTGCTCCGCGTCCTGCCAGAAGTTGTAGAGCGAGTTCCCGATGATCTCGGGATTGGCGATCTTGTCCTTGGAATCGAGGATCTGCTTGATCCGATCGTAGAATGACTGGTAGAGCGGAGAGCGCGTGAGCGCCGCGATGGTCGCCGCGTTCTTGGTGTTGACCCAGTCCATCGAGCGCTGGCCGTCGATGTCCTCGAGCCAGACGAACGGGTCGTCCGACAACTGCGGGGCGGCCGATTGCTGCGGGGGTGGCGACTGCTGCGCGGCAATCGCGACCCGTGTGAGGGACGGGATCGCGAGCAGGGAGAGAAGGCCTACGGCCGCGCGATATTTGCGATTCGTCATGCTGGCTCCTGGTGACACGGTTCCCGATGGGTGTCCCAAAGTTGCGTCTACGCGTTTCCGTTATGCAAGCCGTTGAGGACCGCTCTCTCAAAGGAGGGACACATGCGTTGTCGTCTACCCCTGCCACTTGCCATCGCTCTGGTGGCCGGCAGCGTTTCGCTGCACGCGCAAGAACCCGTTGTCGGCGCGAGCGATCCGGAGGCCCTGTTCCACAGCGGCGACCCGAAGCTCAATACGAACAGGCAAGCCGCCTACCACATCGTAAAGGACCTGCTTGAGGCGGGGCACTGGGAGCTGGCAGACGAATACTTGACGGAGCGGTACATCCAGCACAATCCGAACGCGGCGTCCGGACGCGCTGGTGTGGTGAAATACTTCACCGAGGTCCGGAAGGTGAAGCCCATACCAATACCGGAGAAGATGAAGACGAAGGTCGTCTCAGTGGTGGCGGAGGGCGATCTCGTAGTGGTCGCGTATGTGCGCGAGCTGAAGGACGCCAAGGATTCCTCGAAGAGCTACACGACGACGTGGTTCGATATGTGGCGTTTCGTGGACGGCAAGGCGGACGAGCATTGGGATCCGGCGACGCGGATGGGTCGCTGACCCGTTAGAAACGGACCGTCGTCCCCCACCCTTGCGCCGGCGGGCGAGTCGCCCGCAGCTTAAGCGCCATCCGTTACGCGGCGCGCACCATGCAGATCACTTCACGTGCGGAGCTTCCATGAAGAAAACTCGCGGCCGGCCGGTCCGCCGGCGGGGCATCAGTCGCATCGACCAACCCTCCACCCGCACACATGGCTGGTTCGTGCGCGCGGAATTTTACAAGCGCGCGGACAGTACCTACGCCCCGCGCCACCGGAAGTTCTTCGGCGACGCGGGCTACGGGGGCAAGCGGCGTGCATTGCGAGCGGCGCAGGAATACCTCGCCATCGTGGCGCGCGGGGGAAGGGGCGGGGGCGCGAAACGAAAGCTCCGCACCGTCCGGCGCGCCGCCTGACAAGCGCTCGAAGCCCGCGATCGGAAGCCGGGTCTATGCGCGCCCAGCGCCGTTTCGCGAGCAAAACCCTCGCCGCCATCCACAACGAGAAGATGCTCCGCATTCGGGCGGGCACCGAGGCGCATCGCTTTATCGGTATCTGGGCCGTGGTGGTGGACCGTCGCGTGTTCGTCCGGTCTTGGAGCGTCGGGGCGCGCGGCTGGTATCGGACGTTCCTCGAGGAGTCGCGAGGCGCCATTGAGGTGAGCGGGCGAGAGATCCCCGTTCGCGCGGTGGTCACGCGAAGTGAGCGCCTCAAGAACGCCGTAGATCGGGCCTACCTGGAGAAGTACCAGACGCCGGGATCGATCAAGTACGCCCGAGACCTTGGACGGGCGAAGTCTCGGGCGACGACCACCGAGCTTGTGCCACGCTAGTGCACGCGCTCAGACTGGCTCAGTGCGCGCTCGCCAGGGTGAGTGGCTGCGGCTCACGGGTGCTGACTAGACATGTACAGTGGCGCGGCCAACCTTGCGCCACGTCCTCGTAGGTACCAGACTGAAACGGCAGAATCCCGATCGGCCAAGTCTCGTTCCGGAGGACGACCATGCTTCTCACCCACCGCCTCAGCGCGCTGATCGTTGCAACATCAGGACTCGCAGCCCTCACGACCACGAACGATGCCGGGCCGGAAGCGCAATGTCAGGTGCGGGGAGTTTGGGAGCTCATGTCAGTGTCTCAAGATGGCAAAGACCAGCCCCTTGCCGGATACCAGCAGATGAAGGTTGTCACCGCCCACCATTTCATGTGGCTCGGCCAGGCAGCGAAGCGAGATACACTCCCGCTCAAGACTCAACTGGACACGCTCCGGGCATACCAGATTGGCGGCGGAGCGGGAACCTACACGGCCAGCGGCAACAGCTACGTCGAGCACCTCGACCTCTTCATCGTCCCGAGCTGGGTCGGCAGATCCTTCAAGGCCATGTGTCGAATCGAAGGCAACCGGTGGTATCACAGCTTTACGACGCCTAACGATACGACGGCGGCCCCTGGCCCATATCAGCACGTGGTCGAGGTCTGGCGGCGCGTCGAATAACGCTTAGACGAGCGTAATCACGCTTGGTCGTAAGCGCCCCGTTGGGAGCTTCGGCATGAACGAGCACGTCACTCTGATGCACCCGGAGGCGCGGGACCCGAGCGCTCGAGGGATCTCGTCGGGATTCCCAGTCGATCTGCTCAGCCAGTCTGCCGGCCGCCTCCGGGTCCTCGCCTTGCTGTACGCGTTCGTCTTCTTCATGGCCGGAATCTTTCCGGCGCTGCTGTTCCCGACCGATCGGGCCCGATTCCTCGGGAGCTTCGTGCAGTGGGGCCCCAGCGTGATCGGGATCGTGGTGGCGCTGCTCGTCGCGACGGTGATCCGGAGCGCGCGCCTTCCCCTTCCCGCGGCGATGAACATCGGCCTGGCATTCGAGATCGTCAGTAGCTACGCCATCGCCGCGGCCGAGTTCGCTGATCCGATGGGACTCGAGATGCACGGGATGATGGGACTCTCGTGGGTTGCCGTATGGATCGTGCTGTTCACGGTCGTCGTCCCAACCGCGCCGCGCCGGGCGGTGTTGGCCGCCCTGGCATCGGTCAGCTCGGTCCCTGTCATCATCGGGCTGATGATCGCGTCCGGCACGACCTCCCTCAGGCTGGACCCGGGACAGTTCTTCTTCGGGCTCGTGTTCCCCTATCTCCTCGTGGTGGGTATGGCCTATGTGGGTGCCCGTGTGGTTTACCAGCTGGGCACCGAGGTCAAGCGCGCGCGCGAGCTGGGGAGCTACAGCCTGGAGCAGAAGCTCGGCGAGGGAGGGATGGGCGAGGTCTGGCGAGCCCGGCATCGCATGCTCGCAAGGCCCGCCGCCATCAAGCTCATCCGGCCCTCCTTCGCCGGGGACGCGCGCGCCGGCGTGTCGGAGGACGCAGTCCGCCGATTCGAGCGCGAGGCCCAGGTGATCGCCCGCCTCCGCTCGCCCCATACCGTGGAGCTCTTCGATTTCGGAATCGCCGCCGACGGCGCCTTCTACTACGTCATGGAGCTGCTCGACGGCCTCGATGCCGACTCGCTGCTCCGGCGCTTCGGGCCAACCCCGCCCGAACGAGCCATCTACCTGCTTCGTCAGGTCTGTCACTCGCTGTCGGAGGCCCAGTCATGCGGGCTGGTGCATCGCGACATCAAACCCGCGAACATCTTCCTCTGCCGGTACGGCGAGGAGTACGACTTCGTGAAGGTGCTGGATTTCGGCATCGTGAAGGGAGTCCGCGACTCCGCGGAACCGAGCCCGGTGCACACGCGGGAGAACGCGGTCCAAGGAACGCCGGCGTTCATTGCTCCCGAGCAGGCGATGGGAACGGATTTGGACGCGCGCGCCGACATTTATGCGACGGGCTGTGTGGCCTACTGGCTCCTGACGGGGCAATTCGTGTTCACCGCCGAGACCCCCATGGCGCTTCTCGTGCAGCACGCCCAGACGCCACCGACGCCTCCATCAGCCCGGACGGACCGGCCGATTCCCACGGCACTCGATGACCTCGTGCTAGCCTGTCTGGCCAAGGACCCCGCGCATCGACCGCAGTCCGCCAGAGAACTGTCGCAGCGGCTGGCCGAGGTGGAAGGCGCGGGCGCCTGGACCCAGGAGCGGGCGCGGGAGTGGTGGGCGACGCACCAGCCGGCGCCTGTCGCGCCCATTCTACAGACTTGACCGCAGGGAAGCGTGTCGTACGGTAACCGGTAGCACTGCGGAGTCAGGGTCCTCGCTGAGGGGTCCAATGATGACATTGCTTCTTCCCGCCGTCCTGCTCGCCACGCTGGGTGCCGTGCAGGACACCCAGCCACGCGTTCTCCTGGAGTTGGAGGATGACTGGGCTCGCGCGTTGATCCATCGTGATGCCGCGGTCTTTCGACGACTCCTGGCGGATCGGTTCATCTACACCGAAGATGACCGCACGATGAGTCGCGACGATGTGTTGCGCGATATGGTCGCCGGGCCCGATACCGTGAAGACCGCGCACAACGAGGACATGCGTGTCCACCGCTTCGGCGCGACGGCCGTGGTAACGGGCTGGTTGGTCGTCGGCGGCCAAGGGCCGAGTGGACCGTTCGATCGCCGGTACCGATTCACGGACACGTGGGTCCAGCGGCGCGGGCGCTGGCAGATTGTTGCGGCGCACGACTACCTTCTCCCGGCAACACACCGGTAGGCGGCTTAGCCCACCGGCACGTCGCTCTGGGGAAGGCGCGCCCGATGTACGCGATCTTCGTTCTGGACCTGAAGATCGAGAAGTGGAAGGTGACACATGGATACGGACGTCATCATCGTCGGAGCCGGCCCCACCGGGCTGATGCTCGCCAACCAGCTGGTCCGGCGCGGCGTGCGTGCGCGAATCATCGACCGGCACGCCGGTCCGGCGCGCGAGTCGAGAGCGCTCGGCGTCCAGGCACGCACGCTGGAGATCTACTCGCACCTGGGCATCGCCGATCAGGCGGTCGCGCTCGGCAAACGTGCCGACGGCGCCGTTCTGTGGGCTCAGGGGCGTCGCGCGGCGCGCGTTCCGTTGGGTGACATCGGACGGGATGTCAGCCCGTACCCCTATCTCCTGGTCCTGGGGCAGGATGACAACGAACGGTTGCTGGGCGAGGCCCTGCGCGCCCAGGGGATGGCGGTAGAGTGGAACACCGAGCTCGTCGGCCTCGCGCAGGATACCGACCACGTGACGGCGACGCTCAAGAACCCGGGCGGCACACGCAGCGAGGTGACGGTCCCATGGCTCGCCGGATGCGACGGGGCACGCAGCAGCGTGCGGGAGCTCAGCGGAATCGCGTTCGAGGGCGCGCCCTACCAGCACGTGTTCTTCGTCGCCGATGTGCAGATGACGGGATCGATGGTACCCGACGTGCTCAACGTGTATTTGTGGCGCAGCGGATTTCACTTGCTCTTCCCGATGCGCGGCACCGATCATTGGCGGATCGTCGGCATCCTGCCCCCCCACCTGCGGGGGCGGGACGACGTGACGTTCGAGGAAACGATTCCATCGCTGCGCCAAGAAGCGGGGACCGAGCTTTCCTTCCAGGCGTGCAACTGGTACTCCACGTACCGCATTCATCACCGTCGGGCGGCCAAGTTTCACGACCGCCGCTGCTTCCTGCTGGGAGACGCGGCGCACATTCACAGTCCGGTGGGGGGGCAGGGCATGAACACCGGGCTGCAGGATGCCTACAACCTGGCGTGGAAGCTCGCCCTCGTCGTGTCGGGACGCGCAGGGGCGGCCCTGGTCCATTCCTACGAAGACGAGCGACTCCCGGTCGCCAACCACCTTCTGAAGCGCACGGACCGCTTGTTTTCGCTCGTGGTCTCCGACAGTCGGCTGGCCGGGTTCGTCCGCACGCGAGTCATGCCAACGATCATGGGGCTGGCCCTGCGCACCGCCGTCGTGCAGCGGATCGTCTTTCGCACCATCTCCCAGACTGGTATTCGCTACCGCGCGAGTCCTCTATCGGAAGGACTGGCAGGACTGCCTGAGGACGGCCCGCGCGCGGGCGATCGTTTCCCGTGGCTGCGGCTCAAGTTCGCGCCGAGCGGGCCCACCGAGGACCTGTTCGAGAAACTCGACGATACGCGATTCCACTTGCTCCTGATCGGCCAAGGCATGCCTCCGAGCGGGATCCGGGAACTGGGGGACCTGTTGCGCATCCTCGAGGTTCCGAGCGATCCCGCCAACGACCGGGCGCTCGCGCGCGCGAGAATCCCCCGCGTGTCTTCTTACCTACTGCGTCCCGACGGTCATGTCGCGCTGGCCGGGACCCACGTCGACGCCGCCGCGGTGACTCGTTACGTGCGCGCACGTCTGCATTTTGCAGGGAACGGTGCCGGAATCGTTGAAAAAGGGCTGGGGGACGGCTAGGTTTGCTGCGAGGGGGCGACAGGCTTCGACGGGTTTGGCGAGGATATCGCTGCGTGCCCAGGTCGTCAGTCACCTGGTAAAACCACTGGCACAATTCATAACTGCCAATTCAAACCTGGCACTGGCTGCGTAAGCTTCGGCTTCACGCACCTGCGTGAGTGGCAGCCCGCCTGAGGCGGCGCTCACGTATCGCAAAATCGGGCTGGCGTGATTCGGGGCCCGAACGGGTCACGTAAGAGCTTTTAAGGGCTGGTTGCTGCCGTGGCCGGCGAGGCGCCGCGGTGGCGAGACCAACAAGCCTCGTCTACGCACGTAGTGGTGGTATCGGAGTCATTCTCGGACCGGGGTTCGATTCCCCGCGCCTCCATTACTAAAAGCAGGTTGGGGAGGTTGTGGAGGACGGGGGAGGTTGGGGAAGGTTGCATCGGCGCAACCTCCCCCGTCCTCGCCT
>QHUK01000053.1 GCA_003222085.1 Gemmatimonadota bacterium
ATTTGCGATCACCCTGATCATCGGTATCGCTGCATCCATGATCACGGCCATCTTTGTGGTTCGCACCTTCTACATGATCTGGCTCGACCGCCGGCCGGACATGGCCACCCTGAGCGTCTGAGATGATCCGACTCTTCGCCAACGCGCATTACGACTTCATCAAGTGGCGCCGCTGGGCGTACGGGCTCACCGCGGCGATCATCATCCCCGGATTCGCCCTGTTCCTGGTGCGGGGGCTGAACTACTCCATCGAATTCACCGGCGGCACGCTGATCCAGGTCCAGACGCCCGAGCCGGTGGGGACGGACCGGATCCGGGGCGCGCTCGATGCGGCGGGCATTCGCGACGCGGAGATCCAGCAGTTCGGCGCGCCCAACGAATACGTGATCCGGGCACGGATCGGGCGGGCGGACGAGGCCACCTCGGGCTCGACCGAGACGACCGCGGCGGCCGTGGACTCGGCGCTGGCGCGCTCACTCGGGCCGGCGCCCGAGCACTACAAGGTCCTTCGCACCGAGGCCGTCGGCCCGAAAGTGGGGCGGGAGCTCCAGGGCAAGGCTTTCCTCGCGATCTTCTTCTCGTTCATCGTCACGCTCGTCTACCTCGCGGTCCGCTTCGAGTGGCGCTTCGGCCTCGCGGCGGTGCTCGCGACGTTCCACGACATCCTCACCACGATCGCGTTCATCCGGTACCTCGACCTCGAGGTGAGTCTCGTCGTCGTCGGGGCGGTCCTGACCATGGTCGGCTACTCCCTCAACGACACCATCATCATCTTCGATCGCGTGCGCGAGAACCTGCGCAAATTCCGGCGCCAGAACCTGTACGAGATCCTCAATCTCTCGATCAACGAGACGCTGCCGCGCTCCGTGCTGACGCACGGGACGACCATGGCGACGACGGTCGCACTCGTGGTGCTCGCGGGCGAGGTGTTGCGACCCTTCGCGCTGGTGATGACCTTCGCGATCTTCACCGGGACCTTCTCGTCGATCTACATCGCCGCCCCCCTCCTCATGTACATCGAGAAGCGCTGGCCGGGCGAAGACGCGCGGGGCGCCCGGGCGCTGCGTGCTGCGGGCTCCGTTCCGCTCAACCCGCCGCCCGCCCCGGGCGGCGGAGGCAGCTCCGAGGTCCGCTCCAAAGCGGCCGTGTGACGTGCTGGTCGACGCCCACTGCCACCTCGGCGATGCGGCGTTCGACCCCGACCGCGACGCGGTCCTGACCCGCGCACGGGAGGCCGGCGTCGGCCACGTGGTGGTCATCGGTGCCACGCTGCCCGAAAGCGAGCGGGCCGCAGCGCTCGCCCGGGCCCGTCCCGGCCTCTCCGCCACGGCCGGCGTCCACCCCCATGAGGCGCGGCACTGGTCGGCCGCTGCAGCGGCCCGCCTGAGGGACTTGCTCGCCCTACCCGAAGTGGTGGCGCTGGGAGAAACGGGGCTCGATTACCATTACGACCATTCGCCGCGGGACACGCAGCGCCACGCCTTCGAGGCCCAGCTGGCGCTCGCCAGCGAGCTTCGCAAGCCGGTCGTGGTGCACGCGCGCGAGGCCGACGACGACGTGGCGGCGATGTTGCGGGGTGCGGCTACGCCGGTCGTGCTCCACTCGTTCAGCTCGGGGCCCAGCGTGTTCGAGGCGGGCTTGGCGATCGCCGCGTACTTTTCCTTCAGCGGCATGATCACCTTCAAGAACTGGACGATGACGGATCGGCTCACCGCCTGCCCGCCCGACCGGCTGCTCGTCGAGACCGACGGCCCGTATCTTGCTCCCGTCCCCCATCGCGGAAAGCGAAACGAGCCGGCCTACGTGCGCGCCGTGGCGGAGGCGGTCGCGCGGGCCCGGGGAGAGTCGCTGGACACCATCGGGCAGCGTACCACGGACAACGCGCGTCGGCTCTTCGGAGCGCGGCTCGCCACGACCCTCTAGCAGCGAGCATTCGTGACCACGACGGCCAAGGTACCGACCGACATCGCCATCGCCCAGGCGGCCGAGCTGCGTCCGGTGGCCGACATCGCCGCGGAGCTGGGGCTCGACGACGAGGAGATCGAGCTGTACGGCAGGTACAAGGCGAAGGTGCGGCTCTCCGCGCTGGCGCGTCGCAAGCCCAAGGGACGGCTGGTGCTGGTCACCGGCATCAACCCGACGCCGGCGGGCGAGGGGAAGTCCACGGTGACCGTCGGGGTGACGCAGGCGCTGCGGAAGATCGGGAAGAATGCGGCGCTCTGCATTCGCGAGCCGTCGCTCGGGCCGGTCTTCGGCGTGAAGGGTGGAGCCGCGGGCGGCGGGTACGCCCAGGTCGTCCCGATGGAAGACATCAACCTGCACTTCACCGGCGACTTCCACGCCATCGCGAGTGCGCACAACCTGCTGTCCGCGATGTTGGACGCCCATCTGCATCATGGCAACGCGCTGGGTCTCGATACGCGCCGCATCACGTGGCCCCGTACCATCGACATGAACGACCGCGCCCTGCGCAGCCTCGTCGTGGGCCTCGGAGGGCTCAACGCCGGTCCCGCGCGCGAGGAGCGGTTCGTCATCATCCCGGGCTCGGAGATCATGGCCATCATGGCGCTGGCGACGGCCCTCGGGGACCTGGAGCAGCGGCTCGCGCGCATCATCGTGGGGCTCACGACGGCGAAGCAGCCCGTGCGCGCGAGCGACCTCAAGGCCCATGGGGCCATGACCCTGCTGCTCAAGGACGCGATCAATCCCAACCTCGTGCAGACGCTCGAAGGCGGACCGGCGTTCATTCACTGCGGGCCGTTCGGCAACATTGCCCACGGTTGTAACTCCGTCGTGGCGACCCGGCTCGCGCTCACGCTGTGCGACGTGGTGCTCACCGAGGCGGGGTTCGGCGCCGACCTCGGGGCCGAAAAGTTCTTCGACATCAAGTGCCGCATGGCGGGCCTCAACCCCGAGGCGGCGGTCGTGGTCGCCACCGTGCGGGCACTCAAGATGCACGGGGGCGTCAAGAAGGATGCGCTGGGAGCGGCTGACGTGGACGCCGTGCGGCGTGGGGCGGCGAACGTGCGACGCCACATCCGGAACGTGCAGAAGTTCGGCGTCCCAGTGATCGTAGCGCTCAATCGGTTCGTCACGGACACGGAGGCCGAGCTCGACGCGGTGCGGGCCGAGTGCGCGGCCGAGGATGTGGGCGTCGAGCTGTGCGAGGTGTGGGAGAAGGGCGGGGAGGGAGGCGTGGCGGTGGCGGAAGCGGTGCTCAAGCTGCTGGACCGCCGCACGGCGAAGTTCAAGCCCCTCTATGACGAGAAGCGGCCGATTCGGGAAAAGATCGAGACGATCGCGAAGGAGATCTACGGGGCCGGGGGCGTGGCGTTCGCCCCTCCGGCGGAGCGGGCGCTCGAGCAGCTGCCCGCCATGGGACTGGGCGAGACGCCGGTGTGCATGGCGAAGACGCAATACTCCTTCTCCGACGACCCGACCAAACTCGGCGCCCCGAGCGGGTTCACACTCCAGGTCCGGGACATTCTGCCATCGGCGGGCGCCGGGTTCGTCGTGGCGCTCGCGGGGGATATCATGACCATGCCAGGGCTCTCGAAGACGCCTGCGGCCGAAAAGATCCGGGTGCACCCGGACGGCACGATCGAAGGACTCTTCTGATGTCACGCAAGGCACTGGGCATAGTGGTCGCGGAGGGCGCTCCGAAGGCGATCGGCCCGTACAGCCAGGCTGTGGTCGTCGATGGAATGGTGTACACGGCGGGGCAGATCCCGCTCGACCCCGAGACGGGTGGGATCGTGGGCAAGACCACTCCGGAGCAGGCCGAGCAGGTGTTCAAGAACCTGGGCGCCATCCTCAAGGCCGCGGGCTCCGGGCTCGACCTGGTGGTGAAGACCACGGTGTATCTCGTCGACCTGGCCGATTTTGCGGCGATGAACGAGGTGTACGCGAAGTACTTCCCGACGCATAAGCCGGCCCGCTCCACGATACAGGCCGCGGCGCTGCCCAGGGCGGTGCGGGTGGAGATCGACGCGATCGCGACAGTCGGATGAGCCGCCTCACGCTGGTGATCGTGGCGGCGCTGCGCTGGTCCGTCCCCGACGGGGCGAGCGCGCAGACCGAAGCGCCGTCCGCCGATCGCGCGTTGGCGCGCGATATTCTCCGCGAGCTGGTCGAGATCAACACGACGGACTCGCTCGGGAACACGCCGCGCGCGGCACGCGCCATGGCGCGGCGCCTCGTGGCGGCGGGATTTCCCGCGGCGGACGTGCGCGTGCTGATCGGCCCCGACGCACGGCACGGCAACCTCGTGGCGCGCTACCGCGGCACCGCCACCGCCACCGCTGGCCGTCCGATCATCGGATTCGCGCACCTGGACGTCGTGCCCGCCCGGCGGGCGGACTGGTCCGTGGATCCGTTCGCCTTGCTCGAGAAGGACGGCTACTTCTACGGCCGCGGCACGACCGACGACAAGGTCGGGGACGCGATCCTGGTCGCCGATTTCATCCGGCTCAAGCGGGCGGGCTTCAAGCCGCGCCGCGATCTGATCCTGATGCTCACGGGCGACGAAGAGACCGCGGGCAGCTGCATCGCGTGGCTCGTGACGAAGCACCGGGACTTGATCGACGCGGAGTTTGCCTTGAACACCGACGCGGGCGGCGGCGTGTTGCGCGACGGACGGCGCGTGATGTTCGTCGTGCAGGCGAGCGAAAAGGTGTACGCGACCTATGTGCTCGAAGCCACCGACAAGGGCGGGCACAGCTCGCTCCCTCGGCCCGCGGACAATCCCGTCTACCGACTCGCCCCGGTGTTGCAGCGGCTCGCACAGTATCAGTTCCCCGTCAAACTGAACGAGGTGTCCCGCGCCTTCTTCGAGCGCTCCGCCGCGCTCGAGACCGGGGCCCTCGCGGAGGACATGCGGGGCGTGCTGAAGGATCCGCCCGACAGCGCGGCCGTGGCGCATCTCTCGGCGGTGCCCTTCTACAATTCCAAGCTCCGCACCACCTGCGTCGCCACCTTGATGCAGGCGGGGCACGCCGAGAACGCGCTCCCCCAGTCGGCTCAGGTGACGGTGAACTGCCGGATCCTTCCGGGAGAGCCTGCCGCGGAGGTCGCGGCGACGCTGGAACGGCTCGCCGGCGACGACCGGATCGCCCTCCGCACGGTCTACACGCCCATCCCGAGCCCGCCCTCGCCCCTTACACCGGCGATCATGGGCCCCATCGAGCGGTTGGTCGCGGAGCAATTCCCCAATGTCCCGATCGTGCCCGTGATGGAAGCCGGCGCGACCGATGGGTTGTTCCTGCGCAACGCGGGGATCCCCACCTACGGCGTCTCGGCCGTGTTCGAGGAGCAAAATGACGTGCGCGCCCACGGCCGCGATGAGCGGCTCCGCGTGCAGAGCTTTTACGAAGCGCTCGAGTTCTGGTATCGGATGATGCAGGCGTTCGCATCGGCCCGTTGACGCGATGACCGAACCGGGGTATCTCAACACACGTGGACCTGGCCGTCGGGTAGCCGCATGTGGAAGCGAGTGAAGAAGCAGCGGGTGCAGGGCAGGGTGGCGCGATTCCGCGTCCCGGGCGGGGCGGAGCCCGACGCCGCCCGCGCCCCTGACGACGCCATGCCGCTCGCGGCCTCGATCTTGTGGCAGCCGATCGATGCCGCACCCGGGCAAGACGCCGAGCTCCCGGTTTTCATCTCCCAGCGAGCGCTCACCGCCATCCATGACCATTGCGCCGCGGGGCATGAGACGTGCTTCGGTCTCTTGACCGGGCGCCTGGTGCGCACCGCGGATACGGGCGCTTCGTACCTCGTCGTCGAGTCGACGATCCGGCTCCCGGGCGGGACCGGCGACGATGCCAAGGCCGCCCTGTTGGAGGGTTGGGTGGTGGCGCAGGACGTCGTGCGCCGGACCGGCGATCGGCTGGTCGGCTGGTACCGGGGGCGCTGGACCGGCGACGCGGGGCTCACCTCGGCGGAGGCCGGGACCCACACCGCGGTGTTTGCCGAGCCCTGGCAGGTGGCGGTGGCGGTGGGTTCGGGCGACCTGACCGTCGGCGGCGTGTTCCGTCGCTCGACGAGGAGCGCGTGGGCGCACGAGTGCCTGCCGTTTTATGAGCTCGTCGATCCGTCGTCCATTCGACCGGACGGCAGCAAGCCCACGCGCCTGCGCTGGGACAACTACCGCACTGAAGAGACCGCCCTCGTCACGTCTGCCACGCCGCCGGGCCCGGCCGCCGTGCCCGCCCCGGCTGAAGCCGCGCTCGCTCCCGCTGGTGCGCCCTCCTGGCGCACGTCGTCCCTGACGCCGCAGGTCCTCTGGCCCGACCAGTTCGGCAGCGCGGAAGGCGCGAAGGCCGGCGAGGCGGCGTCGTCCCGCATTCGCGTCGGCCGCGCCGGACGCTGGGCTGCGTACATTGTCGCAGGCGTACTGGCGGTCGCTGGTTTGCTCAGGCTCTACTCGGCGGTGGCATCACCCGCGCCGCCCGGCCCCGCCCAGCGCACGCCCGAGGCGGATGCGGTGACGCCAGGGGCGCGACTGGACCGCGCCGCCGACACCCTGGCCCTTGCGATCGCCGCGTTCGACCTGCGGGCCCAGCTGTTCGCCAGCCGGCAGATGCAATGTCCCGAGCTGGCGCGCGGGCTGGTCCTCGTCGAGGAGCGTTGGACGGCCTACAACGGCGTGCGGAAGACCAGCGGCGTGGCGCTCGACTCCGCCGGTACCGCCCGGGACCGAGCCCTCTATGCCGATGTCGATGGGGTCGAGCGGCGGTTCGAGCGCTCGGCCTGCCCCCGACCGTGACGCGCGCCGTCGCGTTGCTTGCTCTCCTGGTGATGGGCGTACCGCGTCGGGGGACGACGCAAGGGTCGCAACCGCTGCGCAAGACCGATGTGATCCGTCTGCTCTCGAACCCGCTGATCTCGCGGCGCGAGGTCGCGGATCTGATCCGGCGCAACTGCGTCGCCTTTCGACCCACACCCCGGGATTGGGCGGATCTGCGCGACTTCGGCGCGGACTCGGAGGTGCTGAGCAGCATCGGCGGATGCGCGACGTCCGCGGCGCAACGCGTCGCCCCTACGCTCCCCCTCGCCGCCGTGCTGCTCCCGGCCCGGTTGAGCGTCACCGTCGGGGACGAGGCCGTCGCGCGCGTCCAGGTGAAGCGCGGTGAGGTTCCGCAAGCGGGCGTGCCGCTGGTGCTGCGCGGGACCTCCGCCATTCCCGGCGGCCCGCCGCAAGACGCGCAGGCCGTCACGGATGCAAGCGGTGTCGCCGTGTTCCGCTTTCGCGTCGGTCGGCTCCCAGCGACTCGCATGCTCGAGGTCGTCACCGGCTCGGGTGCAGCGATCGCCGGAGCCCCGGCGCTCGAGTTGGTCGTCGGCCCCTCGGGGCCGGCCGTCGCCGCGGTCCAGCCCGGTCGCGTCGAGCTGCGCGCTGGCGAGCGCGGATCCATCTCACTGCTGGTGACGGTGCGGGACTCGTTGGGGAATGCCGTGCCCGGCGAAGCGGTCGGATTGCAACCGGACGCCCCGGACATGGGCGTGGCCGCCGACGTCCGCTCCACGGATTCGCTGGGCCGGGCGGCGTTCGCCATCGAGCGGGCCGCGGTGCGTCACGGGGGCAAGCTCATCGTGCGAGTGCGCGGCCAGCAGTTCGGATCGGTGGAGCTGGTTCGGAGCGACCTGATGGCGCCGGCGGCGACGGGCTTCGTTTCGGGAGTGGGACAACGCGGCATCGCGCGGACCCGGTTGAGCGAGCCCCTGGTGTTTCAGGTGCGCTCCAGCCTCGGCAGGCCGCTGGCCGGGAAACTCGTGACGTTCCGAGCGGTCAATGCGGACGTCGCGACCGACAGTGTCGTGACCGACTCGGCCGGCCTCGCGCGCGCAGAAGTGACGCTGGGCAAGCAGGCCGGCCCGGCCCTCGTGACCGCCACCGTAGACTCGCTCCAGAGACAGGCGGCGCTCTCGGTGGACCCGGCGGCTCCCGCTGGTGTGATCATCGAGCGGGACGGCAATCGGGTCGACGGCGGGGCGATCGTAGTGACTGGCGGCGCTACGTTCGTGCTGCGGGTCTCCGCGCAGGACGCCTACGGCAACGTCGTGCCCACGGCGGATCTGGCGCGGATGATTCAGAAAATGCGGGATCGGTTCAACCTGCAGTCGCAACTCTTGAAAATGATCAGCGTCGAATCGGATGCCGGGGCAGCAAGGGTAACGTTCAAGCCGGTGGGAACGGGTCAGGCCGACTTGTCGATCGCGGGCGCGACCGTGTCGGTGGCGATCACGCAGGCTCGGTAACGACTACCCGCGGTGAGTGACCGGGGTCACGCCGGCGTGACCCTGCCTCAGAACAGTGCCTGGGTGCCGCGGCCGTGGTGCATGGGGGCGGATCGGGCCTGGTGGTCCGACTGGTCTTCAAAACCAGCTGGGGTCCGAATGGACCTTGGTAGGTTCGATTCCTACACGCTCCCGCCACGCCCTGTCCACCTTTGTGTCGCACGGCTGCGACACGGCTGCGCCGAACCTACCCCAGTCCCGCTCGCTATCACAGCGACCATCCACTGCATCCCGTGGCACTACCCTTGCGATGAAAACCGGTCGGCTCGCGGGGAGTGAGCCGTGCCCCCGTCTTCGCTCGGTTATGAGGAACGGAGATAGGATTGTGGGTTCTCGGCCACTCCCTGCGGCGCCGCCAAACCTCCGCCTCTACCCCAGCACCTCCCGGACCTTCTGTGCCAGCGCGCGAGCCCCCGCTCGAGCATTTGATGCCGGCCGATGGCCGCTGCGGGGTAGCCTGACATCTCGTCGCCTGGAAGAAAGACCCGGACCCGAGACGCTGGCAATAGGTCACGGGGCCGTCGCGAAAACCCACGCCAGCCGGTATCTTGGGCGCGTCTCCAACCCGTGGAGCAGCCGCGCATGTGGGCTCTTCTCCTCCTCCTCACGCAGGCGGGGCGCCCCGGCCCCGGGCTAGAAACGCTGCCCCGTGCGACCGTGCTCGTGGACTCCGGTGTGCATCAGCTCGTCATCCAGCTGCCCCCGGTGGACGTGCCGGCGGCCGGCAGTGGCGGCGAGGCGATGGTCGGGTTCCCGCTCTGCGAGGTCCTCGTCCCCGTGGACGCGTCGCTCCATAGCGCCCGGGTCGAGGTGGTGGACGGGTCGGGGCGCCGGCTGCCGCACGAGATGCTGCATCATTTCAACCTCAGCGATCCGGAGCACCGGGAGCTGTTCCTGCCCATCGGGCTCCATCTGCTCGCCGCGAGCAGGGAAACCCCTGCGATCACGGTCCCGCGCCTGCTCTTCGGCCTGCCGCTCGCGCGCGGCCAGCGGCTCATCGCCGGCGCCATGCTCGCCAACACCTCCGACGTGGCCTATCGCCGGGTGCACGTGCGGCTGGTGCTGCACTACGTTCCCGGCGGCCTGCCCTGGCCGTTGTACCGCACGTACCCCTGGGCCATCGACGTCCAGTACCCGCTCGGTCGTCCGGGCACGGGGAGCAAGGCGTTCGATCTTCCCCCTGGCCATACGGAGCGGTCCTGGGAAGGCAGTCCGGCCATCCCGGGCACCATCCTCGGTCTGGGAGGCCACATGCACGACTACGGCGTCGCCCTCGAGCTGAAGGACGTGGCGACCGGCCGGGTGCTGTGGCGCGGTGCCCCGGTCACCGACGCCGCCGGGCGCGTCCTCGCGTTCCCGCTGGCCCGCTTCTACAGCTGGCGCCGGCTGGGAGTGCACGTGGTTCCCGCGCACCGCTACCGGCTCACGGCCGTGTACGAGAACCGGACGGGGCGCTACATCCGCGACGGCGGCATGGGGGCGGTGGCCGGCCTGTTCGTGCCCGACCGGGGGGCGGCGTGGCCGGCGGTCGATACCAGCGATACCCTGTACCAGCGGGACCTGGCGGCCACGATCCGCTCGGGCAGCGCCGAGATGATGGCGGACATGAGGATGGAGCACCACGCGGATCCCTGAGACAGCTTGCCGAACGGCGTGTAGCCTACATCACGCTCGAACGGCAGCGACCGACGTATTTTCGGCCGTGCCCAAAATGCAATGGGGTCGTCTCCAGGTGGACGTGAACTGCGCGCTGCGCCGCGGGGCTTGGTACCGGGTCGCGGGCCTCGCAGCGCTCGAAGCCATTCTCGACGTCAACCGCAGGCCGCTGAAAGTCCCCCACTACCTGGTCGAGGTCGTCTCACGGCCGCCGACGCGGTGGTCCGTCGTCCCGCGCCCCGAAGGGGCCGGCGAGCTGCCGTCCGAGTGGGGACCGCACTACGGCGTGTGCCCGAGCTGCCGTGAGCGCGCGGCGCTGCACGGCCGTCCGCGCCGTCTCACGTGCAATCGCTGTCGGGGTGAGTTCGACGTCGCGTGGGACGAGGAGTACCTCGCCCAATTCTGACGGACGGCCTCAGCCGCCCATCACCCGCTCCACCTCCGTAAGACGCGCCTCGATCTCGATCGGCCGGTTGGCGCGGGCCGGCCGCGGCTCGAGTTCTTGATGATAGCGCGTCACAATCTCCGGATCCTTCAGCACGTGGCCCGTCAGCACCGCGACCACGCGGTCGCGCGGGCGGATCACGCTCTCGCGAATCAAGCGCCGCGCTCCGGCGGGTGCCGCGGCGCTCGCCGGCTCACACCCGATCCCGGCGCCGTCCACGACCGCCTTGGCCTCGAGGATCTCGTCGTCGCTCACGGTGGTGACGACCCCATTCGTGTCGCGGATGGCGCGCACGGCGCGCTCGTACGAGACCGGGTTGCCGATGTTGATCGCCGTCGCCACCGTGTGCGGCTCTACGCGGCGCCGTTGGGCGAATGCTTCGCGGAAGCTCTGCGCGAACGGTGCGGCGCCGTCGGCCTGGACGGCGGCGAGTCGCGGCGCCCGGTCGATCAGCCCCCACGCCAGCGCCTCCGCCAACGCCTTCCCGAAGGCCGCCGTGTTGCCGAGGTTGCCCGCGGGCACCACGATCCAGTCGGGGGGCTCCCAGCCGAGCTGCTGCAGCAGCTCGAGGACGATGGTCTTCTGGCCCTCGAGCCGGAACGGATTCACCGAGTTGAGCAGGTAGACCCCCAGACGCTCGCTCGCCTGGTCGGCGAGCTCGAGGCAATCGTCGAAGTTGCCGCGGACGAGCAGCGTGCGGGCCCCGTACGCGAGCGCCTGGGCGAGCTTGCCGAGCGCCACCTGACCCTTCGGCACCAACACCAGCGCCGGCAATCCCGCGAGCGCGGCGTACGCGGCGAGCGCTGCCGCGGTGTTGCCGGTGGACGCACACACGACCGCGCGCGCGTGGACGCGCCGCGCCTGCGTCACGCCGACGGTCATGCCGCGGTCCTTGAACGAGCCCGTGGGGTTCTGGCCTTCGTGCTTGAGCAGGAGCTCCGGCGCGCCCGTCCAGCGGGCAACCGCGGCGCTCGCGAGCAGCGGCGTGTTGCCCTCGGGATAGGAAAGGATGTGCTCGCCTGCGGAGGGGAGGACGGCTTCGCCGTAGCGCCACACGCCCGACGCGAGCGCGCCGCGCCGTACGCCCCAGCGCGCGTCGAATGTCGCCCGCAGCGCGTTCCCACCCTGGGCCGGAGGCCGGTGGCGCAGCTCCAGCAGCCCGCGGCACCGCGGGCACCGCGGATGGGGATCGATCTCGGGGATTTCGCTGCCGCAGCTCGCGCACACCTGCCAGGTGAGAGGGGGAGGGGGGGCGCTCATGCGCCGGCGAGCTTCAGCACATCGTTCAGGATGCCTCCCGCCGTCACCGCCGGGCCCGCACCGGGCCCGGTGATCACCAGCGGGTTCTTCTTGTAGCGCATGGTCGTGAAGATAAACTGGTTGTCCGTCCCGTTGAGCGAGGCCATCGGACTCGACGCGTCGACCACGACGAGGCCGACACGGATGCTGCGTCGGGTCACGATCGCCCGGTAGCGGAGCACCCCGCCGCGCGCGCGCGCCGCCGCGACGCGTTTCGCCCACGGCGCGTCGAACTGGCGAAGCGATGCGAGGAACTGGTCGAGCCCGAGCCGCTCCGCGCCCTCCGGCACCAGGGACTCGACGGCGATGTCCCGGAGCTCCCCGGAGAACCCGAGCAGCCGGCCGAGGATCAGCGCCTTGCGGGCCACGTCCATCCCGGACAGGTCGTCGCGGGGGTCGGGCTCGGGGTACCCTTTGGCGATCGCGCCCTCGAGCGCCGCCGAGAACGCGGCGCCGCGGCCCAGCTCCCCGAACAGATAGCCGAGCGTTCCCGACGGGCACCCCTCGATCTTCGAGACCCGGTCCCCGGATTCCACGAGCTTCTGGTAGGTATCGATGATCGGCAGGCCGGCGCCGACGGTCGCCTCGAGCAGCAGCCGGCGGCCGTGCGCCTGGGCGGCGGCGCGGAGTGCGTCGTACTGTCGCTTGTCGGTTGTGACCGGGCGCTTGTTGGCGAGCACCACATGCATTCCCGCCCCGAGCGCCGCGGTGAGCGTCTCCGTCGTCTCGTCGGCCGTCACGTCCACCAGGATCGGGTTGGTGAGGGCGTGCCGGGCGACGAAGGCGACCGCTTCGGCGGCGCTGGTCCGCCGTCCGCCCGTCGCCTTGGCGAGCGGCGTGCCCTTGGCTTTCGCCGCCGCCAACGCGGCGAGTCGCCGCGGCGAGAAGCCGTCGGCGTCGAACACCAGGCCGCTCGAGTCGATCAATCCCACGATGCGGAGCTTGAGCGCCTCCCGCTTCACTTTGGCGATCATGGGCGCGAGCGCCCGCCCGATCTGCCCGAAGCCCAATAGCACGACGTCGCTGCGCTCGGGGTGCGCCACCGCGCCGCCCCCGATCTTCGAGAGCTGAAACGCCGCATGCACCACCCGCTGGGCGCGCGGCGCTTCCTTGCCGTCGACGACGAGTGACAAATTCAGCTCCGACGACCCCTGAGCCGTGGCGATCACGTTGATCCCGGCCTCGGCCAGGGCGGAGAAGACGCGGGCGGCGATGCCCGGTGTCTCCGCCATGCCGAGCCCCACCACCACGAGCGTCGCGAGGCCGGTGCGGACCTCGACGCCGTCGATCTCCTGACGCGCGATTTCCCGCTGGAACGTCTCCTCCAGACTGCGGCGCGCGCGCTGGGCGCTCTCCTCCGGGACGCTGAAACAGATCGAATGCTCGGACGAGGCCTGCGTAATGAGCGACACGGAGATCCCTTCGTGGTGCACCGCCGCAAAGGTGCGCGCCGCGATGCCGGGCACCCCCAGCATCCCGCTGCCGGTGACCGTGAGCAGGGCCTGCCGCGGGATGGCCGAGAGCGCTTTCACGGGATACTGCTCGAGCGTGCGGCGCCGCGAGATCTCGGTGCCGAGGGACGCCGGCTCGGCGAAGGGGCGGATACGAATCGCCACGTTCCGCTTGATCACCGGGACGAGGGCCCGCGGGTGGAGCACCTTGGCGCCGTAATACGCGAGCTCCGCCGCTTCGCGCAGATGGACCTGCGGCACGACGCGCGCGTCGGGCACGATACGGGGGTCGGCGGTCAGCAGGCCCGGCACGTCCTTCCAGAGCGATACCTCGCGCGCTCCCAACACGCGCGCGAGCAGCGTGGCCGTCAAGTCCGAGCCGCCGCGTCCCAGCGTGGCGACCTGGCCGTCGGGCGCCGCGCCGAGAAAGCCGGGGACCACGGTGACCGCGCCGCGCGCCAGGAGGGGTCCGAGCGTGCGGCGCGCGCTCCGCGCCGTACCGCCCACGTCGGGGGAAGCGTTGCCGAACGTGCCGTCGGTCCGCACCACGTCCGTCGCGTCGACGTAGACGACGGGACAGTCCACCGCTTCCAGCGCCGCGGCGAACAGCTGCGCCGACAGCCGCTCGCCCCGCGCGACCACGTAGTCGATGGTGCGAGGGGTGATGTCGCGCAGGATCCCGAGCCCGCCGACGAGCTGCTCGAGCTCGGCGAACGCCGCGTCGATGAGCTTCACGAGGTCGTCGAGCCGGACGCCACGGCGCACCAGGGTCCGGGCGGCCTCGGCGTGCCGGGCGCGAAGCGCGCGGGCGGTCGTGCGGACATGCGCCGCGTCCCCACGCGCCGCCCGCGCGGCGCAGTCGAGTAGCGCGTCGGTCACGCCGCCCATCGCCGATACCACCACGACCTGCGGGGCCGGGCGGTGCGCGAGGACGATCTTCGCGGCGTGCGTTATCCCGGCGGCGTCCGCGAGCGACGCGCCGCCGAACTTGTGGATGTGCGGGGGAGAGCGCGGGGCCCGGGCCATGGCCTCAGGCCGTCTCGAAGCCGCCGGCCGGGCGGTCGGCGTGAAACGTCTGGGCGGCGATGCCGCAGGCCCCCCAGGCGCGCACCATCGCGTCGCCCACGGGACCCACGCCGTCGGAGACCACCACGGCGACGACGGTCGGTCCCGAGCCCGAGAGCGTGGCCCCGAACGCGCCGGCCTGCCGCGCCGCGCTCGTCACCTCGTCGTAGCCCGGCACCAGCGCGCGGCGGAACGGGACGTGCAGCACGTCGTCGAGCCCGGCGGCGAGGAGCCGCGGGTCGGCATGCGCCAGCCCGTGGACCAGGGCGGCGCTCTTCGCCGCCGCCCGCACCGCGTCGGCGTGGGGCAGGGTCGCCGGGAGCGCAGCCCGCGCGCGCTTGGTCTCCACGGTAAAGTCCGGGACCGCGAACACCAGCGCGAGCGATCGGTGAATCGCGAGGGGCGTCACGACGAGGCCGTCAGGCCCCCGCAGCACGAGGTTGGCGCCGCCGAAGACCGCCGGCGCGACGTTGTCCGGATGGCCTTCGAGCTCGCTGCAGAGCTCGGCCAGCGCCGGCGGGTCGAGCGTCAGCTCGAGCAGCGCTACAGCGGCGGCGGCCCCCGCGACCGTCGCGGCCGCCGAGGACCCGAGCCCTCGCGCGACGGGAATGTCGGAGTCGGCGGCCAGCGCCAGGCCGCCGGGCACCTCCCGGCCCGCCCGCCGACAGGCGGCAGCGAAGCCGCGATACAGCAGGTCCGCCTCCGGCACCGTCTCGAGGGCTCGGAGCGTGCCGGCGCGCTCGATGGCAACGGGCGCAACCGGCTTCCCGGCCGCCTCGCGCGCCGCCCGGGCGGTAACACGTAGCCAGCGCCCGACGGCCACCCCCACGCAGTCGAACCCGGCGCCCAGATTGGACGTCGAGCCCGCCACCCGCACGGTCACGCTCGCTCGCATCGGCGGTATCGCATCTTTCGGGAAACAGAAACGCCCGCGCAATGCTAGGCCGCGGGCGGTCGCTTTTTAGCACGTTGTTTAACGTGGCGGCAATACGCGGCAAATCACCACGAGCGCTTCGCTTGTATGTATGTTCAATACTCGCCGCAGCCGTCGGGTGCGTCAAGGAGCAGCGATGGGGAAGATTCGCGTCGGCATTCTCGGGGCGACGGGCACCGTCGGGCAGCGCTTCCTCCAGCTGCTCGAGCAGCATCCCCAGTTCACCGTCACGGCGCTGGCGGCGTCCGACCGGTCACAGGGCAAGCCCTACGCCGAGGCGTGTGCCTGGCGACTCCCGGGCGCCGTCCCGGACGCGGTGCGCGGGCTCGTCGTCCAGGCGCCCGAGCCGCCGCTCGACTGCGACGTCGTGTTTTCGAGTCTTCCGTCCGACGTGGCGGGGCCGGTCGAGACGCGGTTCGCCCGCGCGGGATACCGGGTCGTGACCAATTCGTCGCCGCACCGCATGGACGATGCGGTGCCGCTGCTGATTCCGGAGGTGAACCCGGACCACCTCGTGCTGCTCGACGCGTGTAAGGGAACCGGCGGCGGGTTCATCGTCGCGAACCCGAACTGCTCGACCGTGATGATCGCGCTGGCGTTGGCGCCGCTCGCCGCCCGGTTCGGCATCGCGGCGGTGGCGGTCACGACGCTGCAAGCCATCTCCGGTGCAGGATACCCCGGAGTGGCTTCACTCGACATCACCGACAACGTGGTCCCGTTCATCGCCGAGGAAGAGGAAAAGATCGAGCGCGAGACCCGGAAGATCCTGGGCTCCCTGGCGGCCAGTCGCGTGACGCCCGCGACGTTCGCCGTGAGCGCGCAATGCCACCGCGTGAACGTCGTCGACGGGCACCTGGCGGCGGTGCGGGTGAAGCTCGACCGGGCCGCGGAGCCGGAGGAGCTGCGCGAAGCGTGGGCGTCCTTCAGCGGGCTGCCGCAGGCGCTCCGCCTGCCTACCGCTCCCGAGCGGCCCATCATCGTGCGCGACGAGCCCGACCGCCCGCAGCCGCGGCTCGACCGCGACGCGGGGCGGGGCATGAGCGTCACCGTCGGCCGCATCGCCCGCGACTCGGTGCTGGGACACCGGTTCGTCGCGCTGAGCCACAATACCATCCGCGGGGCCGCCGGTGCGGCGATTCTCAACGCCGAGCTGCTGCTCGCGAAGGGCTACCTCGAAGGGCCGTGACCAGGCCCCCCCCTCCGTAGTCTTTACTCTTACTGGAAGCGCTGCCGGGGACGCCGTTAACGCCTGCAACGTACCATCCGTCTAACCGGCGTCACCACCACAGCGCCCCGTACTCGAACCGTCGGAGGATGTCGTATGCGCCGTATCACCCCGAGTGCCTGGCGGGCCGCCGCCGGCACGATGACCGTCGCGCTGTTCGCGGCGTGTTCCACCTCACCCTCGACGTCTCCTCAGCAGCCCGTCCTGACTCAACCGGAGGCCAACGCCGTCGCCGAAGTCGTCGCGACCGATGCGGCTTCGCTCGCCGGTGGGGCGACGCTCGACGCGGCGACGGGCATGCCGTTCGCCGCGGCCCCGATGCCCGGGGCGCCGGCGATGGCCATGCCGACCGCGGGTTGCACGCCCACCCGGAGCCCGTCCCCGCCCACGAACTCCGATGGCGATCCGGTGCCTGATTCGGTGCGCATCGACTTCACCGGCTGCACGTTCACCGGCGAAGGGCACACCGTCACGCTGAGCGGCTCGATCGACATCGTCGATCCGACTCCAGGGACGACCGACCGGGCGTTCCGGACGCGCTCGAACGCGTTCACGCGCACCGTGACCAACTCGACGACGGGGACCACCCGCTCCGTGGTCGAAAACGGCGTCCGCTCGGTTGTGCCGACCGCCGACCAGGTGCAGCTCGCCGATACCATGACGACCGAATACACCTTCGCCAGCGGCACGACCGCGTCCCACGTGCGCAAGTGGCTGGCGACCTTCACGGCCGACCAGGCCGGGTCGATCAAAGTCGGCTCACGCCTGCCGAGTGGCGATTGGACCATTGCCGGGTCGTCTGCATACACGTCCGGTACCAACAGCTACTCCCTGTCCGTGACCACGAGCGATCCGTTGCATTACAACACGAGCTGCAGTGTAGAGCCCCGGTTCGATTCGGGGACGCTCACCGTGCAAGTGACCAAGGGTACGACGTCGACGACAGTGACGATTACGTTCACCGGCTGCGGTCAGTACTCGGTCAGCAAATCGGCTGCCTAGTGGTTGACCTGACCCCGGGCGCAAGCCCGGGGTGACGGGAAGGTCGGCTGTCAGTGACTGGAGGCCCGATCCGCTGCCGGATCGGGCCTCTGTGCGTATAATGGAGGCCTCTGATCCACGCCCACGTCGTCCTCAACCCCGCAGCCGGACGCGGCGCGGCGGCGCGCGCACTCGATCCCATTGCGCGCGAGTTCCACCGCCAGGGGTGGTCGGTCGAGGTGGAGCGCACCGACGCCCCCGGCCACGGCGCGCAGCTCGCCGCGCACGCGGTGCAGGCAGGAGCGCAGCGCATCGTGGCGGTGGGCGGCGACGGCACGGTGCACGACGTGGCCAACGGACTGCTGCGGCACGGAGCGGGCGGGGAGGTCGCGCTCGGCGTCGTGCCGATCGGCAGCGGCAACGACTTCGCGAAACTCGTGGGCGTATACCGGCACAGCCCGGTGCGCGCGGTACGGCGGCTCGTCACCGCTCGGACGGCCAGGTTCGACGCCGGGCTGGTCTGCGGCGAGTATTTCGTGAACAGCGTAGGGTTTGGCTTCGGGCCGGAGGTCGTGCGGGTCCGTAACGCCATGCCGGGGCTCTCGGGGTTCGCGTCGTATTTTGTGCCCGTCTTCCGCGCGTTCGCGGGCTTTCGCCCGCCCCGCTTCGAGATCCGCTCGCGCGGATTCGCGGAGACGGGGTACATGATGATGGTGGAGGTGTGCAATGGCACGACGGCCGGCGGCAGCTATCGCGTCGCCCCCGACGCCCTGCCGGGAGACGGCCGCCTGGACGTGTGTCTCGTGCGGCGCGTCTCGCTGCTCCGCTTCCTGTGGGCGGTGCCGCGCGTGATGCGCGGGACGCACCGGACGATGCGGGAGGTCGCCCTGTTTCGGACGCGAGCGGTGGCCATCCGGTCCCTCGACGGACCGCTGCTCCTCCACGTGGACGGCGAGCTGCGCGAGCCTGAGGCGCGCCAGTGCACCGTGCGTGTGGAACCGGGGAGACTGAAGGTGATGGTGGCGCGATGAGACGAGTGCTGGCGGTCACCTTTCTTTCCGTCGTTCCGTCGTTGCGTCTTGCCGGCCAGGTACCCGACACGACGCCACCGCCGCTCGTGACCAGCGGCGCGCTCGTCGTGGCCCCCGATACGGCGCACCGCATCCGGCCGATGGGAGCGTTTCTGCGCTCGCTGCTGGTGCCGGGATGGGGGCAGGCGGCCACGGGCCGGCGCGTCAGCGGCGCGCTGTTCGCGACCTGGGAAGGCGTGAGCGCGATGATGACCCTCAAGGCCCAATCGGAAATGCACTATCTCAAGGAGACGCACTCGGCGAACCTCAGAGCGAAGCGGCAGGAAGTCCAGGACTGGATCGTGCTCTGGGTGTTCAATCATCTCTTCGCGGGGGCCGAGGCGTTCGTCTCGGCGCACCTCCAGGACTTTCCCAAGGACCTGAAGATTCGGGCGTTCCCGGGCGGCCTCGGGATCAGCCTGCCGGTGCCGCGTCCGTGAGCGGGGCACCGCTCGGGGTCTTCGATTCCGGCATCGGCGGCCTCACCGTCGCACGGGCGGTGTTCGAGCGCCTGCCGCACGAATCCGTGGTCTACTTCGGCGACACGGCGCGCGTCCCGTACGGCCCCAAGTCGCCGGATACCGTGCGCCGCTACTCGGGCGAGATTCTCGCGTACCTGCTCGCGCGCGGCGTGAAGTCGCTGGTGGTCGCGTGCAACACCATCAGCGCCCAGGCGCTCGACTTTCTGAGAGAACGCTCGCCGGTGCCGCTGGTCGGCGTGATCGAGCCGGGGGCGCGGGCGGCGGTGCAGGGCACGCGGTCGGGAAGAATCGGCGTGATCGGCACCGCGGGGACGATCGCGAGCGGCGCCTACGAGCGCGCCATCAAGCAGCTCCGGCCCGACGCCGCCGTGTGCGCGCAGGCCTGCCCCTTGTTCGTGCCGCTCGTCGAGGAGGGGTGGTTCGACCACTCCGCGACCGAGTTGATCGCACGGGAGTATCTCGCACCCCTCGAGCGCGCCGCCGTGGATGTGCTGGTACTCGGCTGCACCCACTATCCACTCATCAAGCCGCTGCTCGCGCGGGTGCTGGGCCCCGCGGTGACGCTCGTCGACAGCGCCGAGGAGACCGCGAAGGCGGTGGCCGATGACTTGACGCGGCGCGGGCTCACCGCTCCACCGAACCATCGCCCAACCCACCGCTTCGTCGTGTCGGACGACGAGCCGCATTTCCGCAAGGTGGGCGCGAGGTTTCTGGGAGAAAAGTTGCAGCACGTCGAAGTCGTTCCGCTCGGCTGACGCCGCCTGCGTGCTACGTCTTCGTGATACGTCTTTGTGCTACGTCTTCGTGATACGTCTTTGTGCTACGTCTTTGTGCTACGTCTTTGTGATACGTCTTCGTGATACGCCTTAGTGAAACGTCTTTAGTTCTATGTTGTCTCTCGTGACGATTGCATAGCGTCCATTGTCCAAAAACGCTCCCGGATTCAGATACGCGCGGCCATTCGGCAGCTGCGCCAACGCTGGACGGTGGGTGTGGGCGAGGATCACGAGCTCCAGGTCGGGCCGGCGCGCCAGCAGCTGCTGCGCGTACTGCCCCTGGGCTCGCTCGGCCCGGTCCAGCACGGCCCGGTCGCGCGTGTTGTCCGCGAGCTTGCGCGACAGCTGGTGCGCGATCCAGAACCCCACCTCGGGATGCAGTGCCCGGAACACCCGGATCGTGAAGCGGTGGCGGGTGACCTGGTGCATCACGCGGGCGCTCCAGTGCTGTTCGGTCAGCCCGTCGCCGTGGGCCACGAAGGCGCGGCGTCCCGCCACATCAAGGTCGGCTTCCCCCGCATGAAACGCGATGCCCAGGTCGTGGATGAGAAAGTCGCCGCCCCAGCGGTCGTGGTTGCCGCCCACGAACGTGATGGGCACGCCGCGGGTGCGCAGGGCGTGGAGCTTCGCGACCGTGCCGAAGTGACGGCGCGGGATCACCGAGCCGTACTCGAACCAGAAGTCGAATAGGTCGCCGTTGATGAGGAGCGCATCCCCGAGATCCGGCACTGCGTCGAGGAAGCGGTCAAACGCCGCTGCGACCGCGGCCGGGACCTGGCCGAGATGGGCGTCGGCGACGACGACCACGCGGGAGGTTGGGGAGGGCACGACCCCCAAGCTAGTGCGGTATTTGACTTTTCGCGACGCGCGGCGGATTTTGCCCCGGCGTGATCAGCTCGATAACCCTGCGCGTCAACTATTCCGAGACCGACCAGATGGGCGTGGTCTACCACGCCAACTACTTGATCTGGTTCGATCGCGCCCGCACCGAGCTGATGCGCGAGACGGGACTGACCTACAAAGAGCTCGAGCAGCAGGGCGTCTTCCTCGCCGTTTCCACCGTCCGCATCCGTTACCGGGCCGCTGCCCGCTACGACGATCTCGTGCTCGTACGCTGCTGGGTGCGCGAGCTCGCGTCCCGGCGGGTGACCTTCGGGTATGCGGTGGACCGGGCGGCGACGGGCGAGTTGCTCGCCACCGGCGAGACCTCGCTCGTCTCCCTCACCCACCAGCACACCCTCACGCGCCTGCCGGACCATGTCCTCGACCTGCTGAAGCCGATACCGGATCCGGTGGATCTTTAAACGCTCGTGCTATCGATCGTCACCATCCCCACTCCTTGCGTCAGGTTTAAGTCTTGAGACCGCAACATTTTCCGCTTGACCCGCGGATAGCACTCCTCTACATTGGCGCCTGTGCGTTGCTGACCGGCTGTCCGCGCCCGCCGGCGCCGTTGGTGCCGCAGCCGCTGGCCGCGATGGATCGGGACTCGGCCGTTGCCTGGAGTCAGGCGACACTTCCGACGCGCTACACCGCGATCCGGTTCCGGTGGAAGTATCAGGACGACCAGAAGCGGTGGGGCGGGCGCGGGCAGGCGCGCATCGCACCGCCCGATTCGCTGCGCTTCGATTACGTCGGGCCGCTGGGACTGGGCGCGGGCGCGGCCGCCATCGTCGCCGATTCGGCGCTCTGGGCCGACCCGGAGAAGAACTTCCGCTCGCTCATCCCGGCCGTGCGGATGCTGTGGGCGGCGCTCGGAATCGTGCGGCCGCCCGCGCCGGAAGCCCGCGTCTTCGGTGGCGGGAGTGCTGATTCGAGCGTCCTGCTCCGGCGGTTCGCGCAGGACGGTGACACGCTCGACTACCGGGAGACGCGCGGCGGCGCGCGCGTCCTCGAGGCGGAGTGGCGGCGAGAGGGCAACGTGTTGGCGCGCAGCCGGACGGAATTCGACGCTCGGCGGATGCCGGTGCGTGCCCGCATGGATTTTCCTGAGGAGAGTGCTCGGTTTGAGCTTACGGTGGTCCTGGTCGATACGGCCGCGGTGCTCGATCCTGCGATTTGGCGCGGGCGCCGTTAGCGCCCTGGCCGTCGCGGCCAGCGGGTGTCTCTATGGCTTCGCCGGCGGCGGTTTGCCGAACATCAAGACCGTTGCCATTCTGCCCTTCGACAACCAGACCGCCGAACCGGCGCTGACGAAGGAAGTGAACGACGCGGTGCTCGAAGCATTCCAGCGCCGGCTCGGGCTCCGGCTCGCGGGGGAGAGCAACGCGGACGCCGTGGTGCGCGGCAAGGTCGTTCGCTACGACCCCGATGTACCGGTCGCGTACCAGGCCGGCCAACAACGCACCGACGTCACGCAGCGCCAGGTGCAGATCACCATCGACGTCGAGATCCTCGATCAGCGGGAAGGCAAGACGCTGTGGCAGCGGCAGGGGCTCAGTGAGGTCGGCAACTACGCGCCGCCCCAGGAAGCCGCGGGCCGCCGGGTCGCGCTGGACAAGCTCGTCAACGACCTGGTCGACGGGGCGCAGTCGCAGTGGTGAAGCATCCGCCCCCGGGCCGCCGCGGCGCCAGCTCCACCGGTTGCCTCGTCTCGCTGCTCTTCCTGGTCGGGGCGCTGTACTACGGCGTCAACATCGGGGAGTTGTTCTTCCGGTACTACCGGCTGCTCGACGAGATGCAGACCCAAGCCCAGCTTGCCCCCTCACTCGATGACGGCACGATCCGCCGCCGGATCCAGGCCGCCGCGCAGGATATCGGTCTCCCGGCCCAGGCCCAGCAAATCCGGATCGTCCGACGGGCGTCCCCGCGGGAGATCGTCATCGAGACCGAATACAGCGAGACCGTCAACCTTCCGCTGTTCAACCACACCTTCAACTTCCATCCCAAGGCGACGCAGCCGCTTTAGCCTGCCCCTGTGGGCCCTGGCCGCAGGCTTGCCCCTCGTGCTCGGGGCGGCCGGCGGCATCGACGTTGCCCGCTTCTTCACGGTCTTCGCGATCATGCTGCTCGCCGGGAAATTCGCCGGCGAGGCGTTCGAGCGCCTGGGGCAGCCGGCCGTGATGGGCGAGCTCCTGGCGGGCATCCTGCTCGGCGCCGGCTTTCTCAAAGTGATCCCGATCGGCCCCGACGACCCGCTCACGCCGGTGTTTCGACTGCTTGCCGAAGTGGGCGTCGTGGTGCTGCTCTTCGAGATCGGGCTCGAGACCAATCTCAAGGCCATGATGCGGGTCGGACCGGCCGCCACGGCGGTCGCGGTCGTCGGGGTCGCGGTGCCGTTCGGCCTGGGCTTTCTGTACTGGCGGTCCGGCTGGCACGGGTACGAGCATACGGTCGCCGACCCGCTGACGACCGCCATTTTCGTGGGCGCCACCCTCACCGCCACCTCGGTCGGGATTACCGCGCGCGTCCTCAAGGACCTCCAGGTGCTGCACAGCCTGGAGGCACGGGTGATCCTGGGCGCCGCCGTCATCGACGACGTCATCGGGCTCGTGATCCTGGGCGTGGTCTCGGGGCTCGCCGCCGGGACGGCGTTCAGCCTGCGGGGCGCGTTGCGCATCCTCGGCGTGGCCGTGGCTTTTCTCTTTGTGGCCCTGTGGGTCGGATTGAAGCTCGCCCCGCGACTCTTCGGCCTGGTCGATCGCATGCGGGTGCGCGGTGTCCTGGTCGTGTCGGCGTTCGCCTTCCTGCTGCTGCTCTGTGTCCTGGCCGATCGCGCCGGGACGGCGCTCATCATCGGCGCGTTCGCGGCGGGGCTCATCCTGTCGGAAACGAACCAATTCGCCTCGATCGAGGAGCGCATCAAGCCGGTCGCCGACATCTTCACGCCCATCTTCTTCCTGAGCATCGGCGCCGCCGTGGACCCGCGCGTGTGGAATCCGTTCGTGCCCGAGAGCCATGAGACGCTGGCGATCGGCGGCACGCTCCTCGCCATCGCCGTCCTCGGAAAGTTCGCGAGCGGGTGGGCGGTCCCGTGGCGACGGTTCAACCGGCCGGCGGTCGGTGTGGGGATGGCCCCGCGCGGCGAGGTGGGGCTGATCTTTGCACAGATCGGCTTGACGGCGGGCATTCTCTCGAACCGGCTGTTCAGCGCCATCCTGTTCGTCGTCATCGCCACGACGCTCGTGACCCCGCCGCTGCTGCAGTGGACCCTGCGGTGGGGTGCCACGCTCGACCAAGACTCGGTCCCGTGAGCAGCGCGGAAAAGATTCGCGCGCCGGAAGACGCGGTTCGGTGGCGCGAGCGGCAGCGCGGTCCCGTCGTGTTCACGAACGGGGTGTTCGACCTCCTCCACGTGGGGCACGTGGCGCTGCTGGAAGCGGCGCGCGCCGAGGGCGAGGCCCTGGTCGTGGGCGTGAACAGCGACGCCTCGGTGCGACGGCTGGAGAAGGGGACCGACCGTCCCCTCGTACCCGAGGGGGAGCGGACGCGACTGCTCGCGGCGCTCGCCAGCGTGGACTGTGTCGTGGTGTTCGACGAGGAGACGCCGCTCGCGCTGATCCAGCGCCTTCGCCCCGACGTGCTCGTCAAGGGAGCCGACTACGCGCGCCGGGCGATCGTCGGCGCGGACCAGGTCGAAGGATGGGGTGGGCGCGTCGTGCGGGTTCCCCTGGTGAAGGGGGCGTCGACCACCCAGCTGCTCACGCGGCTCCGCGGAAAGACCGCGCGGTGACCCAGCCCCCGGTTGAGACGAGGCTCTTGATCGCGACTCGCAACGAAGGGAAGATGCGGGAAATCCGCGATCTGTTCACCGGCCTCCCGTTCCGTCTGGTGTTCCCCGTCGATCAGTTCCTCGAGCGGCTGCCGGACGAGGCCGACCTGGAGCGCGGTACGAGCTTCGCCGAGAACGCGGTCGCCAAGGCGCGGTACTTCGCGAAGCGCGCCACGATTCCGACCATGGCCGAGGATTCGGGGCTCGAGGTGGACGCGCTCGACGGGGCGCCGGGTGTGTTCTCCGCGCGCTGGGCGCAGATGCACGGGGCGGGGAGCCGGGAGGGGGGGGATGACGCGGCGAACAACGCACTCCTGCTCGAGCGGCTGGCGGGTGTTCCCGACGAGCAGCGCACCGCGCGCTATCGATGCGTCGTGGCATATCTCGACACGCCGCTCGCCAAGCCGCAGCTCGTCGAGGCGACGTGCGAGGGGCGAATCCTGTCCCAGGCCCGCGGCAGCGGCGGCTTCGGGTACGATCCATTGTTCCTCTCGAGCGATCTCGGCATGACGTTCGCCGAGGCGCCGCTGCCGGCGAAGCAGCGCGTGTCACATCGCGGGCGGGCGATCCGGGCGCTGGTCGAGGTGCTGCTGCGGCGGTCTCGCTAGCCCGTGCAGTCTGTCAGTACGGGTGAAGCGCCTTCACTCGCGTCTCCAGATCGGTCGGCTCGGTCTCCACTACTCGCCCGAGCGGTGAGACATAGATCCGCACCGTGGGCGCGCCTGGGATCCGGGTCGGCCCGAACGTAAAGCACCACACGCGCGGATGTCCCGGCAGCCGGGGCATGCCGTGCCACAGAAACGTGGTGGTTTGGGTCCCCATCTCCGGCGGGGGCGCGCCGAGCAGCGTGCCCACGGCCATGAAGGCGCCGGCCCACGAGGCGCCTGCCACCAGGGCGGCGCCGAACGCAGCCATGACCGTCAGCCAGAACAGACGAGCCATTGCGGATTCCGGTTGGGGAGATTCGCGCGTAAGGAATAGCGCGGCGGCGCCGGCCGCACAACCGGGCAACCCGGGACATCGCGCCGTTGGGGGGGAGCGGGGGACGTGTTAAGTTGCTGACTCGCACCAGCGGGGCGTAGCGCAGTCCGGTAGCGCGTCTGGTTTGGGACCAGAAGGTCCCGGGTTCAAATCCCGGCGCCCCGATTCTCTAACTCGTTGAGATGGAACCGCGAACCTCGCTCCAGGATCGAGCGAGGTTCTGCGTTTCGGCCTGATTGTCGGCCTGATTGGTCGCGAAGCGCGCGCGCGCACCCGTGCCTCATACCCCCTGCAATCTCTACAGGCTGAAGCGCCTAGACCGCACCGCGACTCGCGCGACACACCCGCGAAATTTTTGTTGGGGGGGCCGCAGAAATGAGGCGTGGTCGGCCACCAGGTTTTGATGGTGGATGACGGGGTTATCGAGCTGAATGCAAGCTGATGGCGACGGCAGCGAGCGAATGGCGGCGGATGCCCGCTGATCGCGGCGCCCTGGCGCCCGGGACCGGTGGCTCTATTCTACCTGCGACCATCCGAGGAGGAGTTGCACCGATGAGCCTAGAGCGCGGGGGTTCGAGCTGTCCCCAAAGTCGTCACCAGCAGTGACGCCTTTCCACCTTTCTTGCCGCGGCCGCCCTTTGCCCGCGGGGAGTTCGATGACGTGAAGCCGTAGGAGCAGCCGAGCGCAGCGGAGACGCGTCGCGAGGAGGGCCCCGGACGGGGGCCCTCTTGCTTTCCGGCTCTTGCCGTCCAATCGGTAGCATATTACCGTATTACAGGTAGCACATTACCACAACTCACCCCGGGGGATGCTCATGGTGACGAAAACCGCAACGCCCATGATGACCGCGCGCGCCGCGGCCCGCGCCCTGGGCGTGAGCCATCCGACGGTGCTGGCGATGCTGGAGCACAAGGAATTGCCCGGGCGGCTCGTGGACGGTCGGTGGGAGATTCCCGCCGCTGCGGTCCGCGCCCGGACGGATGCGCTGCTCGATCGCCACCACCAGTTGAGTCAGCAGCTCGTCCCGGGCGCCGCCGGGGCCGCGTGGCTCGAGGCACAGTGGACCCAGGAGATGCTCGACGCGCTCGCGGCTGAGATCCACAGCGCCCGCGAGCTCGTCGCCGCCTATGCCGACCTCAAGCTGCAGCGCCAACGGGGCGCCGCAGCGGTCGTGGGGCGTGAGCGGCTCGAGAACCTCAACGCGATCCTCACACGCCACCATGCAGCGGTGGCCGAAGTCGAGGCGCTCCGTCGGCTCCGCGCTTGGGTCGACGCCGCGCGGGCGACGGCGCGCGAC
>QHUK01000069.1 GCA_003222085.1 Gemmatimonadota bacterium
AGAAGCTCACCGCCCTGCGGATCGTCCTCGCGCTCGTCGTGATGGCCGGGGCCGCGCTCACGGTTCAGGGAGGGAGCCACGGTGCTGGCGCAACGGCGATCCCGCTCCCGAGCCTGATCCAGGGCGTTGCGGGCGGGCTCCTCGCCATGGTCTCCTTCGCCGGCACGACGCTGCTCGCGCGCTACGCCGTGCCACGCTACGGCGCGACGCAGGTGCTCTTTCTCGAGATTCTCGGTGGGATCGTGGTGCTCGGGATCGTCTTGCCGCCGGCAGGACACACACCGCTGCCGCCCCACACGATGGGCGCGTGGATGTACGTGCTCCTGCTCTCGCTGGGCTCAGTGCTCGCGGCCAACTTCTTCTTCTTCGCTGCGGTGCGTCGGATCGATGCGGCGCTCACTTCGGTGGCCGCGACCATCGAGCCGGTGGTGGGTGCGCTGCTCGCCCTGCTCCTCTTCAAGCAACACCTCTCGCTGTCCGGCTGGCTCGGTCTCACGATGGTGGTCGGCGGCGTGGCCATGAGCTACCTCTCGGAAGCGAAGACGGGGGAATAAATGCTGGCTCTGACACTCGTGCTCGCCGCGTTGCAGCAGCCCGCTGCTTCCCCGCTCCCGCCTCAGGTGGGGGACACGTCGCCGTTCCGCCGGCTCGCGCTCCCGGCGCCCAACGAGGTGCGCGAGGGCTCGGGCAGGCCGGGACCGCGCTACTGGCAGCAGCGCGCCGACTACACGATCCGGGCCACGCTGGACACGGCGACCCACACGATCGCGGGATCGGAGACCCTGCGCTACGTCAACAACTCGCCCGATACGCTGCGCTACCTGTGGCTACAGCTGGACCAGAACATCTACAAGGCGAACAGCCGTGGCGCCGCTTTGAATCCGACCGACGCGCGGTTCGCGGGCCGCGGATTCGAGGGTGGCTATACGATCGACTACGTGCGGGCGGTCCGACGGGTGGGGCAGGCCGCCGGGCGCATTCCCCTCGCGACCAGCGGCAACGGCACGATGCTGCGCGTCGACCTCGACCGGCCGCTCGCGCCTGGCGGCCGGGCGGAGCTCGAGCTGGCTTACCGCTTCGAGGTCCCGGAGCACGGGTCGGACCGCATGGGTCGGGAGCAATTCGCCGGCGGCTGGCTGTATGAGGTCGCGCAGTGGTACCCGCGGGTGGCGGTGTACGACGACGTGCGCGGCTGGAACACCGAGCAGTACCTCGGCCAGGGCGAGTTCTACCTCGAGTACGGCGATTTCGACGTGTCGATCACCGTGCCGAGGAGCTTCGTCGTGGCCTCGACCGGAACGCTCACCAACGCCGTCGAGGTGCTCACGGTGAACCAGCGCGCGCGGCTCGCCCGGGCGGCCCGGTCGGACACCACCGTCGCCATCATCCCGAAGACGGAGGTCGGGCAGCCGTTCAGCCGGCCGGCCGGCCCGCGGCCCACGCTCACCTGGCATTTCACGGCCAAGAACGTGCGCGACGTGGCCTGGGCGGCCGCGGCCAACTTTATCTGGGACGCGAGCGGCTACGACGGCATCCTGATCCAGTCGTTCTACCCACCGGAGGCGAACGCCGACTGGGCGCGCTCCACGGAGTACGCCCGGCACTCGATCAAGCACTACTCCGAGAAATGGTTCCGCTACCCCTACCCGACCGCGATCAACGTCGCCGGTCCGGTGGGCGGGATGGAGTATCCGATGATCGTGTTCTGCGGGCACCGCGCCGGGGACCGAGGCTTGTTCGGCGTGACCACGCACGAGCTGGGCCACGAGTGGTTTCCCATGGTTGTGGGATCGAACGAGCGGCTGTACGCGTGGATGGACGAGGGGTTCAACACCTTCATCAATATCTATTCGACGCTCGCGTTCTACTCCGACACCGCCCCGCGCGACCGCGGCAATGCGATCCAGTGGGCACGCTTCGCGGCGAGCGGCCTGGACGTGCCGTCGATGCTCCCCGCCGATCGCGTTCCCCCGCCGCTCCTGGGCCAGGCGGAATACAACAAGCCGGCGACGGGCCTGTACCTGCTGCGCGAGCACATCCTCGCCGACACCGCGCGATTCGACGCCGCGTTCCGTGAGTACATCCGGCGCTGGGCGTACAAGCATCCGACTCCGGCGGACTTCTTCCGCTCCATGGAGGACCGGCTCGGGGAAGACCTCTCGTGGTTCTGGCGCGGCTGGTTCTATCGGACCGACGTCGTGGACCTGGCGGTGGATTCCGTGCGCGCCCGAACGGACTCCACGGGGACCAGCGCGCTCGTGTACCTCTCGAGCCCCGGCGCGCTCCCCATGCCCGTCGACCTGCGGCTCACCTATGCCAACGGGGCCACAGAAGACGTGCGCCTCCCGGTCGAGATCTGGTACCTGGGGAACCGCTACACGTACCAGCGCAAGGTTCCGACTGAAGTCGTGAAGGTCGAGATCGATCCGAAGCAGAATTTTCCGGATGTGCGGCGGGGGAATAACACCTGGCAGAAATCAGCAAGTCCGTAACCAGCCATCAGGGCAGTTACCAGACGCCAAGCCACAGGCGGTCGACAGTCACAAGTGCCCGGGTTGATGTCTAGGCACTCTTTAGTCTCACAACCGCTTGCGGCTTGGGGTCTTGCAACTCTACTGACGACTGTCCGCGCTTTGGCTCCTGGCCACCAACTCGAGGACCACGAGGAGCACGCCACCCCATACGAGGGCCGGCAAATCACGGAGGTCCCGCCCGTACTGAATCCACAACCAGCGCGCGATGACCGCGCACCATAGCCCACCGGCGAACCACCCGACGACGCGCACGACCGGTCCCGCGCCGGTGCGGATCCCGGGGAGGGCGAGCAACACTCGATCGACGTAATGGCCCAGGAACGTGAAGCAAAACGCCACCGTGAACGCGTCCACGAAGTCGGAGGCGAGCGTGGTGTGTCGCGGGAAGGCGAGCAGAAAGATGATGCCCAACATCCCGGCCACGACGGTGGTCCGCGTCAGCGTCTTGAGGAACGGTTCGCCCATCAGCGAGCCCCCGCCCCGGTTGGTGCGGGCTTCAAGTACTGATCGATCCAGTCGAGCACCGTTCCCCACCACAGGCGGCGGTTGCGCGGTCGCAGCACCCAGTGGCCCTCGTCGGGGAAGTAGAGGAACTTGGCGGGCACGCCGTGCAGCTTGGCGGCGGTAAACGCCTGGTAGCCCTCCGACAGGTCCACGCGAAAATCGAGCTGGGAATGGACGATCAGGATCGGCGTCTTCCAGTTCTGCACGAAATTCAGCGGCGACCACTTTTCGTACAGCGCGCGGTTCGCGTACGGCGTGCCGCCGAATTCCCAGTCCATGAACCACAGCTCTTCCGTGGTCCCCGCCATGCCCGTCGGATTGAAGACGCCGTCGTGCGCTATCAGCGTCTTGAAGCGGCCGGTGTGCCCGGCGATCCAGTAGATCATGTAGCCACCGTAGGACGCACCCGCCGCGCCCATCCGCGTCGAATCGACGTAGGGGAGGCGGGCCACGAAGTCCAGGCCTTTCATCAGGTCCTGGTAGGGATAGTCCCCCCAGTGCTGCGAAATGGCGTCCGTGAACTTCTGACCGTAGCCGGTCGAGCCATGGAAGTTGACCGCGGCCACCACGTATCCGCGCGACGCGAACAGCGCGTAGTTCCAGCGCGCCCCCCAGTAATCGGTCCACGCGCCCTGCGGCCCGCCGTGGATCAGGTAGATGAGCGGATACCGCTTCGCGGGGTCGAAGCCGGGTGGCTTGAGCAGCCACCCGAAGACCGAGTCTCCGAGCGCGCCCACGAAGCCGAGCTCGTCGAGCGGCCGCAGATCGAGGGTTGCTACCGCTGAATCGGTATGATGCGTGAGCTGGCGCGCGGAAACCCAGATCTCGGTGGGCTGGGTGTTGCTCTGATGGACGTACACGAGGGTCTTGCCGTCGGGAGCGACACTGACGGCGCTGTTGACACCGGAAGCTCCAACGGCGAGGGACCGACGGAATGACGGAACCTCGATCCGGTAAATGTTGTCACGCCCCCGCTCCTCGACCACCGCGAAAATGCATTTCGAATCCGGGCACCACGTGTAGGACCCCACGGAGAGCGTCCAGCCCTTCGTCGCGTCGAGGCTCGGTCCGCCCGTCCGACCGTCCGCCCGACCGACCAGCATCAGTCGCTGTCGATCCGCCTCAAACCCGGCCCGCTCCATCGAGAGATAGGCGAGCCACTTGCCGTCGGGCGAGAAGCGCGGCGTGTTGTCGGCGCCGCGTCCCGCAGTCAGGGCGCGCATCGCGGAACCGTCGGGCCCCATGATGAAGACGTCCACGTTCGTGTTGTCGGCGACCGTCGAATCGCCGTGCATGGCGACCGCGATCTCTTTCCCGTCGGGCGAGACGCTCACGTCCCCGTCGCCGCCGGTCGCGATCGTCGGGACGTCGTGGTCGATAGGAGTCACGTCCCGGGTGCTGCCATCCGAGAGCGTCACGGCAAACAGGTGCTGGCGCTTGCCGGCGCGCCAGTCGTCCCAGTGCCGCCACAGGAGACCGGTCCAGAGGCGGGCGTCGGTGGGCAAGTCGCCGTTGCGCCGGTCGATCTCCTGTTGGGCGGGCCACTTGATGTCGCTCGTGACGATCAGTCCCGCGCCATCGGGCAGCCACAGCGGATCGGACACGCCGTCGGGAAGACCCGTCACGCGTCGCGCTTCGCCCCCCCCTCCGACGACCGGCAGCACCCACAGCTGCGCGCCGTTCTCCCGCGTGGAGACGAAGGCGAGCGTGCGGCCGTCGGGCGACCAGCGGGGCTGTCGATCCGAGCCCGGACCCGCCGTGAGCTGACGCGTCGACCCGGTCGCCACCTCCGCGAGCCAGATACGCGTGATGCCGCGGTTGTCCTTGAGGGATTGCTCGGTGACGGTATACGCAACCCATTTCCCGTCGGGCGAGAGCTGCGGGTTACCCACCGACTTGAGGGCGAGATAGTCGTCGATCGTGATCGCGCGCTTCTGAGCGGAAAGACCGGGAAACCCTAAAGGACTCCCTGTCGGTCGCGGGAAAGGGGAAACGGGAAACGTGAGACATCCTAGCGCGACCAGTAGCCGTTTCATGAGTGGCAGCCTCTGTGCGTCTGTGCGCCTGTGCGTCTAGTACTCAGGGTGCGTGAGAATCGCCTTGACGAGGTCGTCGAACACCTTGGATTCCGGCGTCACCGTCCCGCTCGGGTCGGTGTGCACGTTCCAGGAGCACAGCTCGTTCAGCGCCGTGGCTTCCTCGTACGTGAGGTGCAGGACATAACCGTCGGGCGCCCCCGCCCCCGCCCCCGCCCCCGAGCGCTTGGCGCCGTCCAAGACCTTTTTGAGGACGTCGGGTAGGTGTCGCGCACTGCGAACCGCGTCGTATTGCGCCCGCGTGACCGTGAGGTCCATGTACTCCCTTGCCAATGGCCGGCCGGGGGCGAAATCTTCTCCCGGCGCCCTTTTCCCGCAAGGAACACCGATGCCACGCACCGAGTTCATCGCCACCGGGTTCCACGTTCCCGAGCGCGTCGTCACCAACGACGACCTCGCGCACATCATGGACACTTCCGACGAGTGGATCACCCAGCGCTCGGGGATCAAGGCGCGGCACTGGGTGTCGGACGGCGAAACGGGCGCGACGCTGGCGCGTCGGGCCACGCTGCAGGCACTCGCCAAAGCCGGCATGAGGGCGTCGGACCTGGACTGCATCGTCTACTGCACCTGCACGCCCGACCACTTCGAGCCCGGCAACGGAGTGTTCTTGCAGCGCGAGCTCGGGATCAGCGACATCCCGGCGATCGACGTGCGCAACCAGTGCGCCGGATTCGTGTACGGGCTGTCGGTGGCCGACGCGTGGATCCGGGCCGGCCAGTACGCCCGCGTGCTGCTGGTGGGCGCCGAAGTGCATTCCCGCGGGCTCGACCGGACCACGCGCGGTCGCGACACGGCCGTGCTGTTCGGTGATGGCGCCGGCGTCGCGATCCTCGGCCCGACCGACGCCCCGGGGCGCGGCGTGCTCTCGACCCACCTCTACGCCGACGGCCGCCACGCCGAGAAACTGTGGGTCGACGCCCCCGGCCTGGCGCACGACCCTTTCATCAGCGCGGAGCTGATAGAGCAGGGGAAGCACCGCGCGGTAATGGAAGGCCGCGAGGTCTTCAAGTTCGCCTCGGTCTTGATGCCGCAGTCGGTGGCCACCGCGCTCCAGGCGAACGGCCTCACGCCTGCGGACGTGACGCTCCTGGTCCCGCACCAGGCGAACCTGCGGATTCTCGAGATGGTGCAGAAGGCCGTCGGCCTGCGCGATGACCAGGTCTACGTGAACATCCAGAAGTACGGCAACACCACTGCGGCCTCGATTCCCATCGCGCTGCACGAAGCCTTGTGCGAGGGACGGCTCGAGCGCGGCGACCTGTTGGTCCTGACCGCGTTCGGCTCGGGATTCACCTGGGCGAGCGCGGCGATCCGGTGGTGACTACCTGATCTCCTGCCCCCAGAGATCGCGGTACACGATCGGCCCCTCGTTCAAGGCCTTGATCCCCGCCTCGATCTGACTCTTGTCACCCACCACGACGATGTCGAAATGGTCCGGGTCGATGTATTCTCGCGCCACGCGCTGCACGTCGGCGCCGGTGATGGCGTTGATCCGGTCCACGTAGTGGTCGTAGTAGTCGAGCGGCAAACCGAAGGCGAGGAGCTCGCGGAACCGCGCCGCGGCGCCGCCCGTGGTCTCGAAGTCCCCCGGGAGGCCGAGCGTGAGATACGCCTTGGCCTTGGCGAGCTCGGGCGGCGCCACCGCCTCGTCGCGGATCCGGCGCAGCTCCTTCAGAAACTCGACGAGGGAGCTGTCGGTCTTGGCCGTCACGACCGACGCGAGCGCCACAAATGCGCCGTTGAGCCGGCGTGGCGCGAACTGCGAGAAGGCGCCGTAGGTGTAGCCATGGGTCTCCCGCAGGTTCTGATTCAAGCGCGAGGTGAAGGCGCCGCCCACGATGGTGTTCAAGACCTCGAGCGCGAACCAATCGGGGGTCGTGCGCGCCGGCCCCGCATGCCCGATCCGCACCACCGACTGCGCCGCCCCCGGCTTGTCGATCAGGTACACCGTGCGGGCCGCGGCCCGTGGTGGCGGGGGCGGGCTCGGGAACGCGGGCACGTCGCCCCGCTCCCAGCCGCCGAACCGCGCGGCCGCGAGCCGGCGCGCCTCGGCGAGCGTGACATCGCCCACGATCAGCAACCATGCGCCGTTGGGCCGGTAGTACGTCCGATAGAACTCCGCGACGCCGTCGCGCGCGAGCCGGGCGGTCGCGCTGTCGGTGCCGTTCAGCGGGTGCCCGTACGGATGCCCGCGACCGTACACGATCGCGGGGAAGGCGATGCTCGCCACCGTGACCGGCTCGTCGCGCTGCTGCACGAGCTGTGCGGCGCGGAGCTCCCGCTGCCGGGCGATCTCCGAATCGGCGAAGCTGGGCCGCAGCACCACGTCCGCGAGCAGATCGAGCGCGGCCTCGAGCCGCCGCCGGGGCACGTGGATCGACGCGCTCGCGCCGTCGAAGGTCGCCCCCGTGCCGAGCTGGGCGCCGAGGAACGCGGCCTCGTCCGCGACGTCGAGGGCGCTGCGCGCGCCCGCTCCCTGCTGCAGCATCGTCGCGGTGAACGTCGCGAGTCCGGGAGCGGTCGACGGGTCTCGCGCCGCACCCGCGTCGACGAGCAGCTGCACGTCGACGACGGGCACCTTGTGCATCTCGACCACGGCGAGCGTGAGACCGTTGGGGAGCGTCGTGGTCTGGACGGCCGGGAGCCTGAGCGCGGGGGGAGGCGGCAGTACGGGTGGCTTGGTGCGATCGACGGCCTGGGCGGACAGGCGGACGGGCGGACTGGCTGTCACTACCGCCGCTGCCACCGCAAGCACCAAGATCGCGTGTCCCCCGACCGCCGCCGTCATGGACTCACCGCCAGCTCCGGCTTGCCCCGTGGCACCACGCTCAGCACCACGCGGTGGGCGCCCGTGAGGTAGGTCTGCACCGCGCGCTGCACGGCCGCGGGCGTCACGCGGGCGTACCGCTCCAGGTCCTTCTGGAAGTAGTCCGGGGTCCCGACGAAGTAATTGTAAAAATTCAATTGATCGGCCTTACCTCCGAACCCGCCCACACGCTCCATTCGTGACAGGAACTGTGCCTCGACGGTGTTCTGGGCCCGCTCCACTTCGCGCGGCGTCGGCGCCTGGTCGGCGAGCTTCCGCAGCTCTGCATCGATGGCTCGCTGCAGCTCGCCTAGGTCGTGGCCGGGGCGGGCGGTGGCATAGACCTCGAATTTGCCGTCGATGCGGCTGCCGTCTTGGAACGCCACCACGTCGGTCGCGATCTGCAGCTCGTACACCAGCCGTCGATACAGGCGCGACGACCGGCCGCCGGCCAGCACGTTGGCCAGGACGTCGAGCGTCGCATCGTCGGCGCTGAATGCCTTCACCGTGTGCCAGGCGTCGTACACGCGGGGCAGCTGGACGCGGTCCTCCAGGACCGCGCCGACCACGCCCGCGACCTGTACCGGAGGCGGCGGCGTGCGTGTCACCGCGGGCCCGCGCGGAATGTCGCCGAAGTAGCGCTCCACGAGCTGGCGGGCGTCCCGGGCGGTGATGTCGCCCGCGATCGCGAGCGTCGCGTTGGTCGGCGTGTAGTACTTCTGGAAGAATTGTCGCACGTCTTCCAGGGACGCCGCCTGGAGATCGGCCATCGAGCCGATCACCGGCCAGTGGTATGGATGGTTCGCAGGATACAGGCGCTCCAGGATATTCTCTTCGGCGAGCCCGTAGGGACGGTTCTCGTAGCTCTGGCGCCGCTCGTTCTGCACCACACCGCGCTGCAGGTCGACCTTC
>QHUK01000018.1 GCA_003222085.1 Gemmatimonadota bacterium
TCCGTCGTCACGGTGCAGGCCCCGGTGGCGTCGGGGTCGGTGCCCGATCCGACGCTCTTGCCGGTGGCGAGCGGGCAGGCGCCGAACCTGAGCGCCTACCTCGCGCTCAACGTCGCCAACCAGCCGGCGGGCTTCTCCTACAACGACCCGGTGACCCGGGTGAAGGTGTGGAAGGTGACGAGCAGCTCGACCCCGTCGGCCAACAGCGGCGCCGGGCACGACTACTCCGACGGCCCGAACGAAGTCAGCCTCGGCTGGGGCACCAACAACAACACCCACACCATCCTGATCCGCGGCGATGGGATGGCCTACTACCTCGTGGATTTCACGCGGGGGGCGGGCTTCAGTAACTACCGCCGGCTCACGGTGCAGCCGGCCCGGGACCTGTGCTTTACCTTCTCGAACCTCGCCAGCCAGCCGCGCATCGCGTACATCCTGACGGGGAGCCAGGTGGTGCGGTTCAACACCGCCACCATGCAGACGGAGAACACCGGCAACTTCCCCTTGAACCAGGCGGGGTTCGGCTGGTTGCAGCACGACAAGACCGACGGGTGGTTTGCCGGGTTGACGACCGACCAGACCGTGGTGTTTGCGTGGAATAGCCAGACCAACGAGCTGCGCACCCACGGGGAGAGCTGGCTGAACGAAGGGCGCCTGGAGCGCGACGGGCGCTACATCGCCCTGACCAACGGCAACAGCACCTTCCGGCTCTGGGACCTGGCCACCAATACGTTCGGGCCTACCCAGAGCGACCGCATCAACTTCTGGCTCGGGCACAACGCGAATCTGCGGAGCCAGTGGGTGACGACCGATGTGAATGCCAGCGCTCCGTTCGATCTCGACCGCTACGACCCCAGTGGCGGCCAGATCGTGAAGACCCGGTTTCTCACCAACAGTGCGGGGGCGGGCGTGCACCACGCCGGGAACTGGGTGCAATCCGACGCCGAGTTGGGCGGCAATCTCAATCGGCAGTGGTCGTTCATGAGCGGCATCGATGCGATGTGGCCGGGGGTGGCCTGGATGCAGGCCATCGGCGTGGTGCGCAGCGACGGCAGCGACGCGCGGCTGCTCCTCCATCACTACGACCTGAATCCGATCTATTTTGCCGACCCGTTCGCGCAGCCGAGTCCCGACGGCAAGGTGGTCATCTTCAACTCGAACATGGGCGGGTCGGGCCGCTACGACCTGTTCGTGGCGGAGGTGCCGCTGCGCTGATCCCGCGGTACCAAGTTGCGACGGGGGGCCCGGGCAGAGCACCGCTCGGGCCCCCACCTTTTGTTTGACCCGATTCTTCGACCCACGATGATGCACCCAAAATTGTGGCGGCAATACCACGGTCCGCAGACCCGGCAGCACTTGAACCAATCATTCCGCCAACAGTATCTGTTGGTGATGGCGACCGTCAGTGTGAAACGGTTCCGTGCTTCGACGATCATCCCGTTCGCGCTCGCCGCAGCGACCGGGGGATTGGTCGGCTGCCTTGCCGTCGAGCCTACGGGCCCGAGCGAGGTTCCGGTCGGGTCCGTGCCGGATCCAACGCTCCTGCCGGTGGCGAGGGGGCAGGCGCCGAACTTGGTCGCCTACCTGGCGCTCAACCTCCCGAGCCGGCCGGCTGGCTTCTCGTACACGGACCCCGTGACCGGAGTCAGGGTGTGGAAGGTCACGAGCAGCACGGTGCCGACGCCGAACAGCGGCGCCGGCCATGACTACTCCGACGGCCCGAACGAGGTCAGCCTCGGCTGGGGCCCGAGCAACAACACCCACACGATCCTGATTCGAGGCGATGGAATGGCCTATTACCTCGTTGATTTCACGCGGGGCCGGGGCTTCAGCAATTACCGCGCGCTGCCGGCCGCAGCTCGACCGGGCATGGACTTGCGCTTCTCATTTTCCTCGGTGGCGGGCCAGGAGCGGATCGCCTACGTGATCAACGGCGGCCAGTTGAAGCGGTTCAACACCGCCACGATGCGGGTCGAGAACACTGGGAACTTCCCTCTCTCGACCGCGCTGGACGGCTGGCTTCAGCAGGACAAGAACGACGAGTGGTTCGTCGGACTGGCGGACGCGCAAACGGCGTTTGCCTGGAACAGTCAGACCAACCAGTTGCTCACCCATTCCGAATCGTGGCTGAACGAGCCCCGCCTCGAGCGCGACGGGCGCTACATCGCCCTGACGAACGGCAACAGCACGTTCCGGCTCTGGGACCTGGCCACCAATACGTTCGGCCCGATCCAGAGCGACCGCGTCAACTTCTGGCTCGGGCACAACGCGAATCTCCGGGGGCAGTGGGTGACGACCGATGTGAATGCCAGCGCCCCGTTCGATCTCGACCGCTACTATCCAAGCGGCGGCCAAATCGGGAAGACCCGGTTTCTCAGCAACAGTGCGGGGGCGGGCGTGCACCACTCCGGGAACTGGGTGCAATCCGACGCCGAGTTGGGTGGCGACCTCGATCGGCAATGGTCGTTCGTGAGCGGGATCGACAACAATGCCTTCACCGCCACGACGCTCTGGAAGCAGAGCATCGGCCTGGTACGCAGCGACGGCAGCGACGCGCGGCTGCTCCTTCATCACTACTCTATTAACCCCGTCTATTTCGCCGACCCCTTTGGCAAGCCGAGTCCCGACGGCAGGGTGGTCATCTTCAACTCGAATATGAACGGGTCGGGACGCTATGACCTGTTCGTGGCGGAAATGCCGCTGCGGTAAGCGGGACAGTATCGGTTCGAAACGGGGGCCCGGTGACGGGACGACACCTGGGCCCCTCGGGCGTGACCCACCTCACTAGGCAGAAATCGTCGCAGGTGCTACTCTAGGAACTTCGAGTTGACCCAGCCGTAGCAACGTCGACCTGATGTGACATCTGCTGCCTATCCCGGGGGGTGCGTGTGCGGTGCTGTCCCGGCGCGAAATATTTTCCTGCCTCCTGGATTCGGGCGATCGCCATCGCGGCGGGGGCAGGAATTTCCATCGGCTGTCTGGCCAACGATGCTACGGAGCCAAACGGGGGGGGTGCGGTCGGGCCGCGCCCGGTGGCTTCGGTGTCGGTCACGCCGGCGACCGCCAGCCTCCCAGTCGGGGCGACGCTGCAGCTCGCGGCCGTGCCGGAGGACTCGGCTGGCGGTGCGCTGACCGGGCGGCCCGTGACCTGGGCGAGCAGCGACATCGACGTCGCGTCCGTCAGCACGAGCGGTCGGGTGACGGCGGGGGCAGCGGGATCGGCGACTGTCACGGCGACGAGTGAAGGGAAGGCCGGCAGCGCAACGGTCACGGTGACGCTCGTCCCCGTCGCGGCCGTCGTTGTGAGTCCCGCGACGGCGGCCCTCCCGGTCGGCGGCACGGTGCAGCTGACCGTCACCCTCAGTGACGCCAATGACAATACGCTGACGGGACGGCCGGTGGCATGGTCCACGAGTGCGCCGACGGTCGCCACGGTGTCGCGGAGCGGTCTCGTTACGGGCAAGGCCGCGGGATCGGCGACGATCACGGCGACGAGTGAAGGAAAGACGGGCAGTGCGGCGGTGACCGTGACGCTCGTCCCGGTCGCGTCCGTCGTCGTGAGTCCCGCGACGTTGACGCTCCCGGTCGGCAGCGCGGCGCAGCTGATCGTCACGCTCAAGGACGCCAGCGGCCGCACGCTGACGGGACGGCCGGTGGCGTGGACCTCGAGTGCGCCCACGGTCGCCACGGTGTCGCCGAGCGGTCTTGTCACGGCCAATGCCGTGGGCGCGGCGACGCTCACGGCCACGAGCGAAGGCCGGAGCGGCACGTCCGCGCTCACGGTGCTGGCGCCGTCGTCATCGGGGTCGGTGCCCGATCCGACGCTGCTGCCGGTGGCGAGCGGGCAGGCGCCGAATTTGGTCGCCTACCTCGCGCTCGACGTCCCCAGCCAGCCGGCCGGGTTCTCCTACAACGACCCGACGACGGGGGTCAGGGTGTGGAAGGTCACGAGCAGCTCGATCCCATCGGCGAACAGCGGCGCCGGGCACGACTACTCCGACGGCCCGAACGAAGTCAGCCTCGGCTGGGGCGCCGGCAACAACACCCACACCATCCTGATCCGGGGCGATGGGATGGCCTACTATTTCGTGGACTTCACGCGCGGCGCGGGCTTCAGCAACTACCGCCGCCTCCCGGTGCAGCCGAAGCAGGATCTGTGCGTGTCGTTCTCGAATCTCCCCAGCCAGCCGCGCGTCGCGTACATCCTGACGGGGAGCCAGGTGGTGCGGTTCAACACCGCCACGATGCAAGTCGAGAACGCCGGCAACTTCCCCATCGACCTGAGCGCGGTCGGCGCGTTCGGCTGGTTGCAGCACGACAAGACCGACGGGTGGTTTGCGGGGTTGACGGCCGACCAGACCGTGGCGTTTGCGTGGAATAGCCAGACCAACGAGCTGCGCACTCACGGGGAGAGCTGGCTGAACGAAGGGCGCCTGGAGCGCGACGGGCGCTACATCGCCCTGACGAACGGCAACAGCACCTTCCGGCTCTGGGACCTGGCCACCAATACGTTCGGCCCCACCCAGAGCGACCGCATCAACTTCTGGCTCGGGCACAACGCGAATCTCCGGAGCCAGTGGGTGACGACCGATGTGAATGCCGACGCCCCGTTCGATCTCGACCGCTACGACCCCAGTGGCGGCCAAATCGTGAAGACCCAGTTTCTCAGCAACAGTGCGGGGGCGGGCGTGCACCACTCCGGCAACTGGGTGCAATCAGACGCCGAGTTGGGCGGCGACCTCAATCGGCAGTGGTCGTTCATGAGCGGCATCGATGCGATGTGGCCGGGGGTGGCCTGGATGCAGGCCATCGGCGTGGTGCGCAGCGACGGCAGCGACGCGCGGCTGCTCCTTCATCACTACTCTATTAACCCCGTTTATTTCGCCGACCCGTTCGCGCAGGCGAGTCCCGACGGCAGGGTGGTCATCTTCAATTCGGATATGAACGGCTCGGGACGCTACGACTTGTTCGTCGTCGAGATGCCCCTCCGCTGACAGGGTCGTAGGCTCCTGGCCCGACTCTTGCTCCAGATTGGCAGGTTGATGCCCACCGCCCCGGTTGGTGTAGCCGCTCCGGTAGGGTGGGTTGGCTCTCAGGTGGGAGTCTCGCGATGCTCCATCCCGCTGCCACATCGTCTCGTATCTGCGCCGTCGCTGGAGTGGCCCACGTAGCGGGAGCGTGGGTGTCGACCCTGGGGTAGTGTGCCCTGTGATTCGACTCGCGTTTTGTATCGACAACTTCCAGATCGGCGGCACAGAGCTCAACGCAGTCCGGTGGGCCGAGCATCTCAGTCACGAGCGGTTTCACCTTACCGTCGTCCACTTTCAGGCGGATGGCCCGTTGCGGGCCCGCTTCGAGCGGGCTGCGACCCAACTGGTGCGCGTGCCGTTGCGGAACATGTACGGGCCGGGCGCGATCCGTCAGGGGATCCGGCTCGCCAGATTCCTGGCCCGGGCGCGCCTCGACGTCTTCCACGCCCACGACCTCTACAGCAATATCTTCGGAGTACCGTGGGCGCGTCTCGCTGGCGTTCCTCTCGTGGTGGCGAGCCGCCGCTGGTGGAACCCGAGTCCGAGCACCGGCCGGGCGCATGCGATCGCGAATCGCTGGGCCTGCCGCGCCGCCCACCGCGTGCTCGCAAACAGCCCCAGCGTTGCGGCGCTGCTGACGGCAAGGGAGGGAATCCCTCGCCGTAAGGTCGTGTGTATGCCCAACAGCCTCGCGGAGGATGCGTTCGTCCCGGTGCCGTCCGCGGAGCGAGCCGCCTGGCGCGCCCGCTTGGGCATCCCCACCGACGCGCTGGTGATCGGCATCGTCGCTCGCCTGGATCGCGACAAGGATCATCCGACTCTCCTCAAGGCGTTCGCGCGCCTCGCGGCGACGGTTCCTCGAGCCTACCTGGTGTGCGTTGGTGACGGACCGCAACGCGCCGAGCTGACCGGCCTGGCACGGGCGTTGCAACTGGACGGACGCGTTCAGTTCCCGGGCACTCTCACGCCGACGTTCAACCTCCACCACCTGTTCGACGTCTCGGTGCTGTGCTCGGTCACCGAGGCCTTTCCCAACTCCGTCCTCGAGGGGATGGCGGCCGCACGGCCCGTCATCGCGACCCGGGTCGGGGGCGTTCCCGATGCGGTGCGTGACGGCGAAACCGGCGTCCTCATTCCGGCCGGCGATGCCGAAGCCCTCGCAGCGGCCCTGTGTGCGATTGTCGGATCGCCCGAGCGCGCCCGGAGCCTCGGCGCCGCGGCCCAGGCGCACGCCCGCGCCGAGTACCACGAGACCCGTGTCATCGAGCGCCTGAGCGCCTGGTATGAATCGCTCGTGCGCGGCACCGGGGCGGAGCGGTAGCGCGATGTGCGGCATCGCCGGCTTCGCGGGATGGCAGCTCGGGAACGAGGAGGCCCGCCGCACCGTGCGCACGATGTGCGACGCGATCGTCCACCGCGGCCCGGACGACTGCGGCTACTTCGTCGCCCCCGAGGTGGCGCTCGGCATGCGCCGGCTGTCGATCATCGACGTCGCCGGCGGGCAGCAGCCGATCGCCAACGAGGATGGCTCCATTCAAGTCGTCTTCAATGGGGAGATCTACAATCACCATGACTTGCGGCGCGACTTGATCGCCCGCGGGCATCGCTTTCGGACGCGGAGTGATACCGAGACCATCGTCCATCTCTACGAGGAGATGGGCGCAGACTGCGTCACCAGATTGCGCGGGATGTTCGCGATCGCTCTGTGGGACGCCCGTACCAACCGACTGGTCCTCGCCCGGGACCGCCTCGGCATCAAACCCTTGAGCTATTGGCTGACGGGCGACGGGATCGCGTTCTGCTCGGAGCTCCGCTCGCTCGTCGCGCTGTCGCGCTTCCCGCGCCGGCTGGACGAGCGCGGCATCGCGGCATTCCTCAGCCTGGGATACGTGCCCGATCCACTGGCGGCGTTTGCCGGGGTCGCGAAGCTCTCCCCCGGACACCTGCTCATCTGGTCTGCGGCCCGCGGGGCCGAAACACGGCGCTATTGGACGCCAGTCGTGCCCGAGACCGGCGTGGTCGATGAAGCCGTGACGGTGGAGCGCCTGCGCGAGCTGCTCGCCGACGCCGTGGGGAGCCACCTCGAGTCCGAGGTGCCGCTCGGCGCATTTCTCTCCGGAGGCCTCGACTCCTCCACGGTGGTCGCCCTGATGGCCCGGGGCGCCTCGATCCAGCCGCGCACGTTTTCCATCGGCTTCGACGACGTGAGGTTCAATGAGGCACCGCATGCCCGCCGCGTCGCCGAGGCGATCGGCACGCACCACACCGATCGCGTCGTCCGACCCGACGCGGACCGGTGGATCGAGGGCATCGTGGGCATTTTCGACGAGCCGTTCGCGGATTCCTCGGCGCTCCCCACGTACGTCGTATCGTGGCTCGCGCGCCGGCACGTGACGGTCAGTCTGTCCGGCGACGGTGGCGACGAGCTGTTCGGCGGTTACACCCGGTACCTCGACATGCTGCGGCGTCCCGACCTGCCCGCGTGGGGGCGTCCGCTGTTCCGCATCGTGGGCCGTGCCCTCCCACACCTCGCGCCGGGCCGGGGTCGCCTGCTCGATCGCGCGCGACCCCGCGAGCTCGCGTATGCCGGCACCGTGGCCCTCCCGCTGGCCGCCGTCGATGGCGGGATGGCCGCCGCCCGCCTCGTGCCTCGGGACGGAGAGTTCGGGCACCTCCTCACGGAGGCGTTCGTCGCCGCCGGCACCCGCGACTTCGTGTCCCAAATGATGCTGGTGGACGTCGCCACGTACCTCCCGGGCGACATCCTGACCAAGGTGGACCGGGCGAGCATGGCGGTGTCCCTGGAGGCGCGTGTCCCGCTGCTCGACCATGCCCTCGTCGAGTTCGCGCTCGGCCTGCCTGCGGCCTTGAAGATCCGCGACGGGGCGGGGAAACACGTCTTCCGCCGCGCGATCCGCGGGCTGGTGCCGTCCGAGGTTCTGGAGCACCCGAAGCTGGGGTTTGCGGTGCCGCTCGGTCCGTGGTTCCGCGGGCCGCTGCGCCACCGGATCGACCAGCTCGCGACGGCCGACGGCGGGCTGTACGATTTCCTGGACCGGACGGCTGTGCGTCGCCTGGCGCGCGAGCATCTGTTGCGACGCCGCGACCACAGCGCCGCGCTGTGGCGCGCGCTCGTCCTCCAGCTCTGGCTGGCTCACTTGGACGCGGGTCGCCTCGCGCAACCCGTCCCGAAGTCTTTGATCGAGTTCTGAGGTCACGGCGCATGAACGGCATTCTCGCAGGCCAGGTGGTACGGGCAGGGCGACCGGGGCAGCCCGCCTGGACACCGGTCTTCATCGCGTTCCTTGCGTACGCGTTCGTCATCTTGACCTACCGCGTTCCCATCGGCACCGCCGTGATGGCCGCCGCCCTCATGGGCCTGATCCTGCAACGGCACGCCGTTCGCGTCCCCACATTTCTCTGGCTGTACGCGGCCTGGCTCGGCTGGTCCGGCGTCGGGCTTGTGACGAGCGACTATTCGGAGGCGGTACAGCTCACACTCATCGAGCAGATCAAAGTTCTGCTGGTGGCGCTCGTGGCGGCGAACGCGCTGCGTACCGGGACCCAAATCCGCCATTTCATGATCTTCATGCTCGTCAGCTACGTCTTGTTTCCCGTCCGCTCCACGTTGGTGAACTACTTCATCACCGGGAATACGCTGTTCGGACGGGCCATTGGCCCGTTCATCTACTCGAATCCAAACGATCTGGCAGCGCTCACGATCTTGATGCTGGGGCCGACGCTCGCGCTCTGGGCAAGCGCGCCGCGCGGCAGCCTTGTCCGTTGGGCGGGCGTGGCGGGGGCTGCACCGCTCATCCTGGTCATCGTGCTCACGCAGTCCCGTGGTGGGTTCCTCGCGCTGGCAACGATCGCCTTCCCCTCCGCCGTCACGCTCGCGCGACGGCGACCGCGCGCGGCCATCGGGTTCGCCGCGCTCCTGGCGCTGGGGTTGTACCTCGCACCGGCCGGCTTTTGGAAGCGCATGCAAGGCCTGGAGAAGGGCACGAGCGTCGCGACAATCAGTCAAATGGACCCCGAAGGGTCCGCGGGACAACGGTTCGCGGTGCTGCAGACCGCCCTCCGCATCGTGCGCGATCATCCGATCCTTGGCGTCGGACTGGGAGCGTATGGCCTGGCGAACGCCCGGTACAATCCCGCCCTGGGGGATTTGGATACACACAATACCTATCTGAACGTCTTGGCGGAGAACGGCGTGCCGGGCCTCATACTCTTCTTCGCGCTGGTGATCAGCGTGCTGCGCACGGTGCATGATACCCGCCGCCGCGTCCGGCGCGCCTTGCCCGCTCAGGCCGAGATGCTGCGATGGCTGGAAATTGGATTGATCGGGTTTCTCATCGCCGCGGTGTTTGGCTCTCAGTCCAAACTCGCGCTCTTCTACGTTTACCTCGCGCTGCTCTGGTGCACATCGCGAGCCGTGCGCGCGCAGATCCCGCCCGCGAGCCCCGCCGCCGTCCCGCTACCCTTCCCGCTCGATCGCACGATGACCGCGGTCGATCGACGTCCCGGCCCGGGCGACCCGCGCTCACGGCCGGCGTAGCGACGCAACGGCTCGGCGCTGCGAGCCGCCGAGAAGACCGCTCGCTGCCCCGCACCAACCCAGCAGAGGCAGCCCCGCACACCCCGACACAATGGGGAGCACCGCGAGGATCACTCCCGTACCCACACTGGCGACTACAAGCGCCCCGCGTGAGCTCACGGACGTCAGATATCCGAGCGGCCAGAGTAAGACGGCCATCCAACCCGCGGTCAACAATCTGGTCCAGGACCCTGTCGCTCTTTCCGTGGGAGTGAACAGGCGCCACGCGTCTCCGGGACCGAGACGTGCTTCTCGGATGACGGTGCCAACGTTCGTCACGATGACGATCCGGTAGGAAAAGGACCGCACGAAGAGGCGTATCCCGACGGGCTCGCCGGCCATCACCGGCATGGCATGGCGGAGCCACACCGAGTGACCGCGCAGGCGAGCGCGGTCACTCGCGGAAGGGAGATGCAGGTGGAGATCGCGGTCTCGTTGCTCGAGCCACATCCACCCTGGTCCGCTCGGCAACCACGCGACCACGATTTGGGCCAAGCCGGTGTCGGGTCGGCCCGACAAGAGGTCGACGGCGATCTCCACCGCCTGCTGGTCGGGGACATCGAGCCACTGGTGCATCGTGGCTGGCACTCCGTCGACCCGCACCGCGTTCAGGGAGCCCGTGAAGGGGACATACTGCGTCGTGTCGGTGCTTCCTTCGGTCCATTGCAGCGTCCGCGGCAGCGGCACGGCCTGCATTGCCATCCCCACGCCGAGGCACGCGACCAGGAGCACGCTATAACCGATCGCGACGCGCCGGGCGCGCCGGGGCGCTTCAACCACCCTGCGCCGCAGGCCAGGCAGGGCGATCCCCACCGCTCCCCCTAGTGCGTTGGTGAGAATGTCTGACATGCTCGCCACACGCCCGGGGATGAACCCGTGTTGCAACCACTCGACCCCGATCGTGGTCGTCAGAGCGACGGCGAGGGCCAGGTACGCCCGCAGCCCGGCGCGAGACAGCGCCCATCCTAGGGGCACGAACAGCGCGACGTTCGCCACCGCGTCGGCGAGGGCGTAGTCGCCGCACCCCAGGCAAAAAAAGGGGATCTCGTCGCCGCGCATGCCGTGCGTCGGCATCGGGACCAGCGTGGCGGCGGCCACCAAGCCCAGGGCGAGGGCAACCGGAGCCCAAGTCACGATGCCCGTCCGGGCTGAGGACGAAGGTTCCACGTGTTTGGGCTCGATGTATGCAAGAGCGGGACCCGGGCTCCGCGACGAATTGTAGCGCCGCGACTGGACGTATTCCTGCTGTGGCGTCCGCGCAACATCCAGGGGCTCAGCGCCACGGATGGGGCTGGTCGTCGACGAGCCGGTCGACGAGAGAGCGAGTTGGAAGTGGGCACGCGACTTGCGCTTCCCGCCGCGCGACTCCCCTGATTCAGGATGGCTCACACAGTGCACCAAGAGAGCGAGGCCTACGAGACGCTAAGCGGCGCCACCGCCGAAGCGGCCCCGCCACCGCTCGTTGCCGGGCCTGCTCCCCGCCCCCTCCGCCTGAGCGCGGTCTTCGCGCGGATCGGCGTGAGCCCGGCCATGGTCAAGGGCGCCGTATGGTCGATGGGCGGTTACGGCGCCGGCGCCGTCGCGTCGTTCGTCGTGCAGGTCATTCTGGCGCGGGCCCTCGAAGCCACACGCTACGGCGTGTACAGCTATCTGCTGGCCTGGGTCAACGTTGCGGTCCTGGCCGGGAAACTCGAGTTCGACACCGTCGCGATCCGGTTCATTGCGACGTACGACGGGCAGCGACAGGACGGGTTACTCCGCGGATTCTGGCAGTACGGATGGCGCGTGGTCAGCCGCACCACGACCGGCATCGCGCTCCTGGCCGGCGGAGCGGCGTGGCTGTTACGGCGACAGCTCCACCCGGGAATCGAAGGCGGAATTTGGGCGGCTTGCGTGTTGGTGCCGCTCACCGCGCTGCTGGCGTTCAGCGGCTGTACGCTCCAGGGCTTCCGACGCGTGCCGCAGTCGCAACTGCCGCAGCTCTTGCTACGGCCCGTCTTGTTCGGCGGTGGGGTGGTGCTCGTCGGGTCCGGTCTCGGGATCCCGCTCGGCGCGGGCGGCGCCGTGGCCCTGAACGCCCTGGCGACGGCCGTGGCCTTGGGGGTCAGCCTCTTCTTTCTCCGTCGCGCCGCTCCAGCGAGTGCCCTCGCGGCCACACCGGCGTTCGATACCGCGACCTGGATGCGTACGGTGCGCGGCTACATCATCATTTCGGCCGCGCAGCTCGTCCTGTCGCAGCAGTCAGACATCCTGGTCGTAGGCACCGTCCTCAGCGCGCGCGACGCCGGTCTCTACAGCGTCGCCAGTCAACTCACCGGTCTGGTGGGGTTGGGTGCTGCGGCGGTCATCTTCGTCGCGCTCCCGGCCGTGGCGGACCTCCACGCACGGGCGAGGCGAGCCGAGTTCCAGCATCTCGTGGTCCGCACCGTGCAGGCCTGTGCCGCCGTGAGCGTTCCGGTTGTCGTGCTGCTGTTCGTCGCCGGTCGCATGATCCTCCGGGTCTACGGGCCTGCCTTCGTCGATGCGTACCCGATTCTGTTGCTGTTGAGCGTCGGCGGACTGATGGGCTGGACGATCGGACTGCCGGGGAGCCTGTTGCCCGCAACGGGGCATGAGTGGCAGGCGAGTCGGGTGATCGTGGCCACTGCTCTCCTGAATCTCGCGCTTACGTTCGTGCTCACACCCACCTTCGGCATCGTAGGCGCGGCGACGGCCACGGTGGTGGCCCAGCTCGTGCGGGTGGGAGTGTTGCGCTGGTATGCGTGGCGGTACCTGGGGGTGACCACGCTACTGTGGCTCCCCGCTGAACGGCGCGTGAGGGAGGGCGCATGACGAGCGTTCAGATAAGCCCGCCGCTTCAGCAGACATGCCGGGGCGAAGTGCTCCGCGATCGCGTGGCCGAATGGGAGTCGTGCGAACGGGCGCTGGCGACCGTAGGCGTTCGGTTACCGCTGCCCCATCGGGCCATTTGGAGACTGGCGCGCCGTGGCAGTGAGCCGCTGTTCCTGGCCCTTCGCACGTCGGACGGTCGCTGTGCCGGGGGCTTCGGCATTCACGCCGCACCGAGCCGCGCGTTTCCGGGCTTTCGCGTGCTGCGCATCGAGCGCTTTGGGGAGGCCGTCCCGCGCACCCTGTGGGCCACCGCCGTCGACGCGCTCACCCAGGTAGCGCGTCAAGAGCCTCGCGTGCTGCGCTTGACCGTGGAGGTGTTCTCCCGCGCTGCGCAAACGCGGGCCGGCATCGCGGAACTCCTGCAGCAGGCGGGCTTCGTGCGCGCAGCCACGACCCGGAATTGGGGCACGACGTTCGCGCTCGATCTGCAGCCCAGCGAGGATGAGCTGTTCGGGTCCTTCAGCCCAACGGTGCGGCGCGCGATTCGCTCGGTGGCAAAACTCCCCGTGCAGGTTCGCTCGATCGACGACCGCCGATCGGCGAGCCGGCTGGACGCGCTGTCGAGCGAGGCCTTCGCACGCACCGGTGCGCGCTACCAGGAGGTGTGGGATTGGGAGGGCGTGATCGAGCTGTCACGCCGCGCGCCGGACGCCTCTCGGCTGGTGGGGCTGTTTCGCACCGACCGGGAAGGGCCGGAGGCCCTGCTCGGCTTCGTCTGGGGATGGTGGAACGGCGAGAGCGTGAGCTACTTCGCCGGCGCGTCCTCCCGCCCCAGCGACTTGCAAGGCGTGGGGATCGTGCATCCACTGTTTTGGGATCTGATCGTGTGGGCGAAGGGGACCGGTGCGACGTGGTTCGATCTCGGCGGCGCGACGGCCGGCACGGCGGGCTCCGGTGACCCCCTCGGTGGGATCTCGGAATTCAAACGGCGGTTCAGCACGCAGACGGTGGACGTGGCGGAGGATTGGGTGCTCGAACCTCACGCCGTGCCGGCGCGTGTGGCGGCGCTGGTGAGCACCGGCGCTGCGTGGCTGCGACGGGTGACACGCCGCTAGCATGTCCGCGACCCTGAGCCTGTCCCGCCGCTTCCTGCTCCGGGTGATGGGCGCGGAGATTCTTGCGCCGGCGCTCCGCACGTTGGGGCGCGGCCTCCTGTCGATCTTTACGCTCCATCGCTTCACGGACCCGGACCTGGGTGTCGTGGGGCACGACCCCGCTCTCCTACGCTATCACCTCGCGTACCTCCGGCGCCATCACTACCGGCTCTTCAGCCTGACCGACGTGGTCAGACAGATTGAGAACGGCGGCACCGGGGGCTGGGGGGGGGGCGCGCCCGCCGTCGCCTTCACGGTGGACGACGGGTATGCCGGCTTCGCCCGCATCGCCGCGCCCATCTTCGCCGAGTACGACTGTCCGGTGACGTTGTTCGTCACGACGGGCTTTCTCGACGGGCAGCTCTGGTTGTGGTGGGATCGCGTCACCTACCTCTTCAAGCACACCCAGCGTTCCTCGCTCGTGTTCCGCTTGGGAGGAGAGGAACGCGCGTATCGCTGGTCGACGTCGGGGGAGCGGGACGAGGCGCAGCACGACGTGCTCCGGCGCCTCGAGTGGATCGACGCGCCCCTGCGGGAGGCGACGATCGCCGGGCTTTCCCGACAGTTCGACGTGGAGGTACCCGCGAGCCCTCCGCCCGCGTGCGCCCCCATCAGCTGGGACGAAGTCCGCCGCACGGCGAAACTCGGCGTGACGTTCGGTCCTCATACGGTGACACACCCGATTCTCAGTCTGGCGAGCGAGGACGTCTGCCGCTGGGAGATCGAGGAATCGTGCCGTCGGTTGCGCCAAGAGACAGATGCCTGGGTCCCCGTCTTCTGCTATCCGAACGGCGAGCCCCGGTCGTTCGGGCAACGGGAGGTCGAGGCGACGCAACGCATGGGCTGCCGGGCCGCCTTGACCACCGTGCGCGACTACGCTGCCGCGCGTCACGCTCGGCCCCAGGGAGCGCTGGAGCGGTTCGCGCTTCCCCGCTTCCCCTACCCGGACGACACGCCCCACTTCGTGAACGTGGTCGCAGGCCTGGCCCGTCTCAAACAGAGGCTGCACCGGCTGCACGGTGGCGTTCTCCGACCAGGGCTAACCTCAGCGTAAAGGGCAAGCTCATGTCCCAATCGACGGCGTCCCAGGACCGCTTGACCGAAACGGCATACTGGGATTCGCTGTACGACCCCGCCGCGGCCAGCGCCGCCCGGAGACCGCCCAGCCGCACGAAGGCACTCCTGCGCAGGTTGGTCGGACCGAAGGTGCGCGAGCTGGTGCAAGACTATCGGGAGTATCTGGTTTGGAACACCGTCTACCCTCAGCATCTGTCCGGACGGAAGGGGGCCAGGGTCCTGGAGGTTGGTAGCGCCCCCGGCACGCATCTGGTTCAGCTGCACCAGACCTATGGCCTGGAGTGCTACGGCGTGGAATACACACCGCGAGGAGCGGAGCTGAACAAGAGGGTGTTTCAGCAGCATGGCCTCGATCCGGCGAAGGTCATCCAAGCGGACTTCTTCTCTCCCGAGTTCCAAGCGCGGTATCGCGCCTATTTCGATGTTGTGTTCTCGCGAGGCTTCATCGAGCACTTTCGCGATGTCGACGGAGTCGTGTCTGCACACCTGAACGTCCTGGCCCCTGGAGGGTTGCTCTTTGTGAGCATTCCGAACCTCCGAGGCATCAACTACGGGCTGGCGTTGCTCTTCTGCAAGGAACGGCTGCCCCTTCACAATCTGACGATCATGAAGCGAGAACGGTTCTCCAAGCTCTTCGACGTGAAGGGGTTGACTCCGCTGCATTGCGGCTACTTCGGGGGAGTCAACCTCCACATCGTCGACACGACCACGACCAGGCTCAAGCGTCTCGGACTTGCCGTGTGCGCGAAGGCGCAGCTCCCGGTGAATCTGGCCTATCGCATCTTGCGCAAGCGCGGTGGGGCGGAGCACCCCTGGTTCAGCTCCCACTTGGTCTTCCTCGGCCGTAAGGAGCGCTGACACTCGGTATGTGCGGGATTGCTGGCGTAGTCGGGTTCGAGAACCCGACCTTGGCGCTGGAGCGGGTGCAGCACATGACTCACGCGCTGGCCCGGCGAGGGCCGGATAGCGAGGGTATCGAGTGTTGGCCGGGGGTCGTGCTCGGTCACCGGCGGCTCGCCATCTTCGACCTCAGCGACGCGGGGCGGCAACCGATGATGTCGCCCGACCGATCCCTGGGGCTCGTCTTCAATGGCGCGATCTACAACTTCCGCGCTCTGAGAACGGAGCTGGCCGCCGACGGCGCGCAGTTCCGTAGTCGCACCGACACCGAAGTGCTGTTGCATGGATACCGTCGGTGGGGAATCAAAGGGTTGGTCGCCCGTCTGCGAGGGATGTTCGCGTTTGGGCTGTGGGACAACACGAATCGCACGCTCTACCTCGTTCGCGATCGCTTGGGGATCAAACCCCTGGTATATGCCGCGCGAAACGGCAGCGTCGCCTTCGCCTCGACCGTCCGTGCGCTGCGTGCGGGAGGCTGGTCCGGTGATCTCGACGAGGCGGCGCTGGCGGAGTATCTCGAGTTCGGCTTCGTGACCGATCGTCGCGCCATCTACCAAGGCCTCGTCAAGGTACCGGCAGCATCCATCGTGCGGTGGCAGGACGGGGTCTTGCAAACGGAGGAATACTGGACGCCGCCCACGGCGCCTGCCGGGCGCACTCCGACGTTCGAGGAAGCGGTCGCGGAGACCGAGCGCCTCTTTCTCGCGGCGGTCCAGCGACGTCTCGACGCCGATGTCCCCGTCGGCGCCCTGTTGAGCGGCGGCCTCGACTCGGGCCTGGTGTGCTGGGCCGTAACCAAGCTCGGGGCGGACCTCACCGCCTTCACGGTAGGCACGCCCGGTGACCCGGAAGACGAGACGACGGATGCGTGCGCGACCGCTGCGGAGTTGGGCATCCGGCATCGCCTCGTCGGACTGCCCGCGGCCGACCGGCCCGGGGTCGAGGAACTGGCATCCGCGTACGCAGAGCCGTTTGCGTGCGGCTCCGCACTGGGGATGCTGCGGGTATGCAAGGAAGTGGCGACCTCCGCCAAGGTGCTCCTCACCGGAGACGGCGGGGACGACCTGTTTCTCGGGTACCCCCGCCATCGTCATCTCTGGCTGGCCCAGATCCTCGCGCGGATGACGCCGCACGTGGCGAGCGGCTGGTGGCGGTCGGCGCGTCGAGGCTTCGAACCCGGGCCGTTCCGCCGGGCGGTCCATTTCCTGGACTACGCCGCCGGCGGGCTCGGCGCGTTCATCGACGCCCACGACGGTCTGCCCACCTATCACCGGCAGGGACTGCTGGGAGAGCGGCTGGCCGGGGTGACCGTCGAGCAACGGCGCATGCCATGGTCGGGCGACTCCGCTCGCCGAGTGCTCGCGGATTACTTGGAATACGATCGCCGGACCCAGTTTGTCGCGGAATATCTCACGAAGGTGGATGGCGCCGCGATGCACTACGGGCTCGAGGCGCGGTCCCCGTTTCTGGATCAAGACCTCTGGGAATTCGCCTGCACCCTTCCGCCCGCCATCCGCCTGCGCCGCGGCGGCCTCAAGGCTGTCCTCCGGGAACTCGCCCGCCGGAGGATCGGCGACCGAATCGCACGGGGCCGCAAGCGGGGCTTCTCGATTCCAGTCGAGCGGTGGCTCGCCGGACGCTGGCTCCCCCACATGGAAGCCACGTTGCGCTCCTCGCGGCTGGTTGGCGACGGGTGGATCCGATCGGAGGGCCTCCGCGCGGAGATCACGGCCTCAGCCCGGCGCGGCTGGGCGCGCCACCAGCTGTGGTACCTATACGTGCTGGAGTCCTGGATGCGCGCTGAACAAACTCACCAGCCGGCCTCTCGGGCCTCTCGCATCCACCAGCCGATCCATTGATCCGCGTCGTGGCGCGAGCCACGTCACCCGGCGACTCGCGCATGAGCGACCGCCGGGGCTTGCGGCATCCGCACATCTTCCTCGCCGTCCACGAACCTTCTGAGCCACAGCTCGAAGTTGACGAGCGCCCACAGCCGCTCCATGTGCTCGACGCGCCCCGACACGTGCTCTCCAACGAGGCGGCGTACCACGTCGGGATTGAAAATGCCCCGGCGCCTCGCGCGCTCGCCCAGCACCAGCTCGGTGACCATCCCACGCCACCGGCCGCGGAACCACGACCCGACCGGGACGGGGAACCCTACTTTGGGGCGGGTGAGGATGCTCGGCGGCAGCACGCCTTTCATGCTCTCCCGCAGGATCCGCTTGGTGGTGGCTCGCTGAAGTTTCAAGCGGGCCGGCAGCCCCGCCGTGAATTCGACCAGCCGGTGGTCGAGGAACGGCACGCGGCTTTCGATCGAGGCGGCCATGCTCATCTTGTCCTGCTTCATCAGCAGCTCGTGCAGGTATGTCTTGATGTCGACATAGAGTAACCGGTCGAGTAGCGTGCCCGCGTCGGTACGCTCCAGGTGCTCCCGCATGACCCGGTACGGGTCGGCACCTGCCACTTGCTCCTTCGTCGCGGGGGTGAGCAGCTGCGCCTGCAGGGCGCGCGGGAACACGGCGAAATTGTCGCAGTAGATGCTCGGCAGATCGGGCGGGATGCACAAAAACGTGCGCTCCAGCTTCCGCCGGGCCAATGATCCCACACCCAGGTGCTCCACCGCCCCGCGCACGGCGCGCCGGACGCTGGCCGGCACCACGCGGTGGTAGTGGTCACCCAAGTGGACGTTGTACAGCGTCTTGGCATAGCGCTCGTAGCCGGCGAGCAGCTCGTCGCTGCCTTCTCCCGTCAACACCACCTTCACGTGGTCGGTCGCCAGGCGCGCGACGAAATACAGCGGCACGCTCCCCGCGTGACTCAAGGGCCTGTCCTCGTGCCATACCAGCGTGGGGAGCGCATCACGGAACTCGTCGGGGCTCACTACCACTTCGTGATGGTCGGTGCCATAGGCAGCGGCGACGGTTCGGGCATGCTGGAGCTCATTCGCCTCCTGCTCCGCGAACCCAACGGAGAAGGTCTTGATCGGCTCATCGACGAGCCGGCTCATGACCGCCGCAATGGACGCCGAGTCGATGCCACCCGAGAGGAACACTCCCAGTGGCACGTCCGACATCAGGCGCATGCGTACCGATTCGGTAAAGCGCTCGGCGAATTCCGCGATGAGCTCCTCATCCGTCTGGTTCGCGCCGCGGGCGGGGGCGAAGCTCAAGTCCCAGTACTCTCGAATCTCCAATGCTCCGTCTCGCCACCGCAGCGTATGGCCCGGCGGCAGCCGCTGGACGCCGGCGAACAGCGTTGCGGCTCCGGAGGCGGCGCGGTTGGCGAGATAGTCCGGCAGGGCCGTGTAATTCAGCTGCGGTCGGATCGCCTGGGCCGCGAACAACGCCTTGATCTCCGACGCGAAGTAGAGCGATCCGTCATCCGCGTGCACGTAGTACAGCGGCTTCTCCCCCACACGATCCCGGGCGAGGAAGAGTTCTTCGCGGCGACTGTCCCAGATGGCGAAGGCAAACATCCCCCGGAGCTGGTCGACGGCCCGAGGGCCCTCTTCCTGGTACAACCGGAGGATGGTCTCGGTATCGCAACGAGTGCGGTAGTGATGGCCGCGTCGCTCCAGGGAGGCGCGCAGCTCGGCATGGTTGTAGATCTCGCCGTTATACACGATGTGGAGCGATCCACTGTCGTCGTGCATCGGCTGGTGCCCGCCCGCCACGTCGATGATCGAGAGACGGCGATGTGCCAGCCCGACGCGTCCCTGGTTGAAGATGCCGCAATCGTCCGGGCCCCGATGCGTCATGGTATCCCGCATCCGGACGAGGTCCAGGGCATCCACCGTGCATCGTGAACGTGCCGAAAACGCGATCCCGCAAATGCCGCACATACGCTTCAGCTCACCTCTACGGGGGCGGGCGTCCCGCTCGACGCGTCGCCCCTGCCCACCGACGCGGCACGACGCGCTCCCACGACCGTGAGGGGGGAACTCGAGTCACCACAGACGACGATCCGATCGGCGCCCAGGAGGTCCACCTCGCACCCGCCGACCGCATCCACCTCGACGTGGAGGTCCCGTCCCTGCCGGCGGGCAGCGAGGTAGCGCACGGGGCCCTCGGCCTGCACGAGCGGCCGGCCACGCCACCGCAGACCGCGACCATGCAGCATGACGAACTCGGATGGCCCTTCGCCCCGTCGCCCGGTGCGTACCCAGGCCCACTGTGCGTCGGAGGACAGCTCCCCGCCCTCAGCCTCGCCGCCTCCCCCGACCAACAGGATGTCCTCGGCACCAGAACCGCCGATCACGAACGCGCGTCCATTCGCCGCGGGCTGCTCATGGATCTCCACCGCCGCCTGGTTGCCGCTTCGCGGCACGAAGAACGACACCACGTCTCGCGGTCCCGGAGCGCGCGCCGTGAACACGCACGAGGGCGCGGGCCTCAATGCGCCGTACGAACTCGACACCCAACCCTGGTCCGTGCGCATCGCCCCCTGGTGACCGAACATCCCGATCTCCAGTGTCTCGCGCCGCGAATCCGCAGACCAGCTTCCCACAGCCCGGCTCGGGGAGAGGATCTCGAGAGCGATGCCCGGCGCGAACTGCAGATGCACCTCCACGTCATGGTCGCCGTCCGTCGAGATGCGGTCTCTGACGATCCAGTAGTCGCCCCGTACGAACAACACGGCACGGGTGTGGAGGGCCGGAGGCGTCAGGCGAGCATACCCGTCGTGCACGCCCTCGAAATAATCGCAACGCGCACCGGGTCTCCAGGCAATCACGGAACTGGCCCCGACGTGCCGCCAGCTGAAGGGTCCACCGGGGATCGACGAAGACTGCCCCGCGACCGTCACCGTGTTGTGGGCAGCCGATGACCGAAAGTGATCGCGCAGTCCGCCCGATGGCCGGTACGTGTACGTCCCAGGGTCCACCAGGACCGCTGTACCCCGCGAGACCAGCGTGAGCCCCAGCGCGTCCGCGTGCGCGTGTGCATAGCTGAGCCCGCCGTGCGGGCCGCAGTCGATGACCAGACTACTGGCGTCCCTTCCCCACCCGTCGCGCATCACGTAGTACCCACCGTCCGGGAACGCGCGGCTCGTGGTGCCGGGCGGGACACTCGCCAACGCGTCGAACGCCCGCAGGCCGGCGCAGCCCAGCAACCACACCGTTTCCTCGGCCGCTTCACGGGCTACGTAGCGATAGTCCGGCTGCTGGAAGAGCACCGCACCCGTCGCCAACGCGGCGCGAAAGTCACCGGGCGCGCGGTCGTCCAGAAACTGCAGCCTGCCGCCGTCATCATCACCCATGAGCGGCGTCCGGCCGTCCGGTTGCGTCAGGTACATCAGGTGAGTGAGGAGTGCCCGCAGCTTTCCGTGGACCGCGGCTTCGACCGGCAGACCATTCAGTTGGCCCAGGATGCTCACGTGGAGGTAAAAGTCCGCCGTGTAGCGATGGTAGTACGTGGACTGCTCAAAATAGGACCCGTCACGGCGCACGTGTTTGTCCAACTGCTCGACGAGTATCGACCATCCCAGACGGCGCCACCGCGCGGCATCGCCGAAATCGGGAAACACGGTACCCAGGTACAAGAGGCCCAAGGCCTCGCCCGTGAGGTGTGTATTGGGACCCGAGTGGGTGGACAAGAAGGTCTCGATGTGTCGACCGTGCAGGTAGAGAAACTTGAGCGCGCGCCAGAACACGGCCTCGGTCAGGCACGGCGAGGTCTTGAAGAAGTACAACCCCCAGATCCAGGAGATCGCCCGGAACGCCAGTTCGAGGCTGCTGGCCCAGTTGACCCCGCACTTGGGAGGATTCGCGTCCATCCAGCCCATCAGGTGCTCGACGAACGTCGCGGCATACCGTTCGTCGCCGGTGTACCAGTAGGCCTTCCCGAGAATCGCGAAGTATTGATGTCGATTGAGCTCCCAAATCAGCTTGTAGTCGATCGCACTCTCGGGCTTGGGGTGCTCGACCCGGCTCCAATGGACGCGGGCGACGCGCTCTCCGGACACCGGGTCCACGTGCCAGTCCACGGGGCGGCCAAAGTCCAGGCGGGAACGCCCGAGGAGGTCGAATTGCCCGCGCCGAATGCATTCGGCGGCTTCGAGGACCCGCCCCTCGAGCTCCGGCCAGCGGCGGCGGAGGACGGCGACGACGTCCGCCGGCTGGTCGAACGCGGCGAAGAAACGCGGCGTCGTTCGCGCACGGAACCGCTCCAGCAGCCCGGCGGCCGTGGGAGCCGTCGATCCGGGGCGTCCCCCCGCGAGGATGCGAGCGAACCTCGGATCGTCGGGAACTCGGAGCTGGCGAGAGACGCCGGCGCGCTCGGACCAGGCCACCAGCCGCTGTCTGCCGCGGACCCGCAGCTCCGCGAGGCTCCGCCCCCTGAGCTTCCGCCAGGTCGCGAGCATGCGCGAGGGGAGACTCATCGGAGGGAGCCGGGCCGCGGAGCGAGCTCCGCGGCGGGCCCGTCCGAGTACGCCACGAGACCCTCGTACATGCTCCGCCACTCCCGCACGACCGCTTCCGGCGCGTACTTGTGGCGACACTCTTCGAGAGCGCCCGCGGTCAACCGCTCGGCGAGTGCGGGGTCGACCAACAGGCGCAGGGCGGCGGCGGCCATGGCGTGGTCGTCCCCCCGCGGCACGATCAGTCCGGTTTCGCCATCTCGCACGATGTAGGGAATCCCCCCGGCGTCCGTCGTCACGACCGGCAGCCCCGACGCGAACGCCTCGAGTATGGAGCCGGGCATGTTGTCGATGTCCGGCCCATTGAGATACACGTCCGCGGCGTCATAGACACTCGGCATGCGATCGGGCGTTACCCGACCGACGAACTCCGTGTTACGGAGGCTCAGTTCGCGGGCCAGACGCACCAGAGCTCGGCGTTCTTTCCCGTCTCCGGCGACGATCAGCCGAGCGTCCGGGTGGCGCCGCTGAATCTGCGCGAAGGCACGCAGCACGCAGGCGACGTTGTAGTGGGCCTCGAAATTGCGGTTCGACAGAAACACCGGCCGCAGCGGTCGGCGCTCCCGGAAGCGGAACTGATCGCAGTCGACGACGTTGCCGATGACGCTGGCATGCAACCCGACGCGAGCGAACACGTCCACCAGGTATCGGGAAGGGACGACCAACGCATCAACGAGTCGGAGAATCGGTATGGCCGTTCGCCTCCAGCGCCGCACATGGTCTTCCGCTTCGCCGCTCCGGTAGTTCAGAATCACTTTCTTGCCGTACCACTTTCCGAGCAATACCGCAGGCGTCGGCGCGAGCAGAAAGGAGAAGTACGACGCGGAAAACACGTGGACGAGGTCGTATGCGGCCAGTGACGTGAGCAGCGTCCAGACATATCGCAGCGAGGTCACCACCGTCCGGACGTACCGAACGCGTTGCAGCAGTCCGAGCAGCCCGGGCAGTCTCGGATTGATCGCCACGAACCCCACCGCGACAGACCCTGACCCCCGCAGACCATGGTACAGCCGCGCCGCTTGAACCGCCTGGCCTCCGGGAGGATCGAGTGACGGAGCGACGAGACAGACCCGAACGAGGCGATCTCCGGCGACCGCGCGCCTCACGCCGGCTGCCGCCTCAATCGTTCGGACTCGAGCCTGCCGGGGATCGTGTTGGCACCGTCCGTCATCCACGTCCACGTGCGTCGCAGCCCTTCCTCCAGTGAGATCTTCGGCTCGTAGCCCAACAGTCGCTTGACACGTTCGAGACTCGCCAGCGAGTCGCGAACGTCACCGGGGCGTGGGGGCTGTCGCACGAACGCCAGCGGACGGCCCACAATACGGCCGATGATCTCGACGACGCCCACCAGCGCGGTCCTCGTCCCCGCCCCGACATTGACCACCCAGCCATTCACCGTGTCGCCGGCCGCCCCGGCCGCGAGGAGGTTTGCCTCAACCACGTTGTCGACGTAGGTGAAGTCCCGAGTCTGCTGGCCATCCCCGTACACCACCGCGGGGCGCTCGTCGAGCGCGGCTTGGAAGAATCGCGGGATGACCGCCGCGTACGCCGAGTGAGGACTCTGCCGCGGCCCGAACACGTTGAAATAGCGGAGTGCCACGCCTTCGATCAGCCCGGCCCGCGCGAACGCCAGCACATATTGCTCGCCGGCGAGCTTGGAGGCGGCGTACGGAGAGCGTGGCAGCGGCTCCGCCGTCTCGGTCTTCGGTAACACCGGCGTGTCGCCATACACCGAGCTCGAGCTCGAGTAGATGATCCGCGCGACCCGCGCCTCCACACACGCTTCCAGCAGGCGCACCGTCGCGCTCACGTTCGCCGCGTGAGATGCCCAGGGATCCTTGAGCGAACGCGGTACGCTGGGCAGCGCCGCGACATGGAATACGACGTCCATCCCGGCGACGGCGCGGCGGCAGACGGCAAGGTCGCACAGATCGCCGCGCAAGAACTCAATGGCGCCGTCCAAGCCGGCGAGATTGGCTTCATCCCCGGTGCTGAGATTGTCGACCACCCGCACCGTGTGTCCTTGAGCAACCAGACGCCCGGCGAGATGGGAGCCAATGAAGCCGGCTCCCCCGGTCACGAGGCACTTCGCGGCCCGCGATGCGAGCATGAGACTCCCTCCGTTGTGGCAAGCGACGTGGTCACAACAGCCCGTGCAGCCTGGGAGGATTGGGGACCGGGGTGACCGTTGCGGCGGGAGGAGGTTGCAAGGCCGGCGCCGCCGCTCCTTGCGCCAGGTGGTAATAAGCAAGTCGCTATGTGACAACGAGATACGCCACTGGCGACCGGTATGTCGCTGGCTCCGGTCGATCCAGTGTGGCGCCGCCGCTATAGCGACACACGCGCAGCCATGGCGTACGCGCCTGCCGGCGCCTGGCGGGTGGCCCAACACGCGTTGCAGCGCGGGCTTAGATCATGCTTCCAGGAACTCGATGAGCAGTTTCTCCCGCGTGTACACCCAGGCAATCCGGCGCCCGTCAAAGGCGACGGCAGGAAGCGGCGGCTTGACCACCAGCCCCCCGTTGGAGCGACTGAGGCTCAACTGTGCTTCCAGACTCGGTACTTCGTAACACAGGTGGTGGAGGCCGCCGCCCCGCTCCAGGAAACGAGAGACCGGTGAACCGGGACCGACGGGCTCCACGAGCTCGACACTGGGATCCTGCGGCCGCGCGCCGCGGAGAAACGCGACGTTGACCTGCTGCAAGGGATCGTGGGTGATCTCCCCGCTCCACGTCGTGCCGATGGACCGGGCGAAACCCGGCGCGGCATCTCGAATAGAAGCTGTGACGAACCCTACGTGGTCGAGGCGTTGCACTGCCGCGGGGCGCTAGGCGTGGAGCTTGCGCTCGAGCACCTGTCTGATGTCCGGGTATGAGAGCATGGCTTCGATCTCGCCGACCTCGAAGGAGACCGCGAACTCCTGTTCGAGGGCCAGCACCAGCTGAATGTGATTGAGCGAGTCCCAGGCCGCGACGCGATCTTGGCACGTCGAGTCGTCGACCGACTTGGGGTTGAGGTCGAGTACATCGGCCATAATCTGCTTGATCCGGCGCTCCACGCGTGCCTCTCCTGAGATTCGCGGCTCAAGCTTCGGGCGCGGGGTTGCCATCGGCGACGGTGACCCGCATCCAGGCCGGCCACGGTACCCCGCCGCCCGCGAGCGACAGGCGCCAGGCGGTCTCACCGGAGTCGCCATTCGCCACCTGGGTGAAGCCGTGGTGCGCAAACAAGTCCCGGACCGGCACGTTCTTGGCGGTGGGAACGATGCGGCCGCGCACCTCGCTCAAGCCGCGCCGGCCGGCCTGGGCGCACACGAACGCCAGCATGGCCGTCTCCACCGAACGACCGATGACCCGGCAGCTCAACAGCAGCGTGTCGATATCCAGTGCCGTGCGGTCCGGGCGCGCCATCAGCAACCCGACGATGCCGTTGTCGCCAAAGCGATCGCGCACGCCCACCGTTGCCAGTAACCATTCTCCAGTGCGCATTCGCTCGACGAGCTCGGCTTCGGTATAGCGCACGGTCGTCACATTGAACTGGTTGGTCTTCTGCGTCAGCTGGGCGGCACGCGCCAGCGACGCCTTCGTCACCGGCGCGATGGTCACCTCCATCCCCAGGCCCCGGTAGAACTCCTCCAGTGAGCCGCTCTCCGCCCGAAGGGCTTCCGCCTGATCGCGTTGCCGATAGAGGTCGCCGCGGCGCGAGTCTTCGGCCGACAGGGCGAGGGCGTCGAACAGCCCGTCCTCGAGCAGCGCGTCCACGAAAAGCTCGGGTTGCTGCGGCAGACAAATCACCTTCACCATGGGGAGCGCCTGCGAGACTTCCTCACATTCGACGGGATTGTCGTCGATGAAGACCATATGCTCAAGACCGATGTTGAGCTCCCGCGCAATCTGCGGCAGGGATTCGGTCTTCGGCTGCCAATGGATCTGCAGGCTGGAAAAGTGCTCGCGTTTGAGCACCATGTTCGTGTTCTGTGCGAACACCTCGTCCACGTCGGCGACGTTATTCTTGCTGGCGATCGCGAGGAGCACGCCGCGGCGGGTGAGGCTCAGCAGCTCCTGCTGGAATGCGCGATACGCGCTGCCGGGATATTCGCTGCCCAGTCGGATGCCGTACGGGCCGTCTTCGCCCAGGACCCCCCCCCACAGCGTGTTGTCGAGATCGACGACCACGCACTTCTTGGTCAAGCCTCGAACGGCGCGACAGTACCTCATGTACTCCGCCGCGAGGTGTCCCCACTGGTCGGCCGCGATCGGCGCACGAGCGTAGAGGCGCATCCGCTCGTCGTACCAGCGCGTCGCGCCGAAGCGCGCGACCAGACCGGCGTAGTCGACCACGTACATACCCTGCGCGTCCCGGCACACCGCCGCGAGCGCCTCATTCATGCGGTGCACCCACTGCGCTTGCCCCCGGGCGAGCTGCGCGTCGAGGATGCCCAGCTGGCGCCGGCGCGGCGGAGCGAAGTTGTGCATCAGGACCGTGGCAGCGCTCCGACGGCGCAGGGCCTGCACCAGAGCACGCGTTTCGTCGCAGATCTGCCCGATGCAGGCGTTCAGGCTCGCCTCGTCGTGGTCGAGGAACTGATCGTAGAGCATGGGAGCCCAGTCCTCCCCCTCCACCGCCAGGATCACGAACTCGGGCCCAAAGGCGTACAGCCGGCTGTCGGGATCCACGATCTCCTGGCGGAATTGGCCGAACCCTCCGCGGTGGATCTGGACGGCCAGCCCGCTCAGAAAACCGTGCACCACGAGCGCCGGCTCGACAAACTCGATGGAAAAGGAGGAGAGGAGCGCGACCTTTACCGGCGTGAGGGGCGGACTCCAGCTGGTGGCCTTCTCAATCTCCCGCCGGAGAAAGCTCAAGTCCTGAGCGCCGCCTCGGCGCAGCAGTTCTCGGGCCGCGCGAATGGCGTGGTGGGTGTCGCCCGCCGCGGCCGCGGCGCACACCGCGGCTCGCGCCTCCGAGCGGGCCTCGGAACTAGGCGTCATAGCAATAGATCCCCTGGTTCGCGAGTGCCTCACATGCGCTCAGCACGTGCCGCGCGCCGACCAATCGCAGCTTCAGCCCCCCCACGCTGGCCTCACGCCAGGCGCCCCGCTGCCGCAACACGGGAAGCAGCTTCGTGAGGTTGCGCCGCCGCACCAAGACCGGGTCGGACAACCGCGTGTGCGTGGTCCATGTCCGCCCGTCGGCGTCGACGCTCTCCAGCAGATATTCCTGCTGCGTGAACGGCGAGAACGGCATCCTCGGCTCGAGCAGCTCCTCAACCGTATGGAAAAAGGTCATGACCTTGACGTCACAGCCGAGAAACAGAATCTTGCCGTCACGATCGAGCAGACGAGCGTACGGGGATCCGACGCCGCAGGGCGTCTTGGCGTGCACGTGGCCCGCAACCAACGCAGCGGCGTCCGCTCCCCAGACGGCCACGGAGTGCGTGGGGTGCACGCTGCGAATGACCCCGGGCGTGCGGCGGAACAGTTCCGTCAAGAGCCCCATCCGTGACGGTGTGCGCCTCACGTCGAATACCCGGCGCTGCTGCGCATAGTCCACGGTCGGACCGGTGAACGGCAAGGTCGGCAGCAGCAGCGTGCCGCCGGGGCCGACGGCCTCCTGAAGAACCGCAAGCACGTCGCTGGGCTTCCCGCTGAACTTTCCAAGGTGATCCAGCGAGCTGTGTACCAGCAGGGTGTCGCCCGGGGCCACACCGAGTCCACGCACCGCCTGAAGCAGGTCCGACGTGGAAAACGGGCGGCCCCAGCGCGTCGTCGCGAGGCGGAGCCCGCCGCGCACGCGGCGCTTTACCCAGGTGCGCACCCGTGACAGTATGAGGGGCGTCACGACGCCACTTCCGTCGTACGGGCACCAGCCACGTGCTCCTCAAGCATCAGTGCATCAGCGAAGAACTTGGCTGCCCAGTTCACGAAGGTGAGGGGGGTGTAGCGCCCGAAGATAGGCTGGGAGCCCTTGACGCCCCCCCGCAGATCCAGGTTCGCGGTGTGCAACAGCTGGGTCGCCTTCACGTATCTGTTGAGCCCAAGCGCAGCACTGACGAACTGTGGGTCCCGACACTCCCGCGGCAGGCGCAGCCACACCCCCGCGACCTGTGCGTTTCCGGTCAGGCAGCTGTAGGTCGCATTCGCGCTCCACGTGCGATCGAATTCACCCGGCAGGACACCCCGCTGCTCGAAGATCTCCCGGAGGCGTGTGGCGGTCCTGAGTGCCGCCTCCAGGTAGCGGTCGTCCCGCAGGCAACTCCAGGCGCCCATCAGTCCTTCCATCACGTAAGCGATCGTATGCGTCAGGGGGACGTTCCACTTGTCCGCCGAAACAAAGAACGCGTTGTGCTCGAACCAACCGTTGTCGTGCTGCTGCGCCAACGTCCATTCCAGGTTGCGACGGGCGGCGTCGAGGAAGCGCTGCTCGTCGACCAACTGGTACAGTTCTAGTAAGCTCCACGCAGTCCGCACGTCGTAGGCATGAACGACGGTTTCGGTCTCCGGCGCGTGCTGACGCCACGCTCCATCGGAGTCCTGCCCGTCCGCCAGCCAGTTGCCCGCCCGCACGGCGGCGTCGAGATACCGTTCGTCTCGGGTTTCCGAAAACGCCCGGCACCACCCCAGCACAACCTGCCCCGTGTTGAACACTGCCGGCGGTCGCTTGCTGCCATTCCCCCTGTAGAACCCGGCCTGAATCGCGCCGCTCGGGAGTTGAACCTGGAGTTCCCAATCGGCCATGCGTACGGCGCGCGCGTAGAACTCCGCGTTCGCCGTACGGTGGGCGTAATCGAAAAACGTCGGGATGATGTATCCCGTCGTTTCCGGATACGGCGGCAGCCAGCCTCGGAGGAGCGAGTACCCGGCGGAGACTCCACCGCCGCCCCCGCCGCGATCCTGGGCGCGGCACAGCCATCCCATCGTGGCTTGGAGGTGCTGGCCGGAGTCGCCGGGTGTAGCCGGCCATCTGAACAGATCTCGCCACACCATGGCCGCGTGCGATGGATGCAGCAGCCGGATCCCCGCGGCGAGTGCCGACAACGGTGCGCGTCTCACGGGTCTCGCATCACCCGTCCCCTCGATCCGCGAACGTCGGCCGCGCCGGATCACTCCACACATCCCAGCGTCCGCGCGCGGCGTTCAGTGCCGCTACGACCAGGGCCGCCAGGAGGGCGATACCACTGCGTGCGACGCGCAAGACTCCGCCGCCGGGAACGGAGGCGGGCCGCACCATCCACGGCAACGTGATGCCCCCCAGCCCCACGACCCCGGCCCAAGGCCCGAACACGAGCAGCAGGCCGGCGACGAAACTCGACACGGCGAGCGGAGTGAGCAACCGCAGCACTTTGTGGGACATGAACTGCCACCACACGCGGTTCTTCCCCGGATGCAGCACCCAGGGCATCCAGGCGATCAGCTGATAGTTTCCGGTGAGCGTCCGCACCTTGCGAGCGAGTTCCGTGGCATCGGAGCCCGACCGAACATCGGTGGCCACCGCCAGGGGAGCAAATCCTACGCGTTTGCCTGCGCGCACCACCTGAAGCGGCACCCAGACGTCATCGAGCAGCAGACCTGGCGGCAGCGGCGACCACAGCTCCCGTTTGAGCGCGTAGAGCGCACCGCTCACGCCAACCGCACTGTCCCACGCCGCCTCACGCATACGCAACCAGCGCTCGAACCGCCAGTAGCGGTCGTACAGGCTATCGGAGCCGCGGGACGAGGCGATGTCGAGCGATCCCGAAACGACTCCCACGTCCGGGGAGGCCAAGGCCGTCACGAGGTGCTCGACGGCTCCGGGGGCCACATGCTGGCGCACGTCGGTGAACACGAGCACCTCCCCACGGCTCATCGCGACGGCGCAGTTGAGGGCGGCCGCCTTCCCTTGGGGTCGTTCCAGGACCCGCACCTTGACCCGGTCGTCAGCCAGTGCGGCCAGTGCGGCCACGGCTGCCGGGTCCGGCCCATCGAGCACGATGACGACCTCAGACTCGAGCGGCACCGCCTCCAGCAGCTCGGCCACCTTTTCAGCGACTGCGCCCCCCGGGTCACGAGCCGCGATGAGGATCGAGATCAGCCGCGGGCCCGGCCCCGCCCCCGGTCGGGCGAGGCGCGCCGGCAACAAGCTCACGATCCAGGGATACACGACGTAGGTGTAGGCCCCGTGGAGCGCGCCCAGCCCGAGTAGCAGACCCCCCGCAGCGGTCGCGTCCGTCATCGCACCGTCGCCTCCATGGCGCGTTGGGGGTGCTCCACGCTCGTGACCAGCTCGCTGAGGTGATCGATCTTGCTCGTCCACGACTCCCCGTCCACCGCCCTGGACCGCTCGAGCCGCGGTCCCGCCGTCCCGGATCGCAGCACGGCCTCGATCTCCGCGAGGAACCCCGCCGGGGTCCTCCCGATGGACACCAGGCCATCGAGCTTTTCGACTTCCGGGATAGCGCTGGCAACCACCGGCAGCCCGGCCGCCACATACTCCCGCAGCTTGAGGGGGTTCGCGGCATTGGTGAGGTCGTTGATGACGAACGGCAGGATGGCGACGTCGAACCCCTTGCAGTAAGCCGGCAGGAGCTGATAGTCCTTGCGACCGAGCAGATGGACGTTCGGCAGGCCCTGCAGCCGGCCAACATCCGTCTGCGTGCGGCCGATCAGCGCGAAGGACCATTGGGGACGGGACACCGCGAGGAACCGAACCAGCTCCAAGTCCACCCAATCGGCGATCAGTCCGAAGAATCCGATCAGGGGACGCGGCAGGGCGGCCAGCTCCGGCGGCACGACCGTATGCGGGCTGCAGGCGCGTCGGAAGTGCTCCACATCCACGCCGTGCGTCACCAGGAACGTCGGAGCGTTGTCGCGTCGCTTGCGCTCGTACAGCAACTGCGATGAGGCAATCACGAGGTCGGCCTTTGCGAGCAGCCGCTGCTCCATCCCGGCCACCGCGACTTTGTCGGTGCCGGTGAATTCGGAGTACTCGTCGACGCAGTGGTACACGACCAGCCGTTCCCCCAGCTCCCCCACGACGTCCCCAGAAGTGGGGAAGAACGTCCACGTGATCACGTCGCGGAACGCGAGCTGCCGGCACACGCGGCGGAGTGTGGCGGCGAGGAACCACCGATTGAACCGGCGCGCGAGGGCGTTTCCGTGCAGCGGGATCACGAGGGGCGAGAAGACATAGATGTTCTCAGCGACGCGACGGCAGCCCGCGGCGAATTCCCGCGCCTTCTTGACCACGAGTCGCAGGTCTCGCCCGGTCGCACGTGGATTGCGATTGCCGATCGAGTTCACCCACAGGATGCGATTTTTCCGGGCGAGCCCGAGCATGACGTGTTTCTTGCTCAGGGGGTCGCCGTCCCAGTCGTTGCAAAAGCAGATGATGTCTCGCCCTTCAAGCATTGCGCCCGACCTCGCCGTTCTCTTAATGCCGCACCAACGCTCTCACGAGTTCGCCGACACACCGCTCGATCCGCGCGTACACCCGCTCACATACCGCGGCGTCCTGCTCGACGGGATCTTCGATCGCGCGTGACGTGGCGGGCAGCGGATCCAGGTCGCCGAGCAGCAGCACATCGCGCGGCGAGCGCCCGAACCGCTCGCAGATGCTGCGGGCCTGCAGTTCCTCCATTACGACGATGAGATCCGCAGCACGCGCCAGAGCGGCGACGACGAGCTGGGAGCTGTGCCCGGCGAGATCGATCCCGTGACGCGCGGCGGCGGCGATGGCGTGGGGCGGTGACGCGCGGCCCGGCGCCGTGAAGCCCGCCGACTCCACGCGCACGGCCCCGGCGCCGCGGCGCTCGAGCTCCCGCTCCAACACGGCCGCGGCGAAGGGGCTGCGGAAAATGTTGCCGCTGCACAGCACGAGCACGAACGCGGGCGGCCGTCGGGAGCCCAGCGCTGCGAAAGCCGCTCGGCGGCGAGCGCGGTACAGGAGCCGGTCCCCCGCGCGCCGCAGCCGTCGGAGAAGCTCCGCGACCCAATTTCCTCGCGTCGCCACGCCACCGGTCCCCGGTGCAGACGACCCGCTGGCGCCACGGCGGGGCTGCACACGAGTGGCGAGGTCGGGCGTCGTGAGTCGGTTGCGCAAGGTGCTCACGCGGCTCGGACGCCGCCGTTGCACTTGGCATGCAGGAAGCGGGCGATCGCGGCGACCGAGCCCAAGTTCCGTTCCGTGATCTCGTCCTCTTCCAGGGTGCAGCCGAACTCTCGCTGCAGAAAGCCGACCAGCTCGATCACACCGATCGAATCGATCACGCCGCCCCCGAACAGTGGATCTTCGTCCTTGAGCGGCCAGTCGGGACGCATGTAGAGGAAGTTTTCACGGACGTAGGCTCGCGTGCGGTCTGCGATCACCGCCGGCGTGAACTCTCGCGTTTCGTCGCGCATCGTCCTCACCTCAAGGTCGCACGTCAGGCTGCAGCCGGGGTTTCCACAGGCGCTGGCTCCACGCGGGCGCTCCCCGCCACGCGGGCCCGGACGAGGGCGGGGGCGGGGGCGCCCAGAAACTCCCGGTGCCACAACTCGGTCGACAGAATCGCGACGAGCGCCTGATTCTCACGGAATCCCTCCGCGCGCCCGGCCCGGCAGCGCCGAACCAATCCAGCGACGGCCTCTGGATTGAAGATTCCCGTGCGCCGCAGGCTCACGGGATCGAGCAGCGCCTCCACGTACTCCGGCGGCCGCCCGTCGAAGAACGCAGGCACGTCCGGCGCCCGATATGGCTGTTTGCGCCTGCGGGCGACGGCCGCCGGCAAGAGGCCGGTGGCCTCCCCCCAGCGTCGCAGGATGTTCTTCTCCCGCAGACCCCGCAGCTTGCTGCGCGCCGGAAGCGCGGCCGCGAATTCGACGAGCCGGTGGTCGAGGTAGGGAACGCGCGCTTCGACCCCGTGCGCCATCGCCATGCGATCCCCCTGCGAGCTGAGCAGATAGGACGAGAGCAGCGTCGTGATCTCGAGATACGCGGCCCGCGCCAGGGGCGACCAGGCCCCGAACCCGGCCGGGAGGCGGGCGCGCAGCTCGGCCAGGGGGTCGAACGGCCCGAGTCCCGCACGGAATTCGGCCGCGTAGAAGTCCTTGATGCGGGCCGTGAGCTGGAACCGCGGCAGATGGGAAAACAGCGGATCATCGGGTGAACCCGCGGTCATGAAATAGCCGCGCCAGAAGTCGCCCTTCCCCGACGCGGGGGCGATCCCCGGATACAGCCCGTCGAGCAGGCGCGGGGGCAAGCGCGATGCCGGCCGACGCCAACACAGCAGCCGGATGATCGCCTCCTTGAACAGGTCGTAGCCGAGAAAGACCTCGTCGGACCCCTCCCCCGTGAGCACCACCTTGATGCCGTGTTCCCGGACGATCCGGGACAGCAGGTACAGCGGGGCCGGCGCGGTCCGCACGAGCGGTGTCTCGGTGTGCCGGATGACCTCCGGGAACACGCGGGCGATGTCGCCGCGCCCGATACGCTGCACCGCGTGACGGCTCCGCACATCCGCCGCGACCGCTTGTTGATACGCACTCTCGTCCAGCGTCGGGTCCTCGAAGGTCACCGAGAAGGTCCGCAGGGCGAGCGGGGAGCCCGCCGCCGCGAGCGCGCACACGATGCTCGAATCGATGCCGCCGCTCAGGTACCCGCCGACCGGTACGTCGGCCTGGAGGCGCAGCCGCACCGCCGAGCGCAACAGCTCGTCCAGGGCCTCGAGCGCGTCCGCCGGCTCGGTGGCGGCCTCGGCGTAGTCGAGCGCGTAGTAGCGCCGTACCGCGAGCCGCCCGTCCTGCCACCGCGCGCAGCACCCGGGCTCGAGCGCGCGGATCCCCCGAAACGGAGTGCGGGGAGGGCGCGCCGCCCAGAACGTGAAGATCTCGTCCAAGCCTTCGGGATCGAGCGCGCGCTCGACCTCGCCCGTGACCAGCAGCGCTTTCACCTCGGACGCGAAATAGAGATCGCCGTCCCGCTCCGCGTAATACAGCGGCAGGATGCCGAATCGGTCGCGCGCGAGAAACACGGACCCGGCGCGCCGGTCGTAGATCGCGAACGCGAACTGGCCGTTCAGGCGCTCCAGCATCCGCTCGCCCCATTGCTCGTAAGCGTGCACCAGCACCTCGGTGTCGCTGCGGGTGCGGAACAGGTGCCCGCGGGCCTCCAGCTCGCCGCGCAGTGCGAGGTGGTTGAAGATCTCGCCGTTGTAGACGATGAAGACGCTGCCGTCTTCGTTCGTCATGGGTTGCACCCCGCGCGCCAGATCGATCACGCTCAACCGGGCGTTGGTGAGGCCCACCCGGTCGTCGACGTGCAGCCCGAACCCGTCCGGCCCGCGGTGCCGGATGGCGGACGCCATCCGCTCCAGCAGCTCCGCGGCCACGCCCACTGGGCGCCGGCGCGCGATACCGGCCACACCGCACATCAGGAGCCCCCTCCCCCGTCCCGGGCCGCGACGCCGACGTCCGGCACCGGCGCCACCAGCAACGAGGTGAGATGGAGCGGACGGGTGACGGCGCGCTTGTGCTCGATCTCGTGATAGGCGCGCTCGATTTGCTCGACCCGATAGCCCAGGTCGGCGGCCACGGCGGCCGTGCTGCGCCCTTCGTTCCGGGCCTGCAGCACCACGTCCAGCATCCCCAGCGGCATCGAGAAAAAGAACTCCTCCTGCGTTTGCGGCAGTGAGTACGTGTCGGTGGTGGGCGTGCGCGCACGGATGGCGACGGGCACTCCGAGCGACTCGGCCAGCTGGTAGACCTGGCTCTTGTACAGGTGCGCCATCGGCTTCACGTCCGCGAGCCCGTCCCCGCCTTTCACGAAGAACCCCTGGTCGTATTCCAGGCGGTTGGGCGTCCCGAGCACCGCGTAGTTCAGCCGGTCGGCGTGGTGGTAAGCCAGCATCGTCCGGATGCGTTGCTTGAAGTTCGTGGCGGCCACGATCTCGCGCAGCTCGCGCGCGGGCAGGCGCACCTTGCGCAGGTTCTGCCCCGGTGGCTGCACGGCGATGGAACACACGTTGAGCCGGTCGGAATCGAGGCCGCCCCCGTCGAGCACCAGCTTGGAGCGCCATCCCGGACCATAGTCGGGGACGAGACGGCGAACGGCGGCGTCGCGCCGCTCGTAGCATCCGCACGCCTCGAGCGTCGCGGTGATGTCTTCGACCAGGAACTCGATCGCGAGCCGTGCGGCCCAGTCACGGGCCAGCGCAAGGCTCTGGGGATCCGACTCCCGCTCGGGCAACCCCAGCCCCAGGACATGCCCGGGGCCCACCGCCTCCACGGCGAGCGCCGCGCACACCGAACTGTCGACCCCGCCACTCATTGCGACGACGATCCCGCCACGTCGCAGCGTCTCGCCGACCTGGACGCGGAGGGTCTGCGCGATCCGTCGCGTTTCCGCCGCCGCGTCGAGCTCCAGCCGATCTACAATCGTGGTGGACACCGCACCTCGCCTGCACTAGGGAAAGCTCCGCCTCGCCGGCCTCTCCAATTGCAAAGTTCGAGCCTGAGAGTGACATCGGTCGGGCGACCGACGGCGCTGGGGGGACACCGGCTATCGGACAACGCGACAAGGGGTTCCGGCGAGCCGATACCGTTTCATCGCGAGCACTCGTGTCGCGCCCGCGCCACACGCGCCTTGTCGCGGCGGTGTGGACGGCTCGAGACGCACCTCGACTCTGTGCCCTGGTATGCTCGTTGCAATAGCGCGACGAAGCCATACACGGGGGACTGCGCGTTGTCGATGGATGCCGGAGCACCTGGCGCGTTGCCCCCTGGGCCGAACGCCGCGTTCCTGTTGTGGGACAGCGCCGCGCGGGGCGAGCGGCCCGCCATCGTGGAACGAGGCAGCAGCGTCAGCTATGCGACGCTGCGGGAGCGTGCGGCGGCGATCGGCGCCGCGCTCCGGGCCGCGGGCATCGCGCCCGACGACCGCGTCGCGATCCTGCTCGAACGAGGCCGGGACGCTGCCGCGGCGTTCTTCGGCACGCTCGCCGCCGGCGCCATCGCCGTCGTCGTGAACGAGGCGCTTCGCCCCCGCCAGATCGAGCACGTGCTCGCCCACTCGGGCACCCGTTGTCTGATCACGGCGGGAGACCTGCTCGCGCGGCAGCCCCGCCGGCTCGCGACCGACGCCGTCGTCCTCGACGCGAGCGCCATCCGCGCCGCAGGGGAGCCCCTGGCACCGGTCCCCCGGCTGGGCGACGACGTCGCCCAGATCGTGTACACGTCCGGGTCCACCGGCCTCCCGAAAGGGGTGGCGGTAAGTCACTCCAACCTCTGGGCCGTCACCAGTGCCGTCGTCGCCTACCTCGGCTTGACCGAAGCGGACCGAATCGCGAGCCTTCTGCCGTTCAGTTTCGTGTACGGCGTTGGGCAGCTCTTGTGTGCAGTCGGCGCCGGGGCGGCCCTCGTCGTCGAGCGGTCGCCCCTCCCGCAACAGATGATCGAGACGATCCGCAGCGAGGGCGTCACCGTGCTCGCGGCCGTGCCGCCGCTCTGGACCAGGCTGTTGCGCGTGCCCGCGTTCGTCGAGACGCCTCTCCCCCGGCTGCGGGTGATAACGAACGCCGGTGGGCACCTCCCCGCCGAACGGGTGCGGGCGCTGCGCCAGGCGCAGCCGGGGGCGCGGCTGTACCTGATGTACGGACTGACCGAAGCGCTGCGTTGCACCTATCTCCCGCCCGAAGAGCTCGACCGGCGGCCCGAGTCGATGGGCCGCGCCATCCCCGGCGGCGAGGTCTACGTGCTGCTGGAGGACGGGTCGCCGGCGCCGCCCGGGGAGATTGGCGAGCTGGTGTACCGCGGCCCGACTGTCACGCTGGGATACTGGAACGAGCCGGAGCTCACTGCGAGGGTGTTCCGCGCCAATCCTCTGCGACCGCCGGGCGCCCCCGACGCCGAGCGTGTGGTCTTCTCGGGAGACCTGGTACGCCGGGACGACGACGGATTCCTCTATTTCGTTGGGCGGCGGGATCGCATCATCAAGACCATGGGATACCGCGTCGGCCCCGACGAGATTCTGAGCGTGTTGCACGCGTCGGGCGAGGTCGCGGACGCCGTGGTCGTAGGAGAACCGGACGAGACGCGCGGCGAGCGCATCGTCGCCTACGTCGTGCTCGGGGAGCAGGGATCGCTCGAACGGCTGCAGACCTATTGCGGCCGTGAGCTTCCCCGCTACTTGCAGCCGGCGCGCATCGAGGTGCGCGACGCGCTGCCGCTCCTGGCCAGCGGCAAGCACGACGTCGAGGCGGTGCGCGCGGCTAGCGGTCGCAGTCCAGGCTGGTAATCTCCCACAGGTGCACCGACCGCAGCACGGCCTCGCCGGTCGCCGTGAGGGCGGTCGCGACGATCGACGCCGCACCCTCCCGCGGAACAAAGCCGGCGTGGCGGAGCTCGGCTGCGAACTGCGATTCCGCCACCGTCCACACCTGGAGCCGGGTGCACCCCCTGGTGCGTAGCCACGCGACGAGACCGCGAATCAGTCCGGCCAGCGGCAGGCCGGGGTCTCTGTGAACGGCCTCCAAATCCGCCACGCCGGCGGGGTTGGGCCCCCGCACCAGCAACCCGGCGGCAGACGCACTCGCGTCGCCATTCCGCGGGAGCGTGAGCCACCAGTCCGACGCGGCAGGATACCCCTCCATGCGCATCGCATACCGGGCGCTGCTGTGATACGGCCTGAGCCGTGGTGAGTCGCCCGAGGGGGCCTCCAACGGGGCCGGCGCGAACTCCGCAGCCAGATGCCCGACGAGTGGCGCTCCTCCCGGGCTCCCGGTGACCGCGCGCACGCCGAGGTGGAACAGGCGGATTGCGCCGTCTACCAGCCGCCGCCGGTCACCCACGGGCAGCACGTACCGTGTGAGCGTGCCGACCCGCGCGAACCCGCACATGTCCATCACCGCCTTGGCCTGCTCATTGGGATCGGTGTAGATGAAATCGATGTCCCCGCGCGCCTTGGTGTCTCGCTTGGCGCGCCGGATCATCGCGTGGGCGGGGAAAAAGCTCCGATAGGGCCGCGCGACGAGAGCGTTGATCATGAGGCCGCCGACGACCTCCCGCTCGCCGAACCGGAACCGCTGCGGGAAGCAGGCGACGTGCATCACGACCTGCCCGGCGCGATTGCGCCCGATCCAGCTTACACCACCGGCCCGGACGCCGGCCGGATACGCCCGATCAAAGAAGCTAGGGAAGTCCGCCCGCTCGTGGGTCACGAACAGCTGCTTGATGTCCGTTTCGTGATCGAGCGGATTGACCGCCGTAATCGTGAACTCCAAAGCGCTCTCCCCGACCATTCCCCGACCCTGCGCCTCACGTCAAAGCGAAACACGTGTTGCCTGAACGCCACGATCCCCCGGGCCCTCCACACCTGCGGGAGCGCTGGCCGGATTCCTGCAACGAGCAAGAGTCGGGCCGAACGAAACGGAGTGGATGCGATTCCTGGTTACGGGCGGAGCCGGCTTCATCGGCTCGCACGTGGTGGAGCACCTTGTCGCCGCCGGGCACGAGGTGGTGGTCCTGGACGACTTGTCGACGGGGCGGCGGGAGAATCTCGCCGCGGTCGCCGACCGCGTCCATTTCATCGAGGGCAGCATCACGGATGCCGAGGTCTGCCGCGGTGCGATGGAGGACGTGGAGTGCGTGCTGCACCAGGCCGCGGCCACGTCGGTCCAGGGCTCGGTGGGCGAGACCCTGGCCATACATCGCGTGAACGCGACCGGAACGCTCACCGTCCTGGTGGCAGCGCGCGACGCGCGAGTGCGGCGCGTGGTCTACGCCGGCTCCACATCGGCTTATGGCAATCCCGCGACCCTCCCCAACTCCGAGGATCACGTCACGCGCCCCTTGTCGCCCGCTGCCGCGTCCAAGCTCGCGGGCGAGGCGTATTGCTCGGCGTTCTATGCGAGCTACGGGCTGGAAACCGTTGTGCTCCGGTACTGCAATGTCTTCGGGCCACGCCAGGATGCGAGCTCGGAGTACGCGGCCGTCGTGCCGCGATTCATTGCCGCGGCCCTGCAGGCTGAGCCGCCGACGATCTACGGTGACGGCAACCAAACGCGTGATTTCGTGTACGTTGCGAACGTGGTGCACGCCACGGTGCTCGCCGCGCGCGCGCCCGCCGCGCGGGTCGCCGGCCAGGTGTTCAACGTGGGGTGCGCGCAGAGCGTGAGCATCAACGATCTGTGGGACCGGATCCAAACGCTCACCGGCGTGCCGGTGTTGCCGAAACGGGGCGAGGGGCGGCCCGGTGAAATTACGAACTCGCTCGCGTCGATCGACAAGGCGCGCGAGCTCGTGGGCTACGAGCCGAGCGTGGATTTCGACGAGGGGCTGCGGCAGACCGTCGCGTACTACCGCGCCCGCCGCCGGGAACGGCGGCGCGTGCGGGCAGCCTGAGCGTCCTCGATCGGGTCAGCCTGCCGTCACGCGCTCCAGCATTTCGCGCAACTCGTCCAAGCTGAAGGGTTTCCGCAGCACCGGCCGGTCGGCGCGCTCCAGCGCGTCCCGGGTCTGGGTCGAGATGGAATCACCCGTCGTGAACACGATGCGCCGCTCGCGTCCCCGTCCTTCGGTCCGCAGGTGCTCGAACAATTCGAACCCGGTGTGCGCTTCGTCCAGATGCACGTCCACCAGTAGCGCATCGTAGCGCGCGTCCCCCTGGGCGAGCCGCTCGGTCGCCTCGGTGAACCTGCCCGCGGCCGTCACGTCGTGGCCGAGCCGCCTCGTCAGGAGCGCCATGGCACGGCGCACCGCTTCCTCGTCTTCGACCACCAGAACCGACAGCCGTTGCCCCCGCTTCCCGGCGGCGGCCTGCGCCGCCACGTCGGCGCTGCCGGCATCCACGGGGAGCTCGAACGAAAGCCGCGCTCCCCCCTCGCCGCCTTCGATATTCTGCATCCACATCCGCCCGCCCATGCCCCGAACCAGGCCGAAGGAGATCGCGAGGCCGAGGCCGGTGCCGTGCTCCGCCTTGGTCGAGAAGAACGGCTCGAACACGCGGTCGAGGATCTCGGGCGCCACGCCGGGACCCGTGTCGTCGACCGTCACCAGCACGTGGTGGTCACTCGATCGCGCGGCGATGGCGATCTGGCCGGGGCGACCCGTGGTTTCGATCGCCTGTCGGGCGTTGACGACGGCGTTGAGCATGACCTGCTGGAGCTCCTGTGGGTCGCCGGCGACGGCGGGGACGTCGTTCGCGACGGAGACGGTCGTGCGGATGCGCGCCTTCTTGAGTGCGCTGCGCTGCAGCGCGAGCACCCGCTCGGCGATCTCGCCGAGATCGACGGCGGTCTGCGTCCGCGGCCGTTGGCGGGCGAAGTCGAGCAGCGTTTGGACAATCCGACCGGCCCGCATCGCCTCGCTCCGGATTACCTCGGCGCTTTCCTCCAGATCGGCCTGATGAGGGTCCAGCGCGAGCGCCTCCCCGAAGGCCGCGATCGCGGCCAGTGGATTGTTCAACTCGTGTGCCACACCTGACACCAGGGCCCCGAGCTGCGACAACCGGTCGGCCTGGAGCAGCCGCTGCTGCAACAGCATCTCGCGCGACACGTCCAGCGCCAGGAAGAGGAGCTTGGGCGACGCGCGCACCGGATCGACGTTCACGACGACGGCGCGCACTTCCCGCGCCGGCTCGCCGGCGAATTCGAAGGCGAGCGCCACGTCCTGCCGTCGCGTGACGGCGTGGCGCAGCGCCGCGGCGAGGGCGCCCTGCTGCGGCGAGGGGGCCCACTCCGACAGGAGGCGGCCGCGCAGCGCCGCCGCGTCCGCCCCACCCAGGAGCTTCGCGCCCTCGGGGTTCGCATCGAGGATCTGACCGTCCCGCGTGAGCACCAAGGCGGGCGTGGGCAGGGAGCTGAACAGCTGCAGATACAGCCGGCGCTCCGCCTCGAGCGCGCTCAAGAGCTGCGCCGCGCGAGACTCGGGCGCGAGCTCTTCGTGCACCGGCCGGAAGGCCAACGTGAGATGCTCGCTCGGCCCGCGCGTCACGCGGGTCTCCAGCACCGTCCCCGGCACCTCGGGCGCGCCGGCGGGGGCCAGGAAGGTGCGGGGCTTGCCGTCGGCCAAGACCTCTCCGAACACTCGTTCGAGTTCGGTGCCTTTCGCCGCCGGGAAGGCGATCCAGATGCTCTGTCCGAGTGCCCGGGTCGCCGGGACCGCGGTCATCCGACTGGCCCCCGCCGACCATTCGGCGATTCTCCAGTCGGGGCCGATCGCCGCCACGCCGACGTCGAGACTGTCCAGGAGGTCTTTCGCTTCCATGAATATGCTCCCACGACACACAGCGCCCCGTTGGCCTGATCGCGGGCGCAACGGGGCCGGGTGAGTTCCCACGCAACGATTGTCGTCGCCGTACCAGGGTGTGTGCCCCCTGTTCCCCTGTCAAGCGGCGTGGGGTGATGCGACGACGCAACACCTCCCGCAAGGGGTGGACCATCGACCGCCGTTGGCGGGTTGCGTCACGACGGCTTGGTGCGGTCGAGCTGAGGCTGCACGTACTTGGTGTAGCAGTCGGGACAGATGCCGTGGCTCAGCAGCTGCTCGAAGTGCTCCTCGATGTATTTCTCGAGCGGCTCCCATTCCTCCTTGTCGTTCCGAATCCGCTTACAGTACGAGCAGATCGGAAGCAGCACCTCGAGCTGCTCGATCTCCTTGCGTAGGCCGAGGATGCGCTCCGCCACCTTGAGCCGGGCACGCAGCTCGTCGGGATCCACGGGCTTGGCGATGAAGTCGTCCGCCCCGGCCTCCATGCCCGCCAAGTACTGTTGCTTACCGCCGCGCGACGTGACCAGGATGAAGTACGCGTACGGCTCGCGCGTGCGGGCCCGGATCCGGCGACACAGCTCCGGCCCATCCATCTCCGGCATGTACCAGTCGGAGATCACGATGGGCACGCGCGCCAGCTGAAGCAGCTCCCACGCTTGGCGTCCGTTTGGCACAGTCTGGACATCGTAGCCGGCCGCCTTGGCGAGCGCGCCGAGCTGAGCGCTCGACACGGGGTCGTCGTCCACGACCATCACGGAGATCAGGTTAGCCATCCTTGCCGCCTTTCGTCGCCGTCCGAAGATAGTCGAGCGCGGCCCGCGCCTCGCCGCGTACGTGCTCAAGTTTGTTACGCGCGCCGGCCAGATCGCCATCCCGCGCCGCGCGCTCCATGTCCTCGAGCAACGCGGCGAGATGGCTCGCGCCGATCGTCCCCGCTGCGGACTTGAAGGCATGCGCCGCCCGCTCCAGCGGCTCGGCCTCGGTGCCGCCGGCCGCGGCCACGAGTGCCTCCAGGCGTTGCGGCAGGGTGGCCACGAACGTCTCGAGGATCCCGTCCACGGCCTCGGCCGCGCCCGCTTCCTCCATGGTGCGACGGAAGCTCGCGAGGTCAACCGCAGGTGACGACGCAGCCTCGGTGTCGGGCGCCTGGGCGACCCGCCCTTCGACGGCGGCAAACAGGTCGTGCGCTTTGAACGGCTTCGCGAGATAGCCACTCATCCCGCGCGCCAGACAGCGCTCGCGCTCCCCGCTCAGCGCGTGGGCCGTGAGGGCGATGATCGGCAGCGTCCGACCTTGCGACAGGGCGCGGATCTTCTCCGTCGCCTCGAACCCGTCCATCTCGGGCATCTGGATATCCATCAGGACGACCTCGTAGCGCTCTCGGGCGACCGCGTCCACCGCCTCGCGGCCGTTGCTCACGACGTCCACGTGGTGCCCGCGCTTCAATAGCATGGCTGTCGCCACCTGCTGGTTCACCGGGTTGTCCTCCGCCAGGAGGATCCGGAGCGCGTGGCGCGACTCGGCGATGGAGTGGCGGGTGACGAGGTCGGCCGTTCCCGGGGCTGACGCCGTGCCGGCCAGCACCGTCCCCACGGCTTCCACCAGATCCGCCCGCGCGATGGGCTTGGTGAGATATGCCTGAATCCCCAGCTGCCGGCACCGCTCCCCGTCGCCCCGCTGTCCGGCGGAGGTGAGGATCAGAAGCCGCGTCTCCGTCAGCGCGCGATCGGCGCGGACGGCGGTGGCGAGCTCGAAGCCGTCCTGGTCGGGCATCTGGGCGTCGAGGATCGCGAGGTCGTAGGGCGCTCCCGCGCGCGCGGCGCGCCGCAGCGCCTCGAGCCCGGCATCGGCGCGGGGCGCTTCGTGCACGGCCATCCCCTCCGCTCCCAGCATGTCCCGGACGATCCGCCGGTTGGTTTCGTTGTCATCCACCACGAGCAAGCGGCGTCCGCCGAGGGACACGGTGGCGCGAGCCGTGGCTTGGCCCCCCGCCTCGAGCGGGAAGGTCAAGGCGAAGGTGAACTCGCTGCCCCGGCCCACCTCGCTCGTCACGGCGAGCTCGCCGCCCATCAGCGCCACCAGCCGCCGCGAGATCGCGAGGCCGAGGCCCGTCCCGCCGTAGCGGCGCGTCATCGACGCGTCCGCCTGGGTGAACTCCTGGAAGATGGTGCCCCGCTGCTCCGCCGAGATGCCGATCCCCGTGTCCCGCACCCGAAATTGTACGGCCGCCTCGTCACCGTCGCGCGCAATGACGCTCGCCGACACGTCGACCTCGCCCTGCTCCGTGAACTTGATCGCGTTCCCGATCAGGTTCATGAGCACCTGGCGGACGCGGGTGGGATCGCCCCGCACCATCTGCGGGACCTCGGGCGGCACGTCCACGGTGAGCTCCAGATGCTTCTCGCGTGCCCGCACGGCGAGCAGGGTGGCAGTGGCGTGCACCACCTTGGGCAGGTCGAACGGGATCGATTCGAGCTCGAGATGCTCCGCTTCGATCTTCGAGTAGTCGAGGATGTCGTTGAGGATGGTGAGCAGCGCCTCGGACGAGGTGCGCACCAGCTCCAGGGCGCGCCGTTGCTCCGGGGCGAGCTCCGTGTCCAGCACCAGCTCGACGAATCCCAGCACGGCGTTCATCGGCGTGCGGATCTCGTGGCTCATGTTCGCCAGGAACGCGCTCCGCGCGCGGGCGACACGCTCCGCCAGGTCGCGCGCCTCGCGCATGGCCGCTTCCGCCGCCTTGCGGTCGCTGATGTCCTCGTACAGCGCGACCAGCGCGCCGTCGGCGGCGGCCTTCACCGCGGCTGCCGAGAGCCGGACCTGGATGCGCCGCCCGTCTTTGCGCATGCGCTCGATTTCCACACGTACGGTCTCACCACGCCGGACGCGCGTCTCCAGCTCAGTTGACTCGGAGCGGAGCGATTCTGGCACGATCAGCCCGTCGATCCCGGCGCCGACGACCTCGGCCGCGGAGTATCCAAACAGGGCCTCGAACGCCGCGTTCACGCTGCGCACGGAGCGCCGGTCGTCCAGCACAGCAATCGCCACCGGTGTGCTCGCGATCAGGGCATCGAGGTAGGCGTGCTGGCGCGCCAATTCCTGCGTCGAGCGCTCCAGGAGGGCGGCCGCGCGGACGCGCTCGGCGAACGTGCGGTGGGCACGCCGATGCACGCGGTCCATGCCCCAGGCGAACAGCGCGATCAGCAGGATCGCGATCCAGTGAATGCGGGAGTGTCCCTGCAACAGGATGCCGAAGGGGAGCGGGGCGAGCGAGGTGATCAGCAGGTAGCGGAAGCTGCGCCGGTCGCCGACCAGCGTCCCCGTCGCCCCGGCCACGATCCCGGCGAGCACCACCAGGATCAGGGCGGCCTGGTCCACGCCGAGCTCGGGGATCGCGGCGGCGGCGCCGAACCCCCACGCCAGCCCGACGCCGGCCACCGTCAGGCGTACACCCCGCAGCGCCTGCTCGGGGGTGGCGGCGCGTCGGCCCAGCCCGAGGCGCCACCAGGTGCGCAGCGCGGCCGCGGCCGTGACGGCGCCCACCCAGCCGAAGGTGCGGGCGAGCGGCAGCGAGTTCCACACCAGCGCCGCCACGACCAGCACCAGCACGACATGCACCGATTCGGCGAGTGGGCCACCGGCGAGCAGCTGGCCGAGGGCAGCGCCCCGTACCTCCGCTTCCACGCGCGGGTCGGGGCCGGTGCCGCGCACCACCGAGTCCACGGTCATGTGTCTATATGCGATAGGCAACGGTGTGGGGGCAACATGTGGAGGGCGCGAGGAACGGGAAAGGGCGTTTTTGCGGCACGGTAGGGCGCCAGTGCGGCAATCCTAGGGGGCATCGGGCACGTCCCCTACTGCTGCGCGCACTCTCGGCAGATTTCACGACTGAAGTCCACGCCGCCGCGCGCGCGAACCCTCACGGAATTCCCCGTAACGAAAGGATCGAACGTGCTGTTTTACCTGCCGATCGCCCTGACCGCACTCGCCACTACGCTGTATCACATCGCTCAGAAATCGATCGTGCCCGGGGTGCATCCCATGGTGTCTCTCGTGATCACTTACGCCACGTCGCTCGTGGCGTGTCTCGTGGTGGTGCCGTTCGCACCCGGCGGCGCGACGTTCGCCCGCTCGCTCAAGGACTTGAATTGGGCCACCTATGTGGTGGGACTGTCGATCGTGGGAGTGGAGCTCGCCATCCTGCTCGCCTACCGCGCCGGGTGGAAGATCAGCCTCGCCTCCGTGGTCGCGAACGTCGCCACCGCGCTGCTGCTCGTGATCATCGGCGTGCTCGGCTACCGGGAGCACCTCGCCGCGCGCCACGTGGTCGGGTTGCTCATGTGCCTCGGGGGATTGGTCCTGGTAGCCCGGCCGTAGCCAGCGCCAGCGCTTCGTGCACCGCCCCGTCCACCGCCTGTAGCAGCTCGGGGCTGGGCTTCCCGTCCGGAAACTGGGCGCTGGTCGCATACACACCGCTCGCAACAACGGTGGCGCCGAGACTCGCGAACAGCGGCCGCATCCCATGGTCTACCGAGAGCGAGTGGGCGGCGCCATGTCCGGTCACGATCGGCACCCCGACCTTGCCGATCAGGCTGTCCTGCGGCAGCAGATCGAAGAAGACCTTGAGGAGGCCGCTGTAGGTGGCCCGGTACACCGGCGTGCCGGCGACGATGATCTGGGCCCGCGTCGCGGTCTCAAGGGCGGCGATCAGCGCGGGCGCCGTAGCCCGGCCCAGGAGCGCATCGGCCGGCAGCGTGGCCAGGTCCACGAGCTCCGTCACGGCGCCGCGCGCCGCGAGCCGGGCGAGCGCGTATTCGACCAGCATACGCGACTTGGATGAGCTGGATGGGCTGCCGGAGATCCCGACCGCCGCCCGGCCGCGGCTCGAGTCATTCACATCGGCAAGATCCCGCAGCACCCGCAGACCGGCAAGCCCTTGGCGGCGTCCAGGCAGCGTTGCATCGTTGTGGCGCCGTGACGCCACCCATCCCCGCCCGCTCGCCCCTGCGGCTCTCGCCGAGTGCCGTGGTGCTCGTGGCCGCGAACCTCGTCCCGCTCGCGGGCGTCCTGTTCTTCGGCTGGAGCGTGTTCGCCACCCTGCTGCTCTTCTGGCTAGAGAACGTGATCGTGGGCGCGTTCAACGTCTTGCGCATGCTCGTCGCACAGCCGCAGATCGGCGCGATGTGGGCGGCGAAGGTCTTCATGATCCCGTTCTTCACGTTCCACTACGGGATGTTCGTTACCGTTCACGGAATCTTCGTGCTCACGCTGTTCGGGGGAGGGGCTGTCGGCCGGGGATTCCCCACGCCGACGACCTTCTGGCACGCGGTTCAGGCCGCCGGGATCGCCCCCGCCGCCTGGGGGCTGGTGTTGAGCCACGCGGTATCGTTCGGGTTCAACTACATCGGGACCGGGCAATACAAGTCCGCGCTCGTTCCGGCGCTGATGTTTCGTCCGTATGGCCGCGTGATGGTGCTCCACGTCGTGATCCTGGGCGGCGGCTTCCTCGTCGCTACACTCGGCTCACCGCTCCTCCCGCTCGCCCTGCTCGTCGTCCTCAAGACCGGGCTGGACCTGTTCGGGCATCTCCGGGAGCACGCCGTGGCCGTCGCCACCCCCGCGCCCGATCTCTTCGGCCTGGTCTAGGAGACCATCCAGCGAGAAGGGCTTGACGAGGAAATGCTCCGACTGGAGGAACAGCCCCATGGCTTGCTGGCCGGGGCGCGCCTCCGCGCTGATGAGCATGAACCGGCCGCGGAGCTCCGGCCGGACCTCCAGCGCACGCTCCCACAGCCACAGGCCCCCACGCTCGGGCATGGTGAGATCCGTGATCACGGCGTCGAACCGCTGGCCGCGGACCGCCTCCAGCCCCTCGATCCCGTTCGTCGCCGTCGTGACCCGGCACCCCCGGCGGGCCAGCGAGCGGGCGATGGCCTCGCGCACTGCGGCGTGGTCTTCGACGACAAGGATCGACAGCGTGGTCGGCAATGCCATGTGGTGTGGGCGCAGACGGATAATACTCCTAACTGCCGATACTGCACAGGCCGTTGCATCAAGCGTGCCCGCGCCGCCCGCGGGTCGCGTTTCCCCGGGTCGGCCCGGCGAGGTGGCAGCGCGCTTTACGCTGGGTGGCGTTGCGCGAGAGCTGGCGCGTTCGAGTGATACGCCGCGACCATCGCGTCCCGCATCAGCGTGAGGCTTCGGCGCGCGGCGTCCGTCACCGACTTCACAGACTCGCCTCGCTTCACGCAGTCCTTCACGATTTCGAGCGCGTGAACCGGATGCTCATCATCGTACTTCGCGTGCTCCTCGAGCCACCATCGCCCCTTCGGCCCGATCTTGGTGTTGCGGCTGAGCCCGCGGAGCGCCTTCTCTGAGATCTTCTGCGCGATACCTTCGACCGCGTAGTTCGTCGCCGACACCGCCGCTCCGAGGGGCGCGGTTCGGCACATCTCGGTCAGGTAGCCATGGAACGCGCCCACGTTCGGGGCCATCGGCTCCTGCACCTGAAAGCGCTCGGGCGGGACCCCGAACGCGGCACCCATGGCTCGCCACATCGCGTCGTGGCGTCGCTCGACCCGAATGTTGTCTTGGAAGAACTCGCGGCCAACCCCAAGGCAGCGGTCGAGCAGGCATTGGAGCCATTGCGGAAAGTCACGGACCACGGGATAGAAGGCAACCAGGAAGTCTTGGATCCTATCGGCCTGCAACCGGTTTTCGGCGGCGTCCTCGATCACTGGCGTGTCGAGGATCGCCCGTTGAATCGGGTCGAGGGTCGCATTTAGGGACGCAACCCAGCTGGGGTGCGGGGTGACTTGCACTGGTCTCCTCCTTTCAGGGCAGACCGGGCGGGTCTAGGCACCGACCGACCGCTCCGCGCTAAACGCATGCCACCGGCGTTCCCGCACTCGGCCTCAGGCGAGCGTTGCGCACGCGCCACGACGCCACGGGGGTCGAGTCTGGGGCGAGGGCCGGTTGAACACGGGCGGCGCTTCCTGTGCACGCTCGTAGTCGCGCAACAACGTCGAACGGAACCGTAGGACAGCTGCCCACGATTCCGTTCGACGTTTTCAAGACGTTTTCGCGACGTTGTCGCGACGTTTCTGCGTGACGTCTTTGCGGGACGCTTTTGCTCGACGTCTTTTTTCTGTTATGGGCCTGAGTGGAGTTGAACCACTGACCTCACGCTTATCAGGCCAAAATACCCATCGCCCACCGACACCGGCTAACGATAATTCAAGCACTTAGCACCTGAGCCGCTCGCTGGCGCGGTGAAAAGTGCCTGGCGCGGGCACCACTCTTGACACCAGTCCGCAAAACGCCCCTGCAGCGGAAAGTCTCCTGATCGAGCAGCAGCGAACGCCCTGCTTCGCCAGTTGTTCGCTCGGGTCGTCGTCGATTATCTCGGACCAACACACAGGTCCTGAGGCTCGAGTGGAGGCAGGGTGGAGGGAGTTTGGTTACTTACGGAATGAAATCGGCAGCCAGAAGAGGGCGTGAGCAGGTGCCTCACGCCCCCTGGACAGCTGTCGAGATACGGGAATTCGAGTCCGCATGACCCCCTCCGTCAAAGGGTCGAGCGTGAGACGAGCGACGCTTCGGCCGCGAACATTCTCCGACCGTCTACGAGCCATCAGCTAGCGTGGCACGATGCGCATCTCCCATTCGGGAACGAAATCGCCGAACCCGCCGGCGTGGGTGAGCTGGGTCACCCCCGTACCGTCAGCATTCATGACGAAGATTTGGAAGGCGCCGTCGCGGTTGCTATGAAACGCGAGATGCGTCCCGTTAGGCGACCATCTGGGAAACCCGTCGAAGACGCCGGCGCCGTGGTGAGTCAGCGCGGTCACCGCGGTGCCGTTCGCGTTCATGACGAAGATCTCGAAGTCGCCGTCGCGGTTGCTTGAGAACGCCAACTCCCTGCCGTCAGGCGACCACGCGGGGTCAATGTCGACGACGTTAGCGACGCCGGCGGTGTTCGTTAGCTGGGTCACGCCGGTCCCGTCCGGGTGCATGGTGAAGATCGCAAAGGAGCCGTTGCGGTCGCTGTTGAACGTGATCTGCTTGCCATCGGGCGACCAGACGGGGCCATAATCGTTGAAGGTGTTGTGGGTGAGCTGGGTCTCGCCGGTTCCGTCCGCGTCCATGGTGAAGATCTCGTTGTCGCCGTCGCGGTCGCTATAGAACGCGATCTGCTGGCCGTTGGGCGACCAGGCGGGGGCGAAATTGTTGAAGGCGTTGTGGGTGAGCTGGATCAAACCGGTGCCGTCGACATTCATGACGAAGATCTGGCCGACGCCGTCGCGGGTGCTATGGAACGCGATATGCTGGCCGTCAGGCGACCAGGCGGGGGCGAAATTGTTGAAGGCGTTGTGGGTGAGCTGGATCAAACCGGTGCCGTCGACATTCATGACGAAGATCTGGCCGACGCCGTCGCGGGTGCTATGGAACGCGATATGCTGGCCGTCAGGCGACCAGTTGGGGTTGCCACCGTTGAAAGGGCTGTGGGTGAGTTGGGTCAAGCCGGTCCCATCTGCGTTCATGATGGAGATCTCGCTGTTCCCGTTGCCGTCGTCGCCGGAGAACGTGATCGTCCCGTTGAGGCCGGCTCCCGGAACGTTGCTGAAAAGCGGTCCGCCGACCGCCGATCTGACAGGCGCTGCGGGCTCGCCGCACGCACCGAAAAAGAGCCCGACGGCGAGGGTGGACAGCAGGCGGAAAATGGAAATTCGAGTGGGCACGGTCGCCTCCAGCTAAGTGGACGCTCTGACGAAGTAGGGCATCCTTAGCGAGGCGGAGAATCGCCGTGCGCCGGACGGCGTGAATCTACACTCCAGCGGCGATTCGGCAACCTGACGGCCTCGTGTTTGGGACCGATTATGCGCGACCTAACTGGTCCTTAGACTGCAACCCGGACTCCGCCAAGATTTTGCCGAAGCCGACCGCACATCGTCATGTTAGGCCACGATCGCTGGCCGTTTCGACGACTCTCCGCGAAGGCGCCGGACCGCACGCACAATGAGAACAGGTATGGCTGGTACCAGCACGAGACACAATAGGATGGCAATGTTGTAAATGACCGTGGATCTCAGGTAGAAAGAATCAATTGCGAAGAAGACAGCCCCGGTCACAGCGAGCAATGGCCACACGCGTCTGCGCGGCAAAGTACCCATGAGCATGACTAGACCTGACCCGAACGCAGCGTAATTGAGCGTGGTGAGAAACATCAGCCGTGCTTGGGTCGCGGGCAGCACTCTTGCGCCAACATAACCGGCCGAGCACCGCGAACGGCCGGTGCGGGAGTGGGTGAAGGCGCTGCGGGCGGCATAGACCCGAGCCCCATCGCACGAACACGCGCCTCCCAGAGCACCGGGGGGCGCGTTCTCGTATCTTGTTGCCGATGAAGCGGCGGCCGCCAGCCGTTCACGTCGCAGACAGCGACACGTTCGAGCTACGCGAGGAGGCCGTGGTGCGCGGGCTAGTCCCTCTCGCACATGTCTACTACAGCGTGGCACTGCGTGCTGCACACCAGGGCGTAGCGTTCGATGCCGGCCCGGTCGAGTGGAACAGGGCACCATACATCGCCGTGTTCTTTGCCTTCGCCGCCGCCGAGGCGTACCTACCCGAGTTGCATCGGAGCCCCACCGCAACACAAGCACAGGGTCTGGACAAGACCAAACTGAAGCCGGCTATCACGCCATGGAAAGCCCAGAAGGCGCTGGAGGTAGCCTATGCGGCCGGGGAACCCAACGCGGGCTCGCTCGACTGGTACAAGGGCCTGCGTTGTCTGCGGATTCTGCGAAATGAACTCGTGCACTTCAAAGCCCAGGCACACCGCCTCGATGAGTGGCCGCCGAGGCTTCTGAAGGCCGACTGTCGGTCGGTCGGTCGTTCAAGGTTGGGTGGCCGGTGCGCACGACTGGTCATCTCAACTACTTGTGCGCCCGGTCGCGGTGTGGGCGTGTCAGACTGTGCGGCTCGCCATCGAAGCGCTACACAGTCGTGTCGGGGGACTGCACCCGTGGTCTGCGGCGATACCACTGGCCCAGCGCTGGCGAGAAGTCGTCTGACACTATCTCTGACACTGACCGCAGGCCTAACCTGACACTGCGAAGCCCCGGCAACCGCGTAACCGGTTACCGGGGCTTCTGTTTGACGTAGTGGGCCTGAGTGGAGTTGAACCACTGACCTCACGCTTATCAGGCGTGCGCTCTAACCACCTGAGCTACAGGCCCGGCCACTCCGCATCACACCACCCCGTTACCAGTCGCAAAGACGCCAAGTCGCCAAGGAATCGAACGCTCAGGACATCCTCTTGCAACATGGCGTCTTGGCGTCTTGCAACCATCTTTTCTCACTCCCAGTCCCGCCGCGGCCCTTTCCGCGGCCGGAACTCCTCGTCCTCCTCGTCGTCGAACTCGTCGTCCAGGTCGTCGTACTCGTCGAGATCGTCCAGGTCCTCCTCGTCCAGCTCGTCCTCGTCCAGCTCGTCGTCGAAGTCCTCGTCCAGGTCCTTGTCCTCTTCGAAGTCTCCGAACTGCTCGTCGCCGAGACCGTCGCCGCGACGCTTGAGCGACCAGTCCGACGTCTCACGGGACAACATTGTCACCCCCAGCTAGGGTTGTGGTTGTGGTGTGAGCGAGCTATCCGATTCTCCCCCCCGCCGTGCTACGACTCCTCAGCCGATCGCGCGTTCCGCGCCAGCTTGCGACGCTCCGTGGCCCCTAGCGCGCGCTTGCGCAGCCGGATGGACGACGGCGTGACCTCGATCAGCTCGTCGTCCTCGATGTACTCGAGCGCCAGCTCCAGCGTCACCTGACGCGGCGGCTCCAGGATGATCATCTCGTCCGACGCCGTCGTCCGCATGTTCGTGAGTTTCTTTTCCTTGGAGGGGTTCACGTCCATGTCCCCCACTCGCGCGTTCTCGCCCACGACCATGCCCTCGTACACCGGATCCCCCGGTTTGACGAACATCGTCCCGCGCTCCTGCAAATTGAAGAGCGCGTACCCAACCGCCACGCCCTCCCGGTCCGCCACCAGTACCCCCCGGCTCCGCCCCTGTAACGGCCCCGCCCAGGGGCCGTAGTCGAAGAAACGGTGGTGCATGATCCCCGTCCCCCGGGTGTCCGTCAAGAACTCCGAGCGGTACCCGAGCAGCCCTCGGGCCGGAATCTTGAAGCGCATCCGCACCGTTCCCACCCCCGGATTCCGCATGTCCAGGAGCTCCGCCCGGCGGGGGCCCAGCTTCTCCATCACCACCCCCAGATACCCCTCGGGGCAGTCGATCATCAGCTCCTCGTACGGCTCCAGCCGCTCCCCGTTCGGCCCCTCCCGCGGAATGATCCGCGGCCGGCTCACCTGGAACTCGAACCCCTCCCGCCGCATCGTCTCCATCAAAATGCCGAGGTGCAGCTCTCCCCGGCCCGACACGGTGAACGTCTGGGGGTCGTCCGTTTCCTCCACCCGCAGGGCCACGTTCTTCTCGAGCTCCCGAAACAGCCGATCGCGCAGCTGCCGGCCCGTCACGAACTTCCCTTCCCGTCCCGCGAACGGCGAGTCGTTCACCTTGAAGTCCACGGAGATCGTGGGCTCCTCCACCGCGATGCCCGTGAGCCGCTCCAAATAGTCGGGGGCCGTCACCGTCTTGCCGATCTCGACGCCCACGAGGCCCGCCAGCGCCACGATGTCGCCGGCCGAGGCTTCCTGTACCTCGACCCGCTCCAGCCCGTCGAACGAAAACAGCTTCACCACGCGTGCCTGCTCGTACGACCCATCTCCCAGAGGACCGGGCTCGCCCAGAGGAAGTAACGCAACGGTCTCGCCGACCCGTACGTGCCCCCGCTCGATGCGGCCGATCGCGATCCGGCCCAGATAAGAGGAATAGTCGAGCGTCGAGACAAGCATCTGAAACGGTCCGTCGGGGTCGGCCCGCGGCGCCGGGATCGTGTCCAAGATCGTCTGGAACAACGGGTTGAGATCCGTTCCCGGCGACTTGAGGTCGAGCGTGGCGGTGCCCGCGCGGCTCGACGTATAAAGGAAAGGACAGTTGAACTGCTCCGGCGTCGCCTCGAGGTCCAGGAACAGCTCCAGCACCTCATCGTGTACCCGAAGCGGCTCGGCGTCCTGGCGGTCGATCTTGTTGACCAGCACGATCGGCTTCAGGCCGAGCGCCAGCGCCTTCCCCGCCACGAACTTGGTCTGCGGCATCGGGCCCTCGGCGGCATCCACGAGCAGCAGGAAACCGTCGACCATACGGAGAATACGCTCCACCTCGCCGCCGAAGTCGGCGTGTCCGGGGGTGTCCACGATGTTGATCTTGGTGTCGCCCCAGTGCACCGCGGTGTTCTTCGACAGGATCGTAATCCCACGCTCGCGCTCCAGCGGGTTGGAGTCCATGACCCGCTCGTTCACCTGCTGGTTGGCGCGGAACACGCCCGCCTGGCGGAGCATCTGGTCCACCAGCGTGGTTTTCCCATGGTCCACGTGCGCGATGATGGCGATGTTGCGGATCTGCAAGGAGCTAGGTCCTGACGGTGTCGATGTGAGGGCGCAGTCTGTGAGGGGCGCAGTATAGGAGGGGGGTCTCGAAAAGACAAGCGGGCTGGATCACACAAACGTGGGTACGTGGTGAGTGGTGCGTGGTTATCCTCGGTGCGGAGCCAGCCTCGCCACGCGAAGTAAACCACGTACCACGCACCACGCAGTTATTCACACGTCGGATCCCGCTCCATTTGCACCGTCACATGCCCGATGCCCATGCCCCCCAGGCGTGCCTGCACGGCTTCGAGCACCCGCTGGTTGTCAACCGGGTTTTGGACGACCAGATGGCCGCTCATCGCGATCACTCCGCTGGTGACGGTCCACACATGGAGGTCGTGCACCGATGCCACCCCCGGGATGGACGCGATCCGGTCGTGGACGTCCGAGAGGGCGATATGTGCGGGCGCCGCCTCGAGCAGCACATCCGTGCTCTCCTTCACCAGCCGCCACGCGCTGCCGAGGATGAGGAGGGAGATCAGCAGCGAGATCGCCGGATCGGCCTGTACCCACCCCGTGGCGAGGATGATCACGCCCGCAAGGAGTGCGCCCACCGAGCCCAGGAGGTCGCTGACGATGTGGAGGTAGGCGCTGCGCTGGTTGAGGGAGTGGTCATGTCCGCGGTGCAGGATCGCGGCGCCCACCGCGTTCGCCGCGAGGCTCACCCCGGCGATGACCAGGAGCAGCGTGCCCCGCACGTCAGCGGGCGAGCGGAACCGGTGGTATGCCTCGAGCCCGATGCCGAGCGCGATCACGATCAAGGCCGCCCCATTCACGAGGGCCGCCAGGATCTCCAGCCGCAGCAGTCCGAACGTCCGCTCCGCCGTCACCGGCCGCTGCGCGAGCGCCGTCACGACCAGCGACAGGCCCAGCGCGGCGACGTCCGCCAGCATGTGTCCCGCGTCGGCGAGCAAGGCCAGCGAATGAGCGAGCCACCCGCCCACGGCCTCTGTCACCATCACCGCCGCCGTGATCGCCAGCACGACCTGTAGCCGCCGCCGGCTTTCCCCGCGCAGCGGAGCCCGATGCGTGCATTGCACGTCGATTGGCAGTGTCGCGCTCACCCTAGTCCCTAGTCCCTAATCCCTAGTCCCCAAGATAATCACGCTCTATGTTCTCGCCTCTATGCCCGGCCCCGCCACACAATCGCTTGGCCTCCGCCTGCTGGCGGTGCTGGCGCTCGTGCTGGCGAACGCGTTCTTCGTGGCCGCGGAATTCGCGCTGGTCGCGGCCCGCCGCACCCGCATCGAGGCGCTCGTCCGGCGCGGCGACCGGAAGGCGAGGACGGTACAGGCTGCCTTGCATGATCTGTACCGCCAACTGTCGGCGGCACAGCTCGGCATCACGGTCGCCTCGATCCTGCTGGGCTACGTCGCCGAGGACACCGTGGCGCAGCTGTTCCGCGATTGGTTCGCGGCACTGCCGCCCGCCCTCGAGTTCCTCGCGCGCGGCGGCATCGCGTCCACGGTCGCCGTGGCGCTGGTCTCCTTCCTCCATGTGGTCTTCGGTGAACAGGCGCCCAAGGCGTGGGCCATCGCCTACCCCGAGCGAACCAGCCGCTGGATCGCCGCGCCGCTCATCTTCTTCTCGTGGATCACGCGACCGTTCACCGATCTGCTCAACTGGAGCGCCGGCCGCGTGGTCCGGCTCCTGGGCCTGAAGGGCACGGCAGCCGAGCTCGATCGGATCCACTCGCCCGAGGAGATCCGCATGCTGGTGGAGCAGAGCCGGCAGCGCGGCAAGCTCGATGCCGACGACGCCCGGCTGCTGCAGGGCGTGTTCGAGTTCAGCGAGAAAACCGCCCGCGAAGTCATGACGCCGCGCACCGAGATGGTGGCCCTGCCGGCGGACCTGACGCTCGAGGAAGCCGCCGATCAGGTGGCCGTGGCCGGCCGATCGCGCTATCCCGTGTACGGGGAGTCGCTCGACGATATCCTCGGCATCGTCCACGCGAAGGACATCCTCGCCGGTCTCCGCTCGGCGAAGGGCGGCAGCCTGCGCGCGGTGCTCCGCCCCGCCGTGTTCGTTCCGGGCACGCGCGAGGTCGAAGACGTGCTCGCCGACATGAAGCGACAGAAGATCCACCTCGCGATCGTGCTCGACGAGTTCGGCGGCACGGCGGGTCTCGTCACCATGGAAGACCTGCTGGAGGAGATCGTCGGTCAGATCTACGATGAATACGACCGGCCCTCGGGGGAGCTGCGCGTCGCCCCCGCCGGCGTGGCACCGATCATCGCGGGCTCGGTCCCGATCCGCGAGGTCAACAGCGCATTCGGGCTCGAGCTCGGCGAGCAGGACTACACCACCATCGGGGGCTTTCTGTTCGGCGCGATCGGCCGTCTCCCGAGGCCCGGCGACCAGGTGGCGGTGAAGGGCGCCGTGTTCGAGATCGTGGAGGTCGACGGACGCCGGGTCGGCACCGTGCGGGTGCTGCGACGCGCGCCGGGCGCGGAACCCTAGCGCCCTACCGACGCGTCGGCCCGTTGCGTCCGTCGCGCCAGCTCGGTGCCGAGCTCCAGCGCCGCGCGCATGGAGCCCGGGTCGGCCACCCCCTTGCCGGCGATGTCGAGGGCGGTGCCGTGGTCCGGCGCGACGCGGGGGAACGGCAACCCGAGCGTCACGTTCACCCCCGTGCCGAATCCCGCGACCTTCACGGCCGTCATCCCGACGTCGTGATAGGGCGCGAGCACGGCGTCGAACTCCCCCTTGAGCGCCCGCACGAACACTGTGTCCGCCGGCAGCGGCCCGGCGGCACCGAGCGCCCGGGCGGCGGGTTCGAGCACGCGTGCGTCCTCGTCGCCGAACAGGCCGGACTCGCCGGCGTGGGGATTGAGGGCGCACACGGCGAGCCGGGGCGCGGCGATGCCCCACCAGCCGCGCAGCGCGCGCTCGGTGATGCGCCCGCAGCGCACGACGCGATCGCCGGTCACCTGCGTGGGGACGTCCTTGAGGGCGATGTGCGTCGTGACGAGCACGACGCGCAGCGCGCCGGCGGCGAGCATCATCGCGACATCCACGTCACCGGCGAGATGGGACAGGAGCTCGGTGAGACCGGGATAGCGAAATCCGGCGAGGTGCAGGGCGTGCTTGTGCACCGGGCCGGTGACAACTGCATCCACTTCGCCAGCGAGCGCGAGGCGCACCGCTTCCTGCACCGCTTCGCCCGCGATCTTGCCGGCCTCTTCGGGGAGCAGGGAGCGGGGAGCCGGGAGCGGGACCTGCGCCTGCTCCCGGCTCCCGGCTCCCGGCTCCCTGTTCCCGATCAGGACGATCTCCGCGTCCAGCGGCCCGAGGGCGAGCGCTTTGGTCACCACCTCCGGCCCGATCCCCCGCGGATCGCCGAGCGTGACCGCGAGTCGGGGACGGCGGCTAGAAACGGACGTCGACGTACGTGGTGCGACGCAGCAAGTCGAGATGGTGCTTGATGGCGAGCTGCTGGCTCAGGCCGTCGCGAACGCGATCCTTCACTTCGTCGAACCCCAGCTCGCCCTCGGGCAGGCGCTTCAGCAGCTCGAACACCACGAATCTCGGCCGCGCCGTCCCAATGCCGACTTCAAACACCGGCTTCAGCCCGGGGACGGTGTCCTGCCCGATGGCCTTCTCGTAATCGGGCGGGAGCTGGGAAACGGGGAGGGCATCGGCGAGCTTGGGCTCGCTCGGGTCCGCGTAGCGACGGGCGAGGGAGTCGAACGACGCGCCGTGGGCGAGCGCGTCGTGCACCGAGTCGGCCTGCCGCCGCGCGATGACGATCTGCGCCGCGGAGATGGCGGGCTGGATCAGGATGTGGCGGGCCAGGATCTCCGCCGGCTGCGCGCGCTCCACCTGGATGATATGGAAGCCGAACTCGGTGCGCACGACGTCGGAGATCGCCCCCGGCCTCAAGCGAAAGGCGACGTCCTCGAACTCCTTGACCATCACGCCGCGGCGGAACCAGCCCAGCGCGCCGCCCTGCTCACGAGAGACACTATCGGCCGAGTACTTCTTCGCCACGTCGGCAAATCCGGCCCCGCCGCGCTGCCGCAGCGCCACCACGAGGGATTCCGCCAGCTGCAGCGCGCGGGCGCTCGCTGCCGAGTCGGGTTTCGGCACGATCACGATCTGGCGGAACGAGATCGCGGCCGGCCGCTTGGCCTGCTGCGCCCGGTTCGCCTCCCAGAACGCCCGCATCTCGGCGTCCGACGGCGGAATCGGCCGCAGCTTCCCCTTCTGCTTCAGCCCCTCGATCAACCGCTGCTGTAGGATCGCACGACGCTGCTGGTCGGCAAGCCAACGGCGCCACTCCTCCTCGGATACGAACCCCGCCGCGCGCAGCTGCGTCTGGAACTCCGGGATCGAGGTGAACTGCTTCCGCACGTTTTGGACCGTCTGCTCGACTGCGTCCTGCACTTCCTGGTCCGTCACCTTGATGGTGGTGTCCCGTTCCGCCTGCTGGACCAGCAGCTCTTCGTCCACCATCTGCGAGAGGACCTGGCGCCGCGCGGCGTCGCGCCCCGCGGAATCCTCCGGCATCTTCACGCCCTGCGACTGCGCCAGGACGAGCTGCTCTTCCACCTGCGACGCGAGGATGGGCTTCGTGCCGACGATCGCCACGATGCGGTCGACCGGACGGTCGGTTACCGCCCGACCCTGAGCCGCCGCCCGCGGCGCGGGGAGGAAGAGGGCGGCGCCCCCCACCAGGACCCCGGCCAGGACGAGCGCCCGCATGTCAGCGCGGCCCCGGCCGGCCACCGCTCTCCGCCGCCACGGGCGGCGGGCCAGGGGCGCGTTTCAGACCCGTCCCGGTGGCCGGGGCGCCGCGCCCCGTCGTGTCCGCGGCCCGGATCGCTTGCGCACTCTCCACCGCCCGCGCGATCCCCGCCTCGTTGAGCGACCACGGCTGGCCCTGGCGCAACGCGCCGGCCAGGAAGGGTGGGACGGGGACGAACGGCGCACTGCCCAACGTGACGGCCTGGTCCACGTACCGGTCCACGTGCGCCATGGCCAGCTGCACGCGCGCGGCGGGGGTCGCGGCGGAGTCCTTGAGGAGCTGGGGCGACACACCGAGCACGCCCTCGAGCCGCGCCACGCCCGAGTCGTGCTCGGCGCGCAGCTGCCGCCAGTCGCCCGGATTGAGCTGCACGCCGGCCTTGTCCACCTCGGCGAGCAGCATCTCCCGCTGCGCGAGCAGCTTGAGGAACTGGTTCAGCTGGGCGTCGGTCGCCGTGGAGATCCCGCGTACGTCGTTCGGATCGAGCGCCAGCAGCCACCGCGCCAGGTCCCGCACCTGGAACGTGCCTCCGTGATACGTCGCCAGGGTCCGGTTGTCGCTCCGGGCGGACACGATTTGCGGCACCGCCTGGCGCACCAGCGCCAAGGCGCCGGACTCGATCTTGAGCTGCCGCTGTTTCGCGAGACTGTCCAGATAGAGAGAGTCGAGCTGGGCCGTGCGGGCGTTCTCGAGATCGACCCGGAAGGAGTCTCGCACCTCGGCGAGCGGCGGCCGGCGAATGATGTGGAACCCGAACGGCGTCCGGACTACCGCGGTCATCGCGCCCGGCGGGAGCGTCCACGCGGCACTGTCGAACGCGGGGACGAACTGCCCGCGCGGCGTAGCCGGCAGGTACCCCCCCCGCGTCTTGGATCCCGGGTCTTCCGAGTAGCGCCGGGCGAGGTCGGCGAAGTTGAACCCACGCTGCGCGGCGGCCCGGCGCAGGAGCGCGGTGACCTGCTTCTCTTTCTCCTGCTCCACCGTCGACACGGCGCTCTGGGGGATCCGGATGAGGATGTGCTGGAACAGCCGCACGGTGCCCGCCTGGAACGCCGAGTCCGCCTGGGCGGGCGTGAGCTTGCCGCGCGTCACGATCAGCCGCTCGTGATAGCGCTCCCACTTGAGCTGAGCCGCCACCGGCCATTCCGCCGCGAGCACCAGGGCCGAATCGTGCAGGTCGCGCCCGCGGCCGAGCTCGGTCGCAAACACCGCGTAGTCGAGGTAGGCATTCGCGACGCCGGTGAGGACATCGGGTCGGATGGGTATGCGCTGCGCGTGTCCGACCACGTGCGCCAGGCGATCGACCGTCAGCGTCTGGCCGGCGGCCGTGCCGGCGACCTGCGCGTGTGCCGAAAACGCGTCCCGCGCGGCGGAACACCCCGCCAGCACGAGCACCGAGCAGATCCAAGCCAGCCGTACCATGCCAGCTCCTTAAGGGTGAGTGTCCGCGAGAACCGCGGTGAGAGCTCGGACGAGCCCCGACCCGATGGGCTCCCCGCCGAGACGGCGGAGTCGCAGAGAGAGGGGCACCGCCCGCCGGACCTCGGCCTCGAACTGCACCGAGTCCAGCGCCGCCGTCAGGGCGGCCAGCCGCGGGCTCGCGTCCCGCGCAAACGTGAGCCGGGCCTCGTCGCCCTTCACCAGAACCATCTCGAGTCCGACACGGGCGCCGAGCGCGCGGAGCTCGGACACGAGGAGTAAACGTTGCGCCTCATCGGGGAGCGGCCCGAAGCGGTCGCGCAATTCCTCGCGCACCGCTTGAATCTCGCTAGGCGCCTCCGCCCGCGCCAGCCGCCGGTACAGCTCGAGCTTCACCGCTTCGTCGGGCACGTAGGCGTCGGCGAGGTGTGCCGGCAGGTCCAGGACCACTTCGGGGGGCGCCGCGGTCCTCTTCCCCGCCTCCCCTGTCCCGGACTTGAGCGCGTCTACGGTTTCTTGGAGCCAACGCAGATACGTGTCGAACCCCACCGCCTGCGCGTGGCCCGACTGCGCCGCGCCGAGCAGGTTGCCGGCGCCGCGAAGCTCGAGATCGCGCAACGCGATCCGGTAGCCCGAGCCGAGATCGGTGTGATGCTCCAACACCCGGAGCCGCTCTTCCGCTTCGGCGTCGACCAGGTCGGGCACCAGCAGGTAGCAGTACGCACGGCGGTGACTCCGCCCCACGCGCCCGCGCAGCTGGTACAGCTGCGCCAGCCCGAGCTGGTCCGCGCGATTCACGATCATCGTGTTGGCATTCGGCACGTCGAGTCCCGACTCGACGATCATCGTGGATACGAGCACGTCCACCTCGCCCCGGACGAACCGGGACATCACAGCATCGAGGTCCGATTCCTTCAACTTCCCGTGTGCCACCGCGATCCGCGCCCGTGGCGGGGCGAGCGCCCGCACCCGCTCCGCGATCGTGTCGATCGTCTCGATGCGATTGTGCACGAAGTACACCTGCCCCGCGCGATCCAGCTCCCTCCCCAGTGCTTCCTCGATCAGTCCGTCATCCCACGGCTCGATGAAGGTCAGCACCGGCGAGCGGTCCTTGGGCGGCGTCTCGAGCAGCGTGAGATCCCGCAATCCGGCCAGCGACAGGTGCAGGGTCCGGGGAATGGGTGTCGCGGTGAGGGTGAGCACGTCCACGGCCAGCCTCAGCGCCTTGAGCCGCTCCTTGTGCCGCACACCGAAGCGATGCTCTTCGTCGACGATGAGCAGCCCGAGATCGTGGAACCCGACGTCAAGGGACAACAGACGATGCGTCCCAATCACGACGTCCACTTCGCCGGTCCCGAGCTGCCGCGTCACCTGCTTCGTGTCCTTCGGGCCGCGGAACCGCGACAGCACCTCGATCCGGACGGGATAGTCGGCGAGCCGCTCGCGAAACGTGCGCCCGTGTTGCTCGGCGAGAATCGTGGTGGGGACCAGGACCGCGACTTGCTTGCCGGCCTGCACCGCTTTGAAGGCGGCGCGCAAGGCGACCTCGGTCTTGCCGTACCCCACATCACCCACCAGCAGCCGATCCATCGGTAGGGCACGCTCCATGTCCCGCTTTACTTCCTCGGAGGCCCGCCGCTGGTCCGGCGTATCCTCGTACAGGAAGGCCGATTCGAGCTCGCGCTGCCACGGCGTGTCGGGAGGAAACGCGAATCCGGCCGCGAGCTGCCGCCGGGCGTACAGGTCGAGCAGCTCGATCGCCATCTGGCGGATCGCCGCCCGCGTCTTGTCCCGCTGCCGCTGCCACGTTGTGGTGCCGAGGCGGTGCAGCCGTGGCGGCGGCGCGTCCCCATCGGCCGCGGCCCGGTAGGGCTCGAGCTGATCGAGCCGGTACAACGGCACGTTCAGCCGCGACCCACCCTCGTACTCTACGACCGCCACCTCGAGGGTCCCGCCCTCTGCTCCCACCGGGATCGTCTGGATTCCGCGGTAGATCCCGATGCCGTGCTCGAGATGGACCACGAAATCGCCGGTCGTGAGCGGCCGTGTCGCGGCCGTGGCCGTCGCTTCGCGGTAGCGGCGCGGCCGTCGCAGCCGGCGGGCGCGACGGAAGATCTCGTGGTCGGTGAGGACGCGTAGCCCGGGCAACACGAATCCGCCGTCCAACGCCCCCACGGCGAGGGTCGCCCGATCGCCGGCCAGGAGCTCCTCGAGGCGCTCGAGCTGACCTTCGTTGTCGCACAGGATCACGGTCGGCGGCTCGGTCGCGACGACCTGGCGCAGCCGCTTGATGTCGCGGTCGACCGGCTCGGGCGGCGCGATCGGGAACCGTGCATCCGCATCGGCGGGGTCGAGCGCGATCCGCGGGAACCGGACGAGCTGCGCCCGCCACGCCGCCGGATCGACGAACAGCGCCTCCCGCGCCGGCGGCTCCTCGCCCAGCCGCCGCGCGACCTCGAGATGGTGGGCCGCCTCGGCCCACGCGCGCTCCACTTCCTGCCCCAGCGCCGACTCCTGCTCGAGAACGAGCAGGGCATCGCTGGGGAGCAGGTCCAAGAGCGACTGCCGTTGTAGGGCCGCAGCATGCTGCGCCCCTACCGGCACTGAAGCCAGGCCCTCCGTTCGCACGGGCAGGATCGTCACCCGCTCGATGGCGTCGCCGGATCGTTGGGTGTCGAGGTCGAACGTCCGGAGCGATTCGATGTCGTCTCCCCACCACTCGAGCCGCGCCGGTGCCGCCATCCCGAACCCATACACGTCGAGGATCCCACCGCGCACGCTGAACTGGGCCACTTCGGTGACCGTGGGCACCCGCTCGTAGCCCATGTCGTGAAGCCGCCCAATGGCGTCCGTGAGAGACACGTATCCCGTATCCCGTTTCCCGCTTCCCGCTTGCAGCACCAAGCGCATGTCGCGCAGGGCGGCCGGCACCCCCGTCCGCTCGGCGGCCGCGCGCGCCGTCGTGACCAGCACCCGAGCCTGCCCCGACAACAGCAGTTGCAGGGTCTCCACCCGCTCGCCGGCGATTTCGAAATGCGGCTCTTCGGCGCCAAGCGCCTCGCGTTGCGGGTACAGGACCGCGGTCCCCGTGAGGGTCCGAAGATCCGCAAGCCACCGCTCTGCATCGGTCGGCGTGGGCGTGACCACGACGAAGACCCGCTGCGGGAGTCGCCGCGCGAGCGCGGCGACCAGCACGGCGGGACTCGAGCCGGGGAGGCCAGCGATGCCCTGACGGGCGCCGGATGCGGGCAGGCCTTCCGCGAGCGCGCGCGTCGCCGGCAGGGCGTCCAACCGGTCGATGACGAAGTCGAGCGGCATCAGTGGGTGCGCGTCGCGACGCCCAGCTCCACCAGCGCACAGAGCACCGCCAGCACCAGCAGCAGCCCGCTGCCGTCGCGGTGCCCGGCTCCGGCGAACCGCGCTGCGGCAAACGCCGCGGCGTCGAGCACGTCCGCGCCCAGCACGTCGTGCACGAGCGCCGCTGACGCCGGCGTGAGATCCGACTCTCGCGGGTCGAGCCCGTACACGGTCGCGCCGACGGTGTCGGCGCCGCGCGTCCGGAACTCCACGCCCGGGGCGCCTTCCGCCTCGGAGATCGGTGCCTCCCCCCGGGCCACCCGGTTCACCAGCGCGTCCAGGAACGGGACGAACGCGGGCGCCGCGGGCAGCGCGGTCCAGGCCGTGTCGAGCCGGCTGCCGAGCAGCAGGACGGCGCCGTCCCGCACGAGCCACGGCTCTCCGTTCACCGTGGCCAGGACCGTGGTGTCCGCACTGGTCCCCCGTCCGGCGTCCCCAGTCACCGTCTCGATGCAGTACCTCCGCGTCACCTGCAGCCCCGCGATTGTCGGCAGAACGGGCCCGGCGATCGGGCCGGGCGTGCCGGCCGTGGCGAACCGCCATCGCCCGCCCCGCGCCGCGAGCGCACGATTCGCCTGGCCGACCAGCGCCGGGGCCGCGGGTGGCACCACGATGCTCACCATGGCACCTGCCTCCGGCCGGTCTCCGATCACCACCTCGGGGCGTCCCTCCCCCCGGACCCGCCGCCCCTCTTCCAGCACGGCGAGCGCCGCGGCCACGAACGGTCCTCCCTCGACCCCACGCAGGACCGCGACTCGGGCGGGCGGAGCCACCCGCCACACGAGCAATCGTCGATCATCGGCCCGCAGCTCGTCGGGCTCGAGCACCAGTTCGCCCACCCACCAACCCGGGCCGAGTGGCGGCAGCGAGATCGATACCGTCGATCCGCGTGCCGCCAGGGCGTGACCAACGTCGCGCCCGCGGATACGCAGCGTTACGGCCGCGGCGCCCCCCACGCTTTCCGCGCCGGGTGTCCCCACGATGCCCACCACCACGGCGCCATCGGTCACGCGGACGACGCCCACACCGCGGTTCGCGGCCGCCTGGCTCGCAGGCGCGAGGGCGACTACTCGCACCCCCCGCGGCACGTCCGCCCGGCCGGGACCGAGCGCCGTGCGCTGCAGGTCACTCACCACATGTACCTCGCGTGCCGGGAACGGCGCTGCGTCGACCAGCCGCGTCGCCGCCCGCACGGCGGCCGTTACGTCCATGCGACGAGCCGAGACCCCGGCGCTATCCAAGGTCGCGAGCAGCGCGTCCGGTGTCCCCGCTCGCGCCACGCCATCCGCGAGCACGAGCCAGAGGCGATCGGATGACGTCGCGCGCACCAGCGACCCTCGCGCCACGGCTTTCAGGTGCTCGAGCACGGGACGCCCATCCACGACGAGCCCGGACGACGCCGAGTTGTCGAAGATCACGGCGAGCGCCGTCGGCTGGTGCAGCGATCCCCCGCCCGCCTGCGTGGGGAAGAGCGGCCGCGCCGCAGCCACCACGATCAGGACGATCAATGCCGTCCGCAAAATCAAGAGGAGGAGATGTCGCAGCTTCAAGCGCCGTGCGCTTTGGCGCTCCGCCTCGCTCAGATACCGGAGCGGCGGAAACTCGGCCTCCGGCGGCACACGGCGCTCGAGCAAATGAAGCAGGGCGGGGATCGCCGCGGCGGCGAGCCCCACGAGCGCCAACGGATGCAGGAACGTCACGCGAGCAGCCGAAGCGCCATGCCGAACGGCATGTCGGTCAGAATGGGATGGTACGCGATGCCGTGCCGCCGGCACGCCGTGCGCCATGCGTCGATCTCCCGACGCACCGTTGCCCGATAGGCCCGCGCCAGCTCGCGCGGGCGGACCACCACGCTCGCCGTGGACTCCGGATCCCGGTACCGCACCTCGGGGGGGCCCGACAGCTCGGCCTCCGCCGGATCCATCAGGTGCAGCACGATCACCTGATGGCCACGATGACGCAGGTAGCGCAGAGCCGTCAGCGCCAACGCACGGTCGAACAGCAGGTCGGAGACGAGTACGACGAGCCCACGGCGGGCGAGTAGCGACGTGAGGCGCACCAGGGCCGCCTGTGCCGCCGTGCCCCCGCCGTCCGGCGTGTCGACCAGACCTCGCACCAGTCGAGCCCACTGTCCGGCCTTCACGCGCGCCGGCACTACCTTGCGCACGACTTCGTCGAAGGTGATCAGCCCCGTGGCGTCGCGCTGTCGCAGCAAGATCAGGGCGAGCGCCGCCGCCAGCCGGTCGGCATAGGCCCGCTTCGTGAGCCGGGTGGGCGCACCGCGCCACGCCATCGACCGGCTCGCGTCGACCAATATCATGGCGCGCAAATTCGTCTCTTGCTCGAACTGCTTCACGAACAGGCGGTCGGCCCGGGCGAGGATCTTCCAATCGAGGTAGCGCAGCTCGTCGCCGGGTTGGTAGGCGCGGTGTTCCGTGAACTCGACCGAGAACCCGCGAAACGGGGAGCGGTGAATCCCGCTGAGAAAGCCCTCCACCACCCCTTGCGCCACGATTTCGATTCCACCAAAGCGAGCCACTTCGGCGGGATCCAGGAGATCGATGCGCTGCACGTCGGGCATGGGCTCGCGGAAGCTAATGAACAGCCGAATGTCCCGGGTAGAGGACAGCCCGGGTCTGGTGATCCGTATCAATCTGCGGTTGAACCTCAAAGCTCATAGCCACTTACCTCACTTGCCACCGCGCGTCGGGTTGGCATGGGACCTGCCCCTCCGTTGCGCGAACGGAGGCCCCATGATGAACCCCCTTTGGCTGCTCAGCCTCGTGACCGCGCCGGCCGGAAGCCCCTCGATCGGGCCCGTGTCGGTCGAGTATCGCCCCCGGGTCGAGGTGTGGAGCGACCGGGGGGACAGTCCCTACGCCAGCGGCCAGGGCGTCCGTGTGCACTTCCGCGCCGACCGGGACGCCTTCGTGACGATCCTGCGCGTCGACACCGATGGCCGGGTGCGCGTGCTGTTTCCGCGTGAGCCGTGGGAGGACAACTTCGCCCGCGGTGGTCGCGAGTACGAGGTGCAGGGTGGAAACGACCGCGATGCCTTCTACATCGACGACTATCCGGGTGTCGGCTATCTGTTCGCGGTGGCCTCGGCCGATCCGTTCGTCTACGACGGCATCCAGAGTAACGAGCACTGGGATTATCGGATGATCGCCGACGGGCGGGTCCGCGGCGATCCGTACGTCGCCCTCACCGACGTGGCACAGCGCATCGTGCCCGATGGCTACGGTGATTGGGATTACGACGTCGCGCCGTATTACGTGCAACAGCACTACGACTATCCCCGGTTCCTGTGTTACGACTGCCACACGTACGTGAGCTACCCGTCCTGGAGCCCTTACGACTACACCTGCGTGCGCTTCCGGATCGTGGTGTTCGACGATCCGTACTACTACCCGTATCGGTACTACGGCGGCACGAGGGTCGTCTTCACGCGCCCGTACAGGCCGGAGCCCCGGTTCATCTTCAAGGACCGCCAGGCAACCGATGCCTTCATCACACGGGTGCGCGAGCGGCCTGTGAACGACGATCGCCGGCGCGACGTGGGTGTGCGTGGTCGCGACCTGGGCGGCACGGGCGTCATCCCGCCGCCCAACATTCAGCCGCCCCGGCGTCGCCCCGGCTCCGAAGAGGCACGGGACGACGACGATCGCGGTCGTGGCGGTCGGCCCGACCGGCGCGATCATCGGGATCGGCCCGACCGGCCCGCTCATCGTGACGACTCCGGCCGCCCCGATCAGCCCGATCGGCCTCCCCGGCGCGACCGTCCGGAGCGGCCCGAGAATCGCGAAGATGTCGATCGCCCGGTGCGGCGTGATCGTCCCGACCGGCCCGAGCGACCGGAGCGGTCCGAGCAGCCCACTCAGCCGGCGCAGCCGGAGCGCCGCGCGGTGCCGGAAGAGCGTCGGCGCGCCGAGCCGCCGCCACCGCGCGTTGAGCCGCGGCGCGAGGCACCCCCTCCGCGCCGCGAGCCGCGGGTGGAGCCGAAGCGTGAGCCCCCGAAGGAGAAGCCACGAGCCGAACCCGAGCTGAAGCGGCGCAAGCCGTGACCACCCAGCCGTGTGAGCGCGCCCGACCGTAGTCCCCTGCGGTCGGGCTCGTTAGCTTTCCTTCCCCTCCTCAAGGTCTTGAGCGATGCGACTCCGCCCGGCGCTGCTGCTCGCGGTGCTCCCCGGACTGGCGACCGCGCAGCGGCTGCGACCGGTCGCGCGTGGTGCAGCGTCCATCACGATCGCCGACGTCCAGCGCCGCATCGGCATCATCGCCGACGACTCGATGCTCGGCCGCGCCACGCCGAGCCCGCAGCTCGACGCGGTAGCGGCCTACGTCGCGGGCGAGTTCCACCGCTTTGGGCTCAAGCCGGGCGGCGATAGTGGCACGTACTTCCAGCACTATCCTCTCGAAGTGCTACGATTCGACCCCGAGAGCTCGACCATCCGGATCACCGGCCGCACGCCCGGGATGTGGCGCGGGGGCCAGGACGTGCTGCTCGTGGAGGGACAGGCGCCCGCGGGAGCGGCGGCAGGCCCGGCCGTCGTCATCACCGGCTCTGCCGATGCGCGGAGCACGCTCGATTCCGCCGCCGTCACCGGGAAGATCGTCTTCCTGGCGTACGGGCCGGGGTTGAACGCGATCGGCCCGAAGGTCCTCCAGCTGCGACCCCTCGCCGTCATGCTGGTGGCGGGGTTCCCCGACTCGATCTGGGCAAGGCTCCCCGGTCACGAAGCGAGTGTGACCGTGCGCAATCCGAGCTCCGAGAGTGGGCCCGCGGTCCCCGCCGTGTTCGCGGTGCGGACGGCGACCGCCGGGGCACTCTTCGCGCAGGGGGGCGTGAGCCCCGACTCGCTCCGGGTATGGGGCGACCGACCCCTCGCGGCTCGTCCCCTGGCCGACGTCACGCTCCAACTGGATGTGCGCGAGCGAGTGCTCCAGCACGCGTCGGCTCCCAACGCGATCGGCATCCTCGAGGGCAGTGACGCCACGCTGAAGCAGGAATACGTCCTGTTCAGCGCCCACATGGATCACATCGGCACGCCGAGCGCTGGGGAGGGTTGCACCGCCCGCGGCGCCGACTCGATCTGCAACGGGGCGGACGACGACGGCTCGGGCACGGTCGCGGTGATCGAGCTGGCGCAGGCGTTCGCCTCGGCCAGCGAGCGACCCAAGCGCTCCCTCGTGTTCATGACCGTAAGCGGCGAGGAGCGGGGCCTCTGGGGAAGCGCGTACTTCGCCGACCATCCCACCGTACCGCTCGCCGACGTGATCGCCGACTTGAACATCGACATGGTCGGCCGCAACGCCAAGGACACGGTCGCGGTGATCGGCCGCGAGCACTCCAATCTCGGCGCGACGCTCGACAGCGTGGCCGCGGCACACCGCGACCTGAACATCAAGCCGCTCGGCGATCTCTGGCCGCAGGAAGGGCTCTTTTTCCGCTCGGACCACTACAACTTCGCGAAGAAGGGCGTGCCCATTCTCTTCTTCACGACCGGGCTGCATCCGGACTACCATCAGGTGAGCGACTCCCCGGACAAGATCGACGCCGAGAAGGAGGCGCGGTTCGCACGGCTCGTGTTCCATCTGGGGCTGGCCGTCGCGAACACGCCCCAGCGGCCCCGCTGGAACCCGGACAGCTATAAGCGGATCGTGGGCGGCGGGAACTGACGGCTAGCCGACGCCGGCGAGCAGCTCGGCGTTCGTCTTGGCGCGCCGCAGCTGCGCCAGCAGCCCGTCGATCGCCTTCTCCGGCGGAAGGCCCACCAGACCCCGCCGGAGCTGCTGTTTGGCCGCCACCGTCGGGGGGTCCCCGAGCAGCTCCTCGCGCCGTGTGCCGCTGGCGGCCACATCCACCGCAGGGTACAGGCGGCGGTCCGCCAGCGCGCGAGACAGCCGCAGCTCCGAGTTGCCGGTCCCTTTGAACTCCTCGAAGATCACATCGTCCATCCGGCTCTCCGTCTCGATGAGCGCCGTGGCGATGACGGTCAGGGAGCCGCCCTCCGGCACCGCGCGCGCGGCCCCGAACAGGGCCTTGGGCTTGGCGAGCGCGTTGGCGTCCAGACCACCGGACATCGTGCGCCCGCTGCCTCGCCCGGTGGTGTTGTGGGACCGTGCGAGGCGCGTGAGCGAGTCGAGCACGATCACGACGTCCTTGCCGAGCTCCACCTGGCGGCGCGCGTGCTCGAACACCATGTCGGCTACCGCGACGTGCCGCTCGTGTGAAAGGTCGAAGCTCGACGCGATGACTTCGCCCCGCCCCCAGTCCACCATTTCGCTCACCTCTTCCGGCCGCTCGTCCACGAGCAGGATGAGCAGGATCGCCGACGGATGGTTGAGGGCGACGCCCTCCGCCACGGCCTGCAGCATCACGGTCTTGCCCGCCTTGGGCGGCGACACGATCAGCGCGCGTTGGCCGAAGCCCAGCGGGCAGATCAAATCGACGACACGCTGGATGTCCGCCGTGCGCGAGCTCGAGGCTTGCGGGGTCTCGAGTCGCAGGGGCCGCGAGGGGTGGACGGCACCAAGCTTGGCGAAGTCGGGCCGCTCGCCCAGGCCGACGGGCGGCAGGCCGTTGACGCTCACCACGCGCCCGTGCTCCACCGTGACGATGTCGCCGCGCCGCAGCCCCGGGAGACGCACACCGGAATCACCTTTCGCGGGCAAGTAACTGTTGGCGGCGAGCCGTACGGCGCCGCCGTTGGAGGTGGGGTCGAACCAGCCGGTGATGGGAGCCAGGGGAGTTCCTCTCGGAGTATACCGCCTTCTCCGTCATCCGTCATCCGTGGTCCGTAACAGACCGGCCGCGACGGATGACTATATTTTAGCCCCACATGCGCCAAGATCACATCCGCAACTTCTGTATCGTGGCCCATATCGACCACGGGAAATCGACCCTGGCCGACCGCCTCATCGAGCTCACGGGCACCCTGGACAAGCGCCTGATGCGCGAGCAGGTGCTCGACACGATGGACCTGGAGCGCGAGCGGGGTATCACGATCAAGCTCAACGCCGTGCGCATGAACTACCATGCCCGCGACGGGGGGGTGTACGAGCTCAATCTGATCGACACTCCGGGACACGTGGACTTCACCTACGAAGTGTCGCGCTCGCTGCAGGCGTGTGAGGGAGCGATCCTCGTCGTGGACGCATCACAGGGAATTCAGGCACAGACGCTGTCCAACCTGTTCCTCGCGATGGACGCCGGGCTCGAGATCATCCCCGTGCTCAACAAGATCGACCTTCCCGGAGCGGAGCCGGACCGCCGGGCGCAGGAGCTGCACGAGCTCATCGGGGCGAAGCCGGAGGAGATCCTCCGCATTTCCGCCAAGGAAGGCACCAACGTGCCCGACCTGCTGGAGGCGGTGGTGCGGCGCATCCCCGCACCGCGGGGCGTGGCGGACGCCCCGCTCCGCGCCCTCATCTTCGACTCGTACTACGATCGCTACCGCGGCGCGATCCCCAGCATCCGGGTCGTGGATGGCACGATCCGGCCCGGCATGAAGATCGCGTTCGGCGCGCACAAGGACGACGTCTACGAGGTGGACGAGGTCGGGTACCTGCAGCTCGGGCACAAGCCCACCGAGCAGCTCGAAGCCGGCGAAGTCGGCTACTTCGTGGCGAACGTGCGCGGCGTGCGCGACACCCGCTCCGGCGACACGGTGCTCGACGCGGACCACCGCGACCTGCCGCTCCTGCCCGGGTACCGCGACATCATGTCGATGGTGTTCGCCGGCCTGTACCCGACGAACGCCGAGCAGTTCGAGGAGCTGCGCGACGCGCTGGGCAAGCTCCAGCTCAACGACGGGTCGCTGCACTACGAGCCCGAGTCTTCGGTGGCGCTCGGCTTCGGGTTTCGCTGCGGGTTCCTCGGCCTGCTCCACATGGAGATCGTGCGGGAGCGGCTCGAGCGGGAGTTCAATCTCGACCTGATCAGCACCGTGCCGAACGTGGAGTACCACGTCCACCGGACGGACGGCACCGTGGAGCTGGTCGAGAATCCGAGCCTGATGCCGCACGGCTCGGCGGTCGACCACATCGAGGAGCCGTACGTCAGGGCGCGGATCGTCGCGCCGGCGGAATACATCGGCGCCATCATGAAGCTGGGCCAGGAGCGGCGCGGCGTGTACAAAGGGATGCACTATGTCGATCCGACGCGCGTCGAGTTCACCTGGGAGTTCCCGCTCGCCGAAATCATCCTCGATTTCTACGACAAGCTGAAGACGATCTCACGCGGCTACGCGTCCCTCGACTACGAGTTCCTCGAGTACCGCCCGGCCGAGCTCGTCAAGCTCGACATGCTGCTCAACAGCGAAGCCGTGGATGCGTTCTCGGTCATCATCCACCGCGACAAGGCGTACGAATGGGGCAAGAAGATCGCCGAAAAGCTGAAGGAGCTCATCCCGCGCCAGCTGTTCGAGGTCGTGATTCAAGCCGCGATCGGCACCAAGGTGATCGCCCGCGAGACCGTCCGCCCGCTGCGCAAGAACGTGACCGCGAAGTGCTATGGGGGCGACGTCACGCGCAAGCGCAAGCTGCTCGAGAAGCAAAAAGAAGGAAAGAAGCGCATGAAGCAGGTGGGAACGGTCGAAATCCCGCAGGAGGCATTCTTGGCGGTCTTGCAGGTTGACTAGCCTCGTCATCCAGACCGCCTTTCTTGGAGACGTGGTGCTCACGACGCCGCTGCTCGAGGCGCTCGCCGCCCGCCACGGGCCGGTGGACGTGGTCACGACCCCGGCTGCGGCACCGCTGATCGAGCCCCACCCCGCGGTCCGGCGGGTGATCCCGTACGACAAGAAGGGCCGCGATCGGGGCTGGCGTGGATTGGTCAACCTGGTCCGCGGCCTGCGCGCGGAGCGCTACGAATGCGCGTATCTTCCGCATCGCTCCCTGCGGACGGCGCTGGCGGCGTGGCTCGCCCGCATCCCGCGGCGGGTCGGCTTCGACGACGGCTGGCGGTCGCTCTACACCGACATCCGACCGCGGGCGAAGCAGGGTCACGAGGTGGACCGCCTGCTCGCGCTCGCGGACGTCGCGGCGCACCGTGCCCGCCCGTCCCTGTACGTCCCCCTCGCCGATCGTGTGGCGACGGAGGGGTTCCTGCGGGAGCATGGAATGCAGGGCAGGTTCGTCGCGCTCGCCCCGGGATCGATCTGGGGGTCGAAGCGCTGGCCGTACTATGGAGCGCTGGCGGAGCGGCTGGCGGGCAGAGTCGGGATCGTGGTGGTCGGCGGCCCGGAGGACGCGGGGCTCGCCGCGGAGATCACCGAAGCGGTGGCGCGGTCGGGCGGTCACGCCGTCAGTGGATGCCGCCGGCTGACCGTGCGGCAGTCGGCGGAGGCGATCCGGCGGGCGGCCGTCCTCGTGACGAACGACAGCGCCCCGTTGCATTTCGCCCAGGCCGTCGGCACGCCGACCGTGGCGATCTTCGGGTCGACCGCGCCGTCGTTCGGGTTCGGGCCGCGCGGACCGCGGGACCGGGTGGTCGAGCTCGAGGGCCTCCCGTGCCGCCCGTGCTCGGCGCACGGGCCGCCCAGCTGCCCGTTGGGGCACCACCGGTGCATGAAGTCGCTCCGCGTGGAGGACGTCCTTCAGGCAATCGAGGAGACCGGTGCGCTACGTCGTCGGGATTGACATCGGCGGAACGAACATCGTCGCGGGCACCCTGGCCGAAGACGGCTCGGAGCTGCTGGGTCTCGTGTCGGAGCCGACGTTTTCGGAGCGGGGGGCGGAAGCGGTGCTGACCCGCATCGTGAAGCTGGCGCGGGCCTCGATGGCCGCGGCCCGCGGCAAGGAGATTGCCGGCGTCGGCATCGGATCGCCCGGTCCGCTCGACACCAAGACCGGCGTGGTGCTGCTCACGCCCAACCTCGGCTGGACGAACTTTCCCCTCCGCGACCGGCTCGCCACGTCGCTGGGCCTGCCCGCCACGCTCGATAACGACGCCAACTGCGCCATTTTCGGTGAGTGGTGGCGCGGCGCGGCGCGCGGCGCCAACCACGTCGTGGGCCTCACGATCGGGACCGGGATCGGCGGCGGCATCGTGCTGGGTGGCGAGATTTACCGCGGCGTGTCGGACCTGGCGGGCGAGATCGGGCACATGACCATCGACGTGATGGGCCGGCGCTGCAAGTGCGGCAACGACGGCTGCCTCGAGGCGTACGCGTCGGGGCCGGCGATCGCGGCGCGGGCGGTCGAAGGGATCAGGCCCGGCGCCGATACGTCGCTCCCCGGGTACGTGAACGGCGACCTCTCGAAGATCACCGCCCAGGTGGTGTACGAGGCCGCGCACGACGGCGACGAGTACGCCCGGGAAGTGGTCAAGGACACCGCCAAGTTCCTGGGCGCGGGCGTCGCCAACATCATCAACATCTTCAATCCCGAAGTCGTCGTCATCTGCGGCGGTGTGACCCTCGCGGGAGACCGCCTGTTTGTTCCGTTGCGGGCGGAAGTGCAGCGACGCGCGTTCAAGCCGGCCGTGGACGCGTGCCGCATCGTGCCCGGCGAGCTGACGGGCACGGCCGGCGTGTACGGCGCGGCCGCCGTGTTCGTCAGGCACACCTGGGGGCGCTTGTGAAACGGCTCGGCGTGATCGGCTCGATGGTGTGGGATACGATCTACGGGCGCGACCCCGCCCAGCCGGCGATCGAGGAGTGGGGGGGCATCTCGTACTCGCTCGCGGCGCTCGACGCGACGCTGCGCGACGACTGGCAGATCGTGCCGCTCGTCAAGGTCGGGCGCGACCTCGCGGCCCGGGCGAACAAGTTCCTCGGCAGCCTGCGCCACGTGGTTCCCGGGGCGCGCTTCCTGGAGGTCCCGGCGCCGAACAACCGGGTCACCCTGCGCTATTACCAGGCCGAGCGCCGCTGCGAGCAGATGTCGGGCGGTGTGCCGGCGTGGACGTGGCCCGAGCTGGGGCCCCAGGTGCGCGACCTGGACGCGCTGTACGTGAACTTCATCTCCGGGTACGAGCTCGACCTGGACACGACCCAGCTTTTGCGGCGCGGCTTTCCACGCTTCCTCTACGCCGACCTGCACAGCCTCTTCCTGGGGAAGGAGCCCGACGGCACGCGCGTGCCCCGGCCGCTACCGGACGCGCCGGCGTGGTTCGGCTGCTTCGATATGGTGCAAATGAACGAAGCGGAGCTGGCACAGCTCGGCCCCGATCCCCTGCTCGTGGCCGCCGGCGCGCTGACGCGCGGCTGTCAGACCCTCGTCGTGACCCTGGGCCCGCGGGGCGTGGCCTATTTCACGGGCCGACCGGTGCGGAGTGCCCGGATCGCATCGGATGCGGCGCCCGACCCGGAGGGCGACCCCACGGGTTGCGGGGACGTGCTCGGGGCCACGGTCGTGGCCTCGCTCGTCACGGGTGCCGCGCTCGAGGAGGCGCTGCGGCTCGGCACGCACATGGGCGCGCGAAACGTGACCCACCGCGGCGCCACCGGATTGCGCGACCACCTGCTGGGCAGGCTCTCGACGGTGTGACCCGGCTCGTCGACGTCCCGTCCCAGTTCGACGATCGCTCGTTCGACCAGTTCGCGGGCGCGTTCGCCGAGGCGGCGAAGGACGGCGAGCGGCTCTTGTTCGATGCCCATGCGGCCGAATGGGCGTCCCCGTATGGGCTGGTCGGCCTGCTCGTGGCGGGGCAGGCGGCACGGGGCACCGGACACGGCGGGGAGGGAGCCGGTGAGCGACCCTTGCTCACCGCGCCGACGCACGCGGACGTCCTCACCTACTGGACGCGCGCTGGATTCTTCCGCGAAGCAGCCGAGCTGTTCGAGATCCATGGGAAGGTGCCGAGGGTGAAAGCCGCGGCGGAGAGCGACGTGCTGCTCCCCGTGACGCCGGTGCGCGCGGCGGAAGACGTGCACACCGTGGTCTCGAACATCCAGCAGCGCGCGTCTGCCATCCTGGCGTCCGAGCTCGGCCTCGATCCGAAGGCGACGATGGGCTTCGCTATGGCGCTTTCCGAGGCGTGTCAGAATATTGTAGAACACGCGGGCACCGGCGGCTGGGTGGCCGTGCAGGCATACTACTGGCGCCGCACGCTCGCCAAGCGGGTGGTCGTGATCGCGGTGGGGGACGCGGGGGTAGGGTTCCGCCACTCCCTCGAGCCGACGCAGAGCAAGCGGTTCGGAACGCGCTGGGGGGACGCGGCGGCACTCGAGGCTGCGCTGATCCAGGGCATCAGTCGGTTCCGCGATCCGGGCCGCGGGCAAGGGCTCGCCGGGATCCGCCGCTATCTCGCCCGCTGGGACGGCAAGATCGCGATTCGCAGCGGGACGGCCCGAATCGCGATTGTGCCCAAGTGGGACGACGACGTGCCCTTGAAGGACGGTCTCCCGCCGTTCCCGGGCGCTCAGGTGCTCATCATCATACCGGAGCAGGGGTCCACCAAGCGGTGATACAGCACATCGACGTGCACGCGGTGCTCCAGGAATCGGTGTCGGGCGTCTATACGGACCTGGTCACCCGCCCGACCGGGCGTGTCGTGCGCGAAGGCATCGAGCGGGCGATGGCGACGGCCGCAGGGGAAGTCGCCGTCGCCCGCATCGATTTCACGCGGGTCGGGTGCATCGACTACTCGTGCGCCGACGAGATCGTGGCGAAGCTGTTGCGGAGCCGGCCGGGAGTGCTGGTGCTCATGGGCGTCTCGGACGGGCACCGCGAAGCGATCGAGCCGGTGCTCGCGGGTCATCGGCTCGCGGTGCTGATCGAGCGGCCCGACGGCACGCTGGAGGCGGTCGGGGCCCCGGACGCGGCGGCGGCGCTGCTCGAGGAGCTGGTGGCGCGGCGGCTCGCCGCACGCTCGGCCGGAGGGACCCTCACGCTGACGTGAAGCGTCGCCTCGGCTTTTCGACCCGCGCTGTGCATGGCGACCCGGAGGGGCGCCCCGACTGGGCGCCCGTGGTGGCGCCGCTGTATCAGAGTGCCACGTTCACCAATCCCATCGGGTCGGCTCAGGAAGTCATCTACGCCCGGTACGGCAACAACCCCAACCACGTGGCGATTGCCAAGCGCCTCGCGCTGCTCGAGGGCGCCGAGGCCGCGCTGTTCGTGGGTAGCGGCATGGGCGCGATCGCCCTGTCGCATCTCGCGGTGCTGCGCCCCGGGGACCACCTGCTCTCGAGCGAGTGGATCTACGGCGGGGTGTACCGGTTGTTCGCACAGGAGTTCGGTCGCTTCGGCATCGAGGTGTCGTTCGTCAACCCGCTGGAGCCGCGCACCTGGAAGCGCGGGCTCAAGAAAAACACCCGGGCCATCTTCGTCGAGACCCCCACCAATCCCCTGCTCCGCGTGCTCGATCTCGAGCCGATCGCCACGCTGTGTAAGACCGAGGGGCTCGCGCTGCTCGTCGACGCCACCTTCGCCACGCCCCTCAACTACCGGCCGCTCGAGCACGGCGCCGACGTGGTGATCCACAGCGCCACGAAATACTTGAACGGCCACTCCGACGTGCTCGCGGGGGCGGTCGCGGGCAGCGAGTCGGTGATCGAAGAGGTGCGCAAGCTGCTGCACGTGTGGGGCCAAGCCCTCGACCCGATGGCCGCCTGGCTGATCGATCGCGGGATGAAGACGCTCGCGGTGCGCGTCGCGCGGCAGAACGAGACCGCGCTGGCGGTCGCGGAGTGGTGCGCCAAGCAGTCGCAATTCGCCACGGTGCACTACCCCGGGCTGCCGTCGCACGCCGATCACGACGTGGCGAAGCGAATCCTCAACGGCTTCGGGGGGATGCTGGGGGTCGAGCTCAAGGGCGGCGCGCGGGCGGCGGAGCGGTTCCTGCGCGCGCTCACCATCGCGGCACACGCCCCCAGTCTCGGCGGCGTGGAAACGCTGGTGTCCGAGCCGCGACTCACGTCGCACGCGATGCTCACGCCCGACGCCCGGGCCCGGGCTGGCATTCCCGATGGCTTCCTGAGATTTTCCATCGGACTGGAGGACTCGGACGACATCATCGCGGACTTTGCGCAAGCCCTGGCGCAGCTGTAAGTGATCAAGTTCACGAATGTCTTCAAGGCCTTCCCCAAAGGGGGGCTCGCCCTGAAGGACGTGTCGTTCCACATCGCGAAGGGCGAGTTCGTGTTCCTCACCGGTCATTCGGGGGCCGGCAAGTCCACCGTCCTCAAGCTGGTCTACGCCGACGAGCCGGTGACGAGCGGCGAAGTGCGCGTCTCGGGGTTCAACGTGGCGGAGCTGCGTCCCCGCGACGTCCCGATGCTGCGCCGTCGGCTCGGCATCGTGTTCCAGGACTTTCGCCTGCTCGAAGACCGGACCGCCGAGGAGAACGTCGCCTTCGCGCTCGAAGTCACGGGCGCCCGGCGCTCGTCGATCCCGGCGCGCGTGATGCGGGTCCTCACCCAGGTCGGGCTCGCGGCCAAAGCGCAGGCCTACCCCCGCGAGCTGTCGGGTGGTGAGCAGCAGCGGGTCGCCATCGCCCGGGCGCTCGTGAACGAGCCGAGCGTTCTGCTCGCCGACGAGCCGACGGGGAACCTGGACGAGCGGGCCACGCGCGGCGTGTTCCAGCTGCTGCGCGACATCAACGCCAGCGGCACGGCCGTCGTGATGGCCACGCACGACCTCGATCTGGTGCGTCAGGCGCCCTACCGCGTGATCGAGCTCCAGGAGGGAGCGCTGGTGTACGACTCCGCGGTGGACGAGCCCCGCGACCAGGCGGCGACGCCGTGAATCTCACGATTCGCGAAGCGCTGCTCGCCTTCCGGCGCGCCCCGCTGCTCTCGGCGCTCTCGGTGACGACCATCGCGTTCTCGCTGTTCGTGGTCGGCCTGTTCGGCCTCGTGGCCGTGAACCTGCAGGATGCGCTGCGCGGCGTGGCCGAGCGTGTGGAGATCGTCGCCTACCTCCTCCCCGGCACGCCGATCGAATCCATCACGCTCGCCGAGAAGGACATCGAGGCATTCCCCGAAGTGCACTCGGCCGTCTACGTGAGCGAGGACTCGGCGCTGGCCCGGGCGCGGGCCGAGCTGGTCGAGTTCCGCGACGTGCTGCAGGAGCTCGAGCGCAACCCGCTCCCCGCCTCCATCGAGGTGAAGCTCAAGCCCCGGTTCCGCGACGCCGAGCACGTGAACGACGTCGCCGACCGGCTCCGCGGGTTCGGGTTCGTGGACGACGTGCGGTTCGGACGCGATTGGGTGGAAAAGCTCGACCGGCTGCGGCAGGTCGCGGCGGCAGTGGGGCTGGTGGTCGGAGCGGCGTTCGCCGTGGTGGCCATCATCATCATCGGCACCACCATCCGCATGGCGGTGCTGCAGCGCAGCCGCGAGATCGCCATCATGCGCCTGGTGGGCGCCACCAACGGCTTTATCCGCCGCCCGTTCCTGCTGCAGGGAGCGATCAAGGGAATGCTCGGCGGGCTGGTCGCGGTCGGGCTCTCGTACGGCGCGTACACCCTCATCAACCGCTGGCTCATCCAGGCGGCGTTCTTCTCGAACGTGCAGGCGCTCGCCATAGTCGGCTTCGGCACTCTCATCGGATTCTTTGGCAGTGCTGCATCGGTGGGGCGACACTTGCGACGGGTATGAGGCGTCAAGCAAAGAGACGTCAAGCGTGAAGCGTCACGCAGGGGCGTCACGCAGAGACGTCGCGCAGAAACGTCGAGACGCCGTCGTCTTTGCGCGACGGTTTTGCGTGACGATGTTGTGCTACGCCTTTTGTGCTACGTCTCTTGCCTCCCAACGTCCCCAACCCTTCGATCAACAGCTGCGTGACAACCAGCAACGGTTGGAAAGCATCCGCCGCGAGCGGTCGGACGTCGAGCAGGAGCTCGAGCGGCTGCGCACGCAGGTACACTCGCTCTCCGACGAGCTCGCGAACATCGAGCGTCAGAAAGAGACGACCAATCGGATCGTGAACGAGCTGGACCGCCAGATTTATGCGCTGTCGGACCAGATCGATCGGACCACGGTCGACCTGTTGCTCGCCCAGAACGCACTCGCCGAGAAGCGCGCCGTGCTCGAGCGGCGCCTGGTCGACATCTCGAAACGCGGGGCGCTGTACGGGTACCAGGTCCTCCTCGCGGCGGAGAGCTTCGGTGATCTGTTGTCGCGCTACAAGTACCTGTACCTCGTGAGCCGGCAGGATCGGCTGCTGGCGAACGACATGTCCAAGCTGCAGCGGCGCATCGGCCGCGAGCGCCAGACGCTGGTCGACGGGCGCGACGCGCTGGGGCGGCGCAAGACCGAGCGCACGGAAGAGCTGGACCGTTACCTGTCACTCGAGCGCGAGCGGCAGACGTCACTCCGTGAGACGCGGCGCAGCGCGCGTGAGGCCCTGCAGCGCTTGTCCGAGCTCGAGCGTGACGAGAAGGGCCTGAACGACCGGATCGTCGCCCTGGAGCGCGCCCGCCGTGAGGCCGAAGCGCGCGGCGCCGCTACCGCGGCCGCCGCCATCACCACCGCGGACCTGGGCCAGCTCGACTGGCCCGTGCAAGGGCGGATCGTGTACCAGTTCGGTACCGCCACCGGCCCGAACAACACCCGCATCCCGTGGCACGGCATCGGAATCGCGGCGCCGGCCGGCACGCCGGTCCGCGCCATTGCGGGCGGCAGCGTGAGCCTCGCGGGACCCCTCGGCACGTACCTCTTCTCCGTGCTGGTGGATCACGGCGGCGGCTTCTACAGTTTTTATGGCTCCCTGAGTGACGTGAGCGTGGCCCGCGGCGAACGGATCACCAAAGGCCAGATCCTCGGCCACGTGGGCGGCGGGTCGAGCGATCAGGGACCCCACCTGCACTTCGAGATCCGGGGCCAGGGCGGCATCGCCCTGGACCCCGTCAACTGGCTGAAGACGCGCCGCTGACGCCGATCCGGTCGGGCTCGCTCTTCTTGCCCCGGTCCAGCGCCGCCTCGACCTGCGCGAACAGATCCTCGGGCCGCAGCACCTCCGTGTGCGGGAACGCAACGACGCCCGCCGTGAGGCTCGGCACCTGCCCGCGGGGGAGGTCGGGGAAGGTGTGGCGGGCCAGAAGCTGCCGCAGCCGCTCCACGAAGCGCCGGCCGCCCTGCGCGTCGGTCTCCGGGAGCACCAGGGCGAACTCGTCGCCACCGTAGCGCGCCACGAAGTCCGGCGCCCGGATCTCGCGCTGCATCATGGCGCCGATCTCCGCGAGCACGCGGTCGCCCGCCGGCTGGCCCAGGCGCTCGTTGACGTCGCGCAGCCGGTCCACATCGATCACCACGAGCGCGAACCGCAGGGAGTAGCGCCGGGCGCGCTCGAACTCCTCGCGCAGGCGGCGGTCCAGCGCATCGAGGCTGGCGCAGCCGGTGAGCACGTCGGTGACGCCGGCGCTGATCTGGCGCCGATAGATGGCCGCCCGGCGCTCCTCGTTCTCGAGCACCCGCGCCGCCGCCTGGGCGATCGTATTGGCGAACGCGACGTCCTGGGGTCGGAGCTGGGGATCCCCCCGCACGGTGCGCAGGAAGAACACCCCCGCGGCGCGGCCCTGGACGAACACTGGCAGCGCCACCGCCGACTGCACGTTGACCTCGATCCGCTGCTTCGTCCACCGTCGGCGAATCGTTTCGAAGAGGGGGTGCTCGTGAACATCCGGAATGAGGACGGGTCGCTCGGTGCGGATCGCCTCCTGAATTTCCGGGTAGCGCTCCAGCTCGACCCGCAGGTCGCGGATCGCCGGGTTTTCGTACACCGCGACGACGCGCCCCTGGTCTTCTCCCGGGGCCGTGAGTACGAACGAGCAATGGGTCAGGCCGAAGGCGTGCCCCACGCGGCGGACCAGGGTCCGGAAGATCTCGTCGGCACGCAGGGCGGCCGAGACGTCCTGAAAAATGTCGAACAGCAGGTCGCGCGTCCGCAGCGCATCCTGGGCCTCGCTCAGGTCGTGGCGCAGACGCAGATCGGCGTCGATGCGGGCGCGCATCTCGCCGAAGTGCACCGGGCTCGCCATCGCGTCCTGCGCGCCCGCCTGGAGCGCGTCGGCGACGGCGTCCGCCCCGCCGTCCGCCACCAGGACGATCACCGGGGCGCCCCCGAAGCGGGCGGCGGTCGCGAGGTCACGCACCGCTTCGGCCAGCCCCGCCTCCTTGGCGCCGATCGAGAAGATGAGCAGATCGGGGGGCTGCTGCTCGGGCCGATCGGGGCCGGGCGGTGGGTAAGGGGCCTCGGTGACCTGAAAGCCGCCTCGCACCAGAAACCGCTCGAGGCCGTCGGGACGGGTCCCGGCGTCGCCAACGAGGAGGATTCGGTGCTGGGGTTGTTCGGGCAAGGGTCCTTACCGCACGATGAAGCGTGTCAAGGTATAGTTCACCCTATGGGACAGCAACCGCGGAGCGCGGTGGGTGCGCAGGCCGGCGCCTGAGACGCGGCGCCAGCGGCGCCGCATGGTCGCGAGCCAGCTCGCGGGGCGCGGTATCCACGACTGCCGGGTGCTCGCCGCCATGGCGTGGGTGCCGCGCGAATGGTTCCTCCCTCCGCACCTCGCGAGCGAAGCCTACGAAGACGCGCCGTTGCCGATCGGGAGCGGGCAGACGATTTCCCAACCGCTGATTGTGGCGTTGATGACCGAGGCGCTCGCGGCGCGGCGCCGGGACCGCGTGCTCGAGATCGGGACCGGGTCCGGCTACCAGACCACGATCCTGGCGCGGCTGGCCGCGCGCGTCTATACGATCGAGCGACTCCCCGACCTGCTCGTCGAAGCAGAGGAGCGATTTCGGCGGCTGGGCCTCACGAACATCGAGACCCGGCTGGGCGACGGCGCGGCCGGCTGGCCCGAGTGCGCGCCGTTCCACGGCATCATCGTGACGGCCGCCGCGCCCGGCGTGCCGACGCCCCTCACCGAGCAGCTCGCGCCCGGCGGCCGTCTCGTGATCCCCATCGGTGACCTCGCGTCCCAGGAGCTGGTCATTCTGCAGCGCGGCCCCGCGGGGCTGGTGGAGCGACGGGCCGGCGGTGTCCGGTTCGTGCCCCTCATCTCCCGGCTCGCCTTCACGGAGGAGCCCTGGTTGTGAAGCGCGCCCCCGATGACCTGCTGGGCGCCCATGTGTCGACGCAGGGCGGCGTGGCGGAGGCGCCCGCGCGAGGGAACGCGATCGGCGCTAGCGCGATTCAGGTCTTCACGAAGACCCCCAACCAGTGGCGCGAGTCCATGGTCCGGGACGCCGACGTCGCGGCCTTCCGGGCGGCGCTGGCCGCGAGCGGAATCCGGGCCGTCGTGTCGCACGACAGTTACCTCATTAACCTGGCGTCCCCGGATCAGCCGTTGCGCGAGAGAAGCATTGCCGCGTTCAGTGGCGAGCTGGTCCGCTGCCGCACCCTCGGGATCCCCTGGGTCGTGTCGCACCCCGGCAACTATATCGACGACCGGGCCGAGGGTCTGGCGCGCAACGCCCGCGCCTACGCCCAGTGCCTGACGGCGGTCGCAGGAGAGGTGGGCGTGTTGCTAGAAGGAACGGCGGGCGCGGGCACGGCGCTGGGGAGCACGTTCGAGGAGTTGCGGGCGCTGCGCGACGCCCTGCCCGCCGGGCTGCAGGCTCGGGTGGAGTTCTGCCTCGACACGGCGCATCTTCACGCTGCCGGGTATGACGTGGCCACGGCGCTGGAGGAGGTGTGGGAGCGGTTCGACCGGGAGGTCGGCCTCACGCATCTCAAATGCCTGCACCTCAACGACTCCAAGGGTGCGACCGGCTCGCACCTCGACCGCCACCAGTGGATCGGCGAAGGGACGATCGGCCCGGAGCCGTTCCGGCGCATCATGCGCGACCCGCGGCTCGCTTCCGTGATTAAGATTATCGAGACGCCGAAAGGCGGCGATCCCGTACGTCACGATCGCCGCATGCTCCGGCGGCTGCGCGCCTACGCGCGCGGCCCCCGAAACAACGCTCGCGTACCCCAAACCGTAGGCAGGGCGTGATCGCACGGACGACGACCCCTCAACGTATGAGCCGGTGCCTCGCCGCAGTGCTGCTGGTGCTCCAGGGGCTGGCGGGCGGCGCCGTGTCGCTGGCCCATGCGTCCGAGCGCTTCAGCGCCCCGGCGCACATCGAGGCTCAGCACGGGGCGGGTTGCGTCGCGCTGCACGACGGCCTGCGCTGCGTGCTGTGTCAATTCGCCGGCTCGCAGGTGTCGACGCAGCAGGTGCGCACGCAGGCCGAGGTAGCCGCGACCGTCGAGCGGCGTCCGACGGAATGCGACGTAGCGCCGCTAGTCCGCTCAGACTACCGCACCGCCCCGCCTCGAGCTCCCCCCGCCTCCCGTTCCTAGCACGACGGCGGCCGGCCCTGCCGGGCCGCCGACCGCCCGTGCCCGCCTCGCGGCGGGACGCCTGCTTGGAAGAACGGAACGGGGGATTTCCAGCATGACTCGACATTACCAGGCCGTCGTGGCCGCGCTCGCCGTGCTCGCGTTGGCCAGCCGGCTGTCAGCCCAGCAGCCCGCTGAGCAGCGTCGGGTGGACTCGCTTGCGACGGAGGTCCGCGCCCTCAAGGCGCGCCTCGATAGTTTGCGGGCACAGCTCGGGCGCGCACCGGGTGCGGCGCCCGCCAGGCGGGACACCGCGGCGACCGACGAGCTCGCGGCGCTGCGGGCCGCCGCCGCGGCCGCGGCGGGCACGGACACCACGAAAATCCGTGGCGACACCGGCGGGGCCACGAGGTTCGTCGGACGCGAGCGCAGCCAGCCGCAACTCAACCCCGAGATCAGCGCGACGGGCGACGTGCGAGCGTATGGCTACACGCCGGGTGTGCAACGGGACAACTTCGACGCGCGGGAGTTCGAGGTGGGATTCCAATCGCCACTCGATCCCTACTCCAGCACCAAGATCTTCGTGAGCTTCGAGAACGGCGATGTCAGCATCGAGGAGGGATATGCCTATTGGACCGGCTTGCCCGGGCGCATCCGCTTCGACATAGGAAAATTTCGCCAGCAGTTCGGCGAGCTGAACCGCTGGCACCTGCACGCGCTCCCGGAGACCGAGTACCCGCTTGCGCTGCGAGCCTATCTGGGCGGAGACGGGCTCGCGGGAACGGGGATCTCGCTCTACCGCGCCTTCGGCGGACTCGGGGTGCACGAACTGACGGCGCAACTGACTCGTAGCGCAAGCGACGGTGAGCTGTTCGGCGGTAGCAGCCGGCCGACGTATCTCCTTCATCTACTCAATTTCTGGCAGCTGACGCGCTCGACTTACGCCCAGCTCGGCGGCACGGCGCTGTACGGCACGGACCCAGACTCTAGCCTCCGTACCAAGGTCGGCGGGATCGACTTCCGCCTCACGTGGCGGCCGCCGGCAGAGGCGCTGTACCGGGAATGGACGCTGCGCGGCGAGCTGTACGCGCTTCGCAAGGAGTACGGCGGCGCCGGCACGACGAGGCTCGGCTGGTACGCGGGCACCACCTACAAACTGGGCCAGCGTTGGATCGCAGGAGCGCGCTACGACTATGTCGAAGATCCGCTCCTCGGCGTCATCACGCGGCAGGTGATCCCCTCCCTCACGCTGTGGCAGAGCGAGTGGGTGGAGCTACGGGCGCAGTACACCTGGGCCAAGACCGCCAGGGTCGCCGCCACGAACCAATTTGCCCTGCAGGCGGTTTGGGCGATTGGACCACACAAACACGAGACCTACTGACATGCTGCGACTCACCGCAATGCTCGTTGCTCTCCATGTTCCCGTGACACCCCCGCCGGTCCGGGCGCCGGTCGCGGACAAGGTCAAAGTCGTCACGTCGCTCACGACGTACGGTGCCATCGCGCGCGAAATCGTCGGGGACCGGGGCATCGTCAGCTCGATTGCCACCGGCGACGAGAATCCGCATTACGTCCAGCCTAAGCCGAGCTTCGTGCCGCTGCTGGGCCAAGCCGACGTGTTCGTAACGACGGGTCTCGACCTCGAGCTGTGGGTACCGGCGCTGCTCGACAAAGCGAACAATCCCAAAGTGACAGAGGGCGGGCCAGGCTACGTCGCGGCCTACGCCGGCATCGACCTGCTCGACGTGCCCACGAGCTATTCCCGTGCCCAGGGCGACATCCACGTGTACGGCAACCCGCACATCTGGACCAGTCCGCTCAATGCCGTCCAGATCGCCCGCAACATCCTGACCGGCCTGAAGCGCGTCTCTCCCGAGAACGCCGACTATTTCTCACAGCGCGAGAAGGACTTCGAGGACCGCATTTACCAAGCCCTGTTCGGCGAAGAGCTCGTGAAGCTACTTAGCGGCCCGACGCTGGCGGACTTGGATCGGCAAGGAAAGCTGCTCGACTTCTTGAAAACGAAGCAGTATCAGGGTGCACCGCTACTCGACCGGCTGGGTGGGTGGCTCAAGGAGGCAATGCCGTTCCGCGGCAAGCCGGTCGCCTGCTATCACAAGGAGTGGGACTACTTCTCCCGGCAGTACGACGTCCCGTGCGTGGATTACATCGAGCCGAAGCCCGGAATCCCACCCACTCCGGGGCACGTCCTGGAGGTGATCAACGAAATGCGGACGCGGCACATCCAAGTTCTCCTCTCGACGAACTACTACGACCGCAATCAGGTCCTGGAAGTGGCACAGAAGACGGGTGCGAAAGCCGTGATCGTTCCGTCGAACACCGGAGGCGCCGCGGGGATCAATACCTATTTCGACCTCATGAATCTGTGGATCTCGGAGCTCGCCCGCGCCTTCGGCACCGGCACCGCCACGGCCAACTGACTGACAACGGGGAGTCGAGATGAGCGGTCTCCAGCTGATGGTTCCACCCTTCGTGGCCTGCATGGTGCTCGTCGCCATGCTGTCCTACCTGGGGCTGCATGTGATCGCGCGCGAGGTGATCTTCGTCGACCTCTCGCTGGCGCAAATGGCGGCCCTGGGCGGACTGTCGGCGTTGTTGATTCACGTGGAGGCCGATTCGACCTGGGCGTACGTCTTTGCCCTGTTCGCGACGGCGGTCGGCGCCCTGCTGTTCGCACTCACGCGCTCGTCGCCCCGGGAGGAGCGCCGCGTGCCGCAGGAGGCGTTCATCGGTATCGTGTATGTAGTCGCCTCCGCGGCCGCCGTCCTCGTCGCGAACAAGGTTCCGGGGGGCGGCGAAGCGATCGAAAAGACCCTCACCGGGAGTATCCTCTGGGTGACGTTCCAGCCCACGATCATCAAGCTGGCGGCGGCCTACGCCGCGCTCGGCGTGTTCCACTACTTCCTGCGCCACCGGTTTATCACGATCTCGTTTCACCCGGAAGAAGCCGAGCGCCTGGGCTGGAAGATCAAATGGTGGGACTTCCTGTTCTACCTGTCGTTCGGCGTGGTTATCACGCTCGCGGTGCCGGTCGCAGGGGTGCTGATGGTATTCAGCTTCTTGGTCGTGCCAGCGGTGATCGCGTTCCTGTTCACGCGCGACATGCGGCGGCTCGCCTACATCTCGTGGGGCTCGGGGGCGCTCGCCTCGATACTCGGCCTGTGGCTCTCGTTGGCCGGTGACTTGCCCACCGGTCCCCTGATCGTGTGCATGTACGGCCTGGTGCTCCTCGGAGCCATCGTGCTGCGGCGGCTGGTGCGCACGCCCGCGTGAGACCCGTGTCCCGGCGCTCTCCCGGCGCGCGCCTCGTCTGGTTCCTCGGCACCCTGCTGCAGCTGGGTCTGCCGGGCGCCGCCACGTGGGCGGACGCCCGTCTCGACGCCGCCGGCGCGCAGGCGACCCCGCACGTCGAGTCCCACACCAGCCAGAGCTGCGCGCGGGTCCACGCACCGGACTGCGCGCTGTGTCATTTCCTCAGCGCGCCCGCCGTCACGGCACGCGCCGCCGCGCTTCGGCTCAACGTCGCCGACGCCCGGCCGTTGCTCGGGACGGGTCCAACCGTACAGCCGCGGCCACTCGGTCGACCCCACCCACAACCCCGAGCCCCTCCCACGCTCTCCTAGCGACGCCGCGATCCGCGCGCGTCGCCCGCACGTGAACTGATCCGTTCGTCGTCCCGTCATTCGGGATCGCGCCGGATCAAGGACAACTCACTCACGTCTACGGAGAGCGCATGAACTCGAAGATCCTATATCCAACGCTCGTGGTGGCCTGGCTCGTCGCCGCCGGATTCACGACCCCTCCGCCGGCTGACGGCGACGTCGGTGGCTCGGTCGCCGACAGCGCGACGGGCACACCGCTACCCGGCGGCGAGGTGCGCATGGTGCGCAATGGAAACACCATCGCCACCACCACCACCGACGCCTTCGGCCGCTACGTGATCCACAACGTGCCCGCCGGATCGTACAGCGTCGAGGTGCGCTACCTCGGCTACCGCTCCGAAGCGCGCAACGTCGCGATCGGGGCGACGGACGCCCTCGCCCGCGCCGACTTCCGCCTGGTCCCCCTCCCGATCAATCTGTCGGCGGTGGAAGTGTCCTCGTCCGTGCCGCTCGCCGTCGACACCCGGACCGGGAACCAGATCTTCAAGCAGAACGATTACCACGGCGCGCCGACCAACACCACGTCGCAGATCCTGCAGCAGTCCATCGTGGGTGCCGCGCGCGCACCCACCGGCGAAGTCCACATCCGCGGTCAGCACGCCGAGTACACGTACTACGTGGACGGCGTCCCCGTCCCGGCGGGGATCTCGGGCAGCTTGAACGAGCTGTTCGACCCGCAGGTCGTGAACCAGATCGACTTCCAGACGGGCGGGTGGGACGCCGAGTACGGCAACAAGAATGCCGCCGTCGTCAACGTGACCACACGCATTCCCTCGGGCGGGTTCCACCTCGATGCCTCGGGCTACGGTGGGTCGTTCTCGGCGAACGGACAAACGCTCAACTTGAGCACCAACGCCGGCAAGGTCGGGCTGTTCTTTTCCGGCGCCCGACAGGCAACCGACATGCGGCGTGAGCCGGTAGCGTTCGACTCGCTGCACAACACCGTCTCGAACTTTCACAACGACGGCACCGACCTGTTCGGCTTCGGGAAGCTCCAGTACGTCCCCACCGACCACGACGTCGTGAACCTCGACGTTAACCGGACCCGCACACGCTTTGCCGTCCCGTTCGACTCGGTCGAGGGGATCATCGACGATCACCAGCAGGACGTGAACGGGTTCGTCAACCTCGGCTGGCGCCACCGGTTCGCGGAAAGCTCGTCCGAAAGCGGCCGCTCGGCGGAGCTGTTCACCGGCGCGTTCTTCCGCGACGGAAGTCTGAACTACACGCCGGGTCTCACCGACGATCCGACGTTCGTGTTCGCCCCCGACACGACCCACTACATCCTCAGCGAGGACCGCAATTTCCACACGGCCGGACTCAAGCTGGATTACACGCTCCAGCCCCATCATGGGCTCGAGCTGAAAACCGGCGTGCTGGCGTCGTTGACCAGGGGGCACGAGGACTTCTCGTCGGTTACCTCCACGGGCAACCTCGGGCCCGCGTCGAACTCGGACCTCAAGGGCAGTGACTTCGGCGTGTACGCGCAGACCGCCATCGCACCCTCGGACAAATGGGAGCTGCGGACGGGCGTGCGGTTCGACAACCACAACGCCCCCTTTGCCGGGAACCAGCAGCAGGTGAACCCACGGGTGAAGCTCAGCTTCTTCCCGGACCCGGCCAACACGTTCTGGGTCTACTACGGCCGCCTGTTTCTCCCCACCAACGTCGAGGACCTGCGCGCCATCACGAGCGACGCCCAGGGCGGGGTCGTAGCGGCCCCTACCCTGCCCGAGCGCGACGACTTCTACGAGGTCGGGTACGTGCATCGCTTCCCGCTCGGCGTCGTGACCAAGCTGTCCGCGTATCACAAACGCAGCTCGCCCGGGATTGACGACAACACCGTTCCCGGCTCCGCGATCGTGACGTCGGTGAACATCGAGCAGGTGCGCATCACCGGGATCGAGGGCGTCGTCGAGATCCGGCCGAGCGGACCCGTGTCGGCGTACGTGAACGTCGCCTTGAACCACGCGTACGGATACGGGGCGATCACCGGCGGGTTCTTTCCCGCGGTGCCGCCGTCGGGGACGTTCGACCTCGACCACGATCAGCGGCTGTCGGGCGTCGCGAGCCTGGTGTATTCCGCCCAGGGCTTCTACCTCTCGGCGACCGGCATCTATGGAAGCGGACTCACGAACGGCGCGGACCCCGACGCCACATACGGGACCGGCCTGCTCGACTTCAACCAGTCGATCAAGGTGCCGTCAAGCTTCATTCTGAACGCGAGCGCCGGGTACGCGTTCGCCGCCGGCGGCGTGGTCCTCCGGCCCCAGATCTACGTCGAGAACGCATTCGACAAGCAGTATCTGCTGAAAGGTGCGTTCTTCAGCGGCGCATCGTTCGGCAGGCCTCGCAGCATACAGCTGCGGATGAACATCGGAGCGTAGTGGTCGTATAGGAGTTGTTCCGCGTGACGCCGTGTCCGGGGCACCGGGCAACACCCGGTGCTCACGGAGACGCTCCTAGGGAGACGCATATGAGAAGGATTCTGATCATCGCTGCTCTCGGCATCGGCGCCTGCAGCAAAGACGTGTCCGCTCCCCAGCCGGCACCGGCCTGCGCGCCGGGCGGACCCTCGTCCCTCACGCTACCCGTGGGGGGCATCGCGGCGGCTCGTACATCCTGGCAGGCCGCGCGAGTTCGGTCCCTACCCCCTCAGGATCGCCGCCCTGGCGGGGGGGAGCATTGTGACGGGCATGTTCCGCCTCTTGTCGCCGACCGGCTCCCTGGTCAGCTTCCCCGGAGCGCGACTCTACGTCCTTCGCACGCAGTGATATGGGGCGCCCTGCTTGACACGCGGAGCGCGGGCATTCTGGTGGGGATGGCACAACCTGTGCGGATGACGGCGCACGCCACCCGCCCCGCCGAACGCGGACGGGCCTCCTCCCTGGAGGCCGCGGGACTCACGCCGCAACGCGCCGTGCATTGGAACCTCGGGCCGCCCGAGCTCTATGAGCACGCGGTGCGTCGGGCCGAGGGCGTGATCGCCGAGGGCGGGGCGTTCTGCGCCGTGACCGCCCCGCACACCGGGCGCAGCCCGAACGACAAGTTCATCGTGCGTGAGCCCTCCGCGGAGGAGGAGATCCGGTGGAACCGGCTGAACCAGCCGCTCGAGGCCGCTCACTTCGAGCGACTCAAGGCGGCGGTGCTGACGCACCTCGCGGGGCAGGAGCTCTTCGTGCGCGACCTGTTCGCCGGCGCGGACGCGGAGCACCGGTTCGGCATCCGGTTCGTGACGCCCAACGCGTGGCACGCCCTGTTCGTTCACAACATGTTCCTGCGCCCGTCCCCCGCCGATCTCGCATCCTTCTCCCCCGCCTGGATGGTGCTCCACGCCCCCGAGTTGCATGCCGATCCCGGAACCCACGGCACCAAGTCGGGCACGTTCGTGGTGATCCATTTCGGACAGCGCACGATCCTGATCGGCGGCACGCGCTACGCCGGTGAGATGAAGAAGTCGGTGTTTACGATCCTCAACTACCTGCTGCCGAAGCGCGGCGTCCTCTCGATGCACTGCTCCGCCAATCTCGGCCGGGCGGGCGACGTCGCGCTGTTCTTCGGCCTGTCGGGCACCGGGAAGACGACGCTGTCCGCCGACCCCGAACGGGCGCTGATCGGGGACGACGAGCATGGCTGGTCCGACCGGGGGATTTTCAACTTCGAGGGTGGCTGCTACGCGAAGGTCATCCGGCTGTCGCGCGAGGGCGAGCCCGAAATCTTCGCGACCACCCGCATGTTCGGGACGGTGCTCGAGAACGTGGTGGTGGACCCCGAGACCCGCGCCATCGACCTCGACTCGGATCAGATCACCGAGAACACCCGCGCGTCGTACCCCATCCAATACATCCCGAACCACGTCCCGGGCGGGGTGGGCGGGCACCCGTCGCACATCCTGTTCCTCACGTGCGACGCGTACGGGGTCATGCCCCCGATCGCCCGCCTCTCCCCGGCGCAGGCGATGTACCACTTCCTGTCAGGGTACACTGCCAAGGTCGCCGGCACCGAGCGCGGCGTGACCGAGCCGAAGGCGACATTCTCGACGTGCTTCGGCGCCCCGTTCCTGCCGCTCAGCCCCAACGCCTACTCCTCGCTGCTCGGCGAGAAGATCGGCACGCATGGCGTCCAGTGCTGGCTCGTGAACACGGGGTGGACGGGCGGACCCTACGGCGTCGGCCAGCGGATCCGGCTCGGCTTCACCCGCGCCATGGTGCGCGCCGCGCTCGCCGGGAAGCTCGACCGCATCCCCACTACGCCCGACCCCGTGTTCGGAGTCGAAGTCCCGCTGCAGGTGCCGGGCGTGCCGGAAGGCCTGCTCCTGCCCCGCGGCACCTGGAGCGATCCGGCGGCCTATGATGCACAGGCCGCGCGCCTCGCGCAGATGTTCCGCGAGAACTTCGCCCAGTTCCAGGATCAGGTGCACGCCGCGGTCGGGGACGCCGGGCCACGGGGATAGGGGGCGCCGAACAGCGGATCCTTCGCGCCTGCGGCGCTCAGGATGACAGTGCCCGTTGCGCGGGTATAGGAAAGAGAAAAGAGAAACCGTGCTTCTCCTCGCGTCTCTCCTTATGTTTTCTTTTTCAGGGCGTCCGGCGGCCTGTCATCCTGAGCGAGCGCGCGAAGCGAAGGATCTGCTTTGGAGGTGATCCGTGGCACGCTCGCCCTTCGAGGTCGTCCGCGACCCGCTCTGGGACAACATCCGGCTCGATCCCGAAGCGCTGGCCGTCGTCGACACCCCCGCCGTCCAGCGGCTGCGCTACGTGCGCCAGCTGGGACACGCGTTCCTGGTCTACCCCGGCGCCACGCATAGCCGCTTCGAGCACGCGCTCGGCGCGTACCAGCTCGCCCGCCGCGCGCTGTCGCAGCTCGAAGACGCGGGCGACGTCCGGCTCGACGCTGCGGATCGCGCTCGCCTGAAGCTCGCCGCGTTGTTGCACGACATCGGGCACTATCCCTTCTCCCATTCGCTCGAGGAAGCCGGTCTGCCGCACCACGAGGAGCTGGCGGCGCGGCACCTGGCGGACGGCGAGCTCGCACAGCGGCTGGCGGAGTTGCGGATCCCGGCCCAGCGGCTGCTGCCGCTGATCCAGTGCCGGGCACGCGAGCCCCTCGCCGGCCTGGTGTCGGGCTCGCTCGACGTGGACAAGCTCGACTACCTCTCGCGCGACGCCTGGATGTGCGGCGTTCCCTACGGGGTGATCGATGTGGACCGGCTGCTCACGTCGCTGACCCTGGCCCCCGGACGAGACGGCCATCCCACGCTCGCGCTCCACGAAAAGGGGCTCGCGGCGCTCGAGTCGCTGCTGTTCGCCAAGTATCAGATGTATCGCAACGTGTACTGGCACCATGCCGTCCGCAGCGCCACCTCGATGTTCAAGCGACTGGTGCGGCACGCGATCGCCGCCGGTCGAGTCCGGCCGGATGCCGTCGCGGTCGCCACCGACGACGGACTGATTCACGAGCTGCTGCAGCAGGACGCGACCGGCCTGGCCCGTAGTCTCCGGGAGCGGCGGCTCGCGAAGCGGGCCCTCGACCTCCCGGCGACGGAGCTCCCCGCGGACACTCCCTCGTGGCCATCCGACGACCCCGACTTGCTCGAGCGCGTGGAGGACCGGCTCGCCCGGGACGTCGGGGTCGCGCCGGGGGAGCTGTTCCTCGACTTCCCGGCCAAAGCGACGATGCTGGCGCTCGACCTGCCGCTCGTGAAGCGCGACGGTACCGTGACGCAGCTTGGAGGCGCCGAAGCGGCGGCCCATCTCGGCCTGCCCCGCGTCGCGGCCGAGCTGTACCGCTCGGCGCGGCGGCTGCGCGTGTTCGTGCTGGGCGAGGCGCGAGTGGACGCGAAACGAATCGTGGAGCTGGTGATGATGCCGCGGGACGCAGTGATAGGACTGGTGAGCGGTGAGCGGTGAGAGCGCTCACCGCTTACTGCTCACCTCTCACCTGGGTCTCGCCCCCGGCTGCGTGACCTGAGTGCCGTCGCTCACCGGCGCGTCCACCGAATCGATCCGGATGATGATCGCCGTGATGTTGTCGAGCCCGCCGTGGCGGTTGGCCTCGGTGATGAGATCGTCCACCTGCTCCTGCGGCATCCGGTCTCCCGCCAGGACCTCCGCCAGCTGCGGGTCCTCGAGCATCCCCGTCAGTCCGTCCGAAGCAAGCAGAAAGAGGTCGCGGGGCTTGACCGTCCCGAGGTAGACATCTGGCATCACATCGCTGTTCGCGCCCACGCAGCGGGTGATCACGTTCGAATACGGGTGGGAGCGCGCCTGCTCGGGGGTGAGATACCCTGCGTCGACTTGCTCCTGGACGTAGGAGTGATCCTTTGTGAGCTGCATCAGCTTCTGATCACGATAGAGGTAGGCACGGCTGTCCCCGACCTGGCCGATCAGAAATCGGGTTTCGTACAGCACGACCGCGGTGACCGTCGTCCCCATCCCGCGCTTGTCGTGCTCGGTCAGCGTCCGCTGGAAGATGGCACCGTTCGCGGCGCGGATCGCCGTGCGCATCCGGTCGGCGACCTGGTCGTCCGAGAGACTCTTCAGGGACCCGAGCTCGCGGGCCACGAAGCGCACCGCCATCTCACTCGCCACCTCACCGGCGGCGTGCCCGCCCATGCCGTCCGCCACCACGAAAATCCCGCGGTCGGGGACCATGAGGAAGTTGTCCTCATTCCCCGAGCGGATGATGCCGACGTCAGTGCGACCGGCGCAGGTGATATGCACGGGGCGCCGCTACGCCAGCAGCCGGTGGAGGACGGCGACGAGAGCTCCGCCACCCACCACGAGCGCCGCCGCACTTGCGCCGCAGCCTTTCCCCTTCTTGGGGGGTGGATGCTGGGCCCCCGGCCGCTTGGGAGCGGGCCGGGCGCCGGGCCGCGAAGGCGTGGGCGGCTGCGGCCTCAGGGGCGGAGCCGCCTTGGCACCGGGAGCCGGTGAGGCCACGGGCCCTGGGGCAGGCCGGCGGGGGGGGGGCGGCGCGGCGGGGGGTAGTGGCGTGGGGGGGACGTGCGCGGTCGAATGGGGCGTCCTCAAGACTTGAGTACCGCCCCCCTTTGCGACCACCAGCGCGTCGTCGGTCGGCTCGAACACGAGCTGCACGTCCCCGAACCGTACGGTCGCGCCTGGAGCCAGCGGGGCCTCACCCTTCACCCGCTCCCCGTCCACGAACGTGCCGTTCGTGGAATCGAGGTCTAAGAGCACCCAGACCCCCTCCCGACGCTGCAGCTTGGCGTGGCTCGTGGACACCGACGGATCCGGTACGACGAGGTCGTTGTAATCGGCCCGCCCGATGTTCACCACCGGAGTCCTCACCGACAGCCGCTGACCGACGAGCCCCCCGCTTCGCACGAGGAAGCTGGCGAACGGGGCGCCTGCAGCGGATCGGGGGGAGGCCGGCACAAAGGCTTCAAGACCGTGAACGGTGTGTCTGAGACGCTCCGTCGCGCCGGGCGGGGGCGTCGCCTGGCCCGGCCCGCCCGTCGGCTGCGCCTCCGCAGGCGGGGGCGCGGCCCATGGCGGGCTAGCGGCCGGCCCCGGTGGAGGGGGGGGAGGCGCGGTGGCAGGCGCCACGTCCGCGTAAAAACGAAACTGCTCGTCGCCCAGCCGGATCACGTCGGCCCGGGCGAGGATCCGCTGACCCTCCACGCGCTCCTCGTTCACGAACGTCCCGTTGGTACTGGAGTCGACCAGGAGATAACCCTTGGGCGTATGGACGATCTCGGCGTGCCGACGCGACACGTCTTTGCCCGGGACCACCACGTCGGACCCCGCCTCGCGACCGAACACCAGCGACGCCCCGGTGATCACGTACTCACGACCGTCTGTGAGGCTGACGACCCGGCCGCCCGTCACGCCGATCGCGGGGGGCTTCACGCCCCCTTTGGCCGGTCCCTCGGCCGTCGCAGGAGTGAACGCCTTGACGAACTGGGTGCTACCCGATCGCCGCTCATCCACGAAGGTGAGCTCGTGACCCCCGACCTCGACCTTGTCGCCGTGCAAGAGGGGCGTGGGCTCGGCACCGAGGCGTACGCCGTTGATGAGGACATCGGCCGTGGGGGACGCCTTCCGGATAATCACCTGGCCGTCCGCCTGCCCCTGGACCAGGGCGTGCTGCGGCAGCACCGCGGCGCCGGCGAGAGAGATCGCGCAGCCGGCATCGCTGCCGAGCGTCACCTCGCCCACCGGGATGGTGAACTTCCTGCCGCCGAGTTCGAGCAGTGCCATCTGGGAGGCGGAAGTTACGCCCGACGGCGTAACCGCGCAAGGAAACACGCTTTACGCGATGTTCACCGCCTCCTCGCGCCCCACCAAGCCGCTCCGCAACCAGTACCAGAACAACAGTGATCCGGCGATCACCGTCGCGTAGCTGTTGATGAAGCGCCAGATGAGCGCGTACAACGGCAGCTGCGAGGGTCCGACATAGATCTGCATGACCGCCGCGGAGAGGAACTCGGCCAGCCCGGCCGACCCGGGAGTCGGTGCGAAGTAGAGAAGGAAGGTGATGAATGTCTGGAGCAAGAGAATGTCGACGAAGTTGGCGGGAATGCCGAGCGCGCGCAGCGCGACGTATCCCGCCAGCAGCTTGTTGGCGTGCGACGGCGCGGACAGCAGCACGGCCCAAAACAGCGCCACCCAGCCCTTCGGGTTCCCGAACGCGACCAGGCATTCGTGCGCCCGGTCGATCCCCTCGCGCAGCTGCTCGATGCGCGCCGCGATGCGGTGGCTCTTGCGCTCGAGCCGGCCCGCGAGCCAGTGCACGCCGTCCCGCAGCCAGGACGGGAATACCATGGCGAACAGCATGACGACGCCCAAGATCCCGAAGATCGTGAGGCTGGTGCGAAACAGACCGTAGTAGGTGATTCCCAGGACCACGTTGTGTTGCGCGAGCGACTTCCCGGCGCCGAGGTAAATAGCGAGCGGTCCCGCGACGGCGAAGAACACCACCGTGGCGACGAACGTCATGAAGGTGGACGTCATCGCCTCGGGGAGTCGGACGCCGGCCCGGCGCATGACCCACATCATTGTGGGCCCCGCACCGGACTGGAATGGGGTCAGGTACGCCGCCCAGGCGCTCATCCCCCCGGCAATGATCATGTCCGACAGCCGGACGCCTGGGTGCACGTGCCGGGCGACGACCCACAGCCGCGTCCCTCCGCCGGCCCAGTCCATCGAAGCGAGGCCCAGTCCCACCACGATCCAGCCCCAGTGGAGGTGCAGCAGCGCGCGCGCCACCGCCTGGACGTTCTCACCATATACCGCGAGCACGACGACGACACCGGCCAGCGAAATGATGGCGAAGAGTTCCAGACTACGGCGGAGCAGGCGTGGTGTGAGGGCGAGGGCCATTGGGGGGCGAAACTAGGGGGGCTCGGGGCTCGGGGCTAGGTGCTCGGGGGCCGCTGCTGCCCGAACCCCGGGCCCCTACACCCACAGCCTCTATTAGTTTACAGGGTTATGCCCCACTCACTCGACCGCGTGATCATCCGCAACGCGCGGCAGCACAATCTCAAGGGCATCACCGTCGAGCTGCCGCGGAGCGCCCTCACGGTCGTCACCGGACCATCGGGGTCGGGCAAGAGCTCGCTGGCGTTCGATACCCTCTACGCCGAGGGCCAGCGCCGTTACATCGAGTCGCTCTCGACGTATGCCAAACAGTTCCTCGAGCGGATGCCGAAACCGTTGGTGGACAGCATCGAGGGCATTTCTCCGGCGGTCGCTATCGAGCAGAAGAACCCCACGACGAGCAGCCGCTCGACGGTCGGCACGGCTACGGAGATCTACGACTTCCTCCGGCTCCTGTGGGCACGCACCGGCACTCAGCACTGCGTGAAATGCGGGAGCGTCGTGAAGGTCGACACGGTGCAGGCGGTGGTGGATGAACTCATTGCGGATTGCGGATTGGCGATTGCGGATTCGACGCGTCGGACTCCGAACGAACAATCCGCAATCCGAAATCCGCAATCCGCAATTGCCATCACCTTCCCATTGCCGTCATCAGCCCACCGGCCGGACGTCGACGTGGCGGCCCAGCTGCGGGCGGCCGGCTTCGTGCGGGCCCAGCTCGACGGCGTGCTGGTCCGGCTCGACCCCCACGACGCCGAGCAGCGGGTGCGCGAGGCGCGGGAGGTCCTCGTGGTCGTGGACCGCCTGGCGGCTTCCGATGCAACCCGGGGGCGACTCGCCGACGCCGTCGCCACCGCCTTCAACGAGGGCGAGGGCGTAGCCGTCGCCCTCGACAACGGCGATCGCCGTCGCTTCTCGGCCCACCCCACGTGCTCGAACTGCGGCACGGCGGCGCCCGCGCTGAGGCCGATCCTGTTCTCGTTCAACAACCCGCGGGGCGCCTGCCCCGGGTGCAACGGGTTCGGAGCCGTCCTGGAGTACGACGAGTCGCTGATCGTTCCCCACCCCCGGAAGAGCCTGGCGCAAGGGGCGCTGGATCCTTGGACCAAGCCGCGCTACGAGGGCCGCCGACGCATCCTGCGCGAGACGGCGCGGGTGAGGGGGATCCCGCTCGACGCGCCATGGGAGGACCTGACGGATAAGGCCCGGCATTTCCTGCTCCATGGCGCGAGCGGACGATTCCTCGGCATGCTCCCGTTCCTCCAGCGCCTCGAGGCGAAGCGGTACAAGCAGTACATCCGCGTCTTCTTGCGGCAATACCAGCTGGCGAAAGTGTGCCCCGCCTGCGGCGGGGCCCGCCTCAAGCCCGAGGCGCTGGCGGTGCGAGTGGGTGGCCGGACGATCGCGGAGGTCGCCGCGCTCACTGCCGACGCCGTCCGCGACTGGCTCGCGGCGCTCGAGCTGCCGCCGTTTCAGCGCGCCGTGGCGGTGCACATCCTGGCCGAGCTCGCGGCTCGAGTCTCGTTCGTCAACGACGTCGGACTGGGATACCTCACCCTCGACCGGCTGACTCGCACCCTGTCGGGGGGCGAGGCGCAGCGGATCGCGCTCGCCAACGCCCTTGGCTCGCACCTCGTCGACACCCTGTACGTGCTCGACGAGCCGACCATCGGCCTCCATCCCGCCGACACCGGCCGGCTCCTCGGTCTGTTGCGCCGGTTGGCCGACGGCGGCAACACCGTCGTGGTCGTGGAGCATGACCCCGCCGCGATGCGGGCCGCCGACTGGATGGTGGAGCTGGGCCCGGCGAGCGGCGAGGCGGGCGGCGCCCTCGTGTACCAGGGGCCGGCCGCCGACGTACGCGCCGCGGGGACTCTGACCGGACAGTACCTGTCGGGGGAGAAGCGCATCGGTGTGCCGTCGGCGCGCCGCCCGGCGTGCCGCTGGCTCGAGGTGAAGGGGGCGCGCCTGCACAACCTCCATGGCGTCGACACACGCATACCGCTGGGCACGCTCACCGCCGTGACGGGGGTATCGGGATCGGGCAAGTCGACCCTGGTGCACGACGTGCTGTTCCGGCAGCTCGAGTCGCGGCTCACGGGGAGGCACGGCGCGAAGCAGCATCTGGGCGAGCCGGTGGGGGAGGTGCAGGCGCTCGACGGCTGGCAGGCGATCAGCGACGTGGTGCTGGTGGACCAGGCCCCGATCGGCCGCACGCCGCGCTCCAACCCGATCACCTACATCAAGGCGTTCGACGAGCTGCGGGCCCTGTTCGCCGCCGAGCCGCTCGCCCGGGCGCGGGAGTACACGCCGAGCACCTTCTCCTTCAACGTGGCCGGGGGGCGGTGCGACGGATGCGAAGGCGCGGGGCACGTACTGGTCGAGATGGTGTTCCTCGCCAATGTGTTCGTACCGTGCGACGTGTGCGCGGGCAGGCGCTTCAAGAAGGAGGTACTCGAGGTGAAGGTCGGCGGCAGCTCGATCCATGAGGTCCTCGAGTGGACCGTGGACCAGGCGCTGCAGCGCTTCCACCGCCAGCCGCGGCTGGCGCGTGCCCTGTGGCACCTGCAGCAGGTCGGGCTGGGCTATCTGCGGCTCGGCCAGGCCGCGACCACGCTGTCGGGCGGTGAGGCCCAACGCCTGAAGATCGCCCGCGAGCTCGCGCTCGCGGGTGGAAAAAGCCGCGCCGGGCGCAAGCTCTATATCCTCGACGAGCCGACGACAGGGTTGCACCTCGACGACGTCCGGACGCTGTGCCGTGTGCTCGACCGGCTCGTCGACGCCGGCCATACGGTGCTCGTGATCGAGCACCATCTCGACGTCGTCAAGCGGGCCGACTGGGTGATCGAGATGGGACCGGGCGCCGGCGACGCGGGCGGGCGCGTCGTCGCGCAGGGAACCCCGGAGGACATCGCCCGCATCGCCGATTCTCCCACGGGACGCTATCTCAGGGACGTCGGGTGAACTCGCGACCCTCCCGATGACGCGGCGCCAGGCGGACCTGGCGCTGCTGCTCGCCACCGCGCTCTGGGGCACGAGCTTCGTCGCGGTCAAACGCGCGCTCGCGGATGCGACGCCGCTGGCGTTCCTGACGGTGCGCTTCGGCATCGCGGCGCTCGCGCTCGCCCCGGGGACGCGGTTTCGCCCGCGGCCCACCGGGCGGGAGCTCTCGGGCGGAGCTCTGCTCGGCGGGCTCGTCGCCGTCGGATTCATCGCGCAGACCGCGGGGCTCGTGACCACGACGCCGTCGCGCTCGGCGTTCATCGTCGCGGTGTCGTCGGTGCTCGCGCCGGTGATCGCGTTGGCCCTGCTGGGCGAGCGGCCGCGCTGGGTCACCGCCGTGGCGCTCGCCGTCGCGACGCTGGGGATCTACCTGCTCACCGCGCCGGACGCCGGCGGCCTGAATCGGGGGGATCTGCTGACGCTCATCTGCGCCGTCTGCTTCGGCGGGCAGATCGTGGCCGTCACGGAGCTGACGCGGCACTTTGATTCCCGACGCCTCGTGTTCGTTCAGATCGCCGCCACGGCGGTGCTGGGCGCGCTCGCGACCGCGCTGTTCGAGCGACCCCAGATCCACTGGACGCCGCGCTTCATCGGCGCGCTCCTCTACACGGTCCTGTTCGCAAGCACCATCTGCTTCCTGCTGCAGATGCGGGCCCAGCGAGTGATGTCGAGCGCGCGGGCCGCGTTGATCTTCTGCTTCGAGCCGCTGTTCGCCGCGGTCACGTCGTGGCTCATCCTCGGGGAGCGCCTCGCGTGGTTGCAGTGGAGTGGCGGAGCGTTGATTCTCGTGGGCATGGTGCTGGCGGAACTCCCAGGTGCTAAGAGGCTAAGGGGCTAAGAGGCTAAGGGGCTAAGAGGCTAAGAGGCTAAGAGGGGCTGATGGCTAGGAGCCAGGAGAGTTTCTGGCAGCGATGGACCGTAGCAGACCCCAAACTGTCCGCGCGCACTCGTCTCGCACCCGCCGTAGCGGAACAAGATCGCTCTCCTTGAGGTATCCCAGCGCCACCACAAGATCGAGAACAACAGCGATTTCGTGCAGAGAGCCCCGCGCGATGTCCAGATGACGACGGAACTCTCGAGGGCCGCGACGACTCGCCCCTTCCGCAATGTTCAGCGGGACGCTGTACGAGGCGCGCCGCCACTGATCGGCGAGTGCATCGCACTCTTCGGGAGGGAGCTTCTTGATCCAGGGACGGGACTGAACCGCGACATCTCGCGCGAGCTGCCACGCTCGCAGGCTCCGGTAGTCAGGCATGGAACGAAGGTGCGGACGTCTCGGCGTAAACCCGGTACCAATTCTCGGCGTCGCGAATCACAATTTCGCACGGCCCTGCACTCTGCCACGCCTAGCCCCTTAGCCCCTTAGCCCCTTAGCCCCTTAGCCCCTATATTTCGCCTTCATTCCCGAGTAGCTCAGCTGGTAGAGCAGCCGGCTGTTAACCGGCGGGTCGCAGGTTCGAGTCCTGCCTCGGGAGCTTCCCAACCCTCAGCGCCCCAATCGCTTTCGGACGCCCGGCCTTCGCCGTCCGGCGCTGGTGACGGTTTGGTGACGGTTTCGGGTTCCCTTTCGGGGGTCGGGACGGCCCACGCCCGGTCGCGAAGGGCTCGGCCTCCGCACGCTGGTGACGCGATCAGGTAGGTCCTGAGTGGGTACTTGCCACCCTCCTTGTGTGAGTGCCAATCACTCAATCCTGAGTTCCCTCTTCCAAGCCCATTAGCTGATTGACCCGATCGAGCGTCGCGTCAGCGAGTGGGCGGGCGCGTTCGGCACCCTCATCAAGTACCGCATCAAGCCGCCCCGGTTCGGCTGCAATATCTAGATACCGCCGCCGGATGGGCTCGAGCGTCGTGACGACCAAGTCCGCGACCGCACGCTTCAAGACTGCGTAACCCTTTCCCATGAACTCCAATTGCACGGCCTCGCTGCGCCGGCCCGACAGCAGCTCGTAGATCCTCAGGAGGTTGGTGACGCCCGGGGACGGACGCTCTGGCCGCACCTCTCGCCCGGAGTCGGTGACCGCGTGCATGACGGCGTCCCGGATCGCATCGGGTGGATCGACCAAGCCGATGGCGTGACGCGGCCGGGTCTCCCCCCGGCTCTTGCTCATCTTCGTGCTGGGGTCGTCCAAACCCATGATCCGCGCGCCGCTCGGCTGGAGCATCGGTTCCGGGAGCGTGAATACCTGTCCGAACAGTGTGTGGAATCGCCTTGCGACGTCGCGGGTGAGCTCGATGTGTTGCTGCTGATCCTCACCGACCGGGACGAGATCGGCCCGATAGAGCAGGATGTCCGCCGCCTGCAGCACCGGGTACGCGAGTAGTCCTGTGCCCACGCTCTCGAGCCCGGCGGACCGAGTCTTGAACTGAATCATGCGCTCGAGCCAGCCGACGGGCGTCACGCAGCTGAGGAGCCATGCCAGTTGTGTGTGCGCAGGGACATGCGACTGCACGAAAAGAATCGCGCGAGCCGGATCGATCCCGCAGGCGACGAGAACGGCCGCCGTCTCGCGCACCTTGGCCCGGAGGTGAGCAGCCCGCGCAGCCTCGGGAATTGTCAAAGCGTGGAGGTCGGCGATGCAAAAGATCGCCTCGTGGTCCGCTTGCGTCGCGACCCAGAGGCTGATCGCGCCGATGTAGTTGCCCAGATGGAGCTTCCCTGTCGGCTGGATACCGGAGAAAACCCGCCGCCTCGCCACTAGCCCTCGTCTCGCAGCACGACCACCCCAATAAGCGCGAACGGTACCGCTCCGATGAGCCACATGACCACTCCCGCGAGATGCTGGTCGGCAAGGGGTGATAGGCCCGCGGCGCCGGTCGTGGCGTTGTAATGAGAGTACCACGCGCCCGGCGCGAAGGTGAGCAACGCCCCGAGCAATCCGCCCGTCGCAGTTCCTGCAAGGAGGTAGAAGGCCCGAAATGCGTTCGACCGCTCGGCCCGGCCAGGCCCGAGCAGCGGCCACCAGTAAAGCCCATATGCGACGACGAACGAAACGTGCTCGGCGGCGTGCACGCCGTTGTCGGCGAGCGCCGCGTCGTACGCGCGCGGGGCGTGCCAGGCCCAGAGTACCCCGGCTGAAATCACCAAGGCGACAAGTGGGTGCGTGAGAACACGCCCGAGGGCTTCGCCCCCGCGCCCGGAGACCCGAGTGCGGAGAGTGACCCATAGCCGCGGCCATGCGCCGGTCGCCACCACGAGCAACGGCGCTGCGACAAGAGTCAGCAGGAGATGCTGGGCCATGTGGGCGGTGAGCGATCGGTCGGCGATCCGGTCGAGCGGAGGCGAGATCGCGAGCGCCAGGACCACGATGCCGCCCACCAGCGTCCCACGGGCCGGTAGAGAGACTTGCGCGTCAGGGATGGCCGCGATGCGAGCGCCCACGGGACTGCCGCTAGTTCCGTGTACCAGTGCCCGCGCCCACCCATGCCGGGCGCAGACGCGTGACGACGTCCACGGCGAGCCACGCCAGGGCGAGAGAGAGCAGCACCACGAAGGGCACCGCGATCCGCGCGAACGGCTGCCACTGGGGGAGGTGGGCCGCATAGCGGCGGGGAACGCCAGCCGCTCCGGAGAGGAAGAACATCAGGACGAACCCAGCCCCACCCACGCCGTAGAGCCACGCTGCCACCCGACTCGCGCGATCCTCCGGCACCCCGGCAAGCCGGGTCACTAGGTCGTACAGATACGCCCACGTGAAGGCCGCAGCGCCGAGCAGGTAGTAGGTGTGGAAGTGCGCCGGCACCCACAGCGTGTTGTGCGTGACCTGGTTTACCTGGATCACAGAGTCCAGAACGGCGCCGAGCCCACCCGTCACCCACCCCCATAGGCCCAGCGCGACGAGGATCATCGGAACCGACCACCGCATGCCGGACCGGTGGATCCGCCCAAGCGCGCCGAAGATCGTGACGAGGAAGGAGGGGATCCCGACGAGGAACGATACAGCTTCGGCGGCAATCGGCATGAACGCCGGCTGAGCGAAGTCCTGGTAGAGATGGTGCGGCCAGGGGAGCAGCACGAGCAGCAGCACGAGGTTCCATGCGACGGCCACATGGCGGCTGGCTGGCCACGGGCGACCGGTGTGCTCCGCCACGAGCGCGTACACGAAAGCGGCAGCGAAGTAGATGTTCAGATTCGCGAGCTGGTGGCCGAACAAGTAGGCGAGGTTCTTCTCTAGTAGGGGATCGAGCGCGGCGACGAGTCCCGCGTCCTTCAGGAGTACTGGCACGACGTACGCCGCGCCGACGAGGCCCGTGAAGACACCTTGTAGCGTCACCACCGTAGCGATGATCTCGACGGCGGAGCGGGGTCGGCGGGGGTCGCTCGGCTCTGTCTTCCGCCAGAGCGACCACCCCAAGGCGTTACCGAGGCCATGTCGCTCTACCGCGATCTGCCAGGCGATGTGGAAACAGTAGAAGGTGAATCCGAGGGTGACAAAGAGGTACCCCACGAAGGCCGCGACTGCCGCCCAGAGCGTCCATACGCGCCCGAGCGCGGGGAGCGGATACAACACGGTCCACCCCGCCGCGAACCCGCCCAAGGTCGTGGCCAAGACGATGAACCCCATCCCGAGCATGTAGACGAGGAACGCGGTCCACAGCGCTCGAGCGCTGAGGCGCACGGTCCGCTCCACGGCGGCAGCGAGCCCGCCCATGGTGGCGAGCATCGTGCCCGCCACCATGCCACTCCCGTGCAGCGTCATGATTCGGTAGAACCAGGTTGGCGACACCGTCATGAGGCCGCCCTGATCGAGCCGCATGTGGAGCCCGAGCAGGCCCATGAGCAGGAACGTCGCGAAGCCAGTGACAAGGTAGGCGAGAGCGGCTCGGAGCGCTCCCCCGTCGCGCACGCCCTCTGGCACGGGAGCGGCGCTCATGGGTGGGCTCCCGCGGCGCCCGTGACCACGAGCGTCGTCTGCATCACGTGGTGCGCGATCCCGCAGTACTCGAGACAGCGGATCACATAGCTCCCCGGCGCGGGAAACCTGTAGACGAGTCGGTTGGTGTAGTTGGGCATCGCCTGCACCTGGGTGAGCAGCCGCCCCACGGAGTCGTAGATCGCGAAGCCGTGGTTCACATCGCGCGACGTCACGGCGAACTCGACGGGAACGCCGGCGGGGAGCGTGTCGCGGTCGAGCTGCCATGTCCACTGGAGGCCGGTGACCGCGACGTGCGCCACCGGTGCGCCGAGCCGGCGCACGCGGGCGTGCACGTAGGGAAGTCGGGGGAGCGAGGTCACAAACAGCACGAAGGCGACGGTGCAGAGCAGCGGAAGCAAGATCCGCCGCGCGCCTGCAAGGTCGAACTCTTCCCCGGCCTTGGTGGGCACAGGCGAACGGGCATGAGTGACGATCCAGATCCAGGCGACCGTCCAAATGCCAGCGACGACAGCGAACGCGGCGAATACGAGCCAAGCGTTCATGACGGCCTTCCTTCAGGTGCGAGCATAGACTCCTGTCGCACAAAAGAACCTATGCGACCTCGCGCGCGAGCACGCAAGGTCGCATCAGGTTTCACCGCCGCAACCGCAGTAACGAAACTTCGTGTATAGATCACGACTGCGCGGCCGGACGGGTGAATGTTACCTCCCCGTCTTCGGCAGCCCGAAGACGAAGACCGTGTTGCCCAGTGGGAAGCTCAGCTGGAAGTTCCCGCCCGCGGCCACGGCGATGAACTGCTCGCCGTCAACCTCGAACACTGAGGGTGCGGCGTTCGCGCCCGCGCCACAGTTGAACTTCCACAGGACCGCCCCGGTCTTTGCGTCGTAGGCCTTGAACCAGCCGTTGCCCTCGCCGGTGAACACCAGCCCACCCGCCGTGGCAGTCGCACCGCCCATCATTGGCTGCTCGGTCTTCACCGACCAGGCGATCTTCCCGGTCTTCAGGTCAATCGCGTTGACGTTACCGTATTCGCCAGAGAAGTCGCCCTTGTCGTCCGGGATTCGCAAGAAGGCGGAGCCCAGCCACACCCGACCCCTCTCCCACGGCGCATAGTGGGTCTTGTAGTGCATCGGCTGATGCAGGCCGACCGTATACGCGTAGGCGAGGCCCGGGTTCACGGCGATCGGGGACCACTCCGAGCCACCGTTAGCGCCCGGGAGCATGAACGTCCCCTCGGGAGTCGGGAGCGCGAACATGTTTTGCTGCGGGACGAACGCGTCCGACTTCCGGATCAGCTTCCCGGTCGCTGCGTCGAGGACGTAGACCCAGCCCGTCTTGCCGGCGTGGACCACGGCCTTCTTGCCGCCGACCATGACGATCACGGGGGGGCTCACAGCGTCCAAGTCCCACACGTCGTGCGGCACGGTCTGATAGCCCCACTTGAACTTGCCGGTGTTCACGTCGATGGCCACGATGCCATCGGTCCAGCGGTTGTCACCCGGGCGGACCGAGCCGTCTAGGTCGGGCGATGGGTTGCCAACCGCGACGTACAGCGTCTTCGTAGCGTCGTCATAGGCCGGCGTCATCCACACGCCGCCGCCGCCATTCTGCCAGGCGTCAGCGTACTTGGCCGAGTCGGTTTTCTCCTTCGCGATGTCCCGATGGAGGTCGTTACCCTCCGGCGTGGTCTTGGCCCACGTGCCCCACCAGCCGCCATCCTCCGGCGAGGGGATTGAATACCACGTCCAAGCGAGCGCGCCCGTCGCGCCGTTGAAGGCCTTCACCCAGCCGCGAATTCCGTACTCTCCCCCAGACGTCCCGGCGATGACTTTGTCGCCAATCGCGAGCGGAGCCATGGTGAAGGTGTAACCGGCCGCGGGGTCACCGACCTGCACGGCCCACTTCTCCTCGCCGGTCTGTTGATCGAGCGCGATCATTTGGCCGTCCAGCGTCGCGACATAGACCATGCCGTTCGCCACCGCCACGCCGCGGTTGTTGTAGCCGCAGCATGCGGTGCTGACCGGTCCGGTCTTGTGCACGTGTTCCCACAGCATCTTCTGCGACCGCAGATCGAACGCCCGCACGATGTTGTTGGGCTTCACAGGCGATGTGATGTACATGATGCCGTTGACGACAACCGGGGTGGTCTCGAAACTGCCGAGTGTGCTCGAACCATGCGTGTAGATCGCCCGCGGAACAAGGCGCGTCACGTTGGTCGTGTTGATCTGCTTGAGGGGAGAGAACCGGTTGTTCCAATAGTTGCCGCCATACATCAGCCAGTTGCCGCTCCCCGCAGCGTTGCGCAACATGTCGTTCGTCACGACGGTGTGCGACTGCGCACACAGCGGTACCGCGATCAGCGACGCGACCACCGCAATCGCGGAGCATCGAGTCCAATGCGTCATACCCACCTCCGTTGAAGGTTGAGCGTTACTCTCTCGCACGCTCCGGTCGCGGCCTTTTACTTGCGACAGGTCTGGCGTGTCAATTGATTAGACGAATGGTGGCGCGGTGCGCGACGCGGGCCAATGGCTCGTTCGTACCATCAACGTCAACATCCATCACGTGGGACCAGGGGGCTTAGTCTCGAGACGTACACTAGCGCCGCGTGGTACGGCGTGTCAGGACTAAGTGCATAGTTGCAGGCGGCGGGGCCAAGCGTGCGTTCGTACCATCAGCGTCAATACCCATCAGTCGGAGGCGTGCCGGGGCCTCCGTAGGCTCCACTAGGTCTTGAGCATCGAGATGCCCGCTCGAGACGGCGACGCTTCCGGCGGATACGTGATTAGCAGGCCGCTGACCCTGGCGAAGGGGGTCAGCGCGTGTACCTGGCGACGCGTTGCGCTGACGATTTCCTCGGCGCGCAGACCGTGCACCAGCAACGCGTCGGCGATCAGTGAGCGATGGCAGCGCCATGGCAGGGCCTCGGCGCACATCAGCACAATCCGCTCGCGTGTGGCCCGTGCGACGAGCCCCGCTAGGTTATCCGCGAACTCGGAGGTCTGCATGTAGTCGGCGTACCCGCGGAAGGAAACATTGCGCCATCCCGTATTCGCGGACCCCGGATGTGTGCGGCGGAATCCTCCCAGGCCCGCAAGGTGTTCATAGCCGATGCCAGTGGCCACGAGCGCGGTCGCCAGAGTATCGCGGTTGAACTGCGGGTTGTGGCGAGAGCGTGGCACGGTGCGCACGTCAATGAGCCGAGCCCACCGAGTGGGCCTTTAACAACGCAATGAACTCACCCAGTGGCCGTGTCGAGTGGCCCACAGTCAGGACAACGAGCTCGGAATCCACGGTCGCCGCCATTCCAGTCCACTCTGGTTCAGCGCTCAACCAGCGCGTGAATTCGTGTGCGCAACACCGGGACGAGTTGCCGCTCGAACCAGGGATGATGCTTGAACCACGGCTGATTGCGCGGTGATGGGTGAGGCAGCGGCAGGTAGTCCGGAGCGTACGTCGGCCAAGCTCTGACTGTCGCGGTCAGTGACGGCTTGCGGCGGCTGCCGAGAAAGTGACGCTGGGCATAATGCCCGATGAGTAGTTTCAGTTCAATTCGGGGCAGTCTGGCCAGCAGTTGGTCGAGCCATAGCGTCGCACATTCACGGCGCGGCGGCTTATCACCGCCGTTGCCCCGCCCTGGATAGCAGTATCCCATGGGAATGATCGCGATACGCGATTCGTCATAAAAGACGTGCCGGTCCACGCCCATCCACTCACGCAGGCGTTCCCCGCTCGGGTCGTCCCACGGAACGCCGGTTTGGTGCACGCGCACCCCGGGCGCCTGTCCCACGACCAGGATGCGGGCCGTTGCGCCCGCACGCAGCACCGGCCGCGGGCCGAGCGGGAGATGAGCCTCGCACGCCCGGCAGCCACGCACCGCCGCCAGCAACGCGTCAAGGCTGGGATAGACACTAGCATGGCCCCGCGATGGTGCGGTCGGCGAGCTCACGATCATTTTGCCCTTTTCAACGCCGCACCCTTATGCATGGCGATGTGGTCGGTCTTGTCGCTCTGGATTTCATACTGTGGCTCATCCTTGCTCGCGTGGTGGATGTACCCTTTGTACTCAACATCTGTGGTGTGCACCTTGATGATCGTCCCCGTGACGTGTCCCGCCTCCGAGTTCCAGGTCACGTGATCGCCGACCTTGAATGTTCTCTTCATGAGGGGTCGCCTCGGATTGTCCTCTCGAACTCAACGTCACGCAGGCCTTCAAGATCCCGCTGAACGATGGTCACTGTCACTTCCTGAATCGCGCCCCGGTCGCAGCCGCGGACCCTGCCTCAGGCCTCGACAAGCAGATTCCCTCCGTCGACTTGCACCAAGTGGGTACGCACGGGCTGTTTGGCTGGCCCGCGGAGCACAGCACCGGAGGTCACGTCAAACTGGCTGCCGTGGCAGCTGCACGTCACCGTCGTGTCGTCCAGCGTGCCCTTCCCAAGGGAGCACCCCATGTGGGTACAGGTGTCATCGAAGGCGTACAGATGTCCGTCTACACTCGCCACGTTCACCTTGGTTCCCGCGACGTCGAAAACACGCATCTGCCCGGCGACGACATCCTTCGAATGACCAAGTCGTACTAGCATGACTGACTCCAATTGTTCGTGTCGTGGAAACCGTCAACCCCATCCTTTGCGGCTTCCTATTTGTGGCTTCCCCATTTCCTGCACCATCAGCGTGCATTCGCTCAGGTCGGCGAGGGGGCCTTGGAGAGTGCGATCCCCACCGCAGGCTCACAACCGCCGATCCAGGAACGCCTTCAGCGCGACGGCGCCGTTGCGCGCAACGTCGTGCGCGGCGTAGACGAAGGTGACCCGCCCGCGCCGGGCCGCCGCGAGGAGCGGCTGCCAGGCCGCGCGATGCGCGCGCAGTTCGGCGAAGTACCGCCGCCGGAACTCCGGCCACTTCTTCGGGTCGTGGCTGAACCACTTCCGCAGGTCCGCGCTCGGCGCGACGTCCTTGAGCCACCCATCGAGTTTTAGACGCGTCTTCCTGACGCCCCGCGGCCACAATCGCTCCACTAGGAACCGCGCGCCATCGTGACCGTTGGCGGGTTGATATGCACGTTTGAGCTTGATCATAGGATGCTCCTTTCAACTACCTCGGCCACTCAGGCACGCCGCATTCGGGACACTGGATGTTGATGAACACGAGCCAGTCCAAAATCTCTTTCGCGCCGGGCAGTGCCGCGCCGTGCCCTGGCAGGTAGGCGGCGAAGATCTCGCGGAACCGATCGGTAACGAACACGGCGGGTGCAGGTCTTCCCGCAGCGTCAGTCGCGCCCACGTTGCGATGGATGTGCGCACCGTCGTCCACCAACACCGGAAACGTCCACCGGCCGCGCTGGGGAACTGCGGCGGGCTGCGATGTGACTGCCACGAGCACCTGCGCTGCTTCTAGGGCGAACTCCTCCCTCCGCACTACAAGTTCCTCCAGCAGCACAGCGACGGGGCTCTCGTCCATTTGGTCACCAGTGAAGACGACAACCAGATTGGTCCGCCCGCGATAGCTCTCCAATGAAACGGAGGAGCCGTCGATGGCCGGGAGCATGAATCCCGGAAGTGGCTCGCCGCGCCGGGCGACCGTCGGAATCGTCATAGGGCGGTCGGGA